>JBAVUO010000064.1:0-2587 GCA_049696815.1 Terriglobales bacterium | reverse complement strand
GCGTTGTTCGGAGTTTATCTACCCTGGCAATATTGCTCGCTGTCAGCACATCAAGGTCAACGGAATCCAGTGCGGTTCCCCGGCTCTCAAGCGTCGTAAGTTCTGTTACTTCCATCACCAGTGGCATCAGCGTGGCGTTACCCCCAATGCCACCTCCTGCTTCTCACTCGATCTACCCCTGCTCGAAGATGCCAACTCCATCCAGGTTGCGCTCATGCGGGTCATGTACCTCCTCCTCACCAATCAAATCGACCAGAAAAAGGCCGCCCTGCTCCTCTACGCTCTGCAGACCGCCTCTGGCAATCTCAGACGTACCAAGTTCGAACCCCAACCTCAGGAGGTCGTGATCGATCGTAGCGGCGTCCCCGACACTTCGCTCGGCGATGACGCCTGGTACAAGGAAGAGTTCACCGAAGACGAAGAAGCGCAGGAAGAGGAAACGAAGACGAGCGCCCCGGCAGCACTCGGGAAACCACCGGCTGCGGGAGTTCTGCCGCCGGGCGCACCCGCACCGTCGGAAGGATTCCGGCTCGCTCCCTCTTCCGCGCCGTCCACTGCGACTCAATCTCCACCGGGCCTGACTGCCCGCGGCGGTTCTCTGTGATGCTTTCAATTGAGCGGGGAGAATTCCCCGACGCGTCTTAGGCGCGGAGAAGAACGACGGGTGGCCCACTCAAGCCCGACTTTGGCTTGAGTGGGGAGGGCGCAGAGGTCCTTCGACTCCGCAGGGACTTCGCTTCGTAAAGCCCCTGCTGCGCTCAGGATGACAACGTTGGAGGCCGGATCAGATCAATCTTCAGATTGCTTCATAACAATTCAGACCGTCTCCATGGACGCTTCCTGCAAGCGGGTGCAAGATCGCAACCATGATTTTGTCGCCTCGCGATCACGGTCGAGTCGAAATCAATCCCCACGGAGGTGATGCAATGTCAAGAGATTTCAGGCTACGCAGAGTCCTGGCATGGATGGCAATGCTGTTTGGCGTGATGGTTACGACATTGCTCCCGGCCTATGGCCAACAGGAAGTCAATCCCACCTGGTATGACCCGTGGGCCGGACCAACCGCGGTTCACTCCTCGCAACCGCGAGTGGCCATGCACCGGCATCACCGGACGGTGAGGTCTGTGTCGCCGGCTCGGGTCGCCGGAAAGGTTCACGGGAAGCGGCCCACAGCCCGGCCAAGGCAGTCGTGACGCTCCACGGGAAAGAGGTGGATTCGCGGAGAGTAGAGACGCAGCTTGCTGTGTCTCCTGTTGCTTCCGCGAATCCTGGAGTATCGCTCGGCCCACTTTTGGTGCGGCACGCTATGCTTAATGGTTCTACTTCTTCGACGCCCCGGAATACAATCGTCGGTTGCCTGACCTTGCTTGCCTGGCCCGCTTGCCCGATCCGACCCCAACCCGGCAGCCGTCTCTGGCGGAGATCGCGCTCGTCTTCCTGAAATTTGGCACGATCGCCTTCGGCGGCCCGGCGGCGCACATCGCCATGATGGAAGAGCAGTTCGTGCGGCGCCGGCAATGGATCACGGAAGCGGAATTTCTCGACCGACTGGCCGCCGCCAACCTGATTCCCGGTCCCAGTTCGACGGAGATGACGATCTTCATCGGCCAGCTGAAGCGCGGCTGGCGCGGACTGATCGTCGCCGGCACGTGCTTCCTGCTTCCGGCTGCGGTCCTGGTTTCGCTGATTGCCTGGGCCTACGTGCGCTATGGCGCGCTGCCGCAAGTGGCAGGCATGCTGTATGCGATCAAGCCAGTAGTGGTTGCGATCGTGATTCAGGCGCTGTGGAAGCTGTCCAGGACAGGAGTGCGGACGATCTTCCTCGCGGCCATTGCCGGGCTCGCGGTGGTGCTGAATCTGGTCGGACTCAGCCCGATCGTGGTGCTGCTTATCGCCGGGGCGATCTCGGCGGCAGGGTCATGGCTGAAGCGGAGGCCGGTGACTGTTTCGGTTGCCGCGCTTCCGAAGTTCTTTGCTGCGGCGCTGGCCACGGCGGTCACGGTTACGGCTCTGCCGTTCAGCGTATGGCGTTTATTTCTGTCGTTCCTGAAGATCGGGTCGGTGATCTTTGGCAGCGGCTATGTGCTGCTGGCGTTCTTGCAGTCGGAGTTCGTCGAGCGCTTGCACTGGCTGACCGAGAAGCAGTTGATCGACGCGGTGGCGGTCGGGCAGTTCACGCCCGGCCCGGTATTCACCACCGCAACCTTCATTGGCTACATCCTGGGAGGATGGCAGGGAGCAATCTTGGCGACAGCCGGCATTTTTCTGCCGGGATTTTTGCTGGTGGCCGTGAGTGGACCGCTGCTCCCGCGGATTCGACGATCGCCGGTGATCTCGGCCGCGCTCGACGGCGTGGTGGCCGGCTCGCTCGCTCTGATGGCCGTGGTGACCTGGCAACTCGGGAGGGCCGCGATCGTGGATCGGATGACGATCGCTGTATTTGCTCTGAGCGTGGTCGCGCTGCTGCGTTTCCGGGTGAACTCGGTGTGGCTGATCGGGGCCGCGGCCGCGGGAGGATGGCTGCTACAGGTGGTGCGGTAGCGGGATCCGGACAGCAGGAGACGCAGCAAGCTGCGTCTCTACGGAC
>JBAVUO010000063.1:0-44134 GCA_049696815.1 Terriglobales bacterium | reverse complement strand
GCTCGACTCGCCTCCCGTACTTCCAGCGATCGACGTCGCTCAGTTGGCGACGCTTGCCGACGCAACCCTGCTCGTGGTCCGCGCCCAGAGCACGCCCCGGGAGTTGACAACACGAGCAATCGAGTTGCTGGGCAACCATTTGTCCGGAGTCGTTCTGAACGAAGCGAGCATTGAATCCAACCCCTACTACCGGTACCTCGCTGACTACGGCCGGAAGAGAGTTGCCCCGGCCCGCAACCATAGCGGGAAGAGGATCTCGACTGGCTGACTCGACGGCAGAGCCAACTTCGCTTACCGAAACACTTCTGAAGCCTGATGCAATTCGGCGTTCCCATACCCATGCAGCACGGCCATTCAGTGGTATTTGCTTTTCTCGTGGCTTGCTGAGGAGCAACCGTTTATGCGTGTATCAATTTCATTAGTCCTAGGTGCTGTCACAGCATTCAGTACAATGCCGCCGGCCTCCGCCGCGCAGACTCCCTCTGCACTGTCAAGTTCCGGAGCTATCGTAGCGGATCACAAAGCCGTGGCAGATTTTGACCACATTCCTCCGCAGTGGCTTGAAGCTGCCAAGAAGTTGGCCTTGTATTACGCCGGGACTTCCCACGGAACACAGCCCTTGTACGGTGCGGTTGCGATGGAGCGCGTCAATCCAGCCTACAAAATCCTCGTGGGCCGATGGGAGCTGCCGCAAGCTGGGAGCGTCCCGGCTGTGAGGGTCAACTATTACTCCACGGGACCCGACGGCTACTGGAGCACGCAAGCGGGTCTCGACGCTACCAGGGCGGCAGCCAGAAGCGGCCTCTACAGTCATTCCATGTTTTCCTGGTGCGGAGAAATGGGGTCCAACAGCAAGGAAACGGTCCAGCAATATCTCGATAAGCTGAACGCCCTGGAAGCAGAATTTCCCAGCATGCGGTTTATCTACATGACAGGGCATGCAGTCTATGTGGACCGGTGGAGCGGCTCCGAGTTGGAGCGGAACAATCGAATGCTACGCAACTATGCTGTGACCCATAACAAGGTGCTATTCGATTTCTACGACATTGATACCCATGACCCCACTGGGAAGTACCATTCCGATGCAACCGACAGCTGCACGTGGTGTGCTTCCTGGTGCAAGAAGCATGCCGCAGATTGCGCTGACTTAGACGGGTCACAGTGGCCGGGAGAATGTGCACACTCTCATCCCTTCAACTGCAAGATGAAGGCGAAAGCCTTTTGGTGGATGATGGCGAGACTGGCAGGATGGGATGGCCAGAATACAACATCCCCCGCTGCTGTCACTCACTAACTGACACTCAACAGGCGTCGTCTGATTCTCAACGACTTGCGAATCAAAGAACAAATCAACGTCTTATTCCTCATCAGTAGCGAAGGCTACTTCGGCGCTGAGAACATGCTGGTGACCCTGGCGGCGTCACTCACCAACTTGTCTTGCCGCTGCATTATCGGCGTGTTCTGCGACTCGCGCTTTCACCGCATCGAAGTGGCTGACCGCGCTCGAAACCAAGGACTAATGGTTGAAATAGTGCAGTGTGCCGGACGATGCGACCGGCACGCTGTGACCCGCATCAGGGAGCTGCTCGACGAATACAGCGTGGATGTCCTGCACCCGCACGGATACAAGGCTGATTTCTACGCCCGTGCCGCCGCGTGGCCTCGCCGCGTGGCTCTCGTCGCTACCTGTCACAATTGGCCCAGCCGGTCGTTGAGTATGCGGGCATATGCCGCCTTGGATCGTTTGTGCATGAGGGGCTTCGACCGCGTTGTGGTTTTATCTGACCCCATCGCGGCAATTCTTCGGCACTCGGGTATTCGGGCCGAAAAGGTGGAGACGATCTTCAATGGAGTGGATATCGAGCGTTTCCGAACAGCGCATCCGACTTTCCGACATGAAGTCGCCTCCGGCGATGAATCGCTGGTTGGATTTGTCGGACGCTTCGTGCCCAACAAGGGTGGTGAGATCCTGTTGCACGCAGCCCAGAAGGTTCTACGGGTTCGTCCCGAAACGAAGTTCGTGTTGGTCGGCGACGGTCCTTGTCGCAAGGAGTGGGAATTGCTCACGGATAGCCTGGGCATTCGCAATCAAGTGAGGTTTGCCGGAGTGCGGCAGGATATGCCCGGCGTATACGCCTCGCTCGAGTTGCTCGTGCTGCCGTCCCTTTGCGAGGCGATGCCTATGTGCGTACTGGAGGCCATGGCCGCCGGCAAGCCGGTAATTGCGACGCGCGTGGGCGCCGTGCCCAACTTAGTAGTTCCTGACGACACAGGCTTGCTGGTTGACCCCGGCGACATAGACGGACTAGCTGTCGCCCTGGTTCAGATCCTGAACGATCCTGAACGGGCTCATCGGTTGGGAGAGAACGGGCGGACTCGGGCCATAGAGCATTTCTCCGCCGACACCATGGCCATGCGGTATCTCGAGTTATATCGGTTGGTTTCAGACATCCGCGAGGCCTCTAGGAAGAGAGAGATGGCGTGGGGAGTGGATTAAATGCCGGATGACCGTTCATTGCGTGTCTCGATTATCGTCGCATGCCGGAATGAGAAAGATGACATTCGCGACCTGTTGGAGTCGATTATCTTGCAAGACCTTGGCGGGTCGTTCGAAGCGATCATCGCGGATGGCATGAGTGATGACGGCACGCGCGACATTCTGGAGGAGTACAGTGCCCGTTATTCGTGCCTGCGCATCGTGGATAACCCAGGCCGGATCGTTTCCACCGGACTGAATGCCGCCATCCGGGTCGCCCAGGGCGACTTGATTATTCGAATGGATGGCCATACCCAATATGCTTCGGACTATTGCCGCACCTGCGTGGAGCTAATGGAGCGCACCGGCGCTGATAATGTTGGTGGCCCGGCGAGAACCCGCGCCTGCAGCGTCCTCGGGCGTGCAGTTGCAGCCGCATTCCATTCGCGCTTCTCAACCGGCGGCGCCAAGTTCCATGATGTCAATCACCAGGGATGGGTCGATACCGTTCCTTATGGATGCTGGCGTAAGTCGGTACTGGAAAGTATTGGGCTGTTTGACGAGGCTCTAGTCCGCAATCAAGACGACGAACTGAACCTCAGGCTACTCCGGGCTGGCGGAAGGATCTGGCAGGATCCATCGATCGTGTCTTGGTATTCGCCAAGGTCAAATCTGTCGAAACTGTTCCATCAATACTTCCAATATGGATTCTGGAAAGTCGCCGTGATTCGCAAGCATCGGCTCCCCGCGTCTTGGCGACACCTGGTTCCTGTCGTTTGCCTGCTTTTGAACTTTGTATTCCTGGCGGTAATGGCCATTACCAAGGCCATGCACTCACAAGAATTGGTCACCGATGCTGCCGTCCTTTGGCTGGTAATGGCAGTCGTTTACTCAGGTGCATGCGTGGCAGCGGCGATTTGTACGGCACTGAAGCGCGAATGGAAGATTCTCCCGTACCTGCCTGCGGTGTTCGCTACATATCACCTGTCGTACGGATTGGGCTTTGCAGTCGGATTAGTTACCTTCCGAAATCATCGAGCGGCAGTACCCTCTGTACCCGCAGTCGTGACTAAGCTCAGCAGGTAGCTTCCCCTGCAGCAGCACGATGGTTACCGGATAGTCGGGAGCATTTCTTACCGGGTTTTTCATGGCATCAAACAGCATTCCTGATGGCACCGTCTGGAAAGCAGGCGACGGTCTGCTTACGCCCTTACCTTCAGTAGAACCAAAGGTGGATACCGCGCAACCTGCAGTTCCATCACGCTTAGTCGGTGATGAGCTAAGAACCTTGGCGCATGAATCGTCGCACTACATGGCGGGACTGCTCGCGAAGCTTGCGATCGGGCTGGTATCGTTCCCGATCCTAACGCGTGTATTGTCGGTCAGCGAATATGGAATCATGGATCTGGCGGAACGAGTGCTCCTGCTGCTAACAGTAGCCTCCAAGGCTGGCATTCAGAACGCCTCTTTGCGCTTCTACAATCGATCGGAGTTCGCCGACGATGTACAGTCCGCTCGCAGGTACTACTCGACCTTATTTTTCGGAATGCTGGGTACGTCAGGCACCGTCCTGTCGCTGTGTCTTCTCGGTGCTGCACTCTTCCCAAGGATTGTGAACGTCGGGCCACTCGCCAACCTGATGTACTTGCTGGTGGGTCTGGCCCTGCTTCGTGCCATGGGTTCCGCACTCTGGGGATTCCTGCGCATCGAGGAGCGGACGAAGGCTTTTAACGTAACCTCGGTGGCGACGAAGGCGGCGACTGTTGCCGCGGTTTGCGCCCTGCTGCCCTGGATAGGCCACACAGCGCGGACTTACTTCGTGGGGACCGTGGGGGTGGAGACAGTAATGGTTGCCGGGCTCACGGCGTGGCTACTGCTGCGCGGGGTGCTTGCCCCGAGCTGTTTCAAACTTGACCTGTTCCGTGCAGCCGTTGCTTATGGCGCACCTCTTATCGTTTATGAATTTGCCTTTGCCATTCTCGGATCCACTGATCGCTTCTTAGTCCGCCACTATTTGGGCACTGAGGCCTTGGGGTTCTACGCAGTGGCCTACGGATTGGCTCGCAATGTGAACGAACTCTTAGTGACTCCCCTTGGCCTCGCCCTGATACCAATCTACATGAGAATATGGACATCGGACGGAGCGGAAAAGACCTCAGCTTTCCTTACGGTCGCGCTTGACGTGTTTATCATGGCCGCCGTGGGCGTCCTGGCCGCCGTCGCGGCATCTGGGCATGCGGTGATGATTCTGTTGGCGTCATCCAAGTACGCGGGGGCCGACCGATTGGTCCCGGTGATCTTCGCCGCGCTTGTCATCTACGCGGCACACGTGTTCGTCGCCGCTGGGCTGCTCATCCACAAACGGACGCTACTGATGGCGGGTGTGCTCGTGATTTCCACTGTAGTGAACATTGGATTGAATTGCCTACTGCTGCCGCGAATGGGCTTGATGGGCGGTGCCGTTGCCACGCTGTTGAGCTACCTTGGGTGTATCGTTTCGCTGGCGTACGCATCCCACCGCCTCCTCCCGCTGCGTATCGATCTGCCGTCGTTGGCGAAGTATGGCCTAGCTGCCGGGGCCGCATGGACGATGGGCTCGCAGCTCAGAATTGCAGCACCGGCGCTGGAGTTTCTGGGCAAGTCCGCTGTGGTGATCACCGTCTACGTTGTTGCCCTCTATGCTCTGGATCGCCGTGTCCGTGACGCCGTGCGATGGGCAGTTCGTTGGTTGCAGGAACGCCGCCTGCGTATGGCAGGCGCAGAACCACTTTGAAATCCGACGCATGATTCTCGCAAAGCAATCCGCCTCCCTAACAAGGTTCCCGTGAACTCAATGCTAAGACACTTGCGTTTGCTCGCCAGATGCACATATGTTAGCTTCCTGGCCTGGAGCGGATGTTTGTGGTGGGCGAAGCGAGAAGTGCGCAAGAGGGGGGGCATCATCACGTTGGCCTTCCATCGCGTGCTCGACGACGATTCGTTCGCGACAACGAATAGCTTGCCGGGGATTCTCGTTCGCGAACGCACTTTTCGCGACCTGGTCGCGTATGTAATGCGCAACTTTGAACCCGTCGGCTTAGACGATGCAATGCCGGGCACCCGTTCTCAGAAGATAAAGGTCGTCTTTACTTTTGACGATGGCTGGCGCGACAACTACACCATTGTGTTTCCCATCGCTCGTGCTAGCGGGCTACCGTTCACCGTTTTCATTTGCCCTGGAGTTTCAGGACAAACAGCACCCTTCTGGCCGGAACGCGCATGCTCTTTCCTGCGAGTGTTGCAAACTGGCGATGGAAATAGCGCAATCCCAGCGACTATCGAAGAGCTCAAGCACTTCCCAACCGACGAGCGCGAGCGATATCTTGCGAGCCTCCGGGAGCAGGCCATTCAGCGCCATGCACTGCCACAACCGTTGATTGGCGATCAAGTACTATCGTCTGCTGAGATTATTGAAATGGACAAGGCCGGCGTAGGCTTTGGATCTCACACACATACTCACCAGATCCTGACGAGTGTCCCATCTGACCTAGCTGAAGCGGAACTGAGGCAATCGAAGTCGGCCATTGAGGAATTGCTCGGCCGGCCGTGCACGTCGCTCGCCTATCCAAATGGGGATTGGTCATCCGAAACGAAAAGCATGGCGGCCAAAGTGAAGTTCACTAGGGCCGTAACATTAGACAGAGGCGCATGGACATCGGCATCTGACAATTTGGCTATTCCGAGGTCGTATATGTGCGAAACCACCGTAACGGGGTTCCGCGGCCGGTTCTCGCCCCTCCTCTTCGAATACGTGGCATTTTGGCTCGCGTGGCGCGCGATGGGAAAGGCCGCCGCGGGCCGCTCTCGCACGATCAACGCCCGGGAGGCAAAGGGCCACTTGCAGGACGGATGCTTGAACACATCCGGTCAACTGTCATATCAAAGTCTGGGACGTGCCGCTGACAGTCAGTGAACAATGGCTTGACGAATCCCTGTGCTCGTTGCGCTGTCACTGTTATTGCATAGATGACAGTCCATCTGGAAGCGCCCCGATCTTTACAACTTGCGACGAGGGAGCATTAAACTACCAAGCGGTTCGAGAGTGAGCAGAGCTGGGGTGGTCACTCTTCCGTACCGTCGCACTCGAACAAAACACAGGATTTGTCCACTCTGATATCGCACTCTTAGAGAAAGCAGCTCTCCCCCGCCTATCGCAGTCATCGCGCTTGACTGGCATTGCGCTTCGCAAGGAGGTACATCACTGTGTCGGGCTTCCTGCTGTTACATTGGCCAGAACAGATCGACCCTACGCTTGTTGAAAGCACTTGTTACCGGGCGTGCACCGCGCTGCGCCGGTCGCATCCGGAAAGCACTTCGTTGCAGGTCACTAATCTCACAACCGACCGCTTTTGGTGTGTGAAGCTGGATGCAGCCGATAGGTCATTCGTTCCTGTCTTTAAGAATGCAAGAGACGGTTCATGGGTGTTCGTTTTAGGTTCTGCAACTTATGAGGGAAAGCGGTTATCAGATTCGGTGCTCCCCCGCCTGCTGGCAGATGTGCGGCTGGACTCGTCTGCTGCAAGCAGGCGACTGGATGGTGTGTTTGTTGTGGTTGCATTCGACAGGGCTCGGAACCAGATTGTCGTGATACCGAGTCCATTGGGTCAGTATGCCAACTACGTCCGATCGACAGCTCAAGGCATTGTGGCAATCTCATCCTCGATCCTAGCGCTTGCAGCAATGGGCCCTGTGACGCTTGACGAGTTTGGGTGTTATTCGCTGTATCAATGCGGCCATCGCCTTCCACCTAACACCGTCTTTCGTGAAATCCACAGTATCGCTGAAGGCAGCTTGGCCGAGATTGGCGAAGGTCGTCTGAGCGTGCGGCGGTATTGGGCTCCGGCCTTCGACCGGCCAGCAGTCAGCTTCACAGAAGCTGCGACAGAGATCAGCCGGCAGTTGTCCAGTTATTGCGTTTCGTTGATTGAACCCGACGCGGCTGTAGTCTCCGATTTGACGGGCGGCTTTGATTCGCGAGTTACCACCGCCAGCTTGCTTCGCGCCGGTATTTCGTTCCTGTCAACAGTCGCCGGATCGCCTGCTCATCCGGATGTGCTTGTTGCCCGCCACATCTGCGAAAAGGAGGGGCTTCCGCTTCAAGTCTTCGATCCGGCCGAAGACGCACGCTGTAGTTCACAGAAAATTGAATCCGCGCTACTGCTTGCGGAGGGTTGTATCGACACTCTCACATGCGCGGTAACTGCACAGGTGAAGGAGAAACTCTTTGCGAGGTTTGACCTGAGACCGTTCGTGGCGATTAGCGGCGGTCTCGGGGAATGCTATCGGGACCATTACTGGGTGCAAGAATTTTTCGATCGTGGAAAGCGTCAGCGAGCCTCGGTCGATAAGCTGATCCGGTACCGTCTTGACCCAAGTCCTAAGAGAATGGATTTCCTCGCAAAAGACTGGCATTCCGACTGGCGAATACAGCTACGAGACTTTCTCGGTCAAATCGTCGACGCCTACCCCGGGGAGCGCAATACCTCACAGCTTGATGCGGTCTTTTTGCGCAAGATGACCGGACTGTTCGGCGGTTTTTCGAGCGCTTTCGTAAAACGCTATATACCACTGCTACCTTTCTCTTCGATCAATGCGCTAGACATTGCTTTGTCCGCGCCGCCACGATGGCGCTATGGTGCGCGGCTCCAGCGTCGCGTGGCTTGGCTGCTCCACCCCCGCTTTGCGAACTATATGACGCTGAAGGGGTGCCCCTGCGCCCCAGTTAGATTCACAAACTTACACAAGTTTGTCCCGAAGTACATCGCTGATGTTCAACGGTTGGTTCGAAAAGCTAGTACGGTCTGGCTTGGCAGGACGATGTTCCCAGAATACAGGGAGCCAGAACCGCGTAGGAATCCTTGTACCGAATGGATTGATGAGGAGACACGCCCCGGAGGTAGTTTTGACTTTGACAGCATGCATACAGGGAACTGGTATGCACCGCAAGCGTTTGCGGCACTGCTTAGGGAGGCGCGCCTTCCGAACGGAGTCGGCAACCGTGATACCTTGTCATGGATCTACACGTGTGAAGCCATGGCACGTATGGCTCATTCGCTGCAGACTGTCACAGTCAAGGCGAGTAGCGTTGCGTAATTGCGTATGCGTTGGAGCCGGTGCCGCAACGGGCTTAATGTTCAGCCGGGACTGAGGTCTGAGCACTAACCGGTTTGTTTTGTGCACCACAGCACAATGACTTCCTACACTGAATCTAGTCAACATTGGCCATGATCGTCCGAACCAACGTCTTAGAGCGCGAGGAGTCGCTGGCTTCCCAATCGGATCCTGGACGGCTCGCTTACCCCGTTCGGGCGGAGACGGTTAGGCCGGTTCGCGTTTTTGTGATGGATCTGTTGCCCACGGTTCCCTACTACACTGGATATCTTTGCGCAGCGATGCAGAATCAACCCAACGTGGATCTTTCTGTTGGCGCTACTATCTACAGTCACGACCCGGCCTTCTTTGCAAGAATGGGAGTACCTCGCAAGCGCGGCCTGATCGACTTTGCCGGCAGACTGCCGAACTCGGTTAAGATTCTGCGGCGAGCGCTCAAGTTTGGTGAGTACTTGCTCAACCTGGCGATTCTCACCCTGCGCTTCGCGTCAAGCCGGCCCGACATAGTTCATGTCCAGTTCACGCCGCTCATCGACCGTCACCTTCCATACGAAATTTGGTTCCTCAAATACGTCCGTCGACTTGGCTGCAAGATCGTTTACACGGTTCACAATGTTCTCCCGCATGAAAACGGCGAGCGGTACCGGGCCCGCTACGCAAAGGTCTACCGCCTCGTGGATCACTTTATTTGTCATGACCCACACGCACAAGCAGCGTTGGCGGCCGAATTTCAGGTGCCACCGGATACTGTGTCGATCGTTCCGCACGGTCCGCTATTCTCCCCGGCGCACGACTGCACCCCGCGCCAGGCTCGAGCGAAGACAGGACTTTCGCCTGACGCGTGCATTGTGCTGTGGCAGGGAATTATTCGTCCGTACAAAGGCATCTCTTTTCTCCTAAAAGCGTGGAAAGCAGCGTGCCAAGCAGGGTTACAAGCAACCCTGGTGATTGTCGGCACGGGTGAGAAAGACGTGGTCGAGGCCGTGGCACAGGAAGTCCAGGCGCTGGACATCGCATCGTCTGTACGCCTAGATTTCCGTTTTGTCTCGGTCGAGATGCTGGAGGCTTATCACCTGGCGGCCGACATTTTGGTCTATCCGTACACCGCGATTACCACAAGCGGGGCTTTGATGACGGGTATGGGTTATGGCAAGGCCATGATTGCATCCGCCCTTCCAGCATTCGAAGAAATGCTGCAAAACGACAAAAATGCGCTGCTCGTGCCGTACGGCGATGTTGACGGCTGGGCTGGCGCCCTCGCACGGCTAGCTTCCGACGCCGATCTGCGGGCCCGGCTGGGAGGCCGGTTGCAGGCAAGTTGCGCCGGCACGCCGCGCTGGACCGACATCGCGTGTGAGACGTTGCGGGTTTATGAGCAAGTCCTAACCTCCAGCTCGACGTCCAGATAGGTGCCTTGGACAGGACTACCGCGGTAAAAGGGCGATAACGAGTCAATGGCTACAGCGCCTCTAGTTAAAACCGACAGCAAGTTGTTCGTGAGTCGAGTTCGCACGAGCGAGGAACTGCAGCGTCTTGGACCGGAATGGAAAGAGTTGTTCCGTCGCATCCGCTGCGACAACGTGTTTCTCAGCTTCGAGTGGATGTCGGAATGGTGGATACAGTTTGGAGGACGCAACGAGTTATTTGTGATCGCTGTACGAGACGATGGTGGGTACCTTGTAGGGTTGGCGCCTCTGTACATATCGTCGTGCGGGGGACCCTTACGAATCCGCAGGCTTGGCTTTCTCGGAGACAGGCTCGTGGGTTCGGATTACCTGGACTTCCTCATAGACGATGCCTGCATGCCCGCAGTCCTGGACTGTATTTGCGGCTTTATCCTGGGTCATCGGAGCGAGTGGGACTTCATCGAATTGTCCGACACCGGGGCGGACTCCATTGCGGTTACGGGATTCCGGGAAAACATGAAAAGTAGCAGCATGACAGCACACGTTGCGCTTTCGTCTTTATGCCCTTACGTTCGCCTTCCAGAGAATCCGGACTCCTACCTCGCCGGTCTCAGTTCGAAACTCCGGCAGAACCTGAGATATTCTTTGCGCGCGCTGGGGCGCCAAGGAGATGTCCAATTCACTGTCGTTAAAGAACCGCTGGAAGTTGGGGGTGCGTTTGACGACGTGCTTCGTCTGCACCGTGCTCGCTTTGCCCAGCGCGACTGCAGGAGCACATTTCTTAATTCCGAGGTTGCAGCGTTTCACCGTGCGGCTCTCAAGGCGCTATCCGCGGCGGGCCGAACCAGACTTCACTTTTTGGAACTCGGAGGCAAGCGCGTTGCAGCCTTGTACGCATTTTCAACCGGGAGGAAGGTCTTCTTTTATCAGTCCGGCTTGGATTCTGAGTACAGCAGGTTTAGCGTTGGCACCCTCCTGACCAGCTTCGCCATTCAGACGGCGATTCGGACCGGCCACGCCGAATTCGATTTCCTTCGCGGGAATGAGCCCTACAAACTGCTGTGGACCAATAGCAGCCGTCAGCTGTACACCGTGAGATTCTTCGATCGCCGCGGAAGAAGCAGGATCGCTTGTGCGACCCATCAGATTGCGACGCTACTGCGCCAATGGAAGCACAGGCTGCGCTACGCAAAAACGGGGGCCCCCTCGCCAGAACCACGCAATATCCACGGTAATGAGTCTCTGACATGAATTTCGGCCTCGAAGGGTATCTTCCGCACGCGCTGTATTTGTTCGCGGCCGCCAGCTTCTTGCTGAGCGTGTTCTGGAAACCGATTGTCGGCATCTTTTACCTATTGCCCCTCATTCCGTTGCAGACCATACGATACCGAACGAATGATTTTCCGCTTGGAGCAAGTATCGTTGGAATCACCCTGCTGGGCGTTGCCTTGGGGCTGTTGCGAGACGGACAGCTTATCCTGCCAAAATCGCCCTGGACGAGGTTATTGGCCATTTATGCCGTGTTTACCTATATATCGCTCTGCTTAGGTTCACCCTATCTCGGTCGACCGTTCCCGCTGCCGGGTGACAGCCGTTTTGGGGTGTGGCAAGAGTACATGGCGATGCCTGCTTTGCTCTTGCTGACGGTGGCCGTTGCGCCCACCAAGCGGCAGATGCAGGCCATGGTCCTCGTAGTGTGTATCGGCACCTTGGCACTGGACAAGAGCTTCTGGAATACGGTCTCAGACAGAGACTTTTCGGTGTATAGCGAGGAACTCCACGCAGAAGGCGGCAGCATGGGCTACGCCGGGACAAATGGACTGGCTGCTTTTGCGGCTCAGTCTGCAACATTCGTATTTGCCCTAGCCGCGTTTGAACGTCGCAGGTGGCTGCGTTGGGCTTATTACGGGTTGGCCGTCTTCTCGTCTCTCTGCCTCATGTACAGCCTCTCGCGGGCAGGCTACGCAGCTTTTATTGCAGGTTGGTTCGTTATTGGCCTGCTAAGGCAGCGCAAGCTGCTAGTCCTGTTAGTCGTTTTCCTGCTGACGTGGACAACCCTGGTGCCGCCTGCTGTCCAACAGCGCGTCGAGATGACCTACGACCCGCAGACGAGGACTTTCGATAATTCTTCCGCGACTCGTCTCTCGCTTTGGGGAAACGCGATGGAAGTCTTCAAAGGTAATGCCTTGCTCGGTACAGGATTCGACACCTACGAATACATGCATCTGAATAAGATGGTCAATGGAGGGTACTATGCCGATACCCACAACTACTTTGTGAAGGTGCTCGTGGAGACCGGCATCGTGGGAATATTGCTCCTTCTCTGGCTGCTGGGGCGAATGTTGCGGGAAGGCTATCGCCTGTTTCGACGCGCCCGAGACCCTTTCTTTGCTTCCCTAGGACTTGGAGTTATCGGTTGGGTCGTGTGCGCCATAGCCGCCAATTCATTTGGAGACAGATGGACTTTCCTTCAAGTGAACGGGTACATGTGGGTGATCGCCGGCCTTGTGTCGAGGGCGTTGGTCCTCGAGCAAACCGGGACGGCAGCCACTGAGGGCGCAGCGGTTGTCACGGAGTGCGAGCTACCTAAGGACCCTGTCGCGCAACCTATCTAATGTGGCTGACAATGTGTCAGTGATGTAACGTGGCAAGGTCGTGCTAGTCGCATGTTTGGATTTCAAACCACAATGACAGACCCGATTACTCTTTCTCAGCGTCCAGAATCGTCGCTCGGTCCAAGCCAGCATCACGTGCTCTACCTCATTGATCGCCTACAGAGCACTGCTGGTGGCGCGGAAGGCGCGGTTCAGAAACTGTGCAATTTCCTGCCATCAGATCGCTACAGGTGCTCGGTGGCAACTCTCTGGGCGGGAGATGGCGTGGTTGAACAGTTCCCTTGCCCTGTGCATGTTTTTCCTTTGCGGAACATGCACGGATGGACTGCGTTGCGGTATGGCCTGGCGCTTAGTCGGCTGCTGCGAAAAGAACGAGTCGAGATTGTGCATACTTTCTTCCCCACCTCGGACCTCTGGGGCGGATTGATCGCGACCTTGAGCGGTTGCCCGATCCTCGTGTCGAGCCGGCGCGACATGGGTATTCTCCGCTCAAGAAAACATCGGGTTCCATATCGCCTTCTGAACCCACTCTTCGACCAAGTGCAGGCGGTGTCCGACAAGGTGCGAGAGGTTTGTATCTCCCAGGATCACCTTCCGCCGGAGAGAGTGGTTACCGTCCACAATGGCATTGACTTGGCGGTAATCGACGCTGAGCCAGTAGGCGACCGCAACTTGGCGTTTGGTCTGGATCAGGATTCTCCTGTCGTCATTACCGTTGCGAACCCACGATTCGTCAAGGGTATCGACATTCTGGTACGCGCGGCTGCTCTCGTACGAAAGCAATTGCCGGACACGCTGTTCGTGCTAATTGGCGATTACCCATACGAAAAGAGTTACAGGCAAGACGTCCTCGCCCTCGCCAAACACCTTGGGGTTGAGGACGGCGTTAGGTTTCTGGGACAGCGCCACGACGTGTGCTCGCTTCTGAAAGCGTCAGACTTGTTCTGTTTACCTTCACGCAGCGAGGGCATGTCCAACGCCCTGCTGGAGGCGATGGCTTGCCGACTTCCGTGTGTCGCGACAGACGTTGGTGGTAACTCGGAGGTTGTTGTGGATGGTGAGACCGGGTTCCTCGTTCCAAGCGAACAACCCGACACGTTAGCGGCGCGGATCGTCGCTATCTTGCGCGACAAGAAACTCGCGAAGCGAATGGGTCAGATTGGCCGCCGAGTGGTTGAGTCAAAGTTCACGGTGCAACACATGGTCCGCCGGCTCGCGCTGCTCTACGACGACCTGCTGCGACAACATGGTCTCTCAGCCGTTATGGCGGGACAGCAGAGAACGAACACAACCGGCGCCAAGCCGGTCATTGGCTTCCTGCAGGAATAAGGATCGACCATGACGTATGGCATACGCCGCGTCGGAACGAATTTGAGGCAACACGGCATCCTTCAAGTAGCCGAGGATGTAGGCCTGCGGGGTATTAACCGGGTCATGTTATTGAAGGTTTTACACTGCATGAAGCTTGATGCCGTGAATCCGGAGTTTCTTACTCCTCCTACAGGGTATCGCGGGATGGTTCTCGACTATGCACGACTCAGCAGGTACGCCAAGGCGCCGGAGTATGAACTGTCGCAAGCATTTGTGGAACAGGCCAGTGCGAAGGGAGACCAATGTTACGGCTTCGTCGATGGAGATGTATTAGGTGCATACCAGTGGTATTCCACCAAACCCACTGATAGCGGCTGGCACGGCCTAGTTGTTAATTTTAGTGACCAGTATGTCTACATGTATAAGGCCTTCACCCATCCGAACCATCGCGGAAAGCGGCTTTATCCGATCGGTGTCACGACGATGCTCGCCACGTGTTTTGCCCGAGGGTACAAAGGAATTCTATCCTTGGTAGAATCGAACAATTTTCCGTCCCTGAGATCATGCTATCGGATGGGCTACACGGACTGTGGAAAGCTTTACGCTGCGGTGCTCTTTGATCATTTTCTCCTCCACGCCGATTCCGCGTGCCAGGCATATGGTTTTCGACTGACAAGAACGGATTAACGGGGCCCTCCTCCACTAAATGTGGTCCCCAGATCTACCGCCATACCGGACTGCGTGAAGGGCGTAGTTTTAATTCGATGCTATCCATGCAGTACTGGCCGTGTGGTAATCGGTTGTCCCGGATCCGCAAAGAGCCGGGGTGTCCGCAACGAAAGTGAGTGGCTGGCAGGTGGACAATCGCACGCACATTCTTTTCCTCATCGACCACCTCTGGGGCATTGCCGGGGCTGAGGGCGCCCTGCTGCGGACGGCGCGGCTCCTTCCACGGGACCGTTACCGTTGCACAATCGGTGCTTTTCGCCTCGGGCCTGACCCGGCGGTACTGAAAGAGTCTCCGTGGCCGGTAATGGAGTTTCGGTTCGACGGCGTATTGAACGCGCAAGCGCTCCAAACCGCCCGTAGTCTGCGAAGGTTCATCCGAACTGAGAGGGTAGACATCGTGCACACGTTCCTCGAGTCGGCAAACCTTTGGGGAGGATTGTTTGCCAAACTGAGCGGTTGCCCGGTGTTGGTGTCCGCTCGGCGCGACCTGGGCATCCTACGCACGGCCAAGCACCGCCTCGCCTACCGCCTCTTGAACCCGTTTGTGGATCAGGTGCAAGCCGTTTCGAGCGCAGTGCGCGAGTGGGCGATTCGTACGGAGGCTCTCGATCCGAATAAGGTTGTCACGGTTCCTAATGGGATCGAGATACAGAAGGCTAACGGAGCTAATGCCATCGGTGGTTTCCGGCAGTTGTTGGGGCTGAGCGAAGAATCGCGGCTTGTCCTTACCGTGAGTAACATTCGGCGCGTGAAGGGCATCGACGTACTGATTCGAGCCGCGAAGCAAGTTTGCCACGATTACCCCCAGACCGTGTTCCTGATTGCTGGAGCTGTCCACGAACGGGATTATTACGCAGAGCTGAATAGGCTCACGGACGAATTGAACATTACTTACAACATTCGCTTTCTGGGAGAATGCAGCAACATACAGGCACTGCTGCATTCGTGTGAGATGTTCTGTCTCCTTTCTCGTAGTGAAGGCATGTCGAACTCTCTGCTGGAGGCAATGGCCTGCGGGCTACCGTGCATAGTTACCGCTGTTGGCGGGAATTCCGAAGTTATCGACGATGGGAGCAATGGGTACCTGGTACCGACTGACAGTCCTGAGAGCGCCGCGGACAGGCTACTGACTCTGTTAAGCAATGCCGACCTGGCAAGAAGATTGGGACGATCTGCACGGCGCACCGTAGAAGAGAAGTTCTCGGCCGAGCGCATTGTAGGCGATATGGCGGCAATGTATGACCAACTTCTTCGAACTCGTGGTCTTGCCGGACCCTCGAGTCCGGCAGAATGTGCGACTGTCTAGTCCGCACGCGTGGCCAGTCGCTGACCGAGGCCAACCTGAAGGTGGAATACGCCGAATAGGACATCGTTTGGACAGAGTCCCGTGAGTAGAGCCACATGAAGCACGCGCAGTTTGCCGAGGATGTTAGCGTGGTTGTCGCGCAGAGCATCGCAGAACTGAGCCCCTTCCTTGCGGACTTAGAGGAGTTGGCCTCCGCTGCGGCTGAACCCAACGTGTTCTACGAGCCTTGGATGCTCGTGCCGGCTATGCGCTGGCTCGCCCGGGGTGCGGACTTGCACCTGTCACTGTTCTTCATTCGCGGCAAGGGTTCGACGCCTCGGGGCCAGTTGTGCGGCTTTTTCCCGCTCGAGGTTTTGAGCCGGTATAACCACTTTCCGGTCAAGACCGCTCGCCTCTGGCGCCATAAGTTTTGCTACCTGTGTACGCCGCTGTTGCGTCAGGGAAGGGAGCGAGAAACGCTGGCTGCATTCTTTGAGTGGTCGGCGAGTCACTCGACGAATTGGAGACTCGTCGAATTCGGTTTGAATTCAGGAGCTGGAGTTTTGCATGAGTTGCTGGTCGACTCTACCGCTTCCAATCAGCGCGTAAATCTGGTGGACGTTCGCTTTACCCGTCCTTTCCTTCAGCGCGCGCTTACCGCCGACACATATCTCAGGACCACAGTGAGCCCTAAACACCGGAAGGATATCGGGAAGAAGGAAAGGAAACTGCGCCAGCTCGGCAAAGTCGAGTACGCGACGCCAATTGTGGCCGAGGAAGCCGGGGAGTGGATAGATGAGTTTGTTGAACTTGAAGCGAGCGGTTGGAAGGGAAGAGGGGGTGCCACCATCTCTGCGGACCCGGCACATCGTAGCTTCTTTCGTGAGGCGATGAACGCAGCGTGGCGAGCGGGGCGACTCGATCTGATTGGTCTCCGCCTCAATTCCAAGCTAATTGCCCTTAAGATCAACCTCCTCTGTCGTGGCGGCAGTTTTGCATTCATGATCACCTTTGACGAAAGATATGCCGCTTATTCGCCTGGTCTCTTGCTGGAGGTCGAGAATATCCGGCGGCTCCACAAAGATTCCGACGTCGAGTGGATGGACTCGTGCGCGGACCAGCATAGCCCGATGTTTAACCGTATCTGGTCAGAAAAACGTGTCATCGAGACTCTCCTGGTGTCGAACGACTCGTGGGTTGGGGACGCCTGGATTGGATTGATTCCTCTCGGTCACTGGCTACGGAGGACGTTCCTCGGGTTCGCATCTGGTCGCAATACTGCGGTTGCCAATGCAGTCCGCCGACCGGAGGCCTCTCCGCGTGAGGTTATCTCCCTGCGGTATGCCGCTGACACCGCGGAGGTTTGCGTGCAGGATGGTTCCTCTGAGAAGTAGCGCACATATGATTACGCTGGCCGACAGGCAAACGCCTGGAATGCAGGTTGTCATCCTTGAGTCTGTGGACGACTTGCAAGGGCACATTCCTTGCATCGAAGACCTCCTAGCCGAAACCCTCGAACCCAATGTGTTCTATGAGCCTTGGATGCTCTTGCCCGCAGTGCGGTACCTCGACAGTCAAGACCTTCGATTTGTCTTGGTATACGCGGATTCGAGTGAGGCGTCACAACCGCGGACTCTGTGTGGATTCTTCCCGATGGAGCGGGAACCTCATTACCGCGGGTTACCATTGACGGTCTTCCGTCTCTGGAAACATGATTATTGTTTTCTCTGCACGCCTTTGCTCAGAGCGAGCCGTGCCCAGGAAGCCCTCAGCGCGTTCTGCGACTGGTTGTGCATGCAGAATGCGGGTATCTGCGAGTTTGGGTATATCTCTGCGGACGGCCCTTTTTGGGGCTGTCTCGAGCGTTGTATCGCTGAGCGGCGATGGCAAAGTTTTGTATCTGGATGTTACCAGCGTCCGATCCTTGTGAAACCGGAACATCCCGACGACTATCTTCGCAGCGGGCTTTTCAGGAGCAATCTCAAATCCATGGCTCGGAGGTCGAAGCACCTCGCAGAACAGGCGGACGTGGCCTATGCCTCGCTGGAAGCTGGCGAAGAGGTTGATGCTTGGATTCAGAATTTTCTGTCACTCGAGGCGAGCGGCTGGAAAGGGCGGGAGGGAACGGCGATGGCTTGCCACGACGACCATCGACATTTCTTCGAGAGGATAACAACAGATGCATTTCGGCGAAATCAATTGATGATGACAAGACTCCTGGGGGGAGGTCATCCTATTGCAGCGAGCTGTATCTTCCGGACCGGTCGCGCATCGTTTGGTTTTAAGGTTGCGTTCGATGAAGCGTTTGCAAAGTTTTCCCCCGGAACGCTCTTGGAATTGGACAACATTCGGCGCTTTACCGCACAAGCAGACATCGATTGGGTGGATTCGTGCGCGGCGCCTGATCATCCTCAATTGAGCCGGCTATGGAAGGAGCGTAGGAGGATCGCGACTGTCGCGTTTGCCGTGGAGAACACGTCTGCAAGAATGATCATTTCGATTTTGCCTGCGGTCCGAACCTGGTACCACGCAGTTCGACGACTCCAGGAAGGTTGGACGGTCTAGGAATGATTCGATGATTCACATGTGTGGCGTGAAGTCTGGCCGCGGCGGATCCCCACCCCCTTTGTGCGAAGTCACCGACCGATCAGCAGGTCAGCTCCTTTCTGCTTTGAAGCCGACTATCGAAATGAGCGAGCACTGTGGGGTGCGCCTCGGTTCGGGGACCGCGTGCAGTCTGCTGGCAAAGCGCGAAAGGTTCAAGCAATGATTGTTACAGGGCCCAGCGCAAGCACTCTCACCCAGGGGAGCGGTGTCGCTCCTGCGCGCTACGATCTGGAGATGTCGATCCATCACGACTGGGATGCAATGGAACAGATCCGCCCTCGTTGGAATTCGATCCTGCATGAGAACCACCTCCTAACGATCTTCTCTACCCCCGAATGGTTGGAGTCCTGGTGGAAGGCATACGGCGCAGGGAAGGAGCTGATGTCGCTGACATTCAAGGATGAAGGCGGTGCCGTCGTCGGCATCGTTCCGCTCTATCGCGAGCTGCTCTGGGAGTGGTTTGAAGGGAGGTTGCACGGGCTACGCCTGGTAGGAGATGGATCTGGCGACTCCGACAACCTGGATGTTCCCGTGCAGCAAGGTTATGAGCGTGCCGTAGCCAATGCCGTGATCGCCTGGCTAGGACAGCAAGCGAATTGGGCGGTGTGTCGCTTTGACACCCTTCCAAGGAATTCACGAGTGTTCAGACCGTTAGTTGATGAAGTGACTAGTCGCCGTTGGCCGCACAACGTAACAGGTGTTCCGCAGTGGCATATCCCACTTCCGCATACATGGGAGGCATATCTTGAACGCTTGTCCCCCGAGTTCCGGCCGTTGCTGACAAGATATCCCCGCCGATTGCTCTCACGTTACTGCTGCGAAGTCGTAAGATGCAGCACCCCGGCCGACCTGCAGATCTATCTGCCAGTGCTCTTCGAGTTGCATCAACGGCGTTGGCGGCAGGTGGGCAAGCCCGGCTCATTTTCTTCCGCAGACCGCCGGCGCTTTTACGAGTACATGGCGGCCGCATTCCTTAGGCGGGGGTGGCTCGAGTTTTGGATTTTGAAGTTGAACAGCACGCCTGCTGCAGCGCAGTTCTGCTTCCGATACGGCAATAGTGTCTACCTGCTGCAGGAAGGTTTTGACCCTAGGTACGCCAAGGACAAAGTAGGGTATGCGCTCCGAGCGAGGATGTTGCAACATTACATCCACTGCGGCATTGAACGGTACGATTTCTTAGGTGGAACCCAAGCGTATAAACAGAAATTCGGGGCGATAAAGAGCTCATATTTTAACCTCAGTTTGGCAAAACCGCGCACGCTCGGTGGGCTTACCGTCAGTCTTCAGGGTTTTACCGAACAGGCTCGCGTTTGGTTGCGGAGCGCCGTACCTTCTTCGGTACGATCTCAAATCCGCGTGAAGTGAAGGGCAGTTGGCCCGCTTGGATAATTCTATCCAGGTCACAAGCTACCGCCCCTGGCGGCCGGGAGTAAAAAGGCGTATGGCAGTGCTACGACTGATTCAGGCAATGTACCGGCGGATACGCAGATCGCTAGAACTAAGGAAATACGATCCTTACACTATCGCCGAGTACTTCCGAAAATTGGGAGCACAGGTCGGTAACGGCTGTTTCATAGTTCCGACTGAACTTGGAACCGAACCGTACCTCGTTAAGATTGGGAACCGCGTTGCCATCGCTGCGGAGGTCTCGTTCGCTACCCACGATGGTGCGGTATGGGTGTTTCGTGATCAAGTACCGGACCTGCAGGTGTTCGGGCCAATCGTCATTGAGGACAACTGCATCATCGGTTATCGGGCAGTCATCTTCCCGAATGTACGGATCGGACGCAATTCGGTGATTGCTGCTGGATCGGTGGTGATCAACGACGTTCCCCCTAATTCTGTCGTGATGGGTGTCCCAGCACGCCAGTTCGGCTCCCTGGAGAAGTACCGGGAAAAGTGTCTGCAACGCTGGGCGCAACAACGCCCCCCCGACGCTGTCCTCGAAGAAGGTGCGGCGTGGTGGAACTCCCGCAACGTCACTGTCAATCGCGAACGGCTGAGAAAACATCTTCTCGCGATCTTTCGTGATCAGCTGACTACTGCGTTCTGAACTTTCCGCCCTGCATGGTAATGCGAATAAACCGCTGGTTGTGATGCCTTGGCCTTACCTGTTCTTGACGCGACATTCTGACATTCCTCATACAGTGCAATCGAAGTGAGCATTTCAAGAAGGAGAACACCGTCATGCGGATGAGCTTGATTAGCTGTCCGTTCAAAACATCTTTTGGTTGGTACGCCAGTTCCTTGAAGGCTGCGGTTGAGGCAAGAAGCGGAGGCACAATTCAGTGGGTCGCGTCGAACTGCGGCTGCGGTGACCCAATGGAAGCTGGCAGGCGTTTCCAAGCTCAACAGTGCGCCTACTTCGACATGCCCATGCCCTCGGATTTTCGGTCCGCGAAGACCTGGAGGCGCCGATTGCGTGGGGCCGCAAGGAGCGCGATCGTGTATGTTCGAGCACGAAGATATGCGAATATGCTCGACCATCCCGAGGTAGTTCACTTTCAGCAGGTGCTCAACGCTTACGGATCGAAGGCGGTTTTCTCCTGGCTGAAGCTGCCGTCCAAGGCCGCTAGGGTGGTCACCGTTCACGAACTGGACGCTGACCAACTCGAGTACCCAGAGCTGAACGAGACCTATAACCGTGCGGATGCCATCATTGTGCTTTTCGAAGAGCTGAGACAGTACCTCATTCGTCTGAAGGTTCGGCCCGAGAAGATTCATGTCGTTCTGCACGGCACGAGTATGCCGCCGCGCGAACAGACCAATTCAAGAGAAGGAGTTGTGTTCTACGGAGGTCACAAGCTAATGTCGGGCAAGGGAGTCGACACTGCCTTCAAGGCTATGGCAATTGTTCGCCAACGAATCTCCGCGCCGATGCCCACTTTGAAGGTTCACGGACATTATGGGCTCGGTACTCCGCCGGAAGCGCTTCGCCTTGCCAAGGAAAACGGCATGGTGGACGGCATCGTCTGGCTAAACCAAATCCCAGACGAGGAAATAATGAAGGTTTATCAGCGGTCTTTGGTATGCGTCCTGCCTTACACAAGAAGTTTCGCAGGGCTTCCGGCCGCGCTCGCAGCCGCCTGCCAGTTGCCCGTTGTATGTACGCGAAAGGCCGGATTGCCCGACCATCTGGGAGATGCCGGAATCTGGGTTGATGAGAATAATCCGGAGCAACTGGCGGACCGAATCATTGGCCTGTTAGGCGATGAACACTTGAGAGAAGAAGTTGGCGCCCGGTTGCTGAAACGAGCGCAAGAGTCTCTCTGCTGGGAAGTGATTGCAGGTCAAACGCTGAGAGTTTATGAAGAGGCGCTTCGGAGCAAAGCGCAAGCGAACTAGACACACCGCCTCCACCTCGGCAGCTATGGGGGTTGGCGGGAATAGGTTTCCGAGTTCACTAAGTAGACGCGGTTTCCGAGGCAGCCCCGAGGTCCTAAGATGAGAATTAGGTTGACACTTTGGAAAGCTGAGCGCGTTTCACATATCGGTTGGGTGTTCCTCCTCCCGGTGCTACTGGCCAGTACAATGGTATCGGCTCAGTCGAACCGGCCTGCCTTGTACTATGCCAGCGCCAAAGCCGGCCCGAACCAGGGGTGGGCAAACTCTTCCACCAAGGGCGCCGCGATCACCATCTGGGGCCGGGATTTCGGGACTACTCGCGGGACGAGCTATGTGACGGTGGCAGGAGTTAACCTAACTAACGCCTCCGACTACGGCGAGTGGGGAGCAACCACGAATCCGACGACCGCGAAAGGGTTTCAGCGCATTACCTTCTGGCTCAACAGTTCCATGTCACTAGGCGCTACGACGATTTCTGTCACGGTCGGCGGAGTAACGGGCAACACGCTTCCTTTTACGATTGACAACACGGCGTCCAGTCGGATTCGATTCGTCGATCCCGTGAAGGGATCGGAATCGTATGACGGACGATATCCAGATCACTCCCTGGGCGGAAGGCATGGGCCCTGGCTGTATCCATTCTCCTGCACGACGAAACGTTCTGGCTGGCCTGGACCTGGCGCGTTCATGTACATGCGCGGTGGAACTTATACCAACATGCAATCGGCCGGTTGGCACTATCCGAGGCAGGGGTGTGTAGGTGCAGCGGACGCTGGTCATCCACCTTACAATAACAGTGTGTGTCCAGCTAACGGTAGGGGTTTGAACTGGTACTACTGTCCGCAGGACGGCACAGACGCTCTACGTATCACTATGACGGAGTATCCAGGTGAGAACGCGCATTTCTTTAACGCCTCGATCTGGGATTTGTCGAGCTACTGGACCTTCGCCAATTTCACGATGGACGGCGACCTGACCTACGGCCCCAGCGACAACATCTACATAGCGATGGTTATTGGCTTTGAGCAGGGATACTGCAACGGGAACACTTATTTTAACCACGGTGACCGGATTGTCGGCATGGCGTTTATTGGCAACATGCACGTCCCCATTCAGGCATGGGGCATCGGAACTGAGATTCTCGCCAATTACCTCAGCAACATCCCTACTCAGGCGGGGCTTGGAATCGGGCATGATTATCAGTTGTACATCGGGTCAAGCGACCAGACCCTCATCAAGGACAACGAGATGCATCGCGGGTCGCGATACAACATTCAGATTTACGACGAGACGCGTAATTGCGCTTTCGTGAATGGCGCTTACCAGGACGTGGGACGCGGCATCACCAATCTGACCTTCGATTCCAACCTTCTGGATATGAACCAGTCGGACGTTGTCCCGTACCCGAAATATGATGGAATCTTGCTAGGGCTCAGCTGGCCGGGTGGTCAAAACATTCCGGGGAGTACTGGCTACCTGACTAACATCGTTATCAAGAACAACATCATCTACCACACCGACGCGAATCCGGTGTACGACGGCATCTACATAGCTCAGGAAACGGTTGGTGGTTCAGGTGTCATAATAAACGGCATCTACATCTATAACAACACGATTTATAATACAGGCAACGGGATTGATACGGCGCAGGCAGTTAATGCCACGGCTTCCAACATCGACATTCGCAACAACATCTTTTCCGGTATCGTTACGCATTGGAACTCGCCCTCGGCTGGCAGGCTTACGCCGACGTGGAGCTATAACCTGACCGACAAGGCCTTGAACTTTAGGGGGGCCGTGAGCAACCAACGTAATAACGTTGTCGGTAATCCCCTCTTTGTTGCTGCATCCAGCGCCAACTTTCGTCTCCAATTCCACAGTCCGGCGGTCGGCGCCGGAACGCAAGTAGCGTCGGTTACACAGGATTTCGACGGCAAGGCCCGGCCGAACCCCCCGACGATTGGAGCATTCGAGTCCGGTTCCAGCCGGAGGTAGCATGCGAATGACCATCTGGTTTGTGCTTCTTGCCCTCGTCATTGTGGTTGCGATCACCGCATTGGTGCCAAGGCGCATGGCCGGTCGAGAGACTAGGCGGTCGACCAACACGGTCTACATAGTGCTGATTGGCGCATCCATTGGGCAGGAATGGTCGATTTCAGATCCAACAACACGATGCCCGTGTTCCTGCGCGTACTGTCGGGCCCATTCGTTGTACTCGACGAGACTTTCCTCCCCCGTGATCTGACGGTCTAACAGACGCAGAGTTCAGGACTGAGTCGCCGAGATGCCGCCGCAAACGCGGTTTTGAATGGAATATTGCGGATGACCTTGTGCGCGACATCCCCCTATATCGAATGCGGGACTGTAGCGGACCGAAGCGGAGCACGGTTATTAGCCCAGAACGCCCGCTCCTCGGAGGTCTTGTAACTGCTCCGCTCCGTATCAGTGCACAGTTGCGGTGAGCTGAGTGGGTGGAGCCGGAGCCGAGCCCGCAGCGTACTCATACGCGCCGATGGCAGGCGGATTGGGCCGTGTCAAGCCATCGTAGTCGAGCGTGATCCCGGAAAGCGTGATGCCTGCGCCGTTTGCTGGACTGCCAGCGGAGGAGAGATGGAAGTCCGGCGTGGATGTGCTCACGAAACCTGGATTGGCATTGACGTTGTTCCCTTGATTGGTGAAAGGCCCAGTCGTGCTCAGGACCTTGTCGGTCAGGTTGTAGCTCCAGAGCGGAGTGATCTGGCTTGAGGAATTATAGGAATGATAGCCGGCCAGATTCGAGAAGATGTTGTTTTTGAGATAGACATTCGACGACGTATACGCTGCTGACCAGTTGACGGCAAACCCATTGTTCGTGTTGTAGATCGTATTGTTGTAGATGTACAGGCCGTTGATGGTGACGGGAGAACCTTGATTGTCGATGCCGATGGCGTCGTAGATTGTTCCCGTGTCAGTCCGATAGATGACGTTGTTGCTGATCGTGATGTTGGTCAGAAATGGGTTGGGGTCCGACGAACCCATCGAACCCATGCCAAGAATAATGCCCTCGCCAATTACCTGCGGACTCACATCGGATTGGTTCATGTCGAGCCAATTGGAGTCGAAGGTCATGTTCGCGATGCCACGACCGCTGTCCGCCCCGCCGTTACAGCGGCTCTCGTCGTACATCTGCCCTTTGAAATGCGCTCCCCGATGCATCTCGTTGTCTTTGACGACTGTATCGGTAGTCGATGGAATGTAGAAGTTATAAGAGTCCTGGATTCCCAGGCCAGCAGTCGTGGGAATGTTCGAGATATAGTTGGCGAGGATGTTGGTGCCGATACCCCAAATTTGGAATGGAATATGGAGATTACCGATAAACGACATGCCGATGATCTGGTTTCCGTGGTTTACGTAGGTGACGCCGGTGCAGTAGTAAACGGGATTCCCAGATTCAATGGCCATGTAAACATTACCGTCACCGATACCCTGATAGGCGAGATCGCCGTCTATGGTGAAGTTGGTAAAAGTCCAATAGGATGATGGGACGTAGATGGAGGCATCTAGGAAGTGGGCGTGTTCTCCCGGATATTCGGTTACGGTGATGCGGAGCGCATCCGTACCGTCAAACGGGCCTGAATACCAGACAAGCGGAGGCCCAGAAGAATCGGCATTTCCGAATGGAGCAGAACGCGGACAGTGATAGCTTCCACCCGGACAGATGTTGGTATAAGTTCCCCCACGCATGTAAATGAATGAACCAGCTACCACGCCGGGATGATTCGTCCAGGTATTTCCCGGTGAAACGTAAAGCCAAGGGCCGTGACTTCCACCGAGAGTGTGGTCGGGGTATTGGCCGTCGTAGGACTCAGAACCATTGACCGTATCAACGAAGCGAATGCCCTGGTAAGCGGTGTTGTCAATGGTGAAGGGCAATGTGTTCGAGGTCACTCCGCCGACGGTGACCGAAACCGTGGTCGCACCCGTCGCCATGCTGCTGTTCAGCCAGAAGGTAATGCGCTGAAAGCCCTTGGCCGTAGTCGGGTTCGTCGTCGCTCCCCACTCCCCGTAGTCGGAGGCGTTGGTTAGGTTGACACCGTCCACGGTGACGTAGCTCGTCCCACGAGTCGTCCCGAAATTCCGGCCCCAGACGGTAATGGCTGCGCCCTTGGTGGAAGAGTTGGCCCACCCATGGTTCGGCCCAGCTTTGGCGCTGGCATAGAACAAGGCAGGACTGTTCGACTGAGCGGATACCAGCGTACTGGCCGTTAGCGCGAGCAAGAACGCCCAAGCGATCTGCGAGACACGCTCGACCTTAAAGAATGTCCATGTGATTCTAATCATGTGACCTCGAAACTTCCCAATTGTATGCGTACACGGTGGGGACTCGTACACCCGACCGATATCAGGCAGGCCGCACAGTGCTGCCGCGCTGTAGGAATTATGCCTGACAGGCCAGCAGCGTTAAAGACCCAGAAGTGCATGCTCACGTACGGGAATTAAGCAGGCTACCAACTGACCCTTTGGTCGTCGCGGATACGGCTTCGGTCCAGTGACTTTCGCCGTGCGGTTGTTTTGGGTGTCGCTTTGACTCAAACACGCCATCCGAAAGAGGGTTGAAGCGGCCTAAGATTGCTAGAACTGGTTTCAAAAATCCTTTCGAGGGTTCAGAAAGCTGACCCTCAGGGGCCAAAGCCCGCATTTTTGGCTGGTCTTGGCGGCACGGCTGAAGCCGTGCCCTACCCAAAACCGATTTTTGAAACCAGTTCTAACGAATTGTAGCCCGCCCGGTGAACATTTCCCGGTGACTACCGACCACAGAGTTTGAGTTGCTGTAGACATGTGGAACCGTGTGCTCCACACTGCAACTGGAGGTAGCATGCGAACAACGATCTGGCTCGTTGTCACCATCATCATCGCAATTGGCATCCTCATATTGGTCATGAAACGCAAAACACATCAACAAATCAGCGGACCGACAAAGACGGTTCACGTAGTGCTTATTGGTGCATCCATAGGACAGACGTGGCATCTGGCCGAATGGCCGGCTCGGGCGAAGGTGGGCGGATTCACGGCAGAATCAATTCCGGCGTGGCAGTTCGACAAGACGGAGGTAGTCGATGAGGTGCTGATGCGGCCAGGCAGAAAATTCCGCCCGACCCGGACCTACGTGAAGTCTTTGTTCCAGCCCCCGCCCAGCAGGGCCAACATCGTCATTCTCAAGGAATGTTCGTCGTACTTTCCCGGTGATCTGACAGTCTACAAGAGCAGCATCCAGAACTGGGTAAGCCGGTTTCAAGCAAAGCAGATTATGGTGATGTTAGCTACGGTTGTCCCCGTAACCAAGGCGCGCGCGGAGCAAGACCCAGGCAAGCAAGAGAGCCTCGTCGAGTACAACGAATGGGTCCGACAGTACGCGCAGCAACACGGCGTCATGCTGCTGGATCTGGAATCGGCTCTCCACACAGACGAAACCGGACGCTATCTTCGAGACGAGTTCGCGACCAGCGACGGCTCGCACTTGAATGCAGCCGCTTATGCAGTGTTGGATGAGGTTCTGCGCAAGACGTTGTGTCGAACCGGTGTTCCAGACGGAACCCGACCCCGGGCTGTAGCGCTTGCGCGCTGATGTTCTTCGGGTTAATGACCACTTCCTCTTTGAAAACAGCCGGCAATTCCCCGGCCATCTCGCCATTTCGGTTCAGGTGCTCCGTATGTGTGGAATAGCAGGAATCGTGAAGACCGACAATCGCCCGCCGGATCGCGAGCGACTGCGGACGATGATCACGGCGGTGGCGCATCGCGGGCCTGACGCGACGGGCTTCTTCTGCAACGGTCCCGCGGGTCTGGCTCATGCACGGCTGAGCATCATCGATCTGGAGGGTGGCGGTCAGCCCATGTCCATCGCGGATGGAACCCTCTGGATCACGTTTAACGGCGAGATCTTCAACTACATCGAGCTTAGGGATGAGTTGATCAAGAAAGGTCATAAGTTTGCCACGCGGTCGGATACAGAAGTCATCCTGCACCTGTATCAAGAGGAGGGCGAGGACTGCGTCGAACGGCTCAACGGGCAATGGGCGTTCGCGATCTGGGATGCGACCAAGCAGAGACTCTTTCTCTCGCGTGACCGACTCGGAGTCCGGCCGCTGTTCTACACCCGGACCGACGACAGCTTTGTGTTTGCCTCCGAGATCAAAGCGATATTTGCGGATCCCGATATTCCGAGGGAACTGGACCTCCAGGCATTGGATCAGATTTTCACCTTCTGGGTGACCTTGCCGCCCCGTACCGCCTTCAAGGATATCTGCCAACTCCCCCCCGGACATTCGCTGGTGCTCCAGCACGGCGAGCAGCGTGCTTACCAGTACTGGAACGTTAGCTACAGTCCGGAGAACGTGCCATCGGAAACCCATGAGAAGCAACTCACCGAAGACCTGCTCAACCTTCTGCTCGATGCGACCAGCATCCGGCTTAGATCTGACGTGCCCGTGGGGGCCTACCTGAGCGGCGGTCTGGACTCCACGGTGATTACGGCGCTCACCCACCGATTGGTGGGGGATCGTCTGCGCACCTTCTCGGTGAGTTTCGAAGACAGAGAATTTGATGAGAGCGCCTATCAGCGAGAGGCCAGCACGTTCCTGCATACGCTGCACAGCGACGTGCCGTGTTCGTACCGCGACATCGCAGCTGTCTTCCCGGAGGTAGTCTGGCACAGCGAGCAACCGATTCTTCGCACCGCGCCGGCACCAATGCTTCTGCTTTCAAAGCTGGCCAGGGACAGTGGCTTCAAAGTAGTACTGACGGGGGAAGGCGCCGACGAGATTTTGGGCGGGTACGATATCTTCAAGGAAACAAAGATCCGCCATTTCTGGGGCAAGAATCCTGCGTCACGGTGGCGGCCGCTGCTTCTGAAGCGCCTCTATCCGTACATGGACGGCATCCAGCGGCAGTCCCCAGCCTACCTGAAGAGTTTCTTCCATGTCACGGCTGAGGACCTGGCCAGCCCCTTTTTCTCCCACCTGCCGCGCTGGGAGTTGACGGCAAAGTTGAAGATGTTTTTCTCCGACGAGGTCCGTGCGGAAACACAGGAAGCGGCCGCCCTGTCCTGCCTGGGGGACGAACTGCCATCGGCCTATTCGTCCTGGACACCGTTTAATCGCGCGGAATATCTCGAAGCCAGGTACCTGTTGCCAGGCTACATCCTGTCGTCGCAGGGGGACCGCATGGCGATGGCAAACGCGGTCGAGGGCCGATATCCGTTTCTTGACTACCGCGTGGTGGAATTTGCCGCCAAGCTTCCGAGCCGCTTAAAGATGAAGGTTCTCAACCAGAAATACCTCTTGAAGCAGGCGTGCGATGGGCTAATACCGCCCTCCATTCGGAAGCGGTACAAGCAACCTTATCGGGCGCCCGACGGGAAGAGCTTCTTTGCGTCGGCGAGCTATCTTGCCGACATGCTGTCAGCGGATCGAATCGAGCAGGACGGTATTTTCGACTCTCGATCCGTATCGGCGCTCGTGGGCAAGTTCACATCGGGCCGAGCCACCAGTGTGAAAGACAACATGGCACTGGTGGGGATTTTGTCGACCCAAATCCTCCTCCACCAGTTTGTACATCACCAACGAGGACCTTCGATATGCAATCCAACTATGTTGGAGAAGTCCGCAGTTTCGTAGTAGCCAATTATCTTCTGGGCCGGGGAGATGGGTTCGGCAGTGACGCCTCATTCCTGGAGCAGGGGATCATCGACTCCACTGGCATTCTGGAACTCGTCTCTCATCTTGAGGAAACGTATGGGATCGAGGTCGCGGATGAGGAGTTGAATCCCGACAATTTCGACTCCATCAACAAGATTTGCGCGTATCTCGCGAGGAAGCTGCCTGTTCCCACGCCCGACCAAGCTTCGGTTCAGGGCGAGGCGACCTCGCTGCAGTGACGAGAGGATGCTCAACTGTGCGCCTTGCCATCTTTGACCACAGAGCCATGAACGTTTGCGATTACCTGCTCCAAGACAAGCCTGAATCGGCTCCCGCGCTGCTGACGCTGCGCGGAGAGTACACCTTTGGACAGCTGCAGATCGCGGCATCGAGCGTGGCCGCTTTCCTGGTCAAGTCGGGCGTCAAGAAGGGCGATCGGGCCATTCTTGTTGCGGAAAGTAAGTTCTTCTGGGTGGCAGCCTACCTTGGAATCATTCGGGCGGGTCTCGTATGCGTTCCCTTGCCGCCCGGGTCGCCACCGGAGGAGTTGCAGTACATCTTCGGGATCACCGAGCCCGCGTGCGCGTTTGTGGAATCTAAAATCGCTGCCAAGCTGTCCAACCAGTGGGGCACAACGCGGCTCATCACCGACGTGCCGGTGACCCTTCCCAACCATTCCTGCGTGACCAGCCTGGCTGACATGCAGAATGGGGACGCTGGCTTCGTTCCGCTGCCCGAGGTCGGGCTGGATGACTTGGCCGCCTTGATGTTTACATCCGGTTCCACAGGCAAGCCGCGTGGGGTCATGGTGTCGCACCGGAACATCATCGCCAACACGGACTCCATTATCGAGTATCTCTCGTTGACTTCGTCCGACCGGATTATGGCGGTGTTGCCTTTTCACTATTGCTTCGGCACGTCGTTACTGCACACACACTTGCGAGTCGGAGGCAGCGTGGTCGTGGACCCGCGCTTCATGTATCCAGAGGTGGTGTTGCAGAGGATGCAAGCGACGGGCTGCACGGGTTTCGCCGGGGTGCCCAGCCACTTCCAGATCCTGCTGCGCAAGTCCAAGCTGGCCAGGATGAACTTCCCCAAACTGCGTTACGTGCAGCAGGCGGGCGGACAGCTGGCTCCCATGTTCATCAAGGAACTCCGGGAGGTCCTGCCGGACAAGCAGATCTTTATTATGTACGGCCAGACCGAGGCAACAGCGCGGCTGTCCTTTCTGCCTCCGGAGATGCTCGACACGAAGCTCGGTTCCATTGGAAAGGGAATTCCCGGTGTCAAGCTATTGGTGCTGGATAGCAGCGACCGGGTCGTCAGGCCGGGAGAGACGGGAGAAATCGTCGCGAAAGGAGAAAACGTCGGCCTCGGCTATTGGCGCGATGAAGAAGAAACGGCCCACTCCTTCCGCAACGGCAAGCTGTACACCGGAGATCTGGCAACCGTCGACGAGGATGGATTCATTTTCATCGTGGACCGGGCCAAGGACTTCCTGAAGTGTGGCGGCAAGCGCGTCAGCTGCCGTTACCTCGAAAACGTGTTGCTGGGACACGACGAGTTGCTGGAAGCGGCGGTCGTGGGCGTTCCGGACGAAGTGCTGGGGGAGGCCGCGGTGGCCTACGCGGTCTTGCGCGATCCCAAGTCTGGACCGACGCCCGAGCAACTGCAGGCGTATTGCCGGCAGAACCTGCCGCCACCGTTTGTCCCCAAGCACTTTGTGATGGTGAACGCACTCCCGAAGAACAGCTCCGGCAAGGTGCTGAAACCTCTCTTGAAGGCTCAGGCCTTGGGCGGGCAACCTTCAGAAATGCGTCAAGTACAATTCAGCTCTGCACTGCCTCAGATCGCGGGTGAGCGGTAGCACCCCGATTGCCGGCGGAAGGCACGGACGATTGTGTTTTCCGCGCTTACTGATTCCAAACAATCCTGGAGGTTCCACAATGACCATGTCCTTTCTGTCGGCCGCCGACCTGCTGCGAATTGACGCTGACCTTGAAACCGAAAGGATTGCTGCCGAGATCCGCGAGATCGTTCTCACGCGCTTCCGGCGAAAGGGAGCAGTTGTTGCGGTGTCGGGCGGCATCGACAGCAGCGTGGTTGCGGCCCTTTGTGCCCGCGCGCTAGGGCCCGACAAAGTCATCGTGTTGTTTCTCCCCGAGGCCGACTCATCGAGCGACAGCCTGCGGCTTGGAAAAATGCTGGCGGACCGGCTGGGGATGCGCACTTTTGTCGAAGACATCAGCGCCATCCTGGAGGCTGCGGGCTGTTATCGGCGGCGAGATGAGGCCATTCGAAGCGTCGTTCCCGAATACGGGGAAGGCTACAAGAGCAAGATCGTGTTGCCGAACCTGCTGGAGACAGACACCTACGCTATATTTTCCTTGGTTGTCCAATCGCCCTCGGGCCAAACCAGGAAGGTGCGGCTTCCGCTTGACGCTTACCTGGGTATTGTGGCCGCCAGTAACTTCAAGCAGCGTACCCGCAAGATGATGGAATATTACTATGCCGACCGCTATCACTATGCTGTCGCTGGAACCCCCAACCGGCTTGAGTATGATCAGGGATTCTTCGTAAAAAATGGCGACGGGTCAGCCGATTTCAAACCCATTGCGCACCTTTACAAATCGCAGGTCTACCAACTCGCCGCCTACTTGGGTGTGCCGGAGGAGATTCAGCGGCGGCCTCCGACAACCGATACTTACTCTCTGGAACAGTCGCAGGAAGAATTTTATTTCTCTATGCCGCTGATCAAGATGGATCTGTGTCTCTATGGCAAAGATCAGGCGATCCCGGCGGCGGAACTTGCTCCCTGCGTCGGGTTCACCGAGGAACAGGTCAGGCGCGTCTACCAGATGATTGAGTCCAAGCGAAGGGTTGCCCGCTACCTGCATGAAGCGCCGGTGCTGTTTCATCAACTTGTCCGATAAGTTTATGACATGCAACATTGCACATTTGCCCTGTTCGCGTGCGTAATGGTATACGCGACTGTCTATCGGCCTAGCGGAGGGAGCTGAATGGATTATGTGCAACCGTTCTATGCGGCGGTATTGCTCATGGTTGTCGTTTCGGTGGCAAGGTATTGTGGCGCGAGCAATCGGAAACGACGTCTGCTTGCTCTCTCCACCCCGTTGTTATTCCTAGTCTCTTGGCCGCCCGCAGCTTAGTTGATGCTTCATCTGTTTGAGCGACCGTACCCGCCGCGTAAGTTTTCGGTCGAAGACGCGCAAGCGATCGTGGTCCTAGCGTCGAGTACATACTATCCTTCTGTACCCGGCTTGCCGTCTCCACGGGTTGGAAGTGACACCTACGAGCGCTATGAATACGCGGCGTTTTTGTACAAGAACTGGCGGCCCTTGCCGATATTGCTGACAGGCGGGCGCAGCGGACCGGACCAGCCACCATATGCCAATACGATGAAGCAGGCTCTGCTAAAGGAAGGCGTCCCCGAATCAGCAATGTGGCAGGAATCGCAGAGTCGTTCCACGCACGATAACGCGGTCTATTCTGCCCAGTGTTTGCGAGATAGGGGCATCACAAACATTGTTCTTGTCACAGACGCATATCACATGTTGCATGCTGAAAAGAGTTTTCGCAAGCAGGGGCTAACAGTTGTGCCAGCAGCATGCGGTCATCGAACTTTACGCCCCCTCTTTAACGGTATCGATACGGTTATTCCAGGCTGGGAGGTGATCGCTTTTAACGACGATTTGGGACACGAATGCTTGGGACTTGTCTGGTACTGGCTGAACGGCTGGTTATAGTTAATTGAATGACCGTGGAAGAGCGGAGGCCTCGGCTAATGGTGATATCGATTGGATTTCACGACGTGGTGGAAGAAGTATCTTCCGCTCCAGGGCATGTGACCGTGTACGCGGTGGAGAGGCACGTTTTTCTTGACCACTTAGCGGCAATTCGATCGCGAGCAGGCGTGGATTCTGTGAGCCGAGTTGATCGGGTCGGCTCGAACGGTCGCACCCCGGTTTTCATCACAGTGGACGATGGCAACATCAGTGGCTTTACTTACATCGCGCCCGAATTGGAGAAACTCGGTTGGCGCGGCCACTTCTTCGTGACAACAAACCTGATTGGACGTCCCGGTTTCTTGGACCGGCAGCAGATCCAAGAGCTGCACCAACGTGGGCACCTGATCGGAAGTCACTCCTGTAGCCATCCGGAGCAGATGGCGAGTCTCAGATGGGAGGAGCTTCTCCGTGAATGGCGTGACAGTTGCGCACTGCTGAGCGACCTGATCGGAGCGCCAACAACAGTGGCGTCGGTTGCCGGCGGGTACTATTCGCAAAAAGTCGGCCAGGCTGCTGCCGCATCAGGTATTAAGGTGCTGTTCACCTCCGAGCCGACAGCGACTGCGCAGTTCGTGAATAATTGCCGGGTGTTGGGACGTTACACGGTGCGTCGGTCAACGCCACCCGCTGTGGTTGGCGCCATCGCCGCCGGAATGAAATGGCCGCGTTACCAGCAGGCAGTGACTTGGTTCGTCAACAAAATTGCGAAAACAGTAGCGGGCCCAAGGTACCTCTCAGCCAGACGAATTGTCCTCGACAGACTTTACGGCCGCTGAGGTCGTCCATTTCCGATCATCGATCTCAGTGTTGCCGAACCCTCGCATGTCTTCCTCTTATCAGGTTGTGCTGTGGAAACAAGATAGGTTCCTGGTTCTGGATCAGTTTCATTAAGGCGTAGGCTTTGGCCGGGCGGGGCGAGGATCTGGCGCCGTCGCTCTAAACAGGTCTATGCTAATGCTCGTCATGCGGCGTTCAGCGAGCCCGAGATCGCGCCACACCGATGTGAGCAGTGGAATCGTACGGCTGAGATTTCGCCAGCCAGTTACTTGTTCAGAGTTTCCTTAGCGCCCTTGCGCGACCGTTCCCGGAGAAGAATGTGATACAGTTCATAACTCATTTAGACGAAATGAAAACCATTTCAAAGCAATGGGGTGAACTGGCAATGCGATTTACCTCACCCTTGCTGCAATACGAATGGTTTGCAGCCTGTGCAGAAACGCTACTCCGGTCGGATCAACTCCGCATTGTTGTGAACCATTCCCATGAAGCAATCACGGCTGTGGCGCCGCTCGTTCTCACGAGACACGGTGGTCCTGAAAGGCTGGAGATTCTGGGCGCAAGGGTTTTGGATGAGCCGACCGGCTTTATCTACGAAAGTAAGGAGTCATTGGAGCAGTTGACGGCGGCCATTCTCGGGATAGGAAAACCCTTGCTTCTTGGAAGACTTCGCAATGACTCCCCAGAAATCAATGTGCTAGACCGACAGCATACCGGCAAGTACTTCTTAAGAGCTGATGCAGGTTCGCCGTTTATTGAGTTTCGAACAACATGGGATGACTTGGTCGCCGGTATGAGTTCTGATAATCGCCATCAGCTTCGGCGGAAACAGAAATTGCTTGAACAACAAGGAACGGTTAGCTTCGAAATATTCAGTCCAGAGTTTGATAAGATAGAGCATGATCTGGAGGAAATCATCCGTGTAGAGGCAACCGGGTGGAAGGGGAAGCAACGAACTGCCATGGCCTTTGACTGGCAGTTAAGGTGCTTCTATGAGACTTACGCTCGTGAAGCCGGTCGTCAGGGTCTCTTAAGACTCTCTTTTTTGCGGATCGATGGCAAGGCGATAGCCGCCCAAGTTGGGGTATTACATGCTAATCGTTTTTGGCTGCTAAAAGTCGCTTATGACGAAGAATGGGCAAAATGTTCGCCGGGCGTGCTCTTGACGAACGAAACGATTCGGTATGCCTGTCAGCAGGGCCTCGAGGGCTTCGAGTTTCTCGGACATGATGAGCAGTGGATACACAGATGGACGCGACACACCCATCCTTGCGTGACCTTCCGAAGCTACCCTTTTTCGTTCGGCGGGGTGGGAACTTTTGCTTTTGATGCTTGCAATTCGATGTTTAGTAGATCTCCAATACAGAAGGGTAGGCAGGGGATACGAAAGTCGATCGTCAAAGTCGCGTCAATGGTGACTCAACAGATCGCTCCGAAATACATCGCCGGCTTGGAAGTTGAAGATGCAATTCGCATTTGCCGTCAAATCGACGGATATGGCTGGCGTAGCGCGATATGTCCCTGGGACGGCCCCAATGACACACTAGACCTCGTCGCGTCCGGGTATCGAAAGGCACTGCATGCGATCAGGAAAGCGAATCTTGACTGTTACCTTTCCATCAAGCCACCGGCTCTAAGATACGATTTTGACCTGCTGAAAGAACTGCTGGAACTCGCGTCGGAACACAATTCCCGTGTTCATTTTGATTCCCTCAGCCCTGACACGGCCTCGCCTTCATTTGCCTTACTCGAAAGAGCAAAACATATATATAAGAATCTTGGGTGTACGCTTCCTTCCCGCTGGCGACGAAGCTCCGCTGATGCCGAGAGGGCCGTCGACCTTGAAGTGGCTGTTCGGGTGGTCAAAGGGCAGTGGCCTGACCCGGCTCAGCCGGCCATTGATTCAAGGGCCCACTATCTTGACCTGATCGATGTTCTTGCTGGTAGAGTTCCGAAGGTTGCGGTCGCATCGCATGATGTTGTGCTGGCCACAGATTCACTGCTCAGGTTGAAGAAAAGCGGAACGCCATGTGAGATGGAACAGTTATTTGGCCTGCCCCTCAGGATAGGCGATGTCGCTGAACCTCTTGGCATCACTGTGCGTGTCTACGTGCCTTACGGCTACGCCTATCTGCCATATGCCTTGTCCGAAATAAAGAAACGGCCGGTTATCTTGAGCTGGATACTTAGAGACTTGTTTTATCAAGACAACTCACTTAGAACGCTCGGGAAGTCCGCCTGAAACACAGATAGTCAATGCGTTGACAATGGGGTAGTGGAAGGACAACAGGTAACAGCAGGTAGATGCTTACGTGCGATCCAGGGACATAATAAATGTTTAGCAATAACAGTCATGGACACAGTGGTCAGCGTAGTTATTCCAACTCATAACCGAGCGGGTTTGGTAGGCAGGGCCGTCAAGTCGGCGCTCGGAGCTATTCTCCCCGGTGATGAGATTATCGTGATTGATGATGGATCCACGGACGACACTGCGGGTGCGCTAAGTCCGTTTTATGACAAGATCCGGTACTTCTACACTCCGAATTCCGGACCTGGTTCGGCTCGCAATTTCGGTATTCGGCTCGCAAGGAGCCCTCTTGTGGCCTTTCTTGATTCGGACGACGAGTGGCTGCCAGACAAGCTCTACCTTCAGCGTGCAGTCATGTGTAACTTTCCCGACTTGGTTTTCTGTTTTACCGATGTACTGGCCAAGCGTCCCAAGGGAGAGATCGTTCACAACATTCTGGACCTGTGGAGGTGTGACGAGTGGGTCGGTTATGCCGACGCGACCACAAGTTGGAATGACATGCTTGGTCCTGGGGTGTCGTTCTCATCAATTGCTCCTCTTCCGGAAGGTCGTGCGGACTTTAACGTTCATACCGGAGATCTGTACGCGGCACTGATGGAAGCATATTCCGTCTCGACATGCTCGGTTATGGTCCGCAAGGGGGCTGCGGGAACTTCCTTTCGGTTTCCGGAGGACCAGAACATCTGTGAGGACTGGGAGTGTTTTGCACGACTAGCGAAAGTTGGTGTTGCGGCCTATCTCAACTGCGAGGCAGCGGTGCAATATGTCCATCGAGATTCTCGACTTACTGACGTGGCGGATAGCAAACAGGCAACAGCTAGGATCAAGCTCCTCCATCGCGTCTGGGGGGAGGACGAATCGTTTCTACAAAAGCATTCACATCGCTACCAAGGTGTATTGAAGGCACAGCATTTGAGAAGAGCCAGATATTTGATCAAGGAAGGGAAATTACCGGAGGCCAAAGAAGACTTGAGAATAGCCGGAGGTGGACCTTGGTCGTATCGGCTCTTAACAACTTTACCCCCATTCGTGATCAGAGGCTTGATACGCATCCGCCGGACGCTTAGGAATCGCGGCTAGTCGTTAAAAAGCAGACAGTGGGCGATCATAATAATGATTTCCTTTGAGGTTTTAGACGGTCGTGAACAGATCAAGCAATACTACCCGCAATGGGACCAATTGTTTGCATCTCGTAATTATGAATCCTCCCTCTCTGTCGCGTGGACTGACGCACTCCTGACCTCCCATCTTGAAGGATGCTCACTCTGGCTCATAGTTCTAAGAGACTCCACTGGCATAGCGGGACTTGTGCCGCTCTATGTAAAAACGATTACGAAATCGCGTATTTCTCTATTAACCCTACTCCCCGTGTCGGAGCATTTCAATACGCACAGCGATCTTTTGCTAAAGGATCCGTCATACGAATTGACGGCGGCCTTCTTGAAAGCAGTGTTCAGTCTGAAAGTAAAATGGGATGTTTTCAGAATGAACAGGTTCGTCGAAGGTCAGCCTCTCTTAGGTAGCCTAGAGTGCGCTCTGAAGGGCGGCATTGGTTATAAGTACAATGTCGACATGGCTGACCCGTCGTTTTTCATAACCCTAGGTAGGAGTTACGATAACTACCTGAACACACGGTCTGGCAAATTTCGATATAAACTGAAGCACGCTAAACACAAACTGGACTCTACCGGAGATCTATTATTTGTGAGAGATCACGATTGTCAAGACTTTGATCGCGTATTCGAGAGTATCCTTACCGTTGAAGAAGCCAGTTGGAAGCACAAGAATGGCACCGCAATTAGTTCGACCGAAAAGCAGCGGCGATTCTACAAAGAGCTCTGCGGACGAGAGTTCAAGGAAAAAAGGTTGCGTTTTTGGTTATTGTGTGTGAATCATACCCCGATTGCTTATGAAATGGGCTTGGTGAATCACAAGAAATACTACAGTGTTCACGGCAGTTATAATGAGGAGTGTAAGAAGGAGAACCCCGGTTCCGTATTGCTGGCGCGAGTTATCGAAGACCTTATCGAGAATGGCATAGAGGAACTGGATTTCTTCGGCGAGCCGTTCGAGTGGCAACGATATTGGACGGATAACATGAGGTGGCACAGATCGGTAGTTATATATAACCACACAGTTAAAGCGAGAGTGTTTTATATGTTCAATCGACTAAAGAGCAAGGTAAAAGTCAGCAAAGGAGGTGCGCTAGTGTTGCGTCAGCCTTGCCGCTAGACCGAAAATAAGAATCCAGCCGCAAGCGCGTGGCTTTGGGGCGAGTCATTCTCACGACGTTTTCTCGCGCAGGTTTTCAAGGAAGGGCTGCTGGTGTTCGCCGGGCAAGAACCGGAAGAAGCGCGTCATGGAGTACAGCAGCGTCTCTGGATTCTGGTCGTTTGCTCCTGAGAGGAAGTCCGCGCAGATCATCTCCAGGCAGTAACCGCGCGATTTGTCCGTGCCCAGCGTCAGGGCCGCGGTGTCGATCGCCTGCTCGATCACGGGAATCTGGCTCTTATAGACTTTGAAGTAGATCCAGCTCCGACGGCTCCTCTTCCTTTCCCGTCAGTTCCTTCTCTACTTCCCGCCTGAGGTTCTCCTTCGGCATCTCCCGCGCTTTGTGCAACCAAGTTGCACTCTCGAAGTGCTGCTCGTCTCTCCGCGCCACCTTCGCGAACTCCAGTCCCTCCGTCCATCCGACTTCTCTTAGGTCGCAGGTTTTCCAAGGTTAGTATAAGTGGGTTACGGCAAGTACGGCGGAAAGATAGATCCATCCGGGAAGGAGAGGGTCGCCGTGACTGGGTGCCCCAGGTTTCGAAATCGCGAAGCCTGGAGGCCGCCGTGGATTCGAAGGGTACGCGCAGTTGATTCCTACTGATCGAAGGGCGAGGCAAACCAGCCTTCGGTTCTTCAGTCCAGCAACTCCAACGCGAACCAGGTGTCACGCCAAGTGGAGTCCACCACGGTGGCGGGCGCATTGGCGGGCAGATTGGTGGAAATATTCACCTCGAAGTAGTCGCCTGGAGTCACCACCAGCGGTGCAGAAACCAGGTTGACTTTGGTTCTCACGTCGGGCGATGTGGAGATATCCAGGCTGGGCAATCCGAGGCACGTCGAGCGATTCTTGTGGATCTCGGCTCGATAGAAGTCCGGCGCATTTGCCAGACACAGATTGGCCGTCAAGCGGACTCGCCTCGTCCCTTGCGGAACTGTCAGCCGTGAGTTGTTCGTTGTCCGATCGTGTATGCCGGCGCAATTATAGCTAGGATCTTCCGCTTCAAAGTTAACGTAACCGTCACTGGTGCGATCGATGGTTTGCTGCATTGATTTGTAGACCAAAGCGCCTCTCAACATCCTCGCTCTTCCGACTTTCTTTGCTGTTGGCACAACCCGTCTTGCTCTTCTGACTTTCTTTGCAGTTAACATAATTGCCCTCCTACGCAGCACCGTTTGCGCTTTCCTGCTTGCACTATGTCTGAAGGATGGGCCGATAGCACCACCAATTCAAGCGAATTCGCGGGATGAGCTATTGGAACTAGGGATCGATGTCCCGCTATGGGATGTTTTTGAACGGCATCACTGCTCCTTTATCTAGCCCATGCACCAAGTGTGCACCAGAGAGGTTGAATACTTCGCAGATTCGCAGCAGAGTCGTCGTAGTGATCGACCTTCCGGCCTCGATCTCCTGCCAGTGCCTAGCAGAAAAGCGAAACGAGATCCATGCCCTCTTGGCCATAGCCGTGGCCCTTTCCGCAGGTCGCGGATTTGACTATGCCAGCACCTTTTCCATTCATTGGCATAAGTTCTCGCGTCTCGGGTTATGACTTTGCCGAAAGCGTACGGGCGTTTTGAGAACGGGCTTGTCCTACTTGCCGTTCCAACCCGCGAGGCGAGCGGCCATCCACCAAAACGCCTTGGCCTTGTTGTCGCAACTCGCATAAAGGGCGTGACCGCAGGGGTTATTGTAGTTGCCGTCGCCCCATTCGGGGGCTGCTGCCGGTATAGCCGTTCCAACGGAACAGCCGTATTGGCCGCACCAATTCGGAACCACATACGTAGTCTGTACTCCGTTGTACCAGGCGTCGAGGTCGCCAAAGTCGAACAAGACCTTGTTGTGAGCCGTGGCGAACTGCCGAAGTTGATCGTTGAACTGTTCGCGCACGCAGCCGGTGCAATCCTGCTCCATAGCATTTCCGGTCGCATAGATGAACCTGACATTGGGATAGCGCTGTTCCAACGACTGCATGTCCGCCAAGTAGGTATTGAGGTTGGTTTGCCAATCGAGCGTGGCATGCTGCCCGCACCACATGTACATCACCAGATTTATTTGGGGATAGGCGCTTAAAACCCCTGCCACGGTCGGATAGAAATCCAGACTCCAATCGTACGTGCTGGCATCGAACACCGCAAAAGCCCCGGGCTCGGACGGAAGGGAACCCTGCGCGATCGCCACGCTGTACGCAGTCCCATATTGGGACTCTATATCCTGCAAACCGGTGGTGATCTGAGTGCCGTGAGAGGTATGGCCATAATACATTTTGAGATTCCGCTTCGCCGCATCGAGCCACTGCACAGGGATGCGATCGAAGGCCGGAGGGGCATTATGATCGGCGATGATCGGCCCGGCGGAGGGAGTAGGAGTTGGCGTGGGTTCAGCGTTTCTACTTCCGCCACAGAAGACTGCGAATGCCACTATGGCCAGAGCGATGCAACCCAACGCTACCCGAGGCGCTGCTTGCAAGGAAAATGGAGAAGTACTTTTACTCATCCCCTATCTCCTTAAACCTTGCGAGAAATTTGGGAGGATGGCAGTACAAGAGAAAGTCTAGGTTGGGCACAAGTACGTTGTATGTGACAGTGCTCACGTCCAACTGTGCCAACGACTGCGCCATCGCGACCCAGGATTTCGGTTGTGGACGTCTCGAACCTCACTTTGCAGCCCGACGATTGTATCTTCCGCGCTGCTGACGACACTCGATGAGGCCGTATTCCTGGAGTCTGATGGGGGCGTCCCGCAACGCCCGCTGACTGTCGTATCTTTTTTCGGGCGCAGCGTTCCCCTCCCCGTCAGTTCCTTCTCCACCTCCCGCCTGAAGTCCTCCTTCGGCATCTCACGGGCTTTGTGCAACCAGGTTGCGCAATCGAACTGCTGCCCGTCCCGCCGCGCCAGCTTCGCCAGCTCTAGCCCCTTCGTCCATCCCACTTCCTTTAGCTCGCGTCGCGCCTGCGGCGGCAGGTGCTCGTGGATGGACATCAGGTAATACGCCTTCCTTCTCGATTCCGGGAACCGCCTCGCCAGGAACTCGTCGAACGACTTCAGTCTCTCCAGCCTCCAGTACTGTCCCGCCCGCACCTCGCAAGGCAGTCTCACAGGTGCAATGACCTTTCAGGAGGCTTGGCTGGCAGCCAGCTTCTTCTGCATTTCTTCCAGTGTCACTCCTTTGGTTTCCGGGTATACAAACAATACGACGAAAAATTGCAGAACCATCATCAGGGAGAAGACAACAAATGGATAGCCTCCTGAGGAGGCCGCAAACAAAGGGAATGTTCCGGAGATCAGCGCGTTCATGATCCAGTGAGTGAAGCTGCCCAGGCTCTGTCCTTTTGCCCGAACGTTGTTCGGGAAAACTTCGCTGAGATAGACCCAGATGACCGCGCCTTGCGAAAAGGCGAAACAAGCGATGTAGCCAATGAGAAGCCACAGCAGCCAACTCTCGTGGCGGGCCGTGAAGAAGATCGTTGCCACTCCGGCCAAAGAAAGGGCGGTGCCGATTGAGCCTATTAGAAGGAGGGTCTTGCGTCCGATCTTGTCAATCACGGACATAGCGAGCACGGTGAAGAGCAAGTTGGTTGCGCCAACTGCCACCGCTTGAAGGCTACCGGAAACTTTGCTGAAACCGGCGTGGGCAAAAATGTCGTTGAGGTAGTAGAGGACGGCGTTGATCCCGGAAAGCTGGTTGAACATGGCAATGCTGACGGCCAGGAAGATAGGGAAAAGGTGGGTCCGCGTGAACAGCGCTTCTCCCGCCTGTTGCTGTTCGACCCGGAGCGATTCGACGATGTTCTGAAGTTCCTGGTCGACGTCGGGCTCTCCGGTCATCTGTAGCACATTTCTCGCTTCTGCCAGCCGTGCTTTCTTGGCCAGCCAGCGCGGACTCCGCGGAATCGCAAACAACAGGGCGAAGAACAGCGCAGCGGGGATGGCGGTAACTCCCAGTTCCCAACGCCACTCCGTGCTCCCAAAACCTTGAAGTCCAATCACATAATTTGAGAAGTATGCCAGGAGAATTCCAAATACGATGTTGAACTGAAAAACGCCCACGAGCCGGCCGCGCAATCGCGCCGGCGCGATTTCTGCGATATACATTGGGCCCAGAACCGAGGAGCCCCCAATGCCGAGCCCGCCCAGAAAACGGAATGCGACCAGCGAGGGCCAACTCCACGCCAGGGCACAGCCCAGGCCCGAAATTAGGTACAAAATGGCCATGACGCGCAAACTGTCGCGCCGGCCGATCCGTTCACCCGGAAATCCGGCCAGCATCGATCCGATCACCGTTCCCCAGAGCGCGCTGGCCACGGTGATGCCCAAGAGTTTTGGTGAAAGCTGGTAATTCTGTGTGAGGGCGGCGGTGGTGCCGGAGATCACCGCTGTATCGAATCCAAACAGAAGGCCACCGAGAGCAGCGATTACGGTGCTCTTTGCCAGGTGTGCGTTGAGCGTCATGCCAGCTCCAGAATCGGATCTGCAATTGAGCAACTTCGCGCTATTGTGCTTCCCTGCCCCGCAGCGGCGCGAATTGTATCTTGATCGTTTTGATTTCGTACGGTTTGGTATGGACGGTAACAGCGCCGTTCTTCACCGGTAGCGGTCCGGTCGACCTTTCCATCAAATCCGTTTCGGATGCCGATTCTGCTCCGCCCGGAAGCACAAACTTCGCATCAACCTCTTTACCCGCCCATTCGTAGAACCGGAAAACCAGGCCGGAACCATCCTCGGCCCCCTTCATCGCAGTCAGCACCAGGTCTTCCGGTTGCACCTCGACGAAGGAGTGTTCGGCTGGGAGCCGGCCTTGATGCCTTCCGGTTGGCAGGGAAACCAACTTGTAGTTGAGCTCGTACCCCCGCCGCACGGTGAAGCCGTCGCGCCAGCTCCCGCCATGGGGATAGAGGGCATAGGTGAACTCGTGATGACCTTCATCGGCGTGCGGATCAGGCCACTCCGGCGATCGCAAGAGCGACAGCCGCAAGACGTTTCCTTTTGCGTCGTAACCATACTTGCAGTCGTTCAGCAGGCTGAATCCGTGCTTGCTGTCGGAAATATCCGCCCATCGGTGTGCCGGAACTTCAAACTGGGCTTGCTCGGCCGGCGTATTGCGCGTCGTCGGCCGCTCGATGGAGCCAAACGGTATCTCATACGCAGCTTTCTCGTTATGTGCGCTGAGCGGAAAGGCCACTTTCAGCAAGATGTGCTTTTCATGCCAGTCGGCCTTCATCTTCACGTCAACGCGAGGAACTCCGGCGTACATGGTGATGTCGCGCACAAATGTCGAATTCTGGAAGTGGTTGGTCACGCGGATCACCGCCCGTAGGGGGCCGCTCTCGACGAGCTTCACTTCATCGGCGCTATCGAGATCCCAGTGTTGTTT
>JBAVUO010000062.1:0-149972 GCA_049696815.1 Terriglobales bacterium | reverse complement strand
ACGGGGAACGTGACGATTACCGACAACGCCCCCGACAGTCCGCAGAGCGTCGCTCTGAGCGGAACCGGCAAATAACCCTCACCAGGAAACTGAACCTGCGGGCGGGACTTCGGTCCCGCCCTTTTTTCATTCGCGCGGGCTGCGGGAAGTGCCACTACCGGGTACGGTCCCAATCAACCACGAAGGACACCAAGGAGCACGAAGGAAGTCCTCCGTGGATTCGCGCCTTTGCGTGCGTTCGTGTCCTTATGTAGTTGATGAATTTAGGACACTCCCACCACCCGGGGCCGCTTGCGCGTTCCCCTTCTCCCCGTAGATACTGGATTTTCGCCATGAATACCAATCTTTCTTTCTCTGCCCCCTCCCAAGTGGAAACCGATTGCCTGGTCGCCGTGGTGCTCGATCGAAGCGAAAACGATCACAGCAAAAAAGACCGGGGCGAAAAAAATAAGCCGGCCCTCACTGTGGAATCCAGCGATGCCGCCGTGCGCGACGCCGCCAAAGACGTGATCTCGAGCGGCGAAGTAACCGGCAAGATGTTCGAGACCACGCTCGTGCATCGTCCCGCGGGCCTCAAAGCCAAACGCCTGCTGCTCCTCGGCGGCGGGAAAGCCAAGACTTTTTCCGCGGCCGAATTGCACAAACTGGCGGGGGCGGCCGTGCGCACGCTCAAAGCCAAGAGCATTCGCAGCTTTGCCTTCGCGCTGCCGGAGAAGGCAGTCGCCGCCGGCGAGGCGGTCCGGTCCGTCGTCGCAGGCGCCTTCATCGGCAACTTCGAGCCCGACTACTACAAGAGTGACCGCAAGGACCAGAACATCGACGCCCTGACCATCGTCGCGCAAGGGGATAAGGCCGCGTTGGAAGAGGCGATGCGCATCGCCCGCGTCGTCGCCGAATCGCAGAACTTTACCCGCGACCTGGTGAACGAACCGTCGAATCGCATGACGCCGACAATCCTCGGCGAGCGCGCCCGGAAAATGGCTGCCGAAGTTGGACTGAAGTGCGAAGTCCACGGCGCCGACAAGCTCAAGGAACTGAAGATGGGCGCGTTCTGGGGCGTGGCCCAGGGATCCGACGAACCTCCAGCGTTGATCGTTCTGCGCTATGAACCCGAAGGCGCGGCAAAAGATGTCCACCTCGGTCTGGTCGGCAAAGGAATCACCTTTGACACCGGCGGCATTTCCATCAAGCCCTCCGACGGCATGGAGAAGATGAAATACGACATGGCCGGCGGCGCCACCATGATCGGCGTGATGCGCGCCATCGCCCTGCTCAAGCCGAAGGTGAAGGTGACAGCGATCATCTGCGCCACCGAGAACATGCCCTCCGGCAAAGCGCAGAAGCCGGGCGACGTGCAGATCGCCATGTCCGGCAAATCCATCGAGATCATCAATACCGACGCCGAAGGCCGCCTGGTTCTGGCCGACGGCCTCTGCTACGCCCGCCAGCTCGGTTGCACGCATCTGGTCGATGCCGCCACTCTGACCGGCGCCGTCGTGGTCGCGCTCGGCTACGTCAACGCCGGGATCTTCGCGAGCGACGACCAGATGTACGAGCGTTTTGCCCGGGCCAACCGGCAGGCCAGCGAAAAGATGTGGCGCTTGCCGCTGGATGACGAATACAAGGAGATCATCAAGTCGAACATTGCCGATATGGTGAATTCCGGCGGCCGCTGGGGCGGCGCTGTGACCGCGGCCATGTTCCTCAAGGAATTCGCCGAAGACACTCCCTGGATCCACCTCGACATCGCCGGCACCGCCTGGATGGAGGAGGCTAAGCCCTGGATCGCCAAGGGTCCATCGGGAATCGCGGTGCGGAGCCTGGTGGAATTCGTGAAGAGCTGGAGCGCCTGACGCTATGACACTTCCAGTGTTGCTGTAGCCGCGAAGCGGCGGAAGAATGCAGCCCAGGGCGCAAGCCTCGGGAAGACATCCGGTCTGCCGGGCCAAGCGCTGAAGGGGCGAAAGAACATACCGCAATCATGCAAGGGATCTAGAGTTCGTGAGTGCAGGATCGTGTGTGTGGGAGGCACGAGCACCCGTAGGGTTAGTTCCGCACAGGTACCGGTAAACGATTAGAAGCCATCGCTCCAATTCTCGACCCCGAGTGCATAAGCGTGATACTCAAAACCGTCGGGATATTTTGCGAAACCCGGTTTACTCTTAAGCCTCTCGATAGCGGCTTTCGCATCATCCTCTGAGCGATAAGCGCCGATTAGGAGCAACTGAGTATCTGACTCCGGATCTTCTTTGCGGAGATGGTAGAGCAAATAGACGGAATCCATTCCAACCATGCTCTCGGTGTTCCCCTTTCGGCGTACCTTCTGACTTGACGGTTTCTCGATCCGACGCTCAGGACCTGTTTCAAATCCCCGCCGCGAAGACAAGTCCGGCGGACCCTGAAACAAGCCTAAATACCTGAGAAACTTCTGTTGCGGCTTCTTCGCTTTTGGCATTGGCCTGATCCTTTTTCTCTCTGGCTTTATCATAGAGTAATCGACAAATCTTTCATGGATCTTCCCGCGAAAATCCGCACCCTGCCCGCTTCCCCCGGCGTCTACCTCTACAAGAACGCCGCGGGCGAGGTCATCTACGTCGGCAAGGCGAAGAACCTGCGCTCGCGCGTCGCCTCCTATTTCCATGAGGGCCGTTGGGAAGACGCGAAAACCGGCACGCTCGTCCGCGAAGCCGTCGACGTCGACTACATCGTCGTCGCCAACAACAAAGAAGCTCTCGCCCTCGAGAATCACCTCATCAAGCAAAAGAAGCCGCGTTTCAATATCCTGCTGCGCGACGACAAAACTTATCCCTACGTGAAGCTGACCCTCTCCGAGCGCTTTCCGCGCGTGTACGTGACCCGCCGCCTGCGCAAAGATGGCAGCGCCTATTACGGGCCGTACTTCCCTGCCAATCTCGCCTATCGCATTGTCGATCTGATTCATCGCCACTTCCTGGTCCCGTCCTGCAAGGTGGACTTAACCCGCTACCATCCGCGGCCGTGCTTGCAGTACTACATCAAGCGCTGCCTCGGACCGTGCGTGAAGGAGCTGACCACGCCTGAGATCTACACGGAAGCCATGCGCGACGTGAAGCTCTTCCTCGAAGGCCGCCAATCCGACCTGGTCAAGTCGTTGCGCGAGCGCATGACGGAGGCCGCCGACGCGCAGGAGTTCGAGCGCGCAGCGAAGGTTCGCGACCTGATCTCGACCGTCGAGCAGTTACAGGAGAAGCAGCGGATCGCTGCCGCCGAAGGCGACGACGCCGATGTCTTCGGATACCACTTCGAGAACGAAATGCTGGCCGTGAACCTGTTCCACATGCGCGGCGGAAGAGTTCTCGATCGCCGCGAATTTTTCTGGGAGGAACTGCCGGAGTTTGGCCCAGCCGAAGGAACCGAGCTGAGTAAGAACGCGACCTCCCCAACCGCCTGGTTCCACCCCGGCGAGTTTTTCTCCGCCCTGGTCAAGCAGCTCTATCTCGCGCAGCCCTACGTGCCGCGCAACATCTACGTCCCGGTGGATTTCGAGGACCGCGAAGAACTCGAGGATGCGCTCAGCGAACAACTCGCGAGCGAGGGCGGGAGAGCCACGCGCGTCCATATCACCGTTCCGCAGCGTGGCGACAAGCGCGAGCTCATCGATCTCGCCGGCACGAACGCCAAGCAGTCCTACGACCAGCGTTTCCGCGTCATGAAGCCGAATACGCGCGCCATCCAGGAAGCCTTCCAGGATGCACTCGCGCTTCCCGAACTGCCCAAGCGCATCGAGTGCTTCGACATCTCGCACATCCAAGGCGCGGAGACGGTTGCCTCGCTGGTCGTGTGGGAAGACGGCAAGATGAAAAAGTCCGATTACCGCAAGTTCATCATCCGCACCGTCTCCGGCGTGGACGATTTCGCCTCCATGCGCGAAGTGGTCACGCGGCGCTACAAGCGCGTGCAGGAAGAAAAAAAGACGATGCCCAGCTTGGTGCTGATCGATGGCGGCCTCGGACAGCTCCATGCTGCCGCCCAGGCGCTCGACGCGCTGGAGATCATCAACCAGCCGCTCGCTGCCATCGCCAAGCGCGAAGAGATCGTCTACGTGTACGGACAGGAAGATGAGCCGGTCGTGCTCGACCACCACTCTCCCGTTCTGCACTTAGTCCAGATGATCCGCGACGAAGCCCACCGCTTCGCCGTGACCTTCCACCGCAAGCGGCGCCAGATCCGCGACCGCGCCACGGAACTGCGGGAAATTTCTGGCGTCGGCGAGGCCACCACCCGCCGCCTGCTCGAACACTTCGGCAGCCTGCAGGCGGTGAAGCAGGCCGACGTCGCGGCGCTGTCGGCGGTCGTGTCGAGAACCCAGGCCGAGGCGATTCTTGAACATTTCCGAAAGGCTCGTGTGGGGACGGGTCTCTGACCCGTCCAAGCGGCCCGCCAGGGCCGCAGCGCGATGCCTTTTCGCAAGAAGACCTTGCCGAGCTGCGCTCGGCCTGACCGGGGTCCGAGACCCGGTCCCACACGAATCAGCCGTGGGCGGCGCGATAGAACAGCGGCTTTCGTCACAGAAACTCAGGCTTTTCGCGGGTTAAACTGATCGTGAGTCCGGCTACCAACGGAGGTGAGACATGCAGTTCAAACTGCACCTTCCCGCATCGGCTCTGCCGCTCATCATAATCATCTCCTGCTGCGTGAACGCCAACAGCCAGGATGAGGGTTATACCGGCTACATAGTCCATCCAAATCAGGAAGTACGAGTCTCATCTTTGCCGTCCACGGTTGCGGCCTCGGCCAACGAATGGGATTTGCTGGTGGCGAGCGTAGCGACCGCGGTGATGGAAAAAGATGTGTGTTGTGGCCGGAACTCAGCCCTGGGAGACCGGATCCCGGCGGCGAATAAAGTGTCCCTGAAAGAACTGGGGGAGAAGCTTCGCGGCAAGCATTATCTGGCTAGCGGTCTGCCGATCGTCTTGGCCGACCAGTATTGGCCGGGAACATCGGTGAGTGCGGAAGACATCATCAGCTCCCTGATGGCGCAGCACCCATTAGTGGTTAATTGGAATGGCCGCCTGTACGTTTTGTACGGAGCCGTGTTCGACGAGTACATCGGCTACAACGCGCCCAATATGCACGTGATCCACACGCTGTTACTGGTTGATACCCGCTTCTCGGATCGCCGGAGATACGTCTCTTTCGACCGGCAAACGGATGATTGGGGAAAGGTATCCGGACTTTTGGCCCTTGCGATCACACGCAATCCATGACACAGGGCGGATTGCATCGGCTCGCGCTCCGTCGGGTAGCTCCCTCGCGCTCACCCAGGACGGAAGAACGAGTTGGCTAGTGGCTAGCGGTTAGTGGATCGGAGATCAAGACGCGGCGAGCCGCGTCTCTACTTGTCCGCCCCAGGTTTCGTCAGCAGGAACGACTTCACCACGATCTGGTTGGGTTGCATGCCGACCGGAATGATGGTCAGCAGCGAGTATTCCGACGGTTCAAATTTCTTCTTTGGCTTGCGTTTCTGGATGACGGCCACGTCTCCGGAGCCGGAGTCGACGACCAGCAGATAGTTCTGGTTCTCGGAGAGCGCGAGCGCATCGGGATGGGTTCCGACCGGAAGATACGCGACCACCTTGCCGAGGTCGATGTCGTACACCACGACGTTATTCCCTCCGAAGTTGGAGATGTAGAGGCGGGAGTTATCCAGCGAAACCACGCCGCGGGCGGGCTGGGTGCCGATGAGATAGGTGCCCAGGACTTCGTTGGGCGAGGTCTCGATGATCGACATACTGCCGGCGTCGAAGTTGAAGGCCACCAGTTCCCCGCCGTCGGGTTTCAGGGCAAGACTCACCGGAGACTTTCCAACATCGAGTAGCGCGAGCAACTTGTCGGCCTTGAGATCGATGCTCGCGACCTGGCTTGATCCGGAGCAGGAAATAAAGGCCTTCGACGAATCGGGCAGAATGGCGATGTCTTCAGGATTAATGCAGACATTGACCGCGGAGCGGACGGCGAGGCGCCCCGCGTCGATGAGCGAGACGGTGTTGTCGGCGCGATTGGCGACGACGACGGTTGCGCCGTCGGGCGAGACCCGCGCCAGGCCGGGACTTCCGCCGACGCGGAGCGTGGCCACGACGTTGCGATGGTCGAGATCTAGAACCGAAACGTTTGCCGAGCCGGAGTTCGCCACGTAGGCGCGGTGGCCGTCGGGGGAGACGTCGATAAAGTAGGGACGTCCGTGGACGCCGATGGTAGCGACGACTTTGTTCTGCTCGGCGTCGATCACGCTGACGTTGGCGGAACCGGAGTTGACGACATAGACTTCATTTTTCTTGGAATTGGCGTCGACGCCGGTAGGCTCGGCGCCGACTTGCAGCGTGCGAACTGGACGAAAACTCCGCAGGTCAATGACCGTTACCGTGTTGCTCTTGCCATTGGTGATGTAGGCGTACTCGCGGTAGAGCGGGCCATAGACGGTCAGGCTGCGCTGGTGGAAGTAATACCAGAGGGCGGCGGTGACGAGAGGAACAACGACGGCGATGAGGAGGAGTTTGCGCAAGGGATCGAATGGTCCCGGAATCGAAAGATTACGCTATGAGCAGGTTGTCTATCAATAAAGGCGGAAGCTCACTTCCACGTTGAGACGCACTGCGACCGGTTCTCCCTGCAAGGTCGCCGGTTGGAACTTCCACGTCTTGACGGCTACCATCGCCTTCCCGTCCAGTCCCTCGCCGGCTGCCTGCACCACACACAAGTCCGTAAAAGATCCCTGCGGATCGACCGTCCCGGCAATCCGCACGACGCTCATATATTTGTCCCTGCGTCCTTCTTCCGAATATTCAGGGTCGGGAGAATATGTCGCTTTTGGGGGCGTGACACCATCTCCGGATTGATGCAGGATGTAAGCCGCCGGATGTGCACCCCAATTAGGGCCGTCGCAAAACGGCGCTTCCGCGCTGGCAGGCTGGTCGTAGCCAAAATGCATTCTCATTTTCAGCACCTTGCCGTGATAGGCCTGAGGCAGGCGTGAAAAGGGCGCAGACGAGGAAATCGCTTCTGAGGCGGCGGTATCTAAGGAAGTATCCCCGGCGGACTCAACCTTCGTTATCTTTCCCAGCGAACCATCACGGCCTATCTCAATCTCGATCACCGTGATGCCCCGTTTCCGCCCGATCGACTTGTCTAGTTCTGGTATCTGCGGGTACCACTTGCTCCGCACGGTGGCTAGGATTTGGAGTGGGTACTGCCCCAAGTCGTTAGGATTCCTCTCCCTAGTGAGGATCTCAAAACCACTGACATACATCCCGTGATCGGCACCCGAATAGCCAGCTGCGGGGTTTGTCACACGGGTGGGATCTGCGCCCGATGAGGGTTCTGCGCGAAGAACCATGTGGATGTGACCAACATGCCGGAAGCGATCAGGAGGCAAGCGCGCATCGAAGTATCTACCTCGCCTGCACAGGTTCCGCAACATTCTTCGGTTCGGTCGCGATCGGCAGGATCTCGCGTCCCAGCACCGCGGCGATCTGCCTGATCTGCTGCATGAGCGCGTCGAACTGGTCGGGGAAGAGCGACTGCATGCCGTCGGACAGAGCGCGGTCGGGATCGTGGTGCACTTCGACGATCAGGCCGTCGGCTCCGACGGCGACGGCGGCGCGGGAGAGCGGCGTAACTTTGTTGCGCTTGCCGGTGCCGTGGCTGGGATCGACGATGATGGGCAGGTGGCTGAGGCGCTGCACCGCGGGCACCACGCTGAGGTCGAGCGTGTTGCGGGTGTGGTCGGCAAAAGTGCGGACGCCGCGCTCGCAGAGGACCACGTTGTAGTTGCCCTCGCTCATGATGTACTCGGCGGCCATGAGAAATTCTTCGAGCGTGGCCGCGATGCCGCGTTTGAGGAGGACGGGCTTGCGGGCGCGTCCGGCGCGCTTGAGCAAAGAGAAGTTCTGCATGTTGCGCGCGCCGATCTGGATGACGTCGGCGCACTTGTCCACCAGGTCGAGCGATTCGTAATCCACGGCCTCGGTGACGATGAGCAGGCCGAAGCGGTCGCGGATTTCGGCCATGATCTTCAGACCTTCTTCGCCCATGCCCTGGAAAGAATAAGGAGAAGTGCGCGGTTTGTAGGCGCCGCCGCGGAAGAACTGGGCTCCGGCGCGGGCGACGCGTTCGGCGATGGTGAAGGCCTGGTCGCGGTTCTCGATGGCGCAGGGTCCGGCCACGATGGCCAGGCTGGAGCCTCCGATGGTGACGGAAGAACCGGGGAACTTGATGACCGTGGTGTCGGGCTTGGTGTCGCGGCTGACCAGCTTGTAGGGCTTGGAGACGCGGATGACTTCCTGCACGCCCGACATCTCTTCGAGCGCGCCGGGATCGACTTCGCCCTGGTTGCCGGTAATGCCGATGGCGGTGCGCTGCGCGCCGGGGATGGAGTGGGCGCGGTATCCAAGCGATTCGATCTTCTGGCAGACGGCGCGGACCTGCTCTTCGGTGGCCTGCGCCTGCATGACAACGAGCATAGTGAATACCCCGAGCTATCAAGTTTAGCGTCCGGTGCAGAACAGGGCAAACGGAGCGGGGCCCGGTGGTGGGTCAGTTTTGATGGCCCGCGATTCGGGAACGATCTCGAGTGGATTCTTCCCCGGGGCTCGCCTCAGGCCGGGACGGAACGTTACCGTCCTTCATAAGGATTGCACTTCCTCGGGATTCGGTCCTTTCGGAGAAAACAATCTGAATTTGAGAGTTCGTTCGCGGCGGCGCTCTTCCTCCAGGTGCCGCGAGCGCGCCTTCAGCAAATCATTGAGCGCGATCAAGCCCAGAAATTTTCTCGTGGTGCGCTCCAGAACTGGCATTCGCGTGCAACCCGTTTCCGCCATGCGATAAACCACCACCCGCAGCGGCTCGTCGGGATAGGCCTCAGCCGCGCTCGCTCGGGCCAGATCACCGATCGGCAAGCATCGGACTGCATCCCCATCCTGTTCCATCCGCCGGCTTATATCCCCGCGCGTCAGCACACCGACCAGCTGTCCTTCGGCGCCCAGGACCGGCAGCAACCGCTGCTCCTGGCGATGATCCACCCGCAACCCATGCCACATTTCGCCGAGCGTACTCGCGGCCGGCAACACCGCCACCTTGACTCGCATGACCTCGCGCACAAAAAGAATTTCCAGCGGATCGACGGCGTACTCGCGGCTGAGGTGGAAGCCGCGCCGGGCAACCTTTTCGGTCAGGATGGACCGCCGCAGCGTCAAGACGGTGAAACCGTGAGCCATGACGCTGCCGATCAGCAGTGGCAAAAACACGTTGGCGTCGTGCGTCAGCTCAAAGGCAAAGATAATACTGGTGAACGGAGAACGCATCGTGCCGCCCAGAATGGCGCCCATGCTGATCAGGGGCCAGAAACCAGCGCCTTCGTTGGGAAGGAACATGGCTTCGAGGCCGCCGAGGGCGCCGCCCATCATCAGCAGCGGCGCCAGAACGCCTCCCGACGTGCCCGAGCCCAGCGATACCGCCCAGATGAACCATTTGACCAGCAGGACTCCGAGAATCACCCCTGTCGCCACGTTCCCCTGCAGCAGCGAGGCGATGGTGTCGTAACCGACGCCCAGAGCTTGCGGGAAAATCAGACCTCCCAAACCGATGGCCAGCCCTCCAATCGCGGGCCACCACATCCAGTGGATCTTCAGCCGCTGAAAAGCATCCTCGGCTGCGTACACCGATAGTGTCAGCAGGGCCGAGAGCGCTCCGGCCAGAAGACCCACGAGAGCGCATCCGAGTAGCCCCTTTGGTCCAATGAACAACGGGTGAATCGGCACGGGAAACAACGGCCCGAAGCCCAGGAGATATCTTCGTGCTACCGCAGCGACTGCACTCGCCAATGCCACCGGAATCAGGCTGCGTGGCTTCCATTCAAAAAGCAAGAGTTCGACCGCCAGCAGCACCGCCGCCACCGGCGAAGCAAAGGTTGCGGACATGCCGCCGGCCGCGCCCGCCACAAGGAGAGTTTTGCGCTCGGCGCTGGTCAGGTGAAAGAGTTGCGCGATCATCGACCCGACTGCGCCGCCGGTCATGATGATGGGGCCCTCAGCTCCGAAAGGGCCGCCGGAGCCGATCGAGATTGCCGAAGAGAGAGGTTTGAGAATCGCGACTTTCGGTTCAATTCGGCTGCCGTTCAGCAAAATGGATTCAATCGCCTCGGGTATGCCGTGACCTCGAATCCGCTCGGAACCGTACTTCGCCATGACACCGACGATCAGTGCGCCGGCGATGGGGATGAAAACGCTGTATGCACCGAGATGGTTGCCGACCGGCGAGACCATCGTCATGTTCCACCGGCCAAAATAAAACAGGTTGGTGAACAACCCGATCAGACGGAGCAGAACCAGCGCGACAAATGCGCAGACCAGACCAATCACCGTGGCCAGCAAGGAGATGGGAACGACTCGCCAGGTCGTGGTGAAGTCTCCCAGTTCATCGTTGCGGTCCTTTTTGTCGATACCCGCCGGCTGGTTGTGCAATTTTGTTTCGCTATTCTGGCTCACGACTGTTTCTTACGCCTCTTTCTCTGGTTCCACTGCGCACTCTTGTTTCTTCTTCGCAATTTCAGTTCTGGTTCCAGAAGCGCATCAATGGCATCTACCAGCGCTGCCCCGCCCGCGCGCAACTCCGTAAGCCGTTCCCGGACGACCCGTGCCAGCACTTTTTTCCCGCGCGGGAGCAGCGACACCAGTACGGATCGCCGGTCACCCCGGCTTCGGCTTCGGCGCACATATCCGCCCTTCTGCAGCCGGTCGATCAGCTCGACCGTGCTGTTATGCTTCAGCGCCAAGCTGTCCGCCAGCGTCTGGATGGTCGCTTCTGTGCCTTCCGGGAGCCCCCGAAGCGCAAGCAACAGCAAGTACTGCTGGGGCTCGAGCCCGGCGCGGCGTGCCGCGACATCGCCTTCGCACAAAAAAAGGCGTATCCGATGGCGCAACGCGGCCAGTGCGCGGTAATCGGCCGTCACAATCCGGATCGGCATAATATCAGTGTATCGTAACACGATATAGTAGTCTGCAACTGCACGACGGGCCGCTCTGGGGCCGGCAGCAGCGGAATTTGAGATTCCGGGCGAGTCGCCGGCAACTCGGAAACGGACCCACTACGCGGGAACGGTTTGACGACTTTTCGTGGTCTAACCTATCCCGTCACGGCGCTGCATGCTTCCGACAGCATCCGCGCGCGAGGGCCCCTTCGACTACGCTCAGGACACAAGATTGGCTGCCGCTGATCACTTACGCGGGCGAGGGCGCGCGGGCGAGGGCGCCCGCGCCACACAACCACGCGTTCGGTCGGGCGTTGTAAAATCATTGATTGCTCTTTACCGAGCTACTCCTTTCTATGCCTCAGGAAGACAAATCCGCGACCGCCGCCCGCGACGAGCGTTACGATGCGCAGCGCATTGAGCAGAAATGGGCGGAGCGCTGGCAGAGCGATCCCGCGCTTTACGCCGCCGAGGCCCACTCCACCAAGCCGAAGTATTACGTGCTGGAGATGCTTCCCTACCCTTCGGGCGCGCTGCACATGGGACACGTGCGCAACTACTCGATCGGCGACGCGCTGGCCCGCTACATGTGGATGAGCGGCTACAACGTGCTGCATCCCATGGGTTGGGATTCGTTCGGGCTGCCCGCGGAGAATGCTGCCATCAAGAACAACACTCCGCCTAAACAGTGGACGCTCGGGAATATCGCGGCCATGAAGGCGCAGATGAAGCGCCTCGGCTTCGCCTATGACTGGTCGCGCGAGGTGACCACCTGCCTGCCGGAATACTACCGCTGGAACCAGTGGTTCTTTCTCAAGCTGTACGAGTCAGGATTGGCGTATCGCAAGAAGAGCAAGGTGAACTGGTGTCCGGAGTGCTGCACGGTTTTGGCGAACGAGCAGGTGGTGGGCGGGATGTGCTGGCGGCACGAAGATACGCCCGTGGAGCAGCGCGAACTGGAGCAGTGGTTTTTGCGGATTACGAAGTATGCGGACGAGTTGCTGCGCGATCTGGAAAAGCTGGGCGGGTGGCCGGAAAAAGTCCGCATCATGCAGCAGAACTGGATCGGGCGCAGCGAAGGCACGCTGGTGGATTTCGATCTGGGTGGAACGGTGGGGCCGGCAGGATCGACGATCACGGTGTTCACCACGCGGGTGGATACGATTTACGGAGCGACTTCGGTGCAGTTGGCGCCCGAGCATCCGATTGTCGCCGACATGATCGCACGCGACGCGGACTTGCGCAGGAAGGTTGAGGGGTTAATCGCCGAGCAGCGCAAGGCCAAGGAGGCCGGCGATATCGGTGAGATCGAAAAACATGGCGTCTTTACCGGGCGCTACGCGAAGAATCCGTATAACGGAGAAGCGGTGCCGGTGTGGGTGGCGAACTACATCCTGATGGACTACGGCACGGGCGCGATTATGAGTGTGCCGGCGCACGATGAGCGCGATTACGAGTTCGCGAAGAAGTACAAACTGGAAATCCGGCTGGTGATTTTGCCGGCGAGCAGCGATCCGGAAGAAACCATCGCGGAACCGAAGCTGCCATTTACGACCATGGATGGCGTGCTGGTGAACTCGGGCGAGTTCAGCAGACTGGGGTGCGAGGACGCGATCGCGAAGATGTCGGCCTACGCTGAGGGAAAAGGCTTCGGCAAGGCGACGGTGACTTTCCGGATCAAAGACTGGGGCATCTCGCGACAGCGCTACTGGGGCACGCCGATCCCGATGGTGTACTGCGCCAAGGACGGCGTGGTGCCGGTCGCGGAGAAAGATCTACCGGTGATTTTGCCGGACAAGGTGGACATTACACTCTCAGGCGGTTCGCCACTGCTCCACGTCCCTCAATTTCTCAACACCACGTGTCCGAAGTGCGGCGGGCCGGCGCGACGCGAGACCGACACCATGGATACGTTCGTCGACTCGTCGTGGTATTTCTATCGCTATGCCGACGCGCAAAATGACAAGGCACCATTCGACACGAACACGATCGCTTACTGGTTTCCGATTGATCAGTACATTGGTGGAGTGGAGCATGCCATCCTGCACCTGATCTATTCGCGCTTCTGGACCAAGTTCATGCGCGACATGGGACTGGTCAAGAATGGCGAACCGGTTGAGCGCCTGTTCACCCAGGGCATGGTAATCAAAGACGGCGCGAAGATGTCGAAGAACCTGGGCAATGTGGTGTCGCCGGACGAAATGGTGGCGCGCTACGGGGCCGACGCCGCGCGCCTGTACAGCCTGTTCGCGGCGCCGCCCGATCGCGATTTGGACTGGCAGGACACCGGGATTGAGGGCATCCAGCGCTTTCTGGGGCGGGTGTACCGGTTCTTCGTGCGGAATCCGGTGGAGACGGGGCAAGCCGAGGCACCGCCAGCTGCGTCTCTACAGCCGGAGGCGCGAGCCATCCAGCGCAAGCTCCATCAGACGATCAAGCGGGTGAGCGACGATTTCCAAGGCCGCTGGCACTTCAACACCTGCATTGCGGCGATCATGGAACTGGTGAACGAGGTTTACGGAGCGGAGGAGGAGGTTGCGGCTGGCCGGATTTCCGTCTCGCTGGTCGCGGACGTGCAGCGCAATATCGCGCTCTTACTGGCGCCCATGGCGCCATATCTGGCGCACGAGTTGTGGGAGATGACTGGCGAGAAGGGCAATCTGTTGAAGGCCCCATGGCCGAAATATGACCCGGCGCTGGCCGCGGAGGAAGAGATCGAAATTCCGGTGCAGATCAATGGCAAGCTGCGCAGCCGGGTGGTCGTGCCTGCGGATGCGTCCGACGATCAGGTCAAGCAGGCGGTGCTGGCCGACGAAAAAGTTCAGGCGGCGGTCAAAGGCAAGCAGATCGTGAAGGTCATTGTGGTGCCGAAGAAGCTGGTCAACATCGTTGTGCGCTGAGCAATTCGCTTCCTGGCCGGTTCTGAGTTGGCAATCATTTGCCGCGAATTGCGCCCCGCGGAGGTTGACCGCGGTCGCTTCGCGGCGGCTGCTTTGCGGTTGCAGCATGGGCGTTCTCAGATTCGCGAAGCACACTGTCGATCGTCGCGAGAAGGGCTGCCTCCCCGCCTATCTCGTGGGTGAGGCGCGACTTTTCGAAGTAGGATGCGGCTCCCGCCGCCTTCAGCTTGCCGGAGTTGTCTGGTGGAACCTGGCTGAGGATGATGACCGGAATCCGCTGGGTTTCACGGTGTCGCTTGAGCTCGTACAGAACCTCTTCTCCACCGATTCCGGGCAAGAGCAGATCCAGGAGGACCAGGTCGGGAAGGCATTCCCGAGCCAAACGAAGGGCTTCGTCGCCGTCTTCGGCATAGAGCACGAGGTGACCTGCGCGGTGGAGGATCTTCTCGCTGGCCAGCTTCTGAACTTTGCTGTCTTCCACCAGAAGAATTGTCTTTTTCATGCGCGCGTCAAGAAAGCCGCCGGGCAAGGGCTGCTTTGCAAGGACTATCGGCAGTTCCTAGTTTCACTTTAGCCGCAGCCACCCGTTACAGGGTCTCTTTACACTTCCTCTCGGATTTGAGACATTTATCCGTGGAAACCCAATCCATTGTTGTACTCGACTTTGGGGCGCAATATTCGCAGCTGATTGCGCGCCGCATCCGCGAACAAAAGGTCTTCTCCGTCGTTCTGCCGTTCAGCGCAAGTTTGGAAGAGATCCACAGCTACTCGCCGGTGGGCATTGTGCTGTCGGGTGGGCCGTCGTCGGTGTACGACAAAGACGCACCGCTGGCCGACAAGAAAGTGTTTGAGCTCGGCGTGCCCGTGCTCGGCATCTGCTACGGACTGCAATTCATGGTGTACGCGCTGGGCGGGAAGGTGCGTCCGGCGACCAAGCGCGAATACGGACACGCGAAAGTGGAGCTTCAGTGTAGCGATTCGCAGCTTTTCCAGGGACTGCCCAAAGTGCTGGCGGTCTGGATGTCGCACGGTGACTCGGCCGAAGAACTGCCGCCCGGATTCCGGCTGACGGCGCGGACTCCCAATGCTGTCGCGGCCATCGAAAATCCCGAGCGGAAGATGTGGGCGGTGCAGTTTCATCCCGAAGTGCACCACACGCCGCTGGGGACCGACATCTTGCGCAACTTTGCGCTCAACATCTGTGGCGCATCGCCGAACTGGACGGGACAGCATTTTATCGATGCGACCGTGGCGCAGGTGAAGCAGCAGGTGGGCAGCGGGCGGGCAATCTGCGCCCTCTCGGGCGGCGTGGATTCTTCGGTCGCCGCCGTGCTGGTGGATCGGGCGATGCGCGACACGTCGGGCAAGTCGCGCCTGACGTGTGTTTTCGTCAATAACGGAGTCCTGCGCAAGAACGAGTTCGAAAAAGTGCAGCAGAACCTGCGTGAGAAGTTGGGCCTGCACGTGGTCGCGGTGGACGCTACCGAGCGCTTCTTGAAGAAGCTGGCTGGCGTCAGCGATCCGGAGAAAAAGCGGAAAATCATCGGCAAAGAGTTCATTGCCGTCTTTGACCAGCAAGCACGCCGCATTGAAAAGGAAGAGGGACACGTCAAATGGCTGGTGCAGGGGACGCTCTATCCCGATGTGATCGAGTCGCGCTCGGTCCGTGGGCCGTCGGACGTGATCAAGTCGCATCACAACGTCGGCGGGCTGCCGGACAAAATGAAGCTCAAGTTGATCGAGCCGCTGAAAGACTTGTTCAAGGATGAGGTGCGGCGCATCGGGCGCGACTTGGGCATGCCGGCGGATATCCTGCAGCGCCAGCCCTTCCCCGGCCCCGGTCTGGCCGTGAGAATCTTGGGTGAAGTAACCAAAGAGCGCGCCGACCTGCTGCGCGAATGCGACGATATCGTGGTCGGTGAGATCAAGAAGGCCGGGCTCTACCAGAAGATCTGGCAGTCGTTCGCAGTGCTGCTGCCGGTGATGTCGGTCGGCGTGATGGGCGACCAGCGAACTTATGCTTACACTTGCGCGATCCGCGCCGTGCATTCCGAGGACGGCATGACCGCCGACTGGGTGCCGCTGCCGTATGAAGTGCTGAAGACGATTTCCAATCGGATTGTGAATGAGGTGCGTGGGGTGAACCGGGTGGTGTACGACATCACGTCGAAGCCGCCGGGGACCATCGAATGGGAATAGAGGGCGGACGACACCTACCACGGAGGCACGGAGAGAAACTCGGTTCTTCGGTTCGGAATTCCTCTGCAGGTGAAAGGCAGAACTATTGTGGGTTCCGTTCCTTGTTCTTCGTCAGCAGCGTGTCTCGCTCGAGCTGTGCAATCAACTCTTTCCGCTCGGAAATCCGTGCCCGAAACTTCTCCGCTTCTCCCCTTCCTGACCTAGCTTCTCGTTCGTCCAAGTCCTGTACCGAGTGAATCTGCTTTTCGCAGAACCGCGCCGCTTCTTCCCAGTCCGCGACGTCCTTCTGCAAGAACTCGATGAACCTCTGAAGATAGTCACTCATTTGTGTGTCTTCTCCTCGTCAACACTTTGGTGTCATCGTCGCATCATCGAGTTCGGTCGATCAAATCCTTAAGTTGTGCAGCCTCTCGTGAGTCGATGCGAGATAGCGCGTTGACTTCGTCCATCGCTTTCTGTCGATCACCTGTCGACATGTATGCTAGCCCGAGAGCAAAGTGCGCATCCGGCAACTCTGGCTTGAGTCTCACTGCTTCCCTCAATTGGGTTATCGCTTCGGAATACTGCCCAGCTTTTCCAAGGGTCGTACCCAGTTTTGCATGGGCGAATGGGTCGTTGGGGTCAAGTGACACAGCCTTCTTCAGTGCAGCTATGGCTTCAGAAGATCGTCCGAGGAAGCCGTATGAGGCGCCAAGACCTAAGTGAGCCTCCGCGTAGGAAGGATTCACCGCAATAGCCTTCTTGAAGTACGTCACTGCCGTCGCATGCTCACCGAGTCTGCCGTATGCGGCCCCGATTGTGGCAAGCGTTTCATAGTCTCTCGGGTTACGCGCCACAACCTGCTGCCACCTTCGGATTTGAGCCTCGACAAATGAACGATCATCCTGAGCAAAGACACTGAGAACAACGACGAGAAGAACTGCAGCCGTCAGAATACTCTCACGACGCATGATCACTGCCTCAAGGTTAGGGTCGCACGGTGCACTACACCCACAGGCGACAGCACGTTCCACCTTCCTGCTAACATATTTATATGCCGGTCGATACTGAACTCCAAATACCCGCATACACACGCATCCGCGCGCCCCGTGGCACTTCCCTCTCCTGCAAAGCTTGGCAGCAGGAGGCGGCTATGCGCATGCTCATGAACAATCTTGATGAGGAAGTTGGCGAGCGGCCGCAGGACCTGGTCGTCTATGGCGGCACGGGGAAGGCGGCGCGCAACTGGGATTGCTATCACGCCATTGTCCGCTCGCTGAAGAATCTGGAGAACGACGAGACGCTGCTGGTGCAGTCGGGCAAGCCCGTCGGCGTGTTCAAGACGCATGACTATGCGCCGCGGGTGCTGATCGCCAACTCGAACCTGGTCGGACATTTTTCCAACTGGGAGAAGTTCAACGAACTCGAGCGCGCCGGGCTGATGATGTATGGACAGATGACGGCGGGGTCGTGGATCTACATCGGGTCGCAGGGGATTGTGCAAGGGACGTACGAGACGTTTGCGGCGGCAGGCGCGAAGCATTTTGGCGGCGATCTGAGTGGGAAGCTGATCGTCTCAGGCGGCATGGGCGGCATGGGTGGCGCGCAGCCGCTGGCAGCGACGATGAATGGCACGGCGTTTCTGGGGATTGACGTCGATCCGGAGCGCATCAAGAAGCGGCTGAAGACCGGCTACTGCGATTTTCTGGTCACGACGCTCGACGAGGCGCTGCGCATCCTGAAGAACGCGGTGCGCAAGAAAGAGAACGTCTCAGTCGGGCTAGTGGGTAATTGCGCCGACATTATTCCGGAGCTGGCCGAACGCGGCGTGGTGCCAGACATCCTGACCGATCAGACTTCGGCGCACGATCCGCTGAATGGATACGTGCCAAACGGCATGACGTTGGGAGAGGCGCTAGAGCTTCGCAAGCGCGATCCGAAGGCGTATCAGGAGCGCTCGCTCGACTCCATCGCGCGGCATGTCGAGGGCATGCTGCGGCTACAACAAATGGGCGCGGTCACGTTCGATTACGGCAATAACATTCGGACGTTTGCATTTCAGCGCGGCGTAAAGAACGCGTACGATTTTCCGGGATTCGTGCCGGCGTATATTCGTCCGCTGTTTTGCGAAGGACGCGGGCCGTTCCGCTGGGCGGCGCTCTCGGGCGAAGCGTCGGACATTGCGGTTACCGACGATCTGGTGCTCGAGCTCTTCCCCGAAAATCACAGTCTGCACCGGTGGATTGAGTTGGCGAAAAAACGAATCAAGTTCCAGGGACTGCCGGCGCGCATCTGCTGGCTGGGATACGGCGAGCGCGCACGGTTTGGGCTGGCGATCAACGATCTGGTGAAGAAGGGCAAGCTCAAGGCGCCGATCGTGATGGGACGCGACCATCTGGATTGCGGCTCAGTCGCTTCGCCATTTCGCGAGACCGAGAGCATGAAGGATGGTAGCGACGCGGTCGCCGACTGGCCGCTGCTGAATGCGCTGCTGAATACGGCGGCGGGCGCGTCGTGGGTGTCGATCCACAACGGCGGCGGGGTAGGGATCGGATACGCGTTGCATGCGGGGCAAGTCACGGTGGCTGACGGCACCGACATGATGGCCAAGCGCATCGAGCGCGTGCTGACGACCGATCCCGGCATGGGCATCATTCGCCATGCCGACGCGGGGTACGACGCGGCGAAGGAGTTTGCAAAGGCGAAGGGCGTTCGCATTCCGATGGCGCGATCATGAAACCTCACCACAGAGACACAGAGACACAGAGGGAGTTTGAGTTAATTCGTCTTTGGGGCGGTAATGCCTAGTCGCACTGGCCTGCTGCTGGTTAATATCGGGCAACTTCTCACGCTGCGCTCGGTGGCGGCCGGGCCGCGGCGCGGCTCTTCCTTTTCCGAACTTGGGATTATTCAAAACGCCGCCGTTCTCTGCCTTGGCGGCAAGATTGTCTCGGTCGGCACGACCAAAGGCGCCCTGTGCGATCCCTGGCTCAAGAAGAATCGAAAAAAAGTCACGGAGATCGACTGTTGCGGTCGCGTGGTTCTGCCCGGCTTTGTGGACTCGCATACGCATCCGGCGTTCACGCATCCGCGGTTGGTGGATTTCGAGAAGCGGATTGCCGGCGCGAGCTACGAAGAGATTGCCGAAGCGGGCGGAGGCATCCGGTCGAGCCTTGAGGGTGTGCGCAAGGCCAGCAAGGCTGCCCTGGCGGAAAAAGTGCTCAACGCGCTGCACGATCTGGCCAAGCATGGGACCACGACCGTCGAAGCCAAGTCGGGCTACGGGTTGAGCCTCGAATCCGAACTGAAATCGCTGGAGGCGATTCGCGACGCCGCCAAGCAATGGCCGGGGACTGTCGTTCCGACTTTTCTGGGCGCGCACGCGGTCCCGCCGGAGTGCCGCGGGCGTTCGCGGGAGTATGTTGACCTTATCTGTAACCAGATGATGCCGGCGGTCGCGAAGCGCAAACTTGCGCAGTTCGTGGACGTCTTCTGCGATCGCGGGGCTTTCAGCGCAGAAGAAACGGCACAGATATTTCACGCCGCGGAAGAACACGGGCTGGCGGTCCGAGCGCACATGGGCCAGCTCAGTGAAACGCGGCTGGCTCCACTTCTGCGATACCAGCCCGCCTCCCTCGATCACCTGGACCACGTGAACGAGGACGACCTGCCCGCGCTCGCCCGGAGCGACACGGTCGCAACCCTCGTCCCGGGCGCAAATTATTTCTTGGGATTGGGCCGTTATCCGGACGCGCGCCGGTTCATTGAGGCCGGCGTGGCGGTGGCGTTGGCCACGGACTACAACCCGGGCTCTTCGCCGACGCTCAGCATGCCGATGGCGATGTCGCTGGCCTGCACCCATATGAAGATGTCGCCCGCCGAGGCGATCGCAGCGGCGACGATCAACGGCGCCTGGGCACTCGGCCTCGCCGGCCGCAAGGGCAGCGTGGAGCCGGGAAAAGACGCCGACCTGGCGGTATTCGATGGAAAAGATTATCGGGAGATCGCGTACTGGTTCGCGGTCAACCGGTGCGCACTCACGATCATGAATGGGGCCGCAAGCTTCCGCCCGGAGAAAAACCGCTCCGCATATTGCCTCGGGTAGTGGGCTAAATTCAATCAAACCACAAAGGACACGAAGTCACACGAAGGCAAAATTCAAGGGTTCCTTCGTGTACCTCCGTGTGCTTCGTGGTTAGCGTTAAGGACCGCACCTTTGCCTCGCGCCACTTTGAGCGAACGGCGCTGGGTTGCTATAATTCGGTAGTTCCGCACGCTCCCAGCGCATCGGCTGTGCTGTTCCCGCGGCCTCCCGCCCAGTGAGAGCGCCCAGCGCGCACGACCGGCACGGTCAGCCGACGACTTGCGGAGCAGAAGTGGCCAGGTAGCTCAGGTGGTAGAGCGCAGCCCTGAAAAGGCTGGCGTCGGCGGTTCAACTCCGTCCCTGGCCACCATATTTTCAATCACTTGCACGTCTCGCATCTCGCTCGTTGGCTGCAATTGGCTGCAATTCCTTCTCAGCTTCAGTTAATTCTCGTGCTGAGACAATTCAGTTTGTTGATCACCTGTCGCTGGCTTTCCGGCACGAACTGCTGGTACACATCCAGCGTGGTCGACGCTCGAGAATGCCTCATCTGACCCTGAGCGTCCTTCACGTCAGCACCAACCAGCTTCAACCAGACCGCATGCGAGGTTCGTAAGCTTCTCCAGTTCACCCAGCCGAGGCCTAGTTTGTTTGCCGCCGGCTTGATGAAGCGGGTAAGGATGTTATTGTCGCGAATCGGCTTGCCGTCCCTTACCGACTGGAATACGAGGTCGGTCGGTCCATCCGACTTCACGACACGATATTTGCGCAGAGCGCGCCCCGCCTTTACTTCTACGGTCAGAAGCATCAGGCGGCGGATCCGCTCGATAACGCACCGGTTTACGGCAATTGTGGCGTTTGAGCACTCGCTTTTCGGTGCTCCCCAATCGCCGCGGCAATACCGCTCATCAATTGTTATTGACTCCTCATGTATGTCTTCCCACCTGAGCCCGGCCAACTCGCTCACGCGAAGCCCCGTGAAAATCGCCACGTAAACCATCGTGGCGTAAGGCTCCGCGATTAAATCCAACAATTGCTCAAATTGAGGTGGCGTCAGGTACGGCTTGTTTCGTTTCTTACCTCTTCTTTCCGCTGGCATCCGGACATTTTCGACCGGGTTTCGTACTAGAAACCCGTATTCGACTGCGGAACGCAAAATGCTGGACAGCACATCTCTTATTTTGTCCCGCGACTCGTGGGTCAGCTCGGATGTAGCCATGTTGGAAAAATATCTCTGGGTTGACAGCGGGGTGAGATCGCGCAGTGAGAGCTCGCCGAACGTGGGAAGAAGATAGTTCTTTAAGATCCCTTGCGAACGATCGCGCGTGCTCTTTGCCAGAAGCGGCATCACCACCGCCAAATATGTGTTTTCAACATAATGTGCAAAGTTGGTCGCTGAACCAATGTTCTGCATTTCCTGATTCAGCGGCCTCAGGTACTCGGCAGCAACTTTCCGAACTTCACGTGCGAGCATCGTTGCCGGTGCCAGTCTCACTCTCCTGTTACTGCGCTTTAGCTTTCCGTTGACGAAAACGTCATGACGTACCTGGATAGTCCACCAGTCACCACGACGTCGCGGCTTCGGATCTTGGAACCTCCGGCGTGCCATCCGCTCAAAGTCTCCTCTCAGCGGATTGCCGGTGTTTGCCTCGGCCCGAATTGTAGCAAGATTAGTCAAGGATCACCGAGTCGGGTCATGCATCTAGGCGAGATGAATACAATCCTCACCCCTGGAAGACACCGGGAAGGCGGCGGCCTGAATCCTACGTTCAGTCTGCCCGTAGCAAGACCAGATCAAATTTCCATCTTCTGTTTTAGTTCAGAATCGCTTTGTGCTATGGCTTCGGGTGTTACAGCGGAGAGTGTTTTGAGTTGGGAATCTGCAGAGCCATAGAAAAAAAGATCGACATAGTGGCGCTATTTTTCGCTCGTAGAGAGTAAATGGAGAGTGGAGAGTTCAACAATTCTTCGCGTGTTGAGAGCTATTCTAAAAGCCCTCTATCGCGCAAGTCCTGCCTTATCTTGCTGATAGCAATCTCGATCTTTCGTTTTGTTCTCTGATTGGCGTATGCGCCGAAGAACAAGCGATCTTCCTTTCGGCTTCTCCATCCGGCGGGCAATTCCTCACCGCCATCGGCATCAAGGAGGCGGCAGACTTCAGCATCTGTGGCGGTAGGATTTCTTGTGAGCGCCCCTAAGATCGCCCGCTTTATTCCAGAGCGATATTTCAACATGAGAGGCTTGATAGACCGGCTGTCCCGAGTTCCCTCCGGGACCATCGGCGCCGCTCCCTGGCTTCCACTTTGTAGGTTTCTCTCTGACGAGGACTTTCGTTTCGCTAGAATCTCGTGTGAAAGACCAACAAGTTGCTCCAACGTCGATCCCAGCAGGATAATCCAGCGACTTTCGCGCAAATACCTGAGAATGCTTCTGGTATCGTTTTCGTTCGTTCGCTCCCATGCTGTTGAAGCGTTGTAAATAACGTTCCCATTTGGCTGCATTGTTAGCCACTTCGGTGCTCGCCAATCGGTTCGGAAGACAATTTTTTCCATAAACTCTTGATCGTTCTCGGGTAGGCAATCACTCGGCTTGTCGCAGACGGACTTGATCCAGTTTTCTACAAGTCTATCCTCACGTTCGATGAGGTCACGTACCTGCAGTGCTGCCCATTGGACGGACGCCGCGCCAATCAATCCATTCTGATTAAGTGAGATCTCCCTGGACAGCGAGCCCTTGCAGGCTTGCCCAAAATCTCATAGGGAAGGATTTTGGGCTTTCCTCCGCCCCGCTCGCTTAAACGGGTGTCCGGCATTGCCTCCGCCCTGTACGATGGTTGGTAGCTTTTGATCCTACGGAGCGTGTCATGATACCTGCACTCGCGAACCTGCAACCTGAAGCGTTATGGAAACACTTCGACAGATTGGCGGCGATTCCTCGCGCCTCCACAAAGGAGGCTGCAGCGAGGGGGTACGTCCGGACGCTGGCCACAAAGCTGGGCCTCGAATCCGTGCAGGATGATGTCGGCAACCTCGTGGTTCGGAAACCTGCGCGTCCGGGACGCGAGGGAGCACCGATGGCCCTTTTACAGGGCCACCTCGACATGGTGTGTGAGAAGAACGAGGGAACTGTTCATGACTTCGATGTCGACCCTATCAAGATCGCAAGAGATGGCGACTGGCTGAAGGCAGATGGTACGACTCTGGGCTCCGATAACGGAGTCGGCGTGGCCGCCGCACTCGCAGTAATGGAGAGCAATGACATTGCCCATGGTCCCTTGGAGTTCGTTTTCACCATTGACGAGGAGTCCGGACTCACGGGCGCTTCGGCATTCCCGGGAGGCTTGTTGAAGTCCAAATATTTTCTCAACCTTGACAACGAAGAGAAAGGCACCCTCTGTATCGGTTGTTCAGGTGGCATCAAGACGACTGCTCGACGTAGGGTCCGGCTTCGTCCTGCAGGCGCGGGATCAGCCTGGCGCATCAAGGTGTCTGGCCTGAAAGGTGGCCACTCCGGTGTCGATATCCATCAAGGCCGCGGCAACGCCCTACGAATCATGGGTGGGGTCCTTCAGGTAGTGCGTGATCGCCTTCCGATGGAAATCGCCGAGGTCAATGGCGGAAGCGCACAGAACGCGATTCCGCGCGAAGGTGCGGCGTTGGTGATAGCGGACCCCGCTCGCGAGAGTGACCTGAAATGGCTTGTAGCCACAGCCGAAGCTGGATACAAGACTGACTTGGGGGGATTCGACTCCGGACTGCAGATCACGGTCGAGAAAGCCGAACGGCCGGGAGAAGTGCTGGATGCGAATGACGCGAAACAGACGGTGGCGCTGCTCGCGAGCTTGCACCATGGCGTTCTGGCTATGAGCCCCGACGTTGCCGGCATGGTCCAGACCTCCACGAATCTGGCGACTGTCAATACCAAGGGGGATGTGGTGGAGATTGTCACCAGTCAGCGGAGTGCAATCGAGAGCAGCATGCTGGCTGCCGCCCGCATGGTTGCGACGGTATGCGGGCTGGCGGGGTTCGAAGTGGAGCACGGAGGCAAATACCCCGGCTGGAAACCGGAGCCCAGCAGCGACATCGTGCACAAACTCCAGGAGGTGCACAAGAAACTCTTCGGCGAGCCGGCAAAGCTGATCGCCATGCACGCTGGCCTGGAGTGTGGCGTCATTGGCGAGAAATATCCGGGCATGCAGATGGTGTCTTTCGGTCCGACGATCGTAGATCCTCACAGCCCGAACGAGCGAGTGCAGATATCGTCTGTGGAGAGTTTCTGGAACTACCTTAAGTTGGTGCTTGAGAACCTGTGAGCGGGAGCTGGGGTCACATAGCTTGGCTTAGTTGCCGTTGGACAGGCGCAAGACACGGGATGAGGTCCTTCCTGGACGCAGATCACGGCCCGAGGTAGGGGTGAGCAGCGGCACTGCGCAGCGGGCCGTTGTAGGCTTGCCCAAAATTGGTTAGCGGAGGATTTAGGCGTTCCTCTCCAGGACAGGCATCTTTGGGGCAAGGAGACCGGAGTTCCTACCTCCTTCAACGTCAAGTAGATGAATTTGTCCAGGGCCAGCCAAGTCTCAGCCAGTTTCGTCCTCGACCTCCACCTTGTACATCTCTGCGATCCAGAAGAAAAGGCTGAGAGCCAGTTGGTTCTGAACCCAGTCTGTGGACTCCACTGTCTCTTTGAGCATCGTCAGCACCGGCGCAAGCGGAAGGAACCGCTCGTCAAATGCGCTCGACGGGTCTTGGTATGCTGGGTTCCCTCGCTCGAATGATCAGATTTCACATGCGGACGGCAGAGCGTCCGGCTTATCGGCCGCAAGTCACAATGGAGATTTTCCTAAGGTGAGAACACTCAACGATCTGGCACACTACTCGCACACAGGCATCAGTCCGCACACAGATTTCCGAATCGGACTATAAGTTTCCCGACTTCCGAATTGCGACCATCTGGGAGTGGGGGAGGGGGAAGATTGGTACGGACGATCAGGCGGGAGACGTCATCTTTTGTCTATGATTCGTTCAAGATGAGGAACCGGACGCATAAATAAAGCGGATGGTCAGGACACGGCAGACCGCCTCTCTGCAATTGTCGCGAACTCCCTGGACACTCAGGCGAAAACGCACGATCTGGCGCGCCAGGCGTATCAAAGCCGCACGCAGTTCCACAGGTTGTTCCGAACCGTGGTCGAAGAAACTCCGGCAGCCATGCGACGACGGCTGTTGTTGGAACGAGCAGCATATCAACTGGGGCATACCGGAATGTCGGTCACGGACGTCGCCCTGGACGCCAACTACGGTTCGTTGGAGGCGTTCACTCGCGCTTTCCGAAAAGCTTTTCGGACTTCTCCCAGCATCTACCGGCGCATGCGTGATCGGCACTTTCATTTGCCGGCGTCCAACAAAATTCATTTTTTTGCCCCTGGTTCGTCAACAAAAGGAGGAAAAGACATGGATTTATTCGATCGTTTTGCAGGCAACGACTCCTGGCACACGCGGCGTTTGCTGGAATACGCGGGTACTTTGACAGAGGAACAATTGGATCGGCCGCTGCCCACGGTCGTAGAGCTGATGCCCTGGCGAGAGTCGAATAAAACTCTAAGGCAGCTGTTAGAAAACATTATCTTCACTAAGGAAGTCTGGACCGCAGCGCTGTCCGGATCCGATATGGATATGAACGGCCCTCCCAAATCGCAGCGCTCCCCGCAAGCGCTGCTGCAAAGGCTCGAAAAGGCGGATGCTGAACTGCATCGTATTCTCGGTGACATCCGAAACCGCTCTGCCTGGGATGATACGTTCGTCGACGCTCTGTGCGAACCGGCGGAGACATTCACGTTCGGCGGCGTCTTCGCCCATATCATGACATTCAACGCGCATCGCCGATTGATGGCCCTGGACGCTCTACGCCAACTCGGCGTCCAAACCGAAGGTTTCGGCGATCCCATGGAGTATGAGGAAAGTGTGGCACCCTGGAACCAGCGGGTAGCTCTCAAAACGCCATGACGATGAGAACGGAATTGCTGCGATTCGACGGCGCTGTCGAGCGGGATCCCGCCATCGATGCGTGGATGAAAGAGCATGCAGCTGGATTGGGAGCTATCGCGCATCAGTGGTTTGAGGTGATGCGAAAATGCGGGGACGAAGTCCGGGAGCTTTTGCATGATGGCTGTCCAGTTGCATGTTTGGGAGATGCGCCCTTCGGCTACGTCAATGTATTCACTTCGCACGTAAACGTTGGGTTCTTTCATGGCGCAGCGCTGCCGGATCCGGCCCGCTTGTTGCAAGGCACCGGCAAGTTCATGCGCCATGTGAAGCTGAGACCTGGAACAGCCACAAACGCCGCAGAGCTGAGCAGGCTCATCAATGCGGCGTACTCGGATATAGAGGCGCGCGTCGAACACGGCTAGCTCAGAGAAAAGCCTTGGGAGGCCGACGCGGATGTGAATCGCCAGATTAGTAACGATGTGTCGCATAGAGTTTGCTGATCGTGCTGATACGGGCAATCCAGAAGTGATCCGAAAACGACTGATGGGCCGTCAGCTCGGCAAAAGGGGAGAGATCTTTACTAGGGCCAGTCAACCGCAGTCGCAATTGTCGGTGCGTCTGGTCCAAAATCATCTGTTTTTGAGCCCCTCCCAGTCGCTCGTTTCGGTCCTTAAGAATCAAGCGATTGGGCAAATGCCATGACAAGGGTTTTTGGGCAAGTTTCATTCAACCCGGTCGTGCGTGAAATGGCCATTTTCCAACAAGTGACAGTCTGGCTTGGTGGCTTCTGGCGATCACCGCACATCAGGATGTGACCCCTTTCACTGACAGGACGCGCCCATTCGTGTGGCATTGATTCCGTTCGCCTCTCCGAAGAGCAGTTCCCGCCCGATGAGATGCAGCACCCGCTGAGGGGCTAAAAGGAGATCTTTATGAAGAGCAGGTTCATGTGGATTGCAGCACTACTAATGTGTATTGCAGTTGTCCAGGTTGCTTCGGCCCAGTGGCCGTCCGATCCCTCTAAGAACCTCCCGCTGGCCGATAAAGGCAATGGCAACGACCAAGTCCAGCCCAAAGTCAAGGTTCTGCCCAACAAGCAGTGGTACGTAAGCTGGTTTGACGCGGACCCAAACAGTCCGCAGCCAGTCGGCTACGACGTGTATCTGCAACGGCTCGACGCCAGCGGCGTCGAACAGTTTCCGCACAATGGCGTCATGGTCGCGGACCTGAGCAACAGTTCCACCGAAGACTATGGCCTCGATATTGATACCAACGGCAATGCTTTACTGGCATTCCTGGATACCCGCGAGGGTTCCAACCAGCAAGTGACCGCCGCCAAAATGGACAGTGCAGGCAATCCATTGTGGGGACCGAATGGCGTGCAGCTTACGAACGATAAGAAGAAGGGGCATTACGCTCCGAAGATCGCCGGCACCAGCGATGGCGACGTCGTCGTGGCCTGGACCAACAATAGCGTCGTGATGGTTCAAAAACTCGACCAGAACGGCGTTTCGCTTTGGCGCAATCCAATCGTGCTGCGTGAGAAAGGGTACAACTACATGCTGGCCGATCTGCACGCCGCAGACAACGGCAGCGTGATCGTCTCCTGGACAAGGGACAGCGGCTTCTACAGCAACCATCAACTCCGCGCCAACAAGCTTTCCTCGACCGGGAAGCGTTTGTGGGGAAAAAATAACGTGGTCATCTTCGATCAGGGATCGCTGCAGTTTGGCGAATTCCCGTACTTCGTTCCCGATGGCAGCGGCGGCGCCGTGTTTGCCTGGTACACCAATAGTCCCAATCTGCAAGCTTTCGCTCAGCATATCCGGGCCGACGGGAGCGAGGCCTTCCCGCACAACGGCGTCCCCGGTTCCACGGATACCAACAACATAAGCGTCGAGCCATCCGTTTCTTATCGCGCCGCAACCGACGAAACCTTCCTCTTCTGGACCGAAGAAGACGCCTTCCAGACAGTCAATGGAGTCTCCGGCCAGAAGTTCGACGGCCAGGGCAACGCGCAATGGAGCCCGACCGGGTTGGTTTTGGTTCCGCTCGGCTCGGACCAGCAGATCTTTGTCAAGAACGTCCAGATTCGCACTGGCTCTTTGGTGTTCTGGGTGGATTCCCCCGGCTGGGGCTTGTCAACAATGCAGGCGGCCAAGTTGAGCGGAACGGGTCACGTGCTCTGTGCGCCATTCCCAGTCTCGTCGGCTCCGGCCAACAAGTATGGATTGTCGGCCGGCATCGCTTCCTCAAACCTGGCAGCCGTCGCCTGGGCGGACGACCGCATTGGCAACAATGCCATCTATATTCAAAACGTGAACGGCAACTGCACCATGGGACAGAAGCAATAGCCCGAGTCCACTACCCGGAACGTGGCAGGCTCCCGGGCCGGTGGGCAACTTCAAGGTCAGTGGCACACTCTGTGGCAAGCAGGTAGCGGCACTTGTGCCAGAGGCGTAACTGAGGCCGGGAAACGAGACACAGAACTAAATAGCGAATCGGAACAAACACCATGCCGCCTGATGTCTGGGCGGCTTTTCTTTTCACACTGCGAGGGTGGTGGCGCGAGAACTTCTGTTAAACAGGCGATAGCACTCAGAACCGGGTCAATGAGCGTAATGGCGATTTATCACTCGCCGTGGTTCCAGCGTTGGCGATATTCGCGCCAGTGGTTAAGGCACCGGAACCAGTCCGCATCCGGTTCAGTTGACTTGGGCCGCCATGTGTAATTCCGAGTGAGATTTCCTAATCCTTGCATTACTGCAAAGGCGACCTGTGGGTCGGGGTCATCCAGTGCCGTAAGCAGTGGAGGGATGCCCGCGGCAGAATTGGTCTGGTATATCGCCACTGCCGCAGAAGTTCGCATCTCTGCGCTGGAACCGGCAAGCACCTCCGCGAGGATTGGAATGGAACGTGATGGCGGAACCGCACGCGCGATCGCAAACAGCAGGTTAGATTTCCAATCAGCAGTGCTCCCGTTGAGCAGTTCCGATTCCGCCGCTTCGACTACCGACACGTCTTTATGTCCAAGAAGCGCGACGAGTGCTTCGACCCGCAGAAATTCATCGTTGCGAGCAACATCGCCCCTTACGAATGTTCTGAGGGCCGGAATGACCGAATCTGTTTTTGCCGCGCCCAACTGCCGAATAGCTTCTGCTTTCTCGGGCTGAGGCACGCTCGCTGAGAACAAGGCTTCGTTGATGCGTGATAAAACGCGATCGAATGTATTAGATGGTTCGGCGCGGCTTGGAGCTTCTGGCGCGCACACAATCGAGAGATAAGAACCATTCGTGAACTCGTAATGGACGCCGAGGCTTTTCAGGAAGATGAGGCGGATCGAGTTCGGGGTCAGAGTGTCTCGGATTGTGTATCCCGCTGGAACCCCTCCCGACCAACCCCCTTCCGAGTAAAGAATCGTGTAGCGTACCGCAATATGCGCAGAAGCTGGTGCGCCCTTCAAAACATCTTTCAGGTGCAGGGTCGCAACTCGAAAATGCGCCGGAATCGAAGTAGCAAGCAAAAACAAGCGGCTGCGCTGATCGAGAGTTTTGTCACGGCGCGAGCGATCCGCACCGCGTGCTCGACGAACAAGCAGAAGATCTGCGGTTGAGCCCTCAGTACAGATCGTTGTTGGAACCATTCATTCCAAGATCGGTAGCGGCGTAGTCAGAGCAACACAGCTCCGTAATCGGGCAGGCGTATCCCGCACCCGAGGCACTGGCAGGCGCTGACAGAGTCTCGCGGGCATTGCGGGGTGATCACTGTCACTGACGCCGAATTGCACAACCCTTTAAACTCTGGCCGTTCATTGAGCAGCTAGTCATGGGAAGATAAATTCCCCGATATCGGCTGCCTCGAACCCTTTCCTTTATGGGCGCGATCATTGGGATTCGAAGGGAAGACAAGAACAAGTGGGAGCGCCGCGTGCCTCTGGTTCCGACTGATACAGCCGACCTGCAGACCAAGCGAGGGGTGCGGGTTCTTGTCCAGCCCTCCAGTGTGCGTGTCTGCACGGATGATGAGTACCGGTCCGCTGGAGTCGAGGTGAACGAGGATCTTGGCCCTGCGTCGGTTATCCTTGCGATAAAGGAAATACCGACACACTTGCTATTGCCCGAAAAGACCTACGTCTTTTTCGCGCACGTGGCGAAGGGGCAATCGCACAACATGCCCATGCTTCGGCGTTTGATGGAACTGGGCTGTTCCCTCGTGGACTACGAAAAAATCACGGATGATCAGAAGAGAAGGCTGATTTTCTTCGGCCGCCATGCCGGCTATGCCGGAATGATCGAGACGTTGCGCTGCCTCGGGCAACGGCTGGCTGTGTCTGGAGTGTCAACGCCGCTTTCACAGGTGCACCCAGCCTTCGAGTATCGGGACCTGACTGAGGCAAAAGCTCACATCACCGCGCTGGGCGACAAAATTGTGCATCAGGCGGGAGCACGCCCGTTGATCTTTGGCTTTTCCGGGTATGGCAATGTATCGATGGGGGCGCAGGAAGTGTTCGACTGTCTTAAACCCGTGGAGGTGGCCGTTGCGGATCTGACTGCGGCGTCTGCAGCCGCGGGCCCGCGGCCTGTGAAAGTCGTGTTCCGCGAGGAGGACATGGTCGAACGCAAGGAACAGAACATCCCGTTCAACCTGCTAGAGTATTATGCCCATCCGGAACGATACGAGGGCTGTTTTGAAAAGCACCTGCCGCACCTTGATGTGCTGGTCAATTGCATTTATTGGGAGCCGCGATATCCTCGTCTGGTCACGCGCGAGTGGGCTGGAAAGAACTACCTCCCGGGTTGTGCCCCGCGCCTCAAGGTAATCGGCGACATAAGCTGCGACATTGAAGGAAGCGTCGAACTCACTGTGAGAGTCACCGAGCCAGACCATCCCTGCTACGTTTACCTCCCTGAACAGGATTCTGTCCGGGACGGTGTGGAGGGGAATGGGCCGGTCATCATAGCTGTCGACAATCTCCCGTGCGAGATTCCCCGGGAATCGTCCCAGTACTTCAGTTCCGTGTTGCGGGACATGGTTGCCCCCCTGATGAACGCCGACTGGCAGGTTCCATTTGAAATGCTCGACTTGCCGCCTTATTTAAAGCGGGCCGTGATCGTGCATCAGGGGCGTCTGACCCCTGACTATCAGTACATTCAAAGACATCTGGAGGCGCATCCGTGAGCTGCGGATGGGCCTCGAAACTATGCGGAAGGGCTCAGCTGCGCACCTTCCCGTGATCCGGGAGCCGAATATGAAACGTGTTCTAGTGTTAGGCGCCGGGCTGGTAGCCAGGCCGTTGGTACGGTATCTGTTGGAAAAGGGTTATCAGGTCACTATGGCGAGCCGGACGGCAAGCAAGGCTGAAGCCATGATTGCAGGTTATCCAGGCGGGAAGGCACTCGCTCTCAATGTTCAGGATGAGACCGTGCTGGCGCAGTTGATAAAGGATTGCGACCTCACGGTCAGCCTCGTTCCCTACACGTTCCACCCGGTGGTGGCAAAGCACTGCATCGCCAACAGGAAGCACATGGTGACAACCTCCTATGTTTCGGATGCGATGCAGGAACAAAACGGCGCTGCGCAGACAGCAGGAGTCACAATTCTGAATGAAGTGGGCGTCGACCCCGGCATTGATCACATGTCAGCGATGCGGATCATCGATAGTGTCCGTACCCGCGGCGGGCGCATCGTTTCCTTCAAGTCTTATTGCGGTGGCCTGCCGGCGCCGGAAGCCAACGACAATCCGTTTGGCTATAAATTCTCCTGGGCCCCCAGAGGCGTCCTGCTGGCCGGCCGAAACAGCGCGATGTACCTGATGGACGGCCGTAGGGTCGAGATCCCCTCCCATCGCCTCTTCCGCGATATGCATATCCTTTCGGTTCCGGGACAGGGGGACTACGAAGCCTATCCGAATCGGGATTCGATCAGCTACATCGACGTTTACGGGCTGCAAGGCATCCAGACGATGTACCGCGGGACTCTTCGCAATATGGGCTGGTGCGATTGCCTGTATAACTTCGGCAAGCTGGGCCTCCTCGCGCTGGATGAAATCGATGCCCGTGGGAAGACCTATGCCGACATGATGCGGAACTTGGCGGGTGCTTCCGAAAGTGAGGACTTGGCGGCCGCGACAGCCAGGAAGCTCGGGGTCCCGAAGGCGTCTTACCCAATCCGGAATCTTGAGTGGCTGGGTATGTTCTCCAGTCGGAAGCTGGGTGCCGAGCGGATCAGCCCCCTGGATGCCATGGGCGATCTGATGTACGAGAAGCTGGCATTCCGCGCCGGTGAGCGGGACATGATCGTGTTGTTCCACGACTTCCGGGCCGAATTCCCCGATGGCAAAAAGGAACGGATCGTCTCCGAACTCATCGACTACGGAATCCCGCACGGCGATTCATCCATGTCGCGAACGGTCTCCCTGCCGGCTGCGATCGGGGTGGACATGATTCTCACTGGCCGGATTAATGCGACCGGCGTCCTGCGTCCGGTGACCCCGAACATATACAAGCCGGTGCTGGACGAACTCGCGCAGCTCAATATTTCATGCAAAGAACGGACCGAGACATTCTAGATGTCCCTGTGCCTTGAGTAGATTGGTTGAAGAGCTGCTTTTAAAGACGGGCGGCGTTCCGGTCGTCCATGCCGCTCTGATAACGCTGTTTCCACATATTTTTGAAAGGTTATTGACATGGGAGAAAAAGACAGGATTCTCAACTCGTTGGGATTGCGGGCAACCCTTTCGGGTGCGAGTTACGGGGACCAGTGGTTTGCGGGTAGTGGTGACTGGATCGAAGTCCACAGCCCGACCACCGGGGAATTGCTGGCCAAAGTCGAACAGGCGAGCGAGGCCGACTACAACACCGTTGTCGGGCAGGCAATGAAAGCGTTCGAGTTCTGGCGTGCTCTGCCTGCTCCCAAAAGAGGCGAAATCGTGCGTCAGTTGGCGGTCGCGCTGCGCGAGAAAAAGGATGCGCTGGGACGACTCGTCTCGCTGGAAATGGGCAAGATCTTGACCGAGGGCCTGGGCGAAGTGCAGGAAATGATCGACGTTTGCGACTATGCGGTCGGTCTCAGCCGGACGCTTTCCGGCCCGACGCTTCAGAGCGAGAGGCCGATGCACCGCATGATGGAGCAGTGGCACCCCCTCGGGCCCATCGGTGTCATTACTGCCTTCAACTTCCCGGTTGCGGTCTGGTCGTGGAACAGCGCGCTGGCTTTTGTCTGCGGCGATCCGGTGGTGTGGAAGCCTTCGAGCAAGACACCGCTATGCGCCATCGCATGCCAGAACATCATCCGCGAGGTGTTCCGGGCCAACGGTGTTCCGGACGGAGTGTCCTGTGTGGTCGTCGGACGCGGATCGACCGTCGGCGAACGGATTCTGGCTGACAGCCGGCTCACCCTGATCAGCGCCACCGGATCGACCCGGATGGGGAAGCGCATCGGTCAGGTCGTCGGTGCCCGCCTGGGTCGCACAATTCTCGAGCTGGGGGGGAACAATGCCCTGATCATTTCGGACAAGGCCGACTTGACGGGAGCGCTCGCATCGGCATTCTTCGGGGCCGTCGGCACAGCGGGGCAACGCTGTACCTCCACGCGCAGGCTGATCATTCACGAGAGCGTTTACGACCCATTCGTTCACAAGCTGATTGGTAATTACGAAAAGGTGAAAATTGGCGATCCACTCGATCCTAAAACCCTGATGGGGCCGCTGATCGATGAAGAAGCGGTATCGGACTACGAGAATGCGCTGGTTGCTGTCCGCCAGCAGTGCGGAACAGTGCTTTACGGAGGCAAGGCCCTCGATCCACCGCCGTTTGGCAGGCGGACTTTCGTTCTGCCGACCATTGTCGAAATCCGCAATGACGCCGAGATTGTGCAAACCGAAACCTTTGCTCCGATCCTTTACGTTATGAAATACCGGACCATCGACGAGGCGATTGCATTGCACAATGCGGTTCCCCAAGGCCTGTCGTCAGGTATCTTCACGGACAGCATGGCCGAGGCGGAAAAGTTCCTCAGCTTCAAGGGATCCGACTGCGGCATCGCGAACGTGAATGTGGGCACCTCAGGTGCGGAAATCGGCGGTGCCTTCGGCGGCGAAAAGGAGACCGGCGGAGGTCGTGAGTCCGGTTCGGATTCCTGGAAAGCCTACATGCGGCGCCAGACCAATACCCTCAATTGGGGTGGTGAAATTCACCTGGCGCAGGGAGTGGAGTTCCACTCGTAATCCAAGTGATGTGACCGGCGAAATTTGTACCAAGTGGAATGAGAGAGAATCCACTTGGAGGAAAAGTGGGCCATGCCGGATGACCTCGAATTGAGGAGGATGTCCGATGGAAGGCAAACAGCAGAACAGCGGCCAGGGACTTGAGCCAGAACAAGCCGCGGCGAAGGCCGCGATCCTGGCGGAATGCGACAAACTGGCCAGAGATGGGCGTACAATGGTGTCGTTTTTGAACCAAAAAGGAGATTCCGGGTTAACCGGGAACGTTTCAGAAAGGGAATGACGTATGTTGATTCAAGAAGTATCCCCGGAAGAACTCGCGAAATTGTTTCACCATTACGAGGGAGCTCTCTTTGAGGATTTCCATGGCCTGCGCAACCAAGACGCCTCGCTGTCCTGGGAGCAGGTGCCGCAGAATGAACGCGAACTGATGGTCGCGGCCGCCCGCCTGACACTGCTGGAGCTCGGAGCACCGACCGAGAAAGAGCCGGTTGCTCGCCGGTATTTCGCCAAACCCGGCGAGGCAAATTGGGGCTGCTAGGTTTCCCGGCTGGTTCCCACGCCGGTCTTCTTTATGGTTAGTTGAACCGCGACCGCCACATCAAAGTTTGAATAATATTTCTTCACGTCCTCGGCCCCGTACTTCTCCCGGAACTTCTCGACCACCGACTTCACAGCTTTGGCACCGGTGACTGGCGTTGCCCGGAATTCCGCCTCCATGCCTCGCGCATCAATCTGAATCGACGGATTCCGGAGTACGTTCTTGTACCATTGCGTGTCCGAGCCCTGCACTGGCAGGAGGTAGAGCTTCTCGCCTTCCAACACGAACCAGACGGGAATCGAGATTGTCAGGCCAGACTTCCTGCCGATGACGCTGAGCTTGATCTGGGGCTGTCTAGCAAGGCGGTCTTTCAAACTATAGGAAAATCAAAATCTCGTGTTCGGCGTGGACGAGGCGTTTTGGCGGGTTGAGTGGGTGTCGTCTGTTGGAAAAAGGAATTCGGGTCGTTCCGCGAAGGCGAAGTTGTGGCTGTTTAGGGTCAGGTTAAGGGCCGCACGCGGAAGCTGGCATCTCCCATCGCGGGATTGCGGCGGTAGGATGATGGCATGTTCGGCTAAGTTCTGAATAGGGAGACATCTTCGGCGCTAATCGTCGTACCCATTTCATTCTTTTGCCGGTGTGGTCGAGGAGCGGATCATGCCCGAAGTCCCGCTTTACCGACTCCGCCCATGGGCGAGGCTTGGGAGGTGGCTTTCGATCCTGTCTCAGAATGACAAAGATGGCTGCCGAGGTTTGCCCGAGAGAGCGCGGAGCAAACAGCCCAAAGCTCCGAACAGCGTGCTGACAGGGTTCCGGAATGTGTTGGGACCAACGGTCAATAAACTCTTCCAGTGAGCACTGCACCTCAACACGGCGACGCAGTTTCTTGTCTTTGCGCCAAAACCTGACGGTTCGTTCCCCAATCCAGGTGATACGACGCTGCGCGATGGGCGGCCGTCTCACGTAGCGACCGGCGTATTGCAAGAAATCCCATTTGTCCTCGAACGATTGAATCTTGATGCTCCACCAGCATTGCTCCTGCTGACTGAGCATCTCTTCCATCTGGTCAACGGTCATCTTTGTATGAAGCTGACCTGCTCGCAGGGCTGCGCGGAGAAGCGTGATCACGGCCTTCCGCCAAGACTTCATCAGCAGATCGCGATCGTAGTAGACGCGAGAAACCCAGATGTTGGAGGACCCGTGGAGCCCTCCCCCGGTGACCATTGTGTGTACATGTGAGTTGAACTCTAATTTCCCGTTGAAAGTGTGGAGAATGGCAATGACGCCAACACGCAAACCACACTTTGCACTCACCCGCGCCTGTATGGTCTCCGCGGCTAGGGCTGACAGAGCCTTAGCCAAGGGCGGGTTGTCACCGAAAAGCTCCCAGAGTACACGCGGCATCGTGAACGTGATCCCCTTGTAAAGAGCATCTGGCAGTGCGGCCCACCGGTCGCGCAGCCACTGTAATTGGGCGCGGTAGCCACAGCTCGGGCAGGCTCGCGATTTACAGGTGTGATAGAGGATGAGTTCCTGGTCCTCCGAAGAGTAAACCTCGGCACCCAACTCCGCAGTGTGGCACTGCAGCGCTTTGCCAAAAACCCTGCGAACTGCCGGGCGCTTCTCATCCCGGTCCCAATAGGGACGCATCTGAGACAGAATCCTTTTGAGTGGATGGTCGTATCTCACGTAAGTTTCAACTCCTTTCAAGAGTGCGGTTCGGCGAACAGATCTTGACCGACAAGAACAACCGTGCGTTTATGGCGACCGACCCGTACCGTAACCGATCCAGGCTGTCGCGCCTCCTGCTGCTGTAATGCGTCGAGTACTGTGACAACATCGGGGCTGAGCTTTTCCTCTTTGGGCCGAGCGATAGCCCGACGGATCACTTTGTTCGTCGCGCGTTCCTCGCGATAACGGATGAACTGTTCCAACTGTTGGGCCTGGGCCAACTTGCAGAATTGGATCGCGCGGTTGATTGTTAGCGTCCCGTCTCGCAAGGCTTCTATCAGTCTCGGGTGCGCGGTCTGGAGGATCGTTTTGACGTTGCTGACGTTACGAGCGCCAACTCCCGCGGTGCGAGCAATCTCTCGACGAACATCAACATGCTGAGCTTCCGGCAAATTTGCCGAACCTTTGTACTTGCCCCCAGCGCGCATGTTCGCGAGCGACCTCTGCTGAAAATAAGGCTCGAGTGTCAACGCGAGACGAATTCGGACAAACGCATTCCATCCTCGCCGAGGCCGATGGTAGGCGAGTATGAACTGCAGGGATTCTTCTTCGCTAAGCGAGTATTCGACACAGTTGAGTTCGCGTCTACCCTTGAATACAGCCAACCGCCAGCGCCCAAACCCAGCGAGAATCGTCCCGTTAGAGGTGATGAGAATCGCCTCCGGCACAGCATCATTGTTGAGCCGAACAGCATCGTTGAACTCCTCTATTACACCCGTCCAGCCGAGTTCCTCCAGCGCGCGATGTAGCCGCAGTTGCTCCGGGAACCGAATCACCACACGCCCTTGGGGTCTTCCTATCGCGGTCGGGTTGGAATCTGGTGCGATCGACGGGATCAGGTCCTGGACATTAAGTTCTCGAATGCAAGGAATATCGAGATGCGGACGGACCTCATCCACCGGGCATGGCATGAATTGACCAGCGAAATCCCTCAGTTGCCCAGCTTCTCCTCCATGTTCGTAAGTTTGCAATCAATCCCCAAAGTTGTCGATGCAGGTCTTGTGAGGCAAACACCGCATCCGCAAATCTTGGCTGCGTTTTGGCTGCAATTAATTGGGCAGTTTTGGAGGGAAAATTCGAGATAAATGCCGTTGATTGAAGGAGGTAGCTACGGATGAAGCCACTGAAAAGGCTGGCGTCGGCGGTTCAACTCCGTCCCTGGCCACCACTTTTCAAAGCACTTAACTCCACTTCCCATTCTTCCCATTAGCGGCAGTTCTGAAAACGACTGTCGCGATCTACGCCACAGTCAATGTCGGAAGGCAGGCTGCTAGCCGAGGGAATGTTTCTTGACCCTGTTTGGCCACAAGAAACCTGAGCCACTGGGTCCGTGCCGGACTGTGGAAGGGAATTCGAATTCGAGGCTGGAGAGACTCAGGTTTTTGAACTGCCCCCTGCCTCTTTTCGAGCGTCGCCACTTTCTATCGGCCTGAACCTTCTAGTCCTGGCTGGGCTTTCGCGGAGTCAGGTCGCAGGCCTGCCTCACCCGGGCGAGGTCAAGGCCAGCGGGCGAGAATTCCGCGATTTCGGGACCCTTTCGGCCGCGGATTTCCACCTTGAAGACATGAGCTCCGATCAACTCGCGCGCGGTTCCCTTGTCCATGGAGAGGAAACGGCCGCGAATCCAGTTCCAGCCGTGAGAATGGTGCGTATCGTCGACCCGGACCATGACCTCCATCTGAGGCTGTCCCCAAAAGCCGGGACGGTTGGGCGGGCCCAGCCGCATGCCGGGATTGAAGTCGGCGTAGGTGTACTTGCTATTGGTGCAGACCAGTTCGATTCGCGGCTTGTAATCCGGATCCTCGCTCAGGTAGTTGTCCGACAGAAGCTCAAAGCGGACCTTCTTGGCGCCGGTCATCTTGTCTTCGGAGTGGAATTCCATCCACTTTCCGCCGGCGCTGACGCCGTCGCTTTCGCCCTGATAAGGGCTCATGGCGCCGCTCTGGGCGCTGGCCGCGAGCGCCGCCGCGCAAACCAGCACCAAACCGGCAAAAAAGGCTCTTGCGGCCAAGACCCAACGGTTTCCTCTAGGAAAGAATTGCGATTTCAAGGTCTCCTCCAAACACACGACATCCTTATCTATATTGAACCCGGAAAGCCGACAAGAGTTGCATCACTTGCTCCGCCCGGGGTCGCGATGAACGTCGGGACTAAGCCTCTTCGGTAACCTCTATCACAGTGGCTTCCAAATCGCGCATCTCGAAGCAGTGCGTCCCTGCCGATCTTGCTGAACCTCTCCGGCATTCACGCCCGAGGACTCAATGCCTCTCGCCTGCTTGACATTAGAAGCGTACCGCATCGGCGAAGTCTCTTGCCTTCCTAGTGGAAACGAAGCTGGATCACGAATCGCCGGTCCACTTGTCACTGCGCTCCCCCCAACGCTGGTGTATAGATAGACGAATTCAGGCAAAGGACACCCGCGAAGGGAGAGAGCAATGCGGCGAAGCATTTCCTTCACGCTAAATGGCAAGCCGGTGCAACTCACCGTCGACGACGACCGCATGCTGCTCTGGGTGTTGCGTTATGACCTCGGGCTCACCGGCACCAAGTTCGGCTGTGGCGCCGCCCTGTGCGGATCTTGCACCGTAATCGTGGACGACGAGGCCGTGCGGTCGTGCGTGACCCAGGTCAAGGAGGTCGCCGGAAAGCGCGTGCTGACCATCGAGGGGTTGAGACGGGAGGGACGTCTGCACCCAATTCAGGAAGCCTTCCTCAATCACCACGCCTTCCAGTGCGGCTACTGCACGCCGGGGATGATTCTCAACGCCTACGCGTTCCTCCTCAAGAAAGCGCACCCCACCCGGGAAGAAATCATCCTGCACATGGACGACAACCTCTGCCGCTGCGGAGCTCAGACGCGGATCGTGGATGCCATCCTGGAAGCCGCAGGCTCGACGAAAGGAGGCGCCTAATGCACGCAGACGACTGGAAAAAAGCCGTCGAGATTGCCGACATGGCCACGGGAGTCAGCCGGCGAGAGTTCCTCCAACTGGCAGGAACAGGGCTCTTCATCTTCTTCGCCACCGACCCGATGGCAGCCTTCCAGGAACCGTCGCGTCTCCCAGGACGGCCCAGTTACCCTACCGATTTCAACGCCTATCTTCGCATCGGCGGCGACGGCCGGGTCACCTGTTTCGTCGGCAAGGTGGAATTGGGACAGGGGTCAAAGACCGCTCTGGCACAACTGGCGGCCGACGAACTCGACGTCTCCCTCGATTCGGTCGACATGATCATGGGCGACACCGACCTTTGTCCCTGGGATATGGGCACGTTCGGTTCGCTCTCCATTCGGCAGTTCGGGCCCGTGTTGCGGGGTGCGGCCGCAGAAGCCCGAGCCGTGTTGTTACAGATGGCCGCCGACTACTTCCACCTACCCTCGGTGGAACACTTGCGCGTGAAAGATGGCGTGGTGACGTGCACACAGGACGAGCACAAGACTGTCTCCTACGCCAAGCTAGTTGAGGGGAAGCGGATCGAGCGCCATCTCGAAAAAGTGCCCGTGAAGGCGGTCTCGGCATTTACCGTCATCGGGAAGGCGCCGCGGCGCAAAGACGCTCTAGAGAAAGTGACGGGTAAAGCCCGGTACGCCGCGGATACGACTCTCCCAGGTACCCTGCATGCGCGCATCCTCAGGCCGCCGGCGCACGGCGCCACGATGAAAGAGGCCGACACGACCGCCGCCGAGAAAGTCCCCGGGGTCCGTGTCATCCGCGATGGCGAGATGATTGCCGTGCTCCACGAACAGCCCGACATCGCCGACCGGGCGATGGGACTCATTCGGGCTCGATTCGAGCCTGCCCAGCCTGGCGAAGACGATAAGACGATTTTCGACCACCTGCTCAAAGCCGCGCCCCCGCTACAGATGGTGGACGAGAAAGGCAGCCTGGCGGAAGGAGAAAAGCTCGCCACGCGGGTGGTCGAAGAGACCTACTTGAACAGCTACGTGGCCCATGCCGCGATGGAGACCCACTCCGCGGTCGCCGCGATCGAACGCGGCAAGTTGACGGTGTGGGCGAGCACGCAGACTCCCTTCCCCCTCCGCCAACAACTGGCGCAGGAGGTCGGCTTCCCCCCGGAAAACGTGCGGGTCATCACGCCCTACGTGGGCGGGGGCTTCGGCGGCAAAAGCGCGTCCCGCCAGGCCCTGGAAGCAGCGCGGCTGGCCAAGATCACCGGCAAGCCGGTGCAGGTGGTCTGGGACCGGGCCGAGGAGTTCTTTTACGATACCTTCCGGCCCGCGGCCGTCGTGAAAATCCGTGCGGGACTGAACGACGCGGGAAAACTCCTGCTCTGGGATTACCGTGTGTACTGCGCCGGCGAGCGCGAGGCCCGGCAGTTCTATGACATCCCGCACCAGCGTACGCAATCGGCCGGCGGCTGGGGCGGCGCCAAACCTCCCGGACTGCATCCCTTCGCCGTCGGCCCCTGGCGGGCGCCCTCGGTCAATACCAACACCTTCGCCCGCGAATCGCACATCGACATCCTGGCCAGCCAATTGGGCCGGGACCCCCTCGAGTTCCGTCTCTCCCACCTGAGCCATCCGCGCATGCGGCGCGTGCTGCTGGCGGCTTCGGGGCAGTTCGGATGGAAACCGGCGCCTGCGCCGAGCGGTCGCGGCGTAGGCGTTGCCTGCGCCACCGATGTGGGCACCTTTGTCGCTGCGGTTGCCGAGGTCGCGGTCAACAAAAGCACCGGGAACGTAGAAGTGAAGCGGGTCGTCTGCGCGCAGGATCAGGGCGTCACGGTGAATCCCGATGGCTCGCGCCAGCAGATGGAAGGCGCTATCACCATGGGGTTGGGTTACGCCCTGGCGGAGGAAGTGCGCTTCAAGGACGGTGCCGTGCTCGACCGCAACTTCGACAGCTACCAGATCCCGCGCTTTTCCTGGTTGCCCAGGATCGAGACCATCCTGATCGAGAATCCGGAAACGCCCGCGTCGGGTTGCGGCGAGCCCCCGATCACCACCATGGGAGCGGTTGTGGCCAACGCCATCTTCGACGCCACCGGGGCTCGCCTCCGGCAACTGCCCATGACCCCGGCGCGCCTCAAAGCTGCGTTGCTGCAGGTGGGACGACCCACGGGACTGGGGTCGACAGCGAGGACTTTGCGGTCATAGGCAAGCGCCAGGTCGAGAGTGTACTCCTGCGAGCACTCGCCCACCTGTGACTACAAAGGCTGGAGTAAGTGCGGTAAACACTGCTTCGTGATCCGGGTCACTGCGGCAACACTGGTATGCCGTCAGACAATCGCTCAAGCGCCGGAGTACCCGATGAGAACACTCGCCGCTGTGATGTTGGCACTTTCCTTCATAGGAATGGGGATCGCACAGGTACCGGAAACCAAGGAAGAGAAAAAGCAGCGCGAAGCCGATTACAGGCGGCATCAGAAGGAAGAGAAAGAGCTAGCCAAGCAAGCCGCAGGTTCGATCCCGTCTGTCGAGATCGCCGCCCCCGTAGACAAGGTGAAGGCCTTAATCCTCACTCGTATCACTCAGCAGCTGGACTTCACCCTGTTCAACGATTCCACCTATCAGCTGAAGTCCCGCCGCAACGTGAGGTGGGCAAGCACGTGGGACGCGCTGGCTCTCGAAAGCACCAGCTCCCGACCCACCAAGGAAGAACTAGCGCTCACCTTCGTTGACCTCCACGGTAAGACGACGGTATCGAGCGACCGCGCCGTCGTGCGTGAAGGGGAGATAGGAAATACGCAGCGGGACAGCACCAATCACATCGGCAAGTGGAACTTGGAGTTGCAACAGTTCTTAGACCGCATCAAGAGAGACCTTGAGATGCCACCCGTTGTTCCCACCGCCCAGCCCCACGAGTCAACAGCCAGCGCCCCAAGCGGCTCGCAAGAGCAGTGAATAATTCTCGAGGATCAAACAATCTGCAACCACGGCCTGCTGAAGTAGCTCCTCAGCTTACAGCAGTTGCTCCGAGCGTGACGCTTGACGGTGTCGACGCCGCCCCAGCGTTCATGCTTCCGTGGACTGTAGAGCGCGTCCACCTCTTCCTTGAGCGAGCTCAGCTTCTCTCGTGCGTATCCGTGATCGAACTCAAACACGTGTCCATCAACACACATCCTGTAACCTTCTACGCCGAAGTTCACTCTGTGCCCGATCTCACGGATGGCTGTTCCGATGATGGACAGCGCGTCGGTGTTCTTCCATCCCGCCGCGTACTCGTCCAACGCGTTTTCGATCCTGTCTACGGCCGCGACGCACGCCGCGATGGGCCCCGCTTCGATGTTCTTTGTCGTGCTCATGTGTAGTGATCCTCCTCATCCCGAGTTTGCGCAGCTTTCGGAAAATCGGTCAACGACCCCAGGTGGGTAGAGGTCATGCTGAACGCGGCGCTCTGGAGGAGTCCCTGAAAAGCCTGGCGTCGGCGGTTCAACTCCGTTCCTGGCCACCACATTCTCAATAGCTTGGAATCGATTGATCAAGCAATGCGTTAAGCCGGAATTTAAGAACAACGGGCTTTTCTATACGCCCGAACAGGAGGTCGACGGCTGTCCTGCTGCGCGGGTGATCGTGTACGAAGGGCAGGCGGTGAGGGCAGAACCAGGAATCTGGATTTACTCGCTTCTCCGCGACCCACTCAGGGTAGCGCCGCCCGAGAAGCTACCTCTTCGGGAGGTTTAAGCAAGCGGAACGATCTGTAGAGAAGCAGGTCATAGGTGACCTTTGCCCCGCCGCCGACCAGCAACGGGGCTGAAAAAGTAAGGACTTGCATCATTGCGCCGGCCACTCCCGAGCCGACGGCCCAAAACAGATTACGGGCAAGGTTCAGAATTCCACTGGCGAAGGTTCGCTCGCTCGGCTTGACGAGCGCGGCCACGTAGGACTGGCGCGTGGGAACATCCATCTCAACCAGTGCCTCGCGACAGAGAAAGAGCAGGACTGCCCACTTAAAGGAAGGGGCAAAGGGCACCGCCATGAGGAAAAGACTGGAGGGGAGGTGAGTGAAGACCATGGTATTCACCAGTCCGATGCGGCGAGCCAGCCAGGCCGCGCCGAGATGCGAACCGGCGTTCAGGATGTGCACGGCGAAGAACACCAGACCGAGGTCGTGTTCGGCGACACCGAATCGCCGGAAGAACCAGTAGGCGACCAGGGCATCGGTCAGAAAGCCTCCGCCGAATGCATCAAGCGAAAACAGAGCGGTGAGCTTGGCGACGATCCTCTTGCTTTCTGGCGCGATCCTGGCTCCGATCGGCGCATGGATCGATGGGTCTCGAATCTCGACCGCTGGGGAGAGGAACAAATACAGCGCAGCGACGACCAGGCAGAGCCCGGCACAGCCCAAGAACACGATCCGGTAAGAGCTGAGCACCGGGAGAGCAAAACGGTGCTGCAGCAGAATCGGGAGGCCGGCGCCTAACGCTCCCAGCGACCCTCCTCCGTCCAGAAGGACGTTGTACCAAGCCAAGCTCCAGGTTCTCCTAACATCTGGAACGAGTCCTGGAACAACCGCCTGATCGAGCGCGAAGGAGGCCGAACGATCCGTGCCGGTGCCATTGAGCATCCCGACGAACGCCATCATGAAAAGCACGGGCAGGCTCGGCGACCACGCCAAAGCGATGCCGCCAACCGCGCTTAATAACGAAAGAAGCACAAGGAAGCGCCTGCGCCCAATCCGATCGGCGCCGAAGCTCACGATCACCGTGGCCAGAGCGGAACCGGCCAACCCTGCGGCGATGACGAAGCCGATGGCCAACGACGATAGCCCAAGGCGAAAGAGGTAGATTCCCAATACCACGCCCATCAGCCCCACGCCGAAGGAACGCAGAAAACCCGCCGCGTTGATCACCGCCAGATCTCGATGGGGACGCTGCTTCACGTTTGCTTGCTTTGAACGTAGGCGTACAGGGCATCATAGACAGGGAACTGCCGGGCGAGCCGATCGTTGTCGGCGAGACCCATCGCGGCGAATCCTTGGGCAATGGAACGTAACCCAATGCCCTCGGCGGCCACGTTCTCCTGACCCTTGACGTCGGCGGCGCGGACGATGAGCGCCAGTTTCTCCAGGGCTGGGTCGGAAATTGCGTAGTCCTCGATCACGGCTTCGAAGGTGCACCGCGGGCCACGATGGTTGAGCTTGATGGCTTCGATCCTGGGTGCGTCGAAAGGAATCGCGCCCTGCTGTTTCGCCTGCTCCAGTAAGTCTTTTTCCTCGACGAACAAGAACTCAGCCTGCGCATCGACGAACCGCTGAATCAGCCAGGGGCAAGCCACGCGATCAACTTTGATGTCTTTGCGTGTAATCCATTTCATCGACACCTCACATCCGGTTCCCGGTTCCTAGCTCGTCACCTCATCGATCGATAGAGACCCTCGATGAGTTCGATCCCGCGGCGTAGAAGTTCCTTGTCCGACAGGCCCTGCTGCGCCCAGCCAATCAGCACCTGGTCAAGGGCAATTCCTTCACTGCGCCCAAACTTCTCGTCCCCGAGATCGGCATCGTGAATGATCTGAGAGATCACCTTCACTTTGGGATCGGCGATTTGAAACTCCTTGCACAGAGTCTCAAACGTGCAGTCATCCCCGCGATGCCCGAAGCCGTCTGGCTGAAACATGTCAAAGGGCACCGCCCCAGCAACTTTTCCGGAGTGGGTTGCAAAGGTGAAGCGAGCCCGGGGATCGATGAAGCGGAGGATCAGCCACGCCGACGAGACTCGATCAATGCCGGGCCGGGGTCGAGTCATCCAGGTTCGCTTTTGAAACTCTTTCTTTTGACGCGACACGCGCGCACCGCCGGTAACGCTCGCATCTCCCCGAGCGTCCGCGCTGGCCAAGAGCTGCTCCACCCGGCTTCGAAGCGGGCTGTTGAAGAAGTCGATGGCGACAATTTCCTGGAAGCGACGGCGAAGACGCCTTAATTGGCCCGGCTTTGCGGCCGCTTTGCCAGGTTTCAACTCACGAATCATAGCTTCGTAGTCTCTGCCTCGGGCCTCCAGAAAGAGCTCAGAGAGTTCCTTGGATGGAAGATTGTCAATCGACTCAACCTGGATCACTGAAGCTTCCCCCCGGTACTTACGGACAGCGGCAGCCAGCCATTCGAAGCGTTCCAAGTTCTGCGGGTTGTTGGGGAACACGTATCCAGAACTGCGCAGGCCCACGGCACCGTACCGTTTCAGCAGGCGCCAGATTTCGACCCTCTGGCTGGCCCGTTTCGCGGGCAGGCTGAACACGAAGAGCAGCCATGGGGGCTTACGTCCTGTCGGTGATATTACCATACCGTAAAGTGTTACATGTATAATAACTGTGTCAAGCGGCTTCTTGTTGCGCCACTGAGCGACTGGCTGGCAACCTGGGGTGGGGCGACTGGACTCTTACACCATGCGCAGAATGCCGAAAGGTCAGCGGGCATGGCTCGGCTCCATGATTCGCAGAGGCGGATGGCCATCGACACTTTGCAGCGGGAAGTAGACCAGATGGGTATCAGGATCAACGCAAACCGTATGCGCATGGGCATGGACAACGTACCTTCCAATAGATTTGAAAGGAGCAGGATATGCGCACAGTGAAGATTGCTATTCTTGCCGCCGTGCTCGTCGGGTTAGCAGGTCTCGTGGCCCTCAACCATGCCAAGAACACGGACAGGCAGCCAATCAGCGCCTCGAAAGCTGTAGCCGGTCAGCAAACCGCAGCTCAAAAGCCCGCGGAGAAGCCGGATGCCGATGAAGACAAAGAGGGCGAAGAAGGTCCGGCCACTCCCGCTGCGGTGGCTGCCGAAAAACCTGCTCCCCAACAAACGTCAGGCAAGCAGCTCGTCTACAACTTCGATAGCGATACGGCCGGACAGCCGCCCGCGAAATTCCACGCTGCCCGCACCGGATCGGGCGCTGAAAGCAAATGGGCGGTGATGGGCGATCCCACGGCTCCTTCCAAGCCGAATGTCGTTGCCCAGACTTCAACCGACCCAACCGATTACCGCTTCCCCTTGCTGATCGCCGACGAGGGATCTTTTCGGGACTTGGACCTGAGCGTCAGGTTCAAGGCAGTCTCTGGAAGTGTCGATCAGGCAGGCGGACTTGTCTTCCGTTTGAAGGATCCGAACAATTACTACATCGTCCGGCCCAACGCTCTGGAGAACAATTACCGGCTCTACCGCGTGGTCAACGGCCGCCGCAGCCAGTTTGCTGGAGCCAATTTCAAGGTTACGTCAGGAGAATGGCACGAGCTGCGGGTGGAGGCTGCGGGAAATAAGATCGCTTGCTACTACGACGGCGCCAAGAAGATTGACGCTACTGACAGCACATTCAAGGATGCAGGAAAAGTCGGCTTGTGGACCAAGGCCGATTCGGTCACATATTTTGACGACTTGAAGGTGCAAGCAAAATAAGCGCCCCAGCAAGTTATTACACGAGCGAACAGGTATGAAGATTGAGAACGTGACGGAGACCCCGATGAAACACCGCATCGCAAAGGCGTTTCTTAGGACGCTGCTCCTTGCGCCACTGCTCGTTTTGACCCCGGCCGCCGCGCAAGAGTCCCCTGCCTTGTCGCTTGAAAGCCATATTCCCCTGCCCGGCGTCAGTGGACGCATCGATCACTTCAGCGTCGACGTGAAAGGCCAGCGTCTCTTCGTGGCCGCCGTGGCCAACCACACGCTCGAGGTGGTCGACCTGAAATCCGGCCGGCGCGTGCACACCATTACCGATCTGGCCGAGCCGCAGGGAGTCTTCTTCGACGCCTCCACCAATCGTTTGTTTGTCGCCTGCGGTCTTGACGGTGTCACGAAGATCTTTGATGGAACCACATTTAAGGTTCTGGCGACTGTGAAGTTCCCCGACGACGCCGACAACATTCGCTACGACGCCCGCGGCAAGGGTGTGATCGTCGGATACGCCGGGGCAAAGCAGCTGAGGAAACGGGAAGAAGGAACCGGAGGGCTTGGGTTCCTGGACACCAACGGGAAGAAGACCGGTGACATCGTCATCGATGCGCATCCCGAATCGTTTCAGCTTGAGGAGGCGGGAACCCGTCTTTTCGTGAACGTTCCGGAAAAGAAAGAGATCGAAGTCATTGACGTGGTCAAGCGCAGTGTCCTGGCCCGTTGGCCCGTTACCTCCTCGCGAAACAATTTTCCGATGGCGCTCGACGAAGTTCATCGCCGGGTGTTCGTGGGCTGCTGGATGCCGCCGCGGTTGCTCGTTTTTGACACGGGGACTGGCAAGGAAGTCGCTTCTGGCGAGATTGCAGGGAGTACGGACGACCTTTTCTACGACTCACGCAGAGGCCGGATCTACGTGCTCACCAGTGAGGGCTTCCTGGAAGTTTTCCAAGAGAAAGACCCCAATCACTATGACCGGATTGCGCGTTACCCTACGCCACCCGGCACACAAACCGGCCTTTTTGTCCCAGAGTGGGGAAAGCTTTTCGCCGCGGTGCGAAAACAAGGCGAGCAGAGCGCCGAAATCCGCGTGTATCAGGCACACTGAGGAGTAGATGGCACCGCCGCAACGAATACAAATGTCATTTGAGGCGGTGTGAGGGTGGTTGTAAGCTTCGCAACCTGAACCACAACATCGCCGAATTGGAGGAGTCAATGAAGAGCACAAAGCTGCCATCGATCAGGACATGCGCTTTAGCTGCGGTAATCACCCTTCTCGTCTCTCTGCCCACAACCGCTCCGGCACAGACTACGGGCGCGACAGCGGCCGGGGAGTGGAAGACGGTCGAAGACGTCTTCGGATTTCCAGGAGCCAACTTGCCCGGACGTGTGATTCGTTTCAACATGCCGCGCAAGGACCTTCACGTCACCATCGCCGGCACCGAGATCAAGCCGGGCCTTGCCCTCGGCTCCTGGGCAGCCTTCCACCGTGTTGGTGACAACGATGCGATGGTCATGGGCGATCTCGTCCTCACGGAAGACGAAGTCGCTCCGGTGATGAAGGCCCTGCAGGACGGTGGTGTTGAAATCACGGCGCTGCACAACCATCTGCTTGGCGAATCCCCAAAACTCTTGTACCTCCACATGGGCGGGCATGGCGATCCGGTGAAGCTGGCCCGGGCAATCAAGCACGCGGTGGGGCTGACCAAGACACCTCTTCCTCAGGGCGGCGCGAAGGAAACCGCCGATCTTGGATTCGACGTGGCCGCGGTCGAGAAGATCATGGGCCGCCAAGGCAGCGTGAGCGGCGGAGTGCTGCATTTCAATGCACCACGCGCGGAGAAGCTCACGGAAGAAGGGATGGATACCCCGCCCTCGATGGGGGCAGGCACCGCCATCAATTTCCAGCCCACCGGGAATGGACGTGCAGCCATAGCTGGGGATTTCGCCATGACGGGGAAAGAAGTCGGACCCGTGATGAAGGTTTTGCTAGACAACGGTGTCCAAGCCGTAGCCCTGCACAGCCATGCCCTGGATGACGTGCCGCGCCTCTTCTATATGCACTTCTCGGCGAACGACGACGCGGTGAAACTCGCCAAGACCCTCCGCAGCGCGCTCGACCAGACGAACTCAGCGAAATAGACGAGCGCATAAATTGGGTGCGCCCATCTTCGTCACAGGAGCGTTCGGCAGGATCGCTACGGATCGTTGCGGATTTGCCAACCCGCCGAACCGCAAGCTCTGTACACGATTTCGTTTTGCTGGTAGCCTCCTAATCCGGGTTGGTTTCTACCGATCTCAACAACATTTCTCAAGAAGGAAAATTCCCCGATGCGTAACCTGAGCGTCGCAAAAATTGCCATCCTCCTGGTGGTGCTAGTCCTGCCCCTCTCGGCCGCGGACAGGAACGGGACCAACGCAAGTTCTGAGACCAGCCCGCCGTCCTACGCACTGCCCCAGCCGGCGAAAGAGAATCTCGATCTAACCATGTACCAGCGGATTCGCGACGAGGGCTTGGGTCACTCGCACGTCATGGAATACGCTTCGGCGCTGGTGGACGGGATCGGGCCGCGTCTGACCGGCTCGCCCAACATGAAGCGCGCCAATGAGTGGACGCGCGATCAACTGGCGGCCATGGGCTGCAGCAATGCGCACCTGGAAGATTGGGGCGAATTCGGCATGGGCTGGCAGCAGCTCAACACCTGGGTGCGGATGGCCTCGCCCGATGCCGCCGTATTCATTGCCCAGGCTGCTCCCTGGTCCCCGTCGAGCCAGGGCGCGGTGCAAGGGCCCGCCGTCTGGATGGACATCAAGAAAGAAGATGATCTAAACCCGTTCAAGGGAAAGCTCAACGGCAAGATCGTTCTGCTCGGCGAAATGCGGGAAGTGAAGCCGGTCGATAAGCCGCTGTTCGAGCGTGCTGACGACAAAGACCTGGCCAAGATCGCGGAGTATCCGCTCAATCGCGAAGATGAGTTCGCCCGGTTCATGCAGGAATTTGCGAAACGGATCGAGCTGCGGGACAAGATTCGAGACTTCTTCGCTTCCGAGCACGTGCTGGCGGTGGCTCTTCCCAGCCGCGACGGCCGAAATTCCGGCGGTTCAGGGGGCACGATTTTCGATGACAGCAGCTCCGGATGGGCCAGCTACAAGCGCGAAAAGGCAATGCCCTTCCCTGTTGTAGTCCTGGCGATTGAGAACTACGGACGCGTGTACCGCCTGCTGAAGGCCCATGTCCCGGTCAGCCTCGAGATGAATGTCGATGCCCGATTCACCGGCGATCACGAGCACGGTTTCGACACCATCGCCGAGATTCCAGGCACGGACCCGAAGCTGAAAGATGAAGTTGTGATGGTAGGCGGTCACCTCGATTCTTGGGCTTCCGGGACGGGCGCGACCGACAACGGCGCGGGAACGGTGGTGGCCATGGAAGTGATGCGAATCCTGAACGCCCTGGCGGTGAAGCCGCGCCGCACGATCCGCATCGGGTTGTGGAGCGGCGAAGAGCAGGGTTTGTTCGGATCCGCCGGTTATGTGAAACAGCATTTTGGGTTTGTGCCCCGCTCCACCGCACCCGACCAGCTCAAACTGCCGGAGTGGCTGCGGAAGCACACCGGTCCGGTCGAGCTCAAGCCGGAGCAGCCGAAGATTTCTGGCTATTTTAATGTCGACAACGGCACCGGGAAAATCCTTGGCATTTACTTGCAGGAAAACGCAGCGATCGGTCCGATTTTCGCGCAATGGATCGAACCGCTGAAGGATTTGGGCGTAACCACCATTACCATGCGCAACACCGGGGGTACCGACCACCAGTCGTTTGACGCGGTGGGCATTCCCGGCTTTCAGTTCATTCAGGACCGGCTCGACTACGGATCGCGTACCCACCACTCCAACATGGACGTGTACGAACGGCTGCAGGCGGGCGATCTCGCGCAGGCTGCCACGGTGGAGGCGATCTTCGTTTACAACGCGGCGATGCGCGACCAGATGTTGCCGCGCAAGCCACTGCCCCATCCCGAACTGGAAGAGCAGCGCAGAGCGCCTTTGAAGAAATTGATGCCTGGAGCGGAAGACCCGGCCGAAAAAGACGCACCGGTGGCGTCGCCCGGGCTTTGACGCATCCTTACCAGCGCAACCCGATCGTCACCGGAAACACAATGGTCTTGACGTCGCTGTGGTAGGCGCGGTGGTAGCGGCCCTCGGCGTAAAGCTTGGCATGGTGCGCGAACGGCAGGCGACGAGTAATCCCCCCGCCAAAGTTGAAGCCAACCGCGTCGAGGGTGCGCGAGGAAAGCGTCTGGGTGGGGGAAACAAAACCACCATGACCATTCGTGCACGTGATGCCCCACCAGATCCAGGCGGGCTGGCAGGGCGTCGTGAACCCCCCGGTCAGCACCTCGCTCCTGGCGGAGACGCTGCGCTGGTACCAACCGAAGCCGCCAATTCCGTAAACGCCCCAACGGTTGTTCAGAGGAAAGGTGTAGATACCGTTGAGCGTGACCGACTGCAGATGTCCCTTGGCGCCGGGGAGTGCCTGCTGCTGGATCACGCTGTCCTTGAACGCGAGGTTGTAGTACATGTATTCGGCGTTCACCCCGAATTTGCGGTTGAGATTCAGACCCCCGCCGACAACCCCGTTATAAGACGTGCTCGTGAAATTGGCGACATCCCCTCGGCCGATACCGAAGCCACCCCCGGCGTCGAAGTTGAAGCGGCTGAAATTGGTCTGGGCGGAGGCTGCTGTGATCCACAATCCACAAAGAAAGAATAGGGACAGTATGTGCCTGCTCAATCCTGATCTCCTGTTTGGACGCTGTGCTTTCATTATCTCTTTTTCCACGGAAATGCGGCGCCGGCGGCGCAAGAAGATCTTGCCCTTGCGCTGCGATTAGGGGAACGGCGCTTGCGACCGTCGATCGCATCAGACTATCGGAAGCACCGGGTGGGAGCAAACGCGAAGGGAGCAGCGAACATCACTGGGAAGACCAGACTTGGCGAAATCGAGAAGGATTTCTTACTTCTGCTGCAACGATTCCAGATACTTCACCAGGCGGTTGATTCGAAGTTGCGCGCTGTCGTTGTGTCCATGAGCCAAAGAGCGGAACACCGGTCCCCAGATCGGCATCTCCCGTGAGCCGTGAGCCGGCTTCTCGAACTCGCCGTCGATCACTTCGGACACGTGCATCGCCGGATAGACGCCATGGTTCTTTTTCGCCAGCTGGGTCAAATCCGGAGGCCAGGTTTTCAGTTGCGGCGAGAATGGGCCGCCACCTTTTGCGTCCCCTCCATGGCAGAGCGCGCAGTCGGCGACGTACAGCTGCTTCCCCGAGAGCGTTCCATCTTTCGCAGCAGCGGCGGTTCCCTTTGCGGGGCTGGTCTGCTGGCCAGTCGCAGCCACACTGAGCAGCAGGATGAAGAAGACGGTTCTGAACTTCCAGCGCATTCCAGACTCCTTCCCCGGTCGCGCCCAGGTACCTATGTCAGACAACTTGTCGATTCCGGGCGGCCAGGTAGTCCAATAGTTCTCTGACCGTCAAACCAGACTGCAGCAGCAGGATCATCTGGTCCGGAGTGACTCCGACTTGCTCGCCCATCAGGACCACCTTGGCGACGGCCCGCTCCAGTACCTGCCTCTGGGTGAAACTCAGGGGCTCGCTGACTGCGTAGCTGGCAGAAAAGGTAGTATGCGCGTGACTCATGTTATTACTCCACGTCACCTTTCGTTCCCGGCTGGGGACTCGGCGGACCACATCTTTCCCTGGCGCCCGAAAATCCAGCCAGGACTTCGCTGCGTGTGCCTATCATCGAACGACGATGCAGGCGGCGCTGTGACGACGCTTACTTACGGTTGTGATGGGGTATCCTGACCGGGCGCTGATCGAAGCTGCGCCGCCAACCCGGTTGCTCACCAGAAAGCTGCCGGGGCGTCTAAATCCGGGGGTTGACGGGGGCTGGAGTGCTCATTCGAAGGGGAATTCGATGGCTGTTGCCGTTTTTCGTGTGCGCCGCTGCACCCCTGTTCGCCAACTCCCCTGAGTTTCGCAGCATTCAGATCCCCCGGGTCAGCAGTCCTCCCCGCCTGGAAGAATTTCTGAACATGGAACCTGCGCCGCGCTGGAAAGACAAGCTGGCCAAAGTGGACCAGCTCACGCAGCGGATCCCCAGCGACGGCGCCCCGGTCTCGCAGCGGACCGAGATCTACCTGGGGTATGACGATAAGAATTTCTACGCCATTTTCGTGTGCTTCGACAGCGAACCGCAAAAGATCCGAGCGCGCCTCTCGCGACGGGATGACATCTTCGACGACGATACGGTCGAGATTATGCTGGACACCTTCCTCGACCACCGGCGGGCCTATGCATTCAACACGAACGCTCTCGGGGTGCAGGCCGATTCCCTTTGGACGGAAGGCTCGGATTTCGACCCCTCCTTCGACACGGTTTGGAACTCGGCCGGCAAGGTAACCGACCGGGGATTCGTGGTCTTGATGGCGATCCCGTTCCGCAGCTTGCGTTTCTCCTCCAGCGATCCCCAAACCTGGGGCATCCTGCTCAACCGGGAAATCCCGCGCAATAGCGAGGACACCTTCTGGCCGCCCTACTCAAGCCGCATCCAGGGACGGCTAAATCAGGAAGGCACGGCTACCGGGCTGGAGCACATCTCTCCGGGTAGAAACTTCCAGTTGATTCCCTATGGCATTTTTCGCTCGTTCAAAGAGCTTGACCTGAAAGATCCCAACAACCCCACCTACTCACAGCGCGACGCCTTCGGACAAGTGGGACTAGACGCCAAGGTGGTTCTGAAGGACAAATTCGTCCTCGACATGACCGCGAACCCGGATTTCAGCCAAATCGAATCGGACCAGCCCCAGGTGACCGTCAACCAGCGCTTCGAAGTGTTCTTTCCGGAAAAAAGGCCGTTTTTTCTGGAGAACTCGAACTACTTCCAGACCCCGATTCAGCTGCTCTTTACCCGGCGTATCTTTGACCCGAAGTGGGGGGTGCGATTGACCGGGAAAGACGGGCCGTGGGCGGTGGGGATGCTGGTGGCTGACACGGCCTCCCCCAGCGAAACGGTCACGCCCGCCGGTCCCGGCATTCCCGGCAATCCTCTTTTTGGCAGGCACGCGCTGTTCGCGGTCGCCCGGGTCAGCCGCGATATCGGAAGCCAGTCCTCGATTGGAGTCCTGTACGCCGACAAAGAAGTGGACGGCTACTTCAATCGAGTAGGAAGCATCGATGGCCGTTTCAAGCTGAACCAGCACTGGGTAGCGTCCGTGCAAGGGGCGTACAGCGCGACCATCAATCCAACCGATTATTATTTCAACCTGTTCAACACTACTGGTTACTACCAGGCAGGGACGGCTGCGGAAGTCATCTTGCAGCGGGACGGGCGCAAGTTTAATTACTTTCTCGACTATACCGATCGCAGCCCGAACTTCCGCACCCTGACCGGTTTTGATCCTCAACCCGACATCCGCAATCCTTATCAGCGCATCCAGTACAGTTTCCGCCCCGAGGGCAAACACTTGATTTCCTGGGGCCCGATGTTTGAGACCTACCAGACCTTCGACCACGAAGGGAACCGCATCAACTCAGGCTACATGCCTTCCCTCAAGGTGGAGCTGATCGGCCAGACGTTTATCACGGCTCTCTTCGCCAAAGAGATGGAACGGCTGCGCAATCAGGATTTTTCAGTGATTCCCGTCAACGACATTCAAAAATATGATCGTCATACGACCGAGTTCGCGTTGGACACGAACTACTTCCGCAAGTTCACCATCCACGCCGATTACCGCTTTGGAACGCGAGTAAACTACGATCCGCCACTCACCTGCAACTCTGACTCTCCGCCGGTATGCTATTTCCCTTTTATGGCGAAGCGAACCAGCGCCAACCTGACGCTCACAGTACGACCCTCCCGCTCCTTGCGAATCGACAATACTTACATACTGTTCCGTTTGCGCCAGTGCCCAGAGTGCGCGAATCCTCAACCGGATGTTCCGGGTCTTCCACGGCCGGTGGGCGCTATGAACGATCACATCATCCGCAGCAAATGGAATTATCAGTTCAACAAGGAGCTGTCGTTCCGCTTCATCGGGCAATACAGCGCTGTTCTGGCGAATCCCTATTTCACTTACCTGCAGACATCCAAGAACCTCAATGCCGACTTCCTGTTTACCTATCTAGTGCATCCCAGCACGGCGGTCTACGTCGGCTACACCAGCAATCTGGAAAACGTCGATGAGGTTCCACTACCCGACAAACTTGGCGGCGTGAACCACGTGGCAGACGGCCGCTTGAGAAATGACGGCAGGAACTTCTTCGTGAAGGCATCGTATTTGTTCCGGTTCTGAACTGGCAGACTATTTCTTAGTCGTCAGTTCTGGGAAGGGCGCCGGGACGCAGGTAGCGCCGGCACCTTGCCGGCTGTCCCGAGGGCACCTTGCCCTCGGTGCGGCGGGCGAGAACGCCCGCCGGACAGCCGCCGGGACGGCTGCGCTACTTGGGCTGCGCGGGAGCACCCAGCAATTCCAGAATGGCCGCCATTTCCACCTCGATTCCGGTTTTGAGGCTGGGCTCGCGGTCGGGCGCAAAGTAGGGCGAATGCGGGCCCGGCAAAATCTCGCCGCTTTTCGCCGCCTCCTTGAATTTCGCGGGATTCACCGCGCCCAGTCCGAGCATGGCGCTGGGAATTCCGGCCGAGCGATACTCGGCAAAATCGTCGCTGCCCATCATCGGGTGACCGGGGACGACATTGGCCTCCCCCATGACCTGTTTCAACCGGCCGGCAAGCCGTGCGATCAGTTCGGGATCGTTATACATCGCACCCACACTCTCGGTTACCTTGACCAGCGGCTTTTTCGGCGCACCGGCGGCTTCCGCCTCCGCCACCGCGATCCGTTCGATCGCCGCCAGCAGGTGCTTGCGGACTTCGTCCTTATACGAGCGAACGGTCAGTTGCATCTGCACTTCATCGGGGATGATGTTGTGCTTGGTGCCGCCGTGGATCGAGCCCACGGTAATGACCGCAGGATCCTGGGGATCGATCTCCCGTGCCACGATGGTTTGCCAGCTCACGATGGTCCGCGCCGCCAGCACAATCGGATCGACCGTCGATTGCGGGCGCGACCCGTGCCCGCCGACACCGTAAATGGTAACGTCCACAGAGTCAGAGTTCGCCGCGTCGAAGCCAGGCGTGTAGTTGATCTTTCCCGCTGGAAGCTCGTTGGTGTCGTGGACGGCAAACGCAAAGTCCGGTTTCGGAAAGCGGGTGAACAGGCCGTCTTTCATCATGGCTCGAGCGCCGCCGATACGCTCCTCGGCGGGCTGGCCCACATAGATGAAGGTGCCGTGCCAACGGTCTTTATTCTGCGCCAGGAGTGCAGCGGTTCCGATGCCGATGGCCATGTGCAGGTCGTGCCCGCAAGCATGCATCACCGGCACTTCAACGCCCCGATCGTCGTGGGTGGTGACGTGGCTGGCGTAGGCCAGGCCGGTCTTCTCGGGTACCGGCAATGCATCGAGTTCGGCGCGCAGCATGACCGTGGGACCAGGTCCGTTTTTCAGGATGCCGACCACGCCCGTTCCGCCCACGTTGGTCGTGACGTCATACCCCAGCTTGCGAAGTTGCGCGGCAATCGTGGCCGCGGTCTTCTCCTCGTGATAAGAGAGTTCGGGGCTGCGATGCAGGTCGAGATAAAGCGTTTCGACTTGGGGGTAGATCGCATCGATCTGCTGGCTGGAGGGAGCACGCCACGGCTCCGCGGCGCAGGCCATAACGGAAAACATCAAGAGCGAAACCAAGCAGCGTGGAACCATAGGTTTTCTCACCTCTCCCGAAAAAAGAGTAACTTGATTCTAATATGCCCGCTTCGGCGGGCATGAGATGCTCGAGATCATTCAGGACCAATCGGCATCATGATTATTCGAGAAAACGTGCCGTTGGCGCCTCTGACCACCCTGCAGGTGGGCGGCCCGGCACGCTACTTGGCCGAGGCCCAGAACGAAGAAGAGGTCCGGGAGGCGACGCGTTTCGCGCAGGCCCGGCGACTGCCGCTGTTTGTGCTGGGCGGCGGCAGCAACCTGGTCGTGGCCGATTCCGGATGGCCGGGACTGGTCTTGAAAATTGCGATCGGTGAAATCAACCGCCGGGCCGAAGGCGGCAGCGTGCTCTTCGACGCCGGGGCTGGCCTTGTCTGGGATGACTTCGCCGCTCACACCGTCTCCCAAAATTGCGCCGGAGTGGAGTGCCTCAGCGGCATTCCGGGCAGCGTCGGCGGCACCCCGGTGCAAAACGTGGGCGCCTATGGGCAGGAAGTTTCCGCGACCCTCGAATCGGTTCGCACATTCGACCTGAAGAGTAGTGAAATTGTAGACCTAGGTAAGCAGGCCTGCCGCCTCCGCTATCGCACCAGCATCTTCAATACGACGGAGCGAGAGCGGTACATCATTTTGCGCGTGACCTATCGGCTGAAACAAGATGGCACGCCGAGCTTGAAGTATGCCGATCTGCAGAAACATTTTTCCGGATGGAAAAATCCCCCGTCGCTGGCCGAGGTGCGCGAGGCGGTGCGCCAGATCCGCCGCAGCAAGGGCATGCTGATCGTGCCCGGCGACGACGACTGCCGCAGCGCCGGATCGTTTTTCAAGAACCCCGTGCTGAGCGAGGCGCATTTCCACGATCTCGCCCGCCGCGCCGAGTCGAAAGGCCTGACGATCCCCAGCTATCCGGCGCTGGAGGCTCAGCGCAAAGTCTCGGCAGCGTGGCTGGTGGAACATTCCGGATTTGCCAAGGGATTCACCCTCGGGGCAGCCGGCATTTCCCACAAACATGCGCTCGCCCTGATCAATAGCGGGAACGCGGCCGCCGCCGATATCGTCCGGCTCAAGGAGAAGGTCCAGCAGGGCGTTCAGGGAACCTGGGCCATTCTGCTGGAGCCGGAACCTGTCTTTGTGGGCTTCTGATCCGATCTGGGGTTCCGGGAACTTTACCCTTCCCTCGCCACCGCATTCCGCAGGAGCCAGATTCCGGCCAGCAGGATCAACGGCGCGCTGTAAACCCCCGGCATCAACCGGCCGTAGTAGATCGAAGAACCAATATGGCCCAGAGCGTTGCCGATTCCCGCCAGAATTGCCACGGGAATTGCTAGCCACCTCATCCACCTCAGTCCACGAAATGCCAGCGGCGTGAGTGCCAGCCAGAGGGCCAGCGCCAGCGACAAACTGCCGATCCATTCCTGGAACGTGAAAACGGGTACACGAAGAAAGGGCAGCGCGTGCCGAATGGCGAGCGCGTTGGGGTTGTACACGGAGAGAAAGTCGTGGCCCGCTTCATCCAGGACGTGAAGCGCCAGCACATACCCAAAAGCCAGCCAGGCAATCCCGAACTGCTGGTTGCGGTCGCCAAGGATCATGGGTCCTCCGGCCAAATCGAATGCGACTCCTATCTCACCACAGTTCAGGCCCTGCCCGTTAGAAATGGTCGGTTTTGACTCTGGGAAAGGATTGCCCGAAGCTCCTGCCCAAGAGGACGCCACAGAAGAAACTTGGGGGCGGCCTCATCCTGCAAGCCGACAAGGTCCCCATGCCGGCCGAGAGCCCCCTGTTACTCGCAGGATCCGCCCTAGTGGCCTATCGGCAACCTACGCTCTCCGCTTTAATCAACCCAGTTTTAATAAACCCAGGGGACGCCAGGTCAACTTCCCGATCGAGCCAGCTCGCGGGCTCGCCGGAAAATCTTCCGGAACATCCCTTTGGTCAGCTTGCCCGTCTGGGTGTTCTGGTTGGAAGGGTGGTAGGACGCCAAGAGGGTGCGTCCATCCGGCAAAGTGTATTCCGCGCCGTGACGGAACGGGTACTCTCGCTTGCCCGCGATCAGCTTCCTCCGCTTCAGATAGTTCAAGTACGCGTCGAACCCGATCCGCCCCAGCGCCACAATCACGCGCAGATTCTTCAGCCCTTCCAGCTCGCGTTCCAGGTAAGGAGCGCAGTTGGCCAGTTCCTGCGGGAGAGGCTTGTTGGCCGGCGGCGCGCAGCGGGCCGCCGCGGTGATGTAGACATCGGTAAGCACGAGTCCGTCGTTGCGATCTGTAGCCGTGGGCTGATTGGCAAAGGCCGTCTCGTACAGCACCGGATACATGAAGTTCCCGGAAGCATCTCCGGTGAAAGGCCGTCCGGTGCGGTTGGAGCCGTGGGCCCCGGGAGCCAGGCCCAGAACCAGCACCCGGGCATGGGGATCTCCGAACCCGGGCACCGGCTTGCCCCAGTACGTCCAATCACGGTACGCACGGCGTCTTTCCCGTGCGATCTTTTCGCGATAGGCAACCAGGCGCGGACAGCGGGCGCAGGCGACCACTTCGCGGTTCAGGACCGTCAGCCAGTGTGGAGTCATGAGTCGTTGGTCGTTGGTCGTTCGTCGTTGGCCGGGACCCTCTAAGGCTCGCGCCTCGGCCAGCCGCTCCGGGCCGGAGCGATTAAACTCGCCACCGTGCACCGGCATCGCCGGCGGTAGGCACAGTCGCCTACTCTCGCTCTTCGTCCTCGGTCCAAGACGAACTGCGAACGGTCACAGCGAACCGCGAACGACCAACGACGAGCGACCAACGACGGGTTCTCCCGTTTGACGCCTCTCTCTCCCTGTCTTTACACTCTAAACGTGAGCCCCACCGAAACCAAAGAGAGCCCCACAAAGCGCGAGATTCAGGTCGAGATCCCGGCGGAGGAAGTCTCCCGGCAGACCGAGGCGCTGATCCAGAAATACCAGAAGGTGGCGCGCCTGCCCGGCTTTCGCACCGGCCATGTGCCGCCCTCGATCATCCGCCGGCGTTTTTCCGAGGAAATCAAGACCGATGTCGTCGAAGCGCTGGTCCCCCGCTACTTCCGTCAGGAGGCCGAGCGGCTGGGCATGCATCCCATCTCGCAGCCCCGGGTCACCGACCTGCACCTCGACCATGGCGAGCCCATGCGCTTCAAGGCGGCTTTTGAAGTTTTGCCCGAGATTAAGGTGGAAGGCTACAAGGAACTGCGGGTCGATAAGCCGGAGATCGCCGTCTCCGAGGCCGACGTGGAACAAGCCATGGCCGAGCTGCGCGAGCAGCATGCCACGTTTACCCCGATCGAAGGGCGAGCGCTGGCGGAGGGCGACTTTGCTCAGGTGTCGCTGGATGGCTCGCCGCTGTCCGGCGAGGGTCAGCCGGTTCATATGGACGAGGTACTGGTGGAAATTGGCGGCAAGAATACCATGCCGGAGTTCACCGAGCACCTGCGTGGAGCCCAGGTTGGCGATGAGGGCACCTTAAGCGTCAATTACCCCGACGATGCCACGGACAAACGGCTGGCGGGCAAGACTTTCAGCTACAAGATCAAGGTTCATGCCCTGAAACAGAAGAGCCTGCCCGAATGGAACGAGGTCTTCGCCAAGCAGCTGGGCGAGTTCACCAGCGTGGATGAAGTCCGGACCCGCATTCGCGAGCAGATGGAAGCCGAGCGTCGGCACCAGGCCGAGCGTGACGCCAAGGAAAAACTGGTGGCCGAACTGGTCCAGCGGCATGATTTCGAGGTCCCAGAAGTTCTGATCGAGCAGCAGATTGACCTCCGCCTGGAGCGCGGGCTGCGCGCTCTGGCGGCCCAGGGGTTGACCGCCGAACAAATGAAGAAGATGGATCTTCACCGCCTGCGCACGGGACAGCGCGAGCAGGCCATGCACGACGTGAAAGCTTCCCTGTTGCTCGAAAGAGTGGCCGACGAAGAGCACGTCCAGGTCAGCGACGAAGAATTGGACCGGGAGGTGGAGTCGCTCGCAAAACAAACAAAACAGACCTCGGAGGCAGTGCGCACGCGTTTGACACGGGATGGGGGCCTGGATAGAATCCGGAGCAGAATCCGCAACGACAAGACCATCGACTGGCTGTATCACCAGTCCGCCTAGACGGACGATTTCGATCCTCCCCTGAGCTGCCACCACCGATTTTCAGGGCAGGAGTGTGGAAGGTGAACGTGAACGATCCACGAATGATGCTGGTACCCATGGTCATCGAGCAGACCGGGCGAGGCGAACGGGCCTATGACATTTACTCGCGGCTGCTCCGCGACAACATCATCTTTATCGGCACGCCCATTGATGACAACATCGCCAACCTGGTGATTGCCCAGATGCTGTTCCTGGCCCAGGAGGACCCGGAAAAAGACATTCAGCTCTACATCAACTCCCCGGGCGGGTCCATAACTTCGGGAATGGCCATTTACGACACCATGCAGTACGTAAAGAACGACGTGACTACGATTTGCATCGGGCAGGCAGCCTCCATGGCAGCCCTCCTGCTCGCCGCCGGCGAAGGCAAGAAGCGCCTGGCTTTGCCCAATTCCCGCATCCTCATCCACCAGCCCTCCATGGGCGGACTTTCCGGGCAGGCCACCGACATCGATATTCATGCCCGCGAGATCCTGCGGATGCGGGAGATTACTAATCAGTTACTGGCCAAGCACAGCGGCCAGAAGCTCGATAAAGTGGAGAAGGACGTGGAGCGCGACTTCATCATGAACGCGCAGCAGGCTAAGGAATATGGAATCATAGACGATATCATCTATAAGACGAGATGAGGGTATGATCGGCTTCGCACCGTTCCCTCAGCGCAGGTACCGAGGCGAGCGGGGCCGTCGGCCGGCCCGGGCCAGCCGCGAGAAAAGGAGCAAGGCCGAGTGAAAAACCGAACCGGCACGGACGAGCTGTTGCGCTGCTCGTTCTGCCACAAGTCGCAAGACGCGGTGGCCAAGCTGATCTCGTCTCCCAGCGACTATCCTCGCGCTTACATCTGCGACGAATGCGTCGCGGTCTGCAATTCGATCCTGGAAGATGACCGCACCGCCGCGGCCCCCGCGGCCGTCCCCAACCAGCTGCCTAAACCACAGGAAGTAAAGGTGTTCCTCGACGAGTACGTCATCGGCCAGGAGCAGACCAAGAAGAAGCTGGCGGTCGCCGTCTATAACCACTACAAGCGCATTTACATGAACCGGCAGCGCCCCAACGACGGCGTGGAGCTGACCAAGTCGAACATCATGCTGATTGGGTCGACCGGAACCGGCAAGACGCTGCTGGCCCAGACCCTGGCCCGCATGCTCGACGTGCCCTTCGCCATCGTCGACGCCACCACCCTCACCGAGGCGGGATACGTCGGCGAGGATGTGGAAAACATCATTCTCAAGCTCCTGCAATCGGCGGAAGGCGACGTCAGCCGCGCCCAAACCGGCATCATCTACATCGACGAAATCGACAAGATCGGCCGCAAGGACGAAAACCCCTCCATTACGCGCGATGTGTCCGGCGAAGGCGTGCAGCAGGCTTTGCTCAAGATTCTGGAAGGCACCATCGCTAATGTGCCGCCGCAGGGCGGCCGCAAGCACCCCCACCAGGAGTTCACCCCGGTCGATACCACCAACATCCTGTTCATTTGCGGCGGCGCCTTCGTCGGCCTGGAAAAGATCATCGGGCGCCGCATGGGCAGGAAAGCACTGGGGTTCCGTACGGCGGAAGCGTCCGAAAAGGAGCCGACGATCCCGGCCTCCCGGCGCAGCTTTGAATTGGTCTCCGACGTGCAGCCGGAGGATCTGATCAAGTTCGGGCTCATCCCCGAGTTCGTGGGGCGGCTGCCCGTGGTCGGCGCCCTTGAGGACCTGGATGAGAACGCGCTGGTGGAAATCCTGACTCGTCCCAAGAACGCAATCGTGAAACAATACCAACGGTTGTTCGAGTTCGAGAATGTGCGGCTGAAGTTCAGCGAAGACGCCTTGCGGGCCATTGCCCGCCAGGCCATGGCCCGCAAAGTGGGCGCCCGCGGCCTGCGCATGATTCTGGAAGAGCTGATGCTGGACCTGATGTACAACCTGCCCAGCCAGAAGAAAGTCAAGGAATTCGAAGTGACGCGGGAGATGGTCGAAAAGCGGGACATCTCGCTGGCGATCATCGAGAAAGCGGCGATCATCGAGAAAGCCGCCAGCTAACCGGGACCAGGAATCGGAGATCGACTTTGTCGAACCCTAAGGAAAAGTACGAATCCAAGAAGCTGCCCATGATGCCCATCCGGGACGTGGTCATCTTCCCCTGCATGATGACGCCATTCGTGGTGGGGCGGGAATCCAGCGTGCGCGCGCTCGAGGAGGCGCTGGCCGGCGACAAGAAGATCTTCCTCGCCACCCAGCACGATGCCAGCATCGACGAGCCCAAGCCGGTTGATATCTACCAGGTCGGCACCATCGTCAACATCGTGCAGAGCCTGAAGCTGCCCGACGGCAACATCAAGGTGCTGGTGGAAGGCGTGGAACGCGCCAAAATCCTGCAGGTCGGCGATGCCGAGGGCTTCATGCAGGCCACGGTGCGGGTCGCCCGTTATGCCACCGAGGTCACGGCCCAGACCGAAGCCGGCATGCAGCGCGTCACTGCCCTGTTCGAGCAATACGTCAAGCTCTGCCAGTCCCTGAATTACGAGACCATGATCGCCGCCGTGCGCATGGAAGATCCGGCCAAACTGACCGACACCATCGCCGCCAATCTCCAGCTCTCGATCGAGGAAAAGCAGGCCCTGCTCGAGATCTTCGATCCCACCGAACGCTTGAGCCGCATCGGCGACGTGCTCGACGTGGAAATCGAAAAGCTCAACATGGACCGCACCATCCAGTCGCGCGTGAAGCGGCAGATGGAGAAGGCCCAGAAAGAGTACTACCTCAACGAGAAGATCAAAGCCATCCAGAAGGAACTGGGCCGTGGCGAGAAAAGCGAATTCGACGAACTCAAGAAAAAGATCGAAGCCGCCGGCATGCCCAAGGATGTCCGCGACAAGGCCATCCAGGAACTCAAGAAACTGGAGGCGATGCCGCCCATGTCGGCCGAGTCCACCGTCTCGCGCAACTACCTCGACTGGCTGTTGGCCGTACCGTGGAAAAAGCGCTCCAAGGAAATCCGTAACATCAGCCGTGCCGAAAAAGTCCTGAACGAAGATCATTATGGGCTGGAGAAGATCAAGGAGCGGATCCTTGAGTTTCTCGCCGTCCGTCAACTGGTGAAGAATCCCAAAGGCTCAATCCTTTGTTTCGTGGGGCCTCCGGGCGTAGGCAAGACTTCGCTGGGCATGTCGATCGCCAAGGCCACCGGCCGCAAGTTCGTCCGTATGTCGCTCGGCGGGGTGCGCGACGAAGCCGAAATCCGCGGTCATCGCCGCACTTACATCGGCGCCCTGCCCGGCCAGATCATCCAGATGATGAAGAAGGCGGGCACCAAAAACCCGGTCTTCATGCTCGACGAAGTGGACAAGATGTCCATGGACTTCCGCGGCGACCCGTCGGCGGCGCTACTCGAAGTTCTCGACCCCGAACAGAACTTCATGTTCGTGGACCACTACCTCGACGTGGAGTACGACCTTTCCCAGGTCTTCTTCATTACCACGTCGAACGTGCTCCACACCGTTCCGCCCGCCCTGCAGGACCGCATGGAAGTGCTGCGCCTGCACGGCTACACCGAGCAGGAGAAGGTCGAGATCGCCAAGCAGTTCCTGGTCAAGAAACAGATGGCGCAGGCCGGCCTGACCGGCAAGAACATCCAATTCTCCGACGAAGCGTTCCAGCACATCATTCGCTCCTACACGCGCGAGGCCGGCGTGCGCAATCTGGAGCGCGAAATCGGCAACGTTTGCCGCAAAGTGGCCCGCAAGGTGGTCAAGGAAGGTCCCAGCTACAACGTGTCTCTGACCCCCGAGAACGTCGGCGATTTCCTGGGCGTATTGAAGTTCCGCGACACGCTGGCCCACGAGAAGAGCGAAATCGGCCTGGTCACGGGCCTGGCCTGGACCGAGGTGGGAGGGTCGATCTTAAGCACCGAAGCGACGGTAGTGGACGGCAAAGGCAAGTTGACCATTACCGGCAATCTGGGCGATGTCATGCAGGAATCGGCCCAGGCGGCGATGTCCTACGTGCGTTCGCGGGCCGCGCGCCTGGGACTGCCTCGCGATTTCTACCGCAACATCGACATTCACGTACACGTGCCCGAGGGAGCCATTCCGAAAGACGGCCCGTCGGCCGGCATCACCATCGCCACCTCGATTGCCAGCGCCCTGAGCCGGATTCCGGTCCGCCGCGACCTAGCCATGACCGGGGAGATCACGCTGCGCGGCAAAGTGCTTCCCATCGGTGGGCTGAAAGAAAAGCTACTTGCGGCTCACCGCGCCGGGCTTTTCGAAGCCATCCTGCCAAAGGAAAATGAAAAAGACCTGGCCGAAGTCCCGGAGAACCTGCGCAGCGCCATGAAGCTGCATTTCGTCGAGAACATGGACCAGGTGCTGGCGTGCGCGCTGGAATCCCCGCTGCCGCAGATGCCCGCTGAAACCGAGACCATCCCCGCGATGACTACGCCGCCGGCCACCGGAGACATTCCGACGGCGAGACAGTAGGAAGCAGTAGTCGTAGTCAGTAGTTAGTGGTTAGAAAGAGCAGGCCCGTGCACTCGGGCCTTTTTCTTTTCATCCCCGGACAGGGCTAGAATGTCCCTGAATGGAACCCGATTCCAAACCCAGGTTTGGATTCAGCCTGAAGGGATCGGCTGGGCTCATTGTGGCGGTGGCCGTGGTTGCCGTCCTGCTCATCGCTCTGCCCGCTTACCGCTGGTTTTTCCTGATCAGCGTGCTGATCGGTCTGGTCATCGCCGGCGGCCTCACGCTCTGGCACCGGCTGCGCCCGATCAAGGAAGAAGACGTGAACCCCAAACGCCCGCTCGGTCTTTAGTGCGATCCTCCCGGGCACCAAGTTACCAACTCGGCTATTCTCGAATTCCACTTTGCTCTCTGTTTTCTCCAGCCGCCGCTTGCAACGAGCGACAGGAAACTGGAAACTGTTCCTATGCGGGTTCTGGCGCGATTCCTCCTCTCGGCCTCCGACGTGCGGCACTTCCCTCCCCCGGGCCTGCCCGAAATCGCCTTCCTGGGCCGCTCCAATGTCGGGAAATCGAGCGTGATTAATTCCCTGGTGGGCAAGAAGCTGGCCCGTACCAGCAATACTCCCGGACGCACCCGCAGTATTAACTTCTACGAAGTTCGCCGCGCCGGACAGCCCAAGCCCGAGTTGCTGTTCACCGACCTGCCCGGTTACGGCTACGCCAAGCTCTCCCGCGAGGTCTCCGAGGGCTGGGCCGGGTTTGTGGATCCCTATCTCCACCAGCGCCCCACCCTGGCGCTCTGCCTGGCGCTGGTGGATTCCAACATTCCTCCGCAGGCGAGCGACCGCCAGCTGCTGGAATTTCTGGCGGCCACCGGACGTCCGCACGTGGTCGTCGCCACCAAGTGCGACCGGCTCTCTGCCAACGAGCGGCAGCTTTCCCTGGAAGCGCTCCGGCAGGAGTACGCGGGTGCCGCCATCGTCCCGTTCTCAGCCAAAACCGGCGCGGGCACAGACGAACTGTGGAGCCTGATTCTCCTCTCTCTCGCCAAGACCCCACCGATCTAGCCCTAAAGTTCCGGAGTCATTTTTCCGATCATAGGAGAGTAAGTACTTTTGTGGAGGTACGTTCCTGTGGACCCCGGCCAGCATGACCGAGCGCAAGGGTACTGCCCTGGCACGCCCGAGGACGATGGGGCCGACTATCTTCGCCGCTTGAAGGAACAGCCCGATTGGCCCGCAGCCTCCGACCCGGCCCCGGCCGTACGTTCCATGGTTCCCATGCCGCAGATCGGGCCTGAAAGAGCAGAGCGGCGGCGCAGCCCGCGTTACACCTGCCGCGGCAGCGCGGAGTTCCGGGCCGGAGGCGGCGACGTCCGGATGTGGGGCACATTGACTGACATCAGTAAGCACGGCTGCTATGTAGAGATGACTTCCACCTTCCCCGCCGGTACCGACGTTGACTTGGGTATGGAGGTCCACGACATCCGGGTGCGCGCCCGGGGCAGGATTTGTGTTTCCTACCCGTTCCTCGGCATGGGAATCGCTTTTACCGAGATCGCGCACGAGCAGGAAGCAAACCTAAAGCAACTTCTCTCCACCCTGGCCGAGCACCGCGGGCCACCCATCGCCGATCCCGGCTTGAGCGAGGAAGACGGGGTGCGGGAGGCGGTGGCGGCCGCCGCCCCGAACGCGCTGCTCGACGAAATCGTCCGCTTTTTCGCTGTCAACCGCCTGCTCTCCCGCGAGGAATTCATCCGCATCGCCAAGCTGGCCCGCCGCTCCTGAGTACCATCATCGCCGGAACCGCGACCGATGGTTACTCCGGTGATGGAATGGGCCCGCCGAACGCCCGTTGCGCCGGCCTGGCATCCGCTATGATGAAAGCGTATGGCCAAATACCTAGTCACGGGCGCGGCCGGTTTCATTGGGTCGTCATTGGTGCGCGCTCTGCTCGATCGTGGCGAGCAGGTCCGCGGACTCGATAACTTTGCCACCGGCAAGCGGGAAAATCTGACCGAAGTCCTTGACCGGATGGACTTCCGCGAAGTGGATATCCTCGATCTGGAAGCCACGCGCCACGCCTGCGCAGGCGTGGACTTCGTGCTGCACCAGGCCGCCATCCCGTCCGTGCCCAAGTCGGTGCTCGATCCTGTGGCCAGTAACCGGGCCAACGTGGATGGCACGGTCAATGTGCTGGTCGCGGCGCGCGATGCCAAGGTCAAGCGCGTGGTCTATGCCGCCTCCTCTTCCGCCTATGGGGATACACCCACCCTCCCCAAGCGCGAGGCCATGAACCCCAACCCGATCTCCCCCTACGCCGTGGCCAAACTGGCCGGCGAGTACTACATGGTGTCGTTTTACCGCTGCTACGGCCTGGAGACGGTGAGCCTGCGCTATTTCAACATTTTTGGGCCGCGCCAGGACCCTTCTTCTCCGTACTCCGGCGTGCTCGCCAAATTCAGCATGCAGATGCTCCGCGGCGAACCGCCCACGATTTTCGGCGACGGCGAAACCAGCCGCGACTTCACCCACATTGACAACGCTGTCTCCGCCAACCTGCTGGCCTGCTCGGCCCCGGCGGCGGAATGCGCCGGGCGCATGTTCAACTGCGCCACCGGGCGGCGGATCACGCTGAACGAAACCTTCGAAGCCTTGAAGAAACTGACCGGCTACACGGAAACGGCCAAGTACGCCCCGGAGCGCGCTGGCGACGTCAAACACTCGCTCGCCGACATCTCGCTGGCGCAAAAGCATCTGGGATATAAACCGTTGGTGAACTTTGAGGAAGGATTGCGCCGCACGGTGGACTGGTACAAGAGCCAGGCCGGAGTGGCCGCCGGATCCGGAACGCCGGCCCAGGGGCGCGCCAGCCGCTAGGATGCCGGACGCTGCTGCGCCGCCTTGGGTTTCGCTGGCGGCCTTGGCAACCGTTGCGAGGCGATGAGTTCGTTCAGGTCGTAGCGGAACGGTCCGTAGGACCGGAAGTTCTTCTCATCAAAAAGGCGCTTCACGCCGCAGTCCAAGCACACCTGGTAGGCGCAGCCCTGCATCCGGACCGGCCAGCTCATTTTGCGGTGCCAGCAACCCCGCAACAGCAGCAATGCGACTCCGGCCATGCCCGTCGCCATAACTCCAGCGGGCCATAACCACTTGGATTTCCGCGACTTTTCCGATTTTTCCGTATTGTCTGAATCAGCCATCACAGCCCCTGGGATCATACTGAAAGCATAGGCCGGATTGGCCTCAGTTGCCACTACCCAGTTGGCGGCACCCCGTGGCCGGTGATCAGTGGTCTGTGGCCAGCGCCCAATGGGTCGGCAGTGCGACTGGATCAAGTCCCTGATGTTAGCGATGAGGGTTCAATATCCCCGGACTGGCCACTGACCACTGGGTACCGGGGTAACGGCTCTGTACCAACGACCATTGTGGCCCAAACCAAGGGCCGATACCTTAGGAAGTACGTCCGTGTGCTTCGCCCGCTCGGAATCAAGAGAAACAATGGACTTGATTGACAGCCGGGCGCACGCGAATGAAGCTTAGACAGCGCACGCCCCACGCAGGCTCCAGCATGAGTGCCGGCCCAACCCGCATCGATTCGCCAGCGCCGCCGCGCGCTGCCGATCCCGGCTTTCCCCTGCACGAAGGCAATCGCGTGCTCGAGTCCCTGGCCCGGCAAGAGACGCTTCACGCCCTGCTGGCATTTTCCGCCCTCCACGAACAGATCCGAAACCGTCACGCGGTGGCGCCCCCGGGTTCCGACTGGGACCTGTTTCAGACGGAGCGCTTTGTCCTGGATGAGGTGCTACAACTGGTCTGCGACCGGACGCTGGCGATTACCGGTTGCGACGGAGTCATGATCGCGCTCTCGGAGGGAGCCTCGATCGTCTGCCGCGCCTCCAGCGGGCCGCTCCTGGTGGAGCGTGGCGTGCACCTGGTGATGGCATCTGAGTTCTTGCAGGACTGCGTGGATTCCGGACGAATCCTGCGTTGCGACGATTGCCAGGTGGACGCGCGCGTCGAACTGGATCTCTGCCAGTTGGTCGGCGCCCGGTCCACCGTACTGGTCCCGCTGCGTGGCCGGCAGGCCCCGCTGGGCGTGCTGCAGGCCTTTGCCCGCTCTCCGTTCAGCTTTACCGACGACGATGTCCGCTGCTTCGATCTGTTCGCCGAGCTGGTTCTTTCCGCGCTCAAGCCCGAAGATGAAGACCGCCGCTTCAACTGGCTGGCGGATGTAGCCGAAGAAATTCTCAGTCCGAACGCAGCTGCCCCGACCCTGTCCGTCGCCCAAGAACCACTCGCGGGCGGCGTCGATTCCCATTCCGCCGATTCCCATTCTTATGCCAGCGAAGAGCCTTCCCTTCCCGAGTCAGCCTTTGCGGGACTGAGTTCTCTGGCGGATCGTGCCGAGGAGTTGCCCGCACCTGAGTTGTCCGTACCCAGGTTCAGCGCGGACGAGCTGACCGCTCCGGAGAAAGAAGCCTCTTCCCTTTCGTTCCTGCCCGCCTTCTCAATTCCGGCAAGTTCCCGGCCCGGGCTGAATGGAGTGGTCGTGCTGGTCCTGGTGGCTGCGCTGTTTTCGGCGGGCGTCTGGTGGGGCATGCACGCTCGCGGGTTCAGCACCAGCAGGCCCACAGCTTCACCCGCGGTTCCGCCCTCGGCGGCTTCGCGCTCGTCAGTTCCGTCAGACCAGGCCCCGTCCGACCATCTTCTCGATCCCGCGAAACTCGAGGCAGAGACGATGACGGCCTCGCCGGCGACGGAGAGCAAGTTGGCGGTTTTGCCCAAAATTACCAGCATCCGCCATTGGGCTTCGTCGGTGGGAAGCACGGTCGTCATTGACATGGAAGACCCGGTGCCTTACGAGGTGCACCGCCTGAGTTCTCCGGAGCGTATTTACTTCGATCTGCATGACACGTCGCTGACTCCGGACCTGGAGGGGAAAACCTTCGAGATCGGAGATGCTTCCCTCAGGCGAGTGCGGGTGGCTCAGCCGCTCCCGGGCGTGACCCGGATCGTCCTCGATACCAAGGACGGCTCCAATTTCGCGGTGAGCATGGAGTCGAGCCCCTACCGCCTGGTGGTCGAGTTGCGCGGCAGTGAGCGGGCAGCGTTGCCCGCCCGCCCGGACTTTCCCCCCGCGGCGGCGCGCGCGAAGCCGGACGATCAGCTCCCGGCGAAGGCGGGCCGATTCCGCATCGTTCTGGACCCCGGGCACGGCGGCTGGGACCTGGGCACGGTCGGACGCCAAGGACTGCTGGAAAAGGATCTGGTTCTCGACGTCACCGAGCGCCTGGGCCGGCTGCTGCGCGATCGCTTGCGCGCGGAGGTGATTTTCACCCGCACCAGCGACCTCTACCTGCCGCTGGAGCAGCGCGCCGAAGTCGCCAACCTGGCGCAAGCCGACCTGTTCGTCTCGGTGCACGCCAACTACAGCGATTCGGCAACCGCGCGGGGTGTGGAAACCTACTACACGAATTTCTTTTCTTCGCCGGGCGCGCGGGAAATCGAAGCGCGCGAGAACGGGACCGCAACCAAGCCGGCTCCCGTTTCGCTATCGGCGGCAGAACTGCACGAGAAGATCGAAGAGTCGCGCCACTTGGCGGCCAGCATCCAGCGCTCGCTCTACGCTACCCTGGCCGCGTCGAATTCCGGCATCCGCGACCGCGGCGTCAAGGACTCGGCCTTCGTGGTGCTGACCGGCACGACCATGCCCGCGGTGCTCACCGAGATTTCCTTTGTCAGCAGTCCCGCCGACGAGCGCAACCTCGAAACCCTAGCCTACCGGCAGCGCATCGCCGAAGCCCTCTATAAGGGCATCGCTGGCTATGAGGCGGGAGCCCGCCACGTCCAGACGGCTCAGGTCCAGCCGAACACCGCCCACCGGTAAGCAAACCTCGGACTAGCGCGTTTCCCAACCGAGTGGCGTCCGCTTCTCAGCGAGTGGCAGGGTTGGTTTCGAGTACGCCGTAATCCAGGCACAATCGCCAAAGCGACAGGGCGAACCACAGATCTGTTTTGCCGGCTTGTCGGGAAGTAGCGGCAAGGTCCACAAATACACAGCTCTTCGATGGTTTAGCACCAATTCGGGAACCAGCCGTTGTTCTAGGGAGCCGGTTTCTTGTCGATTTCTTTCCGCCAACGACCTAGAATGGGCGCGTGAGGTGAGGGGAAAGGGCATTTTCCCCATGGCTAGCCCAGCGTCAGGCCAGGACTTGCTCGTCGGCAGCGAACTGGGCCACTACCGCATCGTGGAAAAGATCGGCGCTGGCGGCATGGGAGAAGTCTATCGCGCCAGCGACGAGCACCTCGCCCGTGATGTCGCCATCAAAGTCCTTCCGCCGGGTACGCTCGTCGACGAGTCAGCCCGCAAGCATTTCCACAAAGAAGCTCAGATTCTTTCGCAGCTCAACCATCCCAATATCGCCACCATCCACGACTTCGACACGCAGCAGGGCGTGGACTTCCTGGTGATGGAGTACATCCCCGGGATCACACTCAGCGAGAAGGTGGCTGCCGGACCGCTGCCGGAGGAGGAAGTCCTCCGCCTGGGCGTGCAACTGGCCGAAGGGCTCGCGGCTGCGCATGAGCAGGGCGTAATCCACCGCGATCTGAAGCCGGGCAACGTGCGGGTGACGGCTGACGGGCGGGTGAAGATCCTGGACTTCGGACTGGCCAAGCTGGTGGGGCCGTTAAGCTGGACGGAATCGACACAGTCACTGGGTGAAAGTCAGGCCGTCGCGGGCACGCTGCCGTACATGGCGCCCGAACAGTTGCGGGGACAGGTCTGCGATGCGCGGACTGACATCTACAGCGCCGGAACGGTGCTCTACGAGATGGTAACCGGGCGGCTCTTGTTCCCAGGCGCTCAGAGCGGGGAGTTGGTCGACGCCATCTTTCACCGCGAGCCAACGCCCGCCGGGAAAGTGAACCCCAAGGTATCGCTCGCTCTGGAGGCGGTGATCGGCAAGGCGCTCGACAAGAATCCGGCGCGTCGGCAGCAGAGCGCGAGCGAGTTGATGGCCGACCTGCGAGTGCTGGCGGCTCCAGGCAGCGCGGCGGCCCCGGCAGCGGCAATCCAATGGCTCGGATGGCTGAAGTGGCGCATGCGACGGCGGTACCGCACGCTACTGGTTACGGCCGTATTCATTTTGGCGGCGCTGCTGAGCATGATCTGGTTGTCTGGCCGTACCCCGGCTTTGGCTTTTGCGGCGCGGGATTTCGTGCTGATCAGCGATTTTGAGAACCAGACGGGGGATCCGGTGTTCGACAAGTCGCTGACCACGGCGTTCACGACCAGCCTGGGGCAGTCGAGCTACGCCAATATCTACTCGCGGTTGCGCATAACCGAAACGCTGAAGCGTATGAAGAAGCCCGCCGTGGACCGGATCGACGAACCGCTGGCGCAAGAGATCGCGGTACGGGACGGTCTGAAAGTGATCGTCCTGCCGAGCATCAGCGGCGTCGGAGAAAACTACCGGGTAGCGGCCAGCATCCGTGACGTGGCTTCCGGCAAAAACGTAAAGACCGAGTTTGTGAAGGCCAACGGCAAAGACAAGGTACTCGATGCGCTAGACACGCTCTCCGCGGCGATTCGCAAGGATCTGGGCGAGTCCTTGCAGACCGTCTCGCAAAGCAAGCGACTCAACTCGGTGACCACGCAGTCGCTGGACGCATTGCGGCAGTACTCGATGGCGACGGAGAGGGCCTTGGCGCTCCGATGGGACGAGGCGAAGGTGTATCTTGAAAACGCAGTGCGCATCGATCCCACCTTCACTGCCGCCCGCGCTTCCCTGGGCATGATGCACGTGGAACAAGCCATGAACGGCTTGCCTCATTTTGATGGCGAAGAGGGCAAACGCCTGCTGAGCGAGGCGGTAAAGCACGTGGACGGACTTACCGACCGAGAGAAATACGGCATCCTGGCGTTCCATGCCCGGGCGGTGGAAAGAAATCCGGAACACGCAATCGGATACCTGAAAACCCTGATCGCGCTGTACCCCGACGACTCCGTCACTCACGTGAGCCTGGGCCGGACATACAGTCAGATGGGGCGCGTGCCGGAGGCGCTTGCGGAGTACAAAGAAGCGATCCGGATCGATCCAAGATTCGTTCTTGCATACGCGAATGTGGGGGCGACCTACCTGTACCAGATGGGCGACGTCGCCTCGGCTCTGCCGGTGTGTCAGAAAATCCTGCAACTTGATCCCGGAAGCGCCTGGGCGCAGGACTGTGTGGGCTGGTCGTACTTTGCGAAGAACGAGCTTCCACAGGCGCAAGCCGCATTCGAGAAAGCGGTAGCGGCCAATCCGCAGGCAACGTTATCCCGCTACCGGTTGGCACACACGCACCGTTTGCAAGGCCACTACCAGCAGGCCATTGAAACCCTACAGCAGATCCAGAAATTCGATCCGAGCGAAACCTCGGTGTTCTACGACATGGGAGTTGTATATGAGCGGATGGGAGATCGCCAGAGAGAGCGCGGATCTTTCACCCGCTATCGCCGGGAGGTGGAAACGCGGTGGAAAAAGACGCTGCATGAACCGGGCACACAACTGTCGCTGGCCGCAACCTCCGCGCGCCTTGGGGAAACCGATCACGCCCGGCAAATGCTGCGTAAGGCCATGGCGAAAGCACCCCAGCTTCACCTGGAGGCGGCCTTTGTGCTCAGCCTGCTGGACGAGAAGAAAGAAGCGGTTGACCAACTGGAGCTGGCGATCCAGAACGGGTACACCAATTACATCTGGCTGAAGATGAACCCGGACCTGCTGCCGCTGCACGGGTATCCGGCGTTTGAGCAGTTGATGGATAAGGTGATCAAGACGTAGCTTTCGACCTCAGGCTACGACACAGGCTCCTCAAGAGTATTCTTGAGACCACTTAATACGCGGAATTGCTCAACGGTACTTCGACGCTGACCTCGGTGCCTGCCCCGGTCTCCGATTGGATCGAGAGTGTGCCGTTCACCAAGTTGGCTCTTTCCTTCATGGCCACGAATCCGATCCCCTTGGTTCCCGGTTGATCGACGCGCAGACCGATCCCTTGGTCTTTGACCATCAGGCGGAGCAGGTTGTCCGCGAATTCCAGGGTCACGGACACCTTAGCAGTCCGCGCATGCTTCGAGACATTGTGCAAACACTCTTGCGCGATGTGATAGATGCTGCGAGCAATTTCAGGCCGCAGAGATTCCGGAACATTCCGGCTGCTGAAGCGGGTCGCAATCCCCGACCGTTCTTCAAACTCCTCGCAGTATTGTTCCAGGGCAGCCTCCAGGCCGATGTCGTCCAGGACGGAAGGGTGCAGTTGGTGCGAAATCCGGCGCACCGCCTGCGCTATGTCAGCGGCGTGGAGTTGCAAGGGACGGAGTTCGGACACGATCCCCTGCGCAGCAGGGTCCATTCCCAGCCGTCCCAGGTCCATGGCCAGGAAGGCCAGTTGCTGGCTGAGATCGTCGTGCAAATCGCGCGCGATGCGCCGGCGTTCATCGTCCTGAGCCGTCATCAGACGGGCGCTCAGGTTGCGCAAGTCCTCGCGCTGCTGACGAATGGCCTGCTCATCGGCGCGGCGGCGGGAAATATCGCTGACGAAGGCGACTCCGAGTGGACCCTGCGCCGACTCGATGTAGCTCAGACTGATCTCGACGAAAAACTCGGTGCCGTCTTTGTGGCGCGCCCGAAGCTCGAGACCCAGGCCCATGGGACGCGCCTGGGGACTGCGGAAGAAGCTATCGCGGTGCGCTTTGTGGCCTCCACGAAATTGTTGCGGTACCAGCAGCTCCACTGGCTTGCCCACGAGCTCTTCGGAAGAGTAACCGAACATGGACCGGGTGACGGGGTTGACCAGGACGATCTGGCCGGCGGCATCGACAATGAAGATGGCTTGGGCGGCAGACTGAAAAATGGCATGCGCTCGCGATTCGCTCTCCCTCACCTTCCGATGTGCCTGCTGGATGGAGCTGATGTCGCGTGCGATGGCAGAGGCGCCGACAACCTTGCCCCTCGCATCCCGGACAGGAGAAACGGTGATCGAGACATCCAGGCGCCGCTTGTCTTTGGCTACGCGCACCGATTCGTAGTGCTCGATGCGTTCGCCACGCCGAATCTTCTCCAGGATGACTGCAATCTCATCGCCACGATCCTCCGGCGCCAGCATGGAAATCGGTTGGCCGATGACTTCGCCGGCGCGATATCCATAGATGCGTTCTGCGCCCGGGTTCCAACTGGTGATGATGCCGTCCAAGGTCTTGCTGATGATCGCGTCATCGGAGGAATCGACGATGGAAGCCAGGAGGGCGGGAGAATCCCACAGTTTCCGGTTGGGCAGCCGCTTTGATTTCTTGGCTGCCGGTCGCAGTTTCCGGCTGTCTTTCTTCGGCAAGCTGGACCTCCTCAGGGAAATTGGCAGACTTGCCGAAGCATAATACACTCTGATCGGGGCCGGCGATAATGAAAACGCGGATTCTGTTGGGGGACGACCATGCCTTCATTCTGGACGGCATTCGTGCGGTTTTGCAGGTCCAGTATGAGGTCGTCGGCCAGGCGCAAGACGGCAGAGCGCTAGTCGATGCAGCCGAACGGTTGCAACCGGACGTCGTGATCCTCGACATCAGTATGCCTCTGCTCAACGGCTTTGAGGCAGCCCTCCAGATCAAGAAGAGCAGGCCCCAGGTGAAGCTTATCTTTCTGAGCCAGCATCTGAATCCGGCTTATCTGCGGCAAGCGCTGAAGCTGGGGGCTTCGGGGTATGTGCTGAAATCGGGGGCAACCGGAGAGCTCCACCAGGCCATCAGCGAGGTCCTGCGGGGAAGGACTTATATCACTCCCGCCTTCGGCCAGAACGTCATCGACGGCTTGTGGAGCCGCTCGGGCGAGGTCAACAACCAGGCGGAGGAACTCACCGATCGCCAGCGGGAGATTCTAAAGTTGATCATCGACGGCAAGGGAAACAAGCAGATTGCGGACGTCCTGCACGTATCGGTCAAGACGGTGGAGTTTCATCGGGCCAGGCTGATGGGCCGGCTGGGAGTGCGGAGCGTCGCCGAATTGACCAAAGTAGCTCTCCAGCAAGGTCTGATCCCAGAGTGAGAACTAGGGCAAACCCTAGTCGCGGTGTCCCGTCCCTTCCGCTAACGTTGTATCAAATGGTGGGAAACAATACCCGAAAACGGATTCTGCTGGCTGACGATCATGCCGCTATGCTCGAAGAAGCGCAGCGGCTGCTGAAGGCAGACTACGAAATCATCGGCGCGGTTGAAGACGGGGGAGCCCTGGTCGAAGAGGCGCAGCGGCTGAAGCCAGATGTCATCATCTCCGATATCAGCATGCCGGTGAAGACGGGATTTGAAGCGGCGGCCCAAATCCGGGGATCCGGGCTCACCGCCAAGCTGATCTTTCTCACCGTGCAGTCCTCCGCGCCTTATCTGAAGAAAGCTCGGGCGCTTGGGGCGGATGGCTACGTGCTCAAGGTCTATGCCAACGAGCAGTTGCCGGCTGCCGTCTCCTCCGTTCTTGCCGGGCGCGCCTACGTTTCTCCCGAACTGAAATTCGACAACTGGAAGTAGTGGCGGCTGCTTCTTTCCCAACTGGGAAGGCCTGCCCAGGACCGAGTAAGGCAATGGGTTCCACAAACTAGGGATTCACCTAGTAGCCAGCGAAATTGAGCGCCGCTAGAGTGGGGCATACTCAGGTGGGGTAGCAACAACTCAGATCGAAAGGATGGCAGCTTATGGCGAGTGCAGTCTTAATGACATCTCTCAGACAGGAGAACCCTCCCCTCTCCTATCACACGCAGCATGCGAACAATTCTCCGTACGGCTTGCCGGTCGCCGACAATTGCGCCAGCAGCGTCCTGCGCCGTCATTCTTCAGCAGCCCTCTCCGACCAAACTCTCGCAGGCCTCGATCAGATCGCGCACGCCACTACGTATCCTGCGGGGGCGCTGATATTTGTAGAGGGTCAGGCGCCCCGCGGCGTGTTCTTCCTTTGCCAAGGCCGGGCGAAGCTGATGAGTACCAACCGCGACGGCAAGACGTTCATCGTGAAGATCGCACAACCGGGAGATATTCTGGGGCTGAACGCCGTCGTCACCGGCAGGGAGTATGAATTGACGGTGGAAACGTTGCAGCCCTGTCAACTTGCATTTATCGGCGCTGCCGATTTGCTCCACTTCATCAAGCGGCATGGGGACGCCTGCCTATATGTGGCCCAGCAACTCAGCCATGACTGCCAATCGGCTTACGAGGTGATTCGTTCGATCGGGTTATCGCACACCGTACTAGAGAAAATGGCCCGGCTGTTACTGCAGTGGTCGGTGGATGGGCGTATGAGCGAAGGTGCGATCCGCCTTAAGTTGGTCCTGACCCACGAAGAAGTCGCACAACTGATCGGAACGTCGCGTGAGACGGTTACTCGCGTCCTGGGACAACTGAAGAAGCGCAACGTGCTCGAAGTAAACGGGTCCACGCTGGTGATCCGGAATAAGGCTGCATTGGAGCGGCTGGCGGAACCGGAAGCGTAGCAGCAGAGAGTCGGGAAACGACCCGGTATTGCACAGGACGCGGTAGAGACGCGGAAGGGAGGACGCCATGCTTCAGAACTGGGGTCGAAAAGAACCAGTCTTGGCGGCTGGAGCCAGCTGCCCAATGCCCGGGTGCGGCTCGCTCGCCATCACCTACACTCTGGTGGCAGGAGCGGACCATGGCGGCCCAGAGCGCGGCCCAGATTGCATGTTCACCTGTCCGAATTGTGGGTTCGAGTTCAGCCCTGTTCAGGACGAACTGCTCTTCCAATCTGTGCCCACGTCCTGGTTGCTGGCCGGCGTTTCGCAGGCGTGATTGGCTTGCCACGGTGGGATGTCAGAGGGTGGAGCCACGTTCGCACCGGCCCCAGCAGCCTTAATTCGTCCCGCCCACTCCGCCATACTTGGCTAGCCACTTCAACTCTTCCCGCACTTTGATCTTGCCGTGCCAGGGATTCTTTGCCAGATCGTGTCCCTCCCCGGGGAAGATCAGCAAGTCGCTGGGAATATTGAGTTCGTGCAGCGCCCGGTCGAGCAGGTAATCCTCCAGCACCGCCACTCGGATGTCGTCCGCTCCGCCCACCATATGGGTCGGAGTGCGCACCTTGTTGATCTGGAAGATGGCGGCCTCGCTGCGATAACGGTCCGCCGTTTCCCACGGAAGCCCGCCCAGGAAGTACGCGTCGTCCATGACGGTGTCGTCGTTGCCCCAGTTGGCGACGTGCTCCACCGCCCCGGCGCCGGTCACCGCTGCCTTGAAGCGGGTGGTCTGGGTGATGAGCCAGTTTGTCATGTAGCCGCCGTAGCTATAGCCGCCAACGGCCAACTGGCTGGGATCCGCAATGCCGTCCTTGACCAGCGCGTCCACGCCGGTCAGGATGTCCTTCCCCGGCCGGGAGACGATCTCGGGCACAATCTCGAGCGCGAACTTGTCGCCGTAGCCGGTGGAGCCGCGGTAGTTTGGCTCGAAGACCAGCCAGCCCTGGGTGGCCGCGAGGCGGTCCCACTGATACCAGTCGGCTTCGAAGTGGTTGCCGTCGGCGTCCTGCGGCCCGCCGTGAATGAACACGAACATCGGCAGGTTCTTCGCCTCAAACTTGCCCGGCGGATACATCAGCATCCCTTCCACCGGCGTGCCGTCGTAAGACTTCCAGCGATAGGGCTTGGCCTTGGGCAGGTCGCGCTGGGTGAAGAGTTGGTTGAACGAAGTGATGGGCCGAGCCTCGCTCAACTTGTCGGGGCCGTCCGCAATATACACTTCCGTCGGTTGCTCGATCGTGGAATGCACGAACGCGATGCGCGGCGACTTCACAGACGAGGCAGGGATTTCATACCGTCCCGCCCATCCGTCGCGCTTGACGCTGGCGGCTTTCGGACTGGCCTGGGAATGGATCTGCACTTCCGTCCCCAGCCGGCAGGCGCACAACACCGAGCCGTCCGGCATGGGCGTGTATTGCACAACTTCGCCTCCGTAGTCGGCGAACCAGCGTTGGACTTCGCCGGTGCCAGCGTCCACCCAGTAAAGACGTGGCTGCGGATCCTGGTATTTTCCTTCCACCGATCCCAGATTGGTCTGGAAAAACAGGTGGCGGTTATCGAGCGCCCACTCCAGATTGACCTCGACCGCCTGGTTGCGGGTCAGACGCGTGGGGGCAACTTCGAGTGAGGGGCTCGCCAGGTTCACCAGGTAGAGTTCGATCTCCTCGACTTTCTCCTGCCGCTCCGAGACCGAACTGCTGACCAGCGCCAGCCGGCTCCCGTCGCGGGAAATCGCCAACTGGTCCGCGCGCAGTGGCGTGCGTGCGATGGCCTCCGCCCCGGGCGTGGCCCCGGAATCCTTCTCCGCATCGGGAAGCTCTTTGGCGCCGAGCGCGGCATGGCGGGCCAGAGCGTCGTCCAGCCGGATACGGAAAATCACGTCTCCGCGCTCATCGCCGCGGAAGCGAACCACGTCTTTCCAGTCCTTCTTGTGGTCGTCATTTTGCTGCTTGGTCCAAGGTTGCCGGGTGGCGAAATAGATCGCTTTCGAATCGGCCGACCAGGCGAAGGCGTGGACGTCATCGTCGCCGGAGGTGATCGCGAACGCCTCGCCCACTTGGGGTGAGATAAGAAACAGTTGCGCGATTTCTTTTTCCTTGTCGTCGCCCGCATCCCCGTCCTTGCCGCTGGCCGGCTTGCGTTCCGAGAGAAACGCAATCCACTGCCCGTCCGGCGACCACCGGGGATGGCTGTCGTGGCCCGATTGCGTCAACTGCACCAGGCTTCCGCCCTGGCCCGCAATCCGGTAGAGCCACAGGTCCTTGCGGAAGATCTGTTGCTCCCAGTCCGCCCTTTCCGTGGCGACGACCACGGAACCGCCGTCGGGAGAAACTTTGACCGCCGTGAAGCCCACCGAGTTGAAGAATTCATCGAGCGTGAGTTTGGGCTTCGCTGTCTGGGCGAAGAGTGAAAAAGAAGACAACAGGTAAAGCACGCAGGTTAAAACGATTGATCTACGCATAATCTCGTGAGAAGACAAAGATTAAACCGCGCCGCCGCTCGTGGCAAACGCTCAGTCGTTGGTCGCTAGTCGTTGGTCGTTCGCGATTCGCGGTTTGCCTGGCGAAGGAAGCGATCTCCCCTTGCGCAATGGCTCCTCTCTCAAGGTACGGGCTGAGGGTTGCGCAGGGCTTCATCCAGCGACTGGTTGCGGCGGGCTGGCTCGGTCGCCAGGCGCCAGCCATCGTCATAACTGCGAAATGCGGTGGTGGACCGGTAATGAACCCCGCTGTCGTATAAGGCTGCGCCCACTTCGTTCAGCGAAATCCAGTGCCAGGTGAACTCGACATCCGCGGAGTTGCCGGCCTTGCTGATCCCCGTGATCCCGACCAGCTCGCGGCGCGCAACCTTGAGAGAAACCACACCGTCGTGCGGAGCGGCATTGTGGATCAGCGGCCGGAATGTATCCACGCCGGCCGGCGAAAGCACCACATCCCAGCATGGCGGAGGTTCCACGTTCGGAGGGCAGTTCTTCTGTGGTATTCCAATGATCCAACCCCGGCGTTGGAGCACCAGCGAATCGGGCGAGTTGAATTCCTTGTTGGAAACCGTGCCCGTTTTCAGCCAGAACACCTGGGGCGCGTTGAAGACCTCAGATCCGGAGATCAGATCGGCAGCCAGTCGCCGGGTGAGGAAATCGCGCGGCGAGCAGGCCACCGCCAGACACGACAACACTCCGAGCAAAATTGTTGTTTTGGTCCGCATGAACGGTGGTCAGTGCCGCGTGAGGATTTTAACCAAAGGAGCGCGCTGGCGTGGAAGAAAAGGACGGGCCGCGATCTGCCCATCAAACTGGCGGGACCAGCGCCCCGGGAGCGCCGCTTGGCACGCCGGGCAGTTGCCTGCCGGAGTCAGCCGGTATTGCCGGATCGAGTATCCATACCGTTCAATCAACAATTCACCGCACTGAGCGCAACGCGTGTCTTCGAGCTCGCCCACTTGTCCGGGAAGATTTCCCGCATAGATGTAGCGCAATCCGGCCTCGCGCCCGATGGCAGCCGCGCGCAGCAGATCCGCGGGCCGAGTGTCGTCCGGCGAAGTCATCTTGTAATCCTGGTGGAATGCGGTGACATGCCACGGCACGTCGGGCGAGACACCGCAGAGAAACTGTGCCATCTGTTTCAACTCGTCGTCGCTGTCGTTGAAGCCGGGGATGAGCAAAGTAACAACTTCCAGCCACACGCCCATGTGGTGCAGGCCGCGAATAGTGTCGAGGATGGGCTGGAGTCGGCCGCCCAGTTGGCGATAATGGTGGTCGTCGAAACTCTTCAGATCCACCTTGCAGAGATCCATCCAGGGGCGCAGGAACTCCAGCACTTGCGGCGTGCCGTTGCCATTGGAGACGTAGCCGGTCAGCAGGCCCGCCTTCCGCGCCTGGCGGAAAACCGCGACCGCCCACTCACTGGTGATCAGCGGCTCGTTGTAGGTGCTGACGACGATTTTCGCTCCCTGCGCCACCGCGTCCTGGACCAGCAATTCCGGAGTGGCCTCAAGCGGAGGAGAAAGCGCCTCGGGGTCGCGCAGCGCCTGCGAGGTTACCCAGTTCTGGCAATACGAGCAGTGGAGGTCGCACCCCAGCATCCCGAAGCTGTATGCCAGCGCACCGGGATAGGCATGGAAGAACGGCTTCTTTTCGATCGGGTCGCACTGTACGCCCGCCACGTAGCCCCAGGGAACGTAAAGCGTCCCGCCGCGGTTGAAGCGGACCTTGCAAACCCCCGGCTGGCCGTCGGGAATCGGGCAGCAGTGCCCGCAGGCATAACAGCGCACGCGATTGCGGTCCAGCGCGTCGTACAGCTTGGGATCGGCCTCGCGCACGCGCTCGTTCAGGATGTCGCGCAGGGAGGCCACGGCTCTATTCTACTGCCGGCGAAAGCGCCTGTCTGCGGAGAGGAGGGTTTAGTTCCCGCTCGGCTTGGCGCCGGAACTATGCTGCTGGATCCAGGCTTCAGCCTGCTGCTGCGCGGTCATGACCTGCACCCGGGTCATGCGGGAGGTCAGCACGGCGACCCGGTACTTGCTCGCTTCGTCGTTGCCGGCCCGGGCCAGAACCGACCAGAAATAGGCTTTGGAGAGATCCTGGGGAACTCCTCTTCCCGCCCAGTAGTAAGCACCCAACGTTGCCTGGGCCACAACATGTCCCTGTTCGGCGGCGCGCAAGAACCACTGCGCCGCCTGGGCATCGCTCTGCGGTACGCCGTCCCCGTTGTGATAGCGGACGCCCAAGGCCCATTGCGCATCCTTGTCACCCTGCTCGGCGAGTTGGCGCAGGTCCTCCGGAGTCTTGGCGTCGGCAACCCGGCTGGCCGGCGCGGCTGGGGAATCCTTCGAAGCGGTGGCCTCGATCACGGCGGTTGATGGTTTCGCCAGCCGAAACTTCTCAATCGCAGGAGCGGAAACATACCCTAACGCCAATGCTGTCAAGGCCGCCGCCGTGACCAACAGCAGGAGGTGGAAGCGGCGAACGGGAACGCCGCGGAGCGGCTCTTGCCCTTCGGTCTCCAGCTCCGGCAGCGCCTCTCGTACCGGGTCCGTCGGAAGAACTGACGGCGCAGACGGAGGTAGTGCCTCGGCCACCGCAGAGGCCTGCGGCGTGGGCGGCGGCAACCGGCCGGGCACGAGTTCCGCCAGCCGATCTAAAGCTGTCTCATGGGTCTTGGTGAAGGCCTGAGCGCGGGGGGAGAAGACCTCGAGCAGGCCAACCACCCGGAAATCGGAGACGATGGGAGCGGCCAGAATCGAGCCCATCCCTAGCGCGCGGCAAAGCTCGCGATCCACCCGCGAATCTGTTTCCGTGTCGTGGCAGGAGATGAGCCGCGCGCTGCGGACGCATTCTCCCGACAGGCCTTGCTGGACATCCACCCGGGCCCCCAGGGGCGGGGCCGGATCGCCGGCGCGCGCCCGGCAGATCATCTCGTCGGCGGTCAGAAATGCCAAGGCGGCGCCACTGGCTCCGGTGAAACTCAAAGCGCGTTCCGTAACCAGCTGAAGGGCGGCATCGAAGTCCGTGGCGGCAGCGCGAATCTCGCGGCGCACCACCTCGATGGCGGAGAGCAGCCCGCTCAAATCCGGAACAGGCACCGGAACGGCGGACCTGTCCAGCGGCGGGGGCGGCAACTCTGCGCTGCGTTGCGCCAATTGCTGGGCCCGTGCAGCGTGGTTGGCACAGGCAATCAACAGATTGACGAAAAGCCACTCTTTCAGCAGCTGCGGCGCCGGGTCGGGAAGTCCGGAGAAATGGACCGCGGCGCGCCCGGCGCCGTCGCTCCATACCACGTGGCCCGCGCCATGCACGTAGGATTTGGTTTCCACCAGATCGAGGCAGAGATTGACCGGCCGGTTGACCTCGAGCTGCTCGTTGGTCTGAACGGCAAAGCCATCCTCGTGCACATCCAGCAGTTCGCTCAAATCGAGCACCATCGAGGGACGCGGGTCGGCGAAGCTGGCGTACACCGGAGTATGAAGTTTGTGACGAATGCGGCGGCGGCGTTCGGGGCAGGGGACGCCGGGGTTTGGATCCTGCAACCTGAGAATGCTCAGATCCATGGGAGTTCATCTTAACTCAGGTCCGAGGATTTTCTGGTCAAAAGGTAGCCCGGGCTAGCCGTTGGCCGCCAGCAATTGGGTATCGCCCGGCGGCACTGCGGGGAGGGCCTCGGGCGCGGTGAGCACCCGGTCAAGAGCGTCGGCCAGAACCAGGGGGAACTCCGAGGTCACCAGATTGACGTCGAGCTGAAGATCCCGCTGACTGTACAGGCGATGAATCACCAGCGAACCCCGGCGCCGGTTGGAGGTGGTGACCAGATCGAGGCTCAGTTTCCACGACGGCAGGCTGGCGAAGGAAAGGACGTGAGGGAACCTCCTCCAACAGAGGGACGAACCCTCCTGCACTGCCCGATCGCCCGACAGGGCCTTGACCTGCAGTTCGAAAGCATCGAAGTCGTTGCTGTCGAACGCAGCCATGAGGATACTGCGTAACTGTTCGAAATCGCTCGCGGCCTTGAGTTCCTGGACCGCCCGGCGAATCGCCAGATCGTTGATCACGATCTGCCGCTGTTCGATGGTGCGCCGCGCCACCCGCCGCAGTTCGCCGAATTCCAGGTAGTTCAGATGCTGCACCCCAAGCCAGACGCCGGTGCCGACCACGGCCAGCACCAACCCCAGCGTGCTGCCCGTGGGCCACAGCAGAAACAGGCTGAGCATGGCAAACAGCGCCGAGACCGCATAGAGCACGATCACCACCTGGCGATGGGACATGCCCCGCTGCAATAACTTGTGATGGATATGCTCGCGGTCGGCGGTGAAGATGGGGCGCCCGCTGATCAACCGCCGCAGGATGGACAGCATCGTCTCCAGGATGGGCAAGCCAAACGAAACCACCGGGATCGCCACCGCGACTAACGTGGGCGCCTTCTCCGCTCCGGCCAAGGCGAGCGCGCTCAGCAGAAAACCGATGAACAAGCTGCCCGAATCTCCCAGGAAAATGGTGGCCGGGTTGAAGTTGAAGCGCAGGAATCCCACGATGGAGCCGGCCAGCGCCACGCTCATCAGAGAGCCCAGCCAGGACTGGTTGACCAGCGAGACGACGAAGACCACCAGGGTGGAAAACAGCGCCGAACCCGCCGCCAGACCATCCAGGCCGTCAATCAGATTGAAGGCGTTGGTGATCGCCATGACCCAGAGCACGGTGAGGGGCAGCCCGACAAACCAGGGAAACCTGTGGGCGCCAAACAGCAGCGGCAGATCGAGGATGCGCATGCCCCCGAGGAACAGCCAGGCCGCAGCCAGGGCCTGCACCGCAAATTTCAGGTAGGGACCCGCGCCACGCAAGTCGTCGTAAATGCCCAAGCCAAAGATCAGGCAGGCCGGGAGGTAGATGCGGAGCAGCGTAGCCGGAGCCAGTCCCTCCAGCAAACGGGGATACAGAAAGCCGAGCCCCAGCCACAGACTCAAACTGACGGTGAATGCCAGGAAGATGGAAACGCCCCCCAGCCGGGGAAGCGGTGTTTCATGAACCTGGCGCGAATCGCGCGGGAACGAAACCCATCCTCTCCGCGTCGCCAGGTCCCGGACTTGGCGCGTGGCCACGAACGACAACACCAGCGAGACCGCGAAGACTCCCAAAAATAGAAGTGTCAAGACTCGATTTCCCTTCTCGCTGAGATGCGCAGCACCTCAGGCCGAGTCCGTGGCGCGCGGCTTGCAGAATTGCCAGACAGGTTTTGTTTCTCGATGAAAGAAATATACAACCCGGTGTGAACCCAGGGCAACGCACAGGAAGCGTGTTCCTGTGGAAAATCGAGTGGAAGTACCGGCCTGGTAAACCGGCCGTACGGGCAAATCAGTCCGTAGCGGCTGTGCTAGACTCGTTCTACGCACCCCTTCTCAGGAGCTTGTATGCCGCGGCGGAGCCGCCGTTCCCATCTGCGGAGCCTGCAGTTGTTGCTTCTGGGCTTGCTCAGCTGCCCTCTGCTGGCCCAAACCGCGGTGCCGGGAGACGCTCCTCAGCCGCCCGCCACGAAGCTGGCAAGCCCGGCGACGTCGGCGACGCCCCATTCTGATTCGAGCGTGAGGCTGGGAGCCGGTGACCTGATTGAGATCAGCGTGTTCGGTGTTCCCGACCTCTCTACCAAGGTGAGGATCAGCAATTCCGGAGACGTATATCTTCCCCTGATCGATTATGTCCACATTGCCGACCTGACCGTGGACGAAGCCCAAGGGCTGATCGAAAAGCGGCTCCAGGACGGGGGATTTGTCCGGGGCCCGCACGTGACGATATTTGTGGATGAGTCCGCATCGCAAGCCATCACCGTGATCGGAGAAGTCAATCACCCGGGCCCCTATCCGGCCATTGGGGAGCGCCACCTCTTCGACATGATTTCGGCGGCCGGCGGCTTGACGGACAAGGCAGGCCGCAACATCACCATCGTTCACAAAGGGAACCTGGAACAGAAAGTCGACCTTCATCTGCCGACGAATCTGGGCGAGGACACCCAGCACAACGTGGAAATCCGGCCGGGAGACACGATCATTGTGGCCCGCGCCGGGATCGTTTACGTGGTGGGAGATGTGGCGCGTCCCAGCGGATTCCTGATCGAGGACAACACCCTCAGTGTTCTGAAAGCCCTGGCCTTGGCCGGCGGTGGTACCCGTACCTCGGCCTTGAGCAAGACCAGGATCCTGCGGCAGACGCCGAACGGAATTCAGGAGATTCACGTCAACCTCAAGAAGGTGCTTTACGCCAAGGCGCCGGATATGGCGCTGGTGAAAGGCGACGTCCTGTTCATTCCCGGCAGCGCGTCAAAGTCCGCGGCCTATCGCGGCGCGGATGCGGCCTTTTCGCTGTCCACCGCCCTGGCCGTGATTGCGATCCATCCTTAAGCTCCAGCCATCTAGAGGGGGCATTCAGCTACCTCTAAGCGCTGCCAGTACCGTGATGTAGTCCTGTGCCGTTTGTTCGCGGGAAAGTTTACTGACGATGTATTGCCGCCCACGGGCTCCCATTTGTTGCCGGCGCTCCGCGTCCCCCGCTAGGCCGAGAATCGCTTTCACCATGTCTTTGCTGTTCTCCGGCTCCACAAAAACGCCGGCGCCCGCTTCTTCGACGACCCGGCGGGCCTCTCCGTCCACCGCGACGATCACCGGCCGCTCGCAGGCCATGTATTCGAGGAGCTTGGTGGGAATCACCGTCTTGAACAGCTCGGTCTTTTTCAGCATGACCAGGCAGAGATCGGCGGCGGAAACATAGCCGGGGATCCGTTCCCGCGGCTGCTGGCCGAGGAACTGCATGTTGCTCAGTCCGCGCGCCGCCGCGAGTTCCACGATCCGTTCTTTTTCCGCTCCTTCCCCAATCAGTAAAAACATCGCGCCCGGCAACGCCGTTTGCAGTTCTTCGGCGGCGGCAACCAACGTCTCCAATCCATGCGCCATGCCCAAGGTGCCGATGTAGCAGATCAGAAAGCGATCTTCAAGCTGCAGTTGCTTGCGAACTTCCATCGTGGCCGGGACGGGACGAAAAAGATCCGTCTCGACTCCGTTCTCAACAATGGAAATTCTGGCTGCGGGCACGTGCCAGTTGCCAATCAGGTGGTCCTTGCAAGCGGGCGTGACGACGACGATATGGTCGGCGCGACGGTAGAGAAATCCGGCGATCGCGCCCAGCGTGCGATGCAGCAAAGTCTCTTCGCCTCCCGCACCGACAGCCGCCAACGACTCCGGCCAAAGATCGCGCACTTCGAAGACGAACGGCACGCCCTTCCACCACGCCAGCCACCACGCGGAAAGAGCGACCAGCAACTGCGGAGAGGAGCCAATCAGAACGTCCGGCTTGTCGAGACGTAATCCGCTGACGGCCGCGGATAGGCAGAACGACGCATAATTGCGGATTCTTTCATGCGCTTTGCGGTTGGGCAGGGGCCAGAGCCAGGTGCGCGCCACTTGCACCCCATCCACGGTCTCGCGGTAGAAAAGGTGGCGGAGCCGGGAGCGCCACTCCGGGGGCACGACCCCGGTCGGATGGTTGGGAAACCCGGTGAGGACGGTGACCTCGTGACCCATGCGCGCCCAGTGCCGGGACAGCTCGGCGGCGCGCGCCGCTGGCGCTCCCATCTCCGGGGGAAAGTACTGCGAGACGTAAAGAATCTTCACGGTCAGTTAGAACAATCAGTATTCGAGCAACAAGAAGCTATCAGGTACCTCGTAAAACGTGTTGGGAAGGGCACGGCTTCGCAGGCTCCGGAAAAACTCTGATGCACGCAGGTCCTGGGAAGGGCACGACTTCAGTCGTGTCGTCCAGAGCCAATAAAGACGCGGGCTTTAGCAACCGAGGGTCCGGCAGTTTATCCCTTCTGTTCATTGTCAGATGGCTTCTAGTAGTGGAGCAACTTGAAAACGCCTTTCTCGACCAGGGCACGGGTCCGATTGCTACGACGCTGCGCGTAACCTTCCCAACGTTCGGCAACCGCCGCAAAGCGAGCGTCGCCCGTCAGCATCGCCATGACCTTCAGCTGAACAATCTGCAGCCGGTGGTAGAACGGGCTGGCGATCATCTTCAGCCGCGTCCCCGATTGTTCATACAGCGACCAGTATCCCGTATCGAACCGTTGCAGGTTGCGAGTCAGGGTTGCCACCCCGCGCTCGAAGATGGATTGGGCATTGGAATCCCGACAGGCCAGCGAGTAATCGAACACCCCCCAAAGAGCCCACAGGAAACCGTTCAGAATGTGAGTCGGGGGATCCACCAGGTATTCTTCAATCCAGAGATTTCCCTCTTCGTCGGTAAAGAGCACGCCGCCTTCGGCGATCGGCTGGGTCAGAGGAACGAACGCCCGCTCCGCCGCTTCCAGATATTTCATGTCCCCGCTTTGGGCGTGGGCCCGCAGCAGCAGCGAAACGCCCTGCCCCTGGGCAAGCCCGGAATACCACGGGGCCTTCAGTATGACGCGATAGTCCCAATCAAAGTGATGGTTCCAGACAGAGAGTCCATGAGCATTCTGTTCGAGGTTGGCGCAGAGCCAGCCGGCGGCCTTGATGGTCTTCTGCCAGCGAGCTTCGTCTCTGGTCTCGCAATAACGGTTGTAGTTCGCCAGGCCCCACTGCGCAATTGCGATCGGGTTGTACTGCAAGCCGATCGCGCCCCTGTAGTCGAGCATGGGGATGCCCGCAGCATCGTAGTGCCCGGCGTAATCCGCTTTCTCGCGAAACTGCATGTAATACGGGCCGAGTTGGCCAGTCTGCGCATGCGGATTGATCTCCGGGACTTCGTGCCAGAAGGTCAGCTGGCTGCTTCCGGGACCAAGATAGGCGCTGCAGATGCGCCGGTAGTAATGCCAACGGCTGGCCAGGTTCATGCGGGTGGATGCGTTCGCACTATAGCATGCGGTCTCTATTCGATCTCCCAGAGCGTGGTCGTCAGATCGTCTTCTTCGACCGCGATGGTGGTCACGGCCAGGTAGCGCGTCGTGTTTTCACCGTCGGGGAGGATGGCGTTGCCATACTGGAAATAGCGCATCGGGAAGATGTCCTTCTTCCAACGAAGGACCGTCTGCCAGTGATTTCCCCTTTTTCCTCCCACAATGTGCACCTCTCGGTCAATATTCACGGCGCTGGGCTCGACCATTGTCGAGAAGAAAAGCGCCCCACCTGCGTGACAGCCGTACATGGAGGAACTGTTCAGTGTGCCCGAGCGCTCAAGCCTGCCGGACCGGTCGAGGCGATAGATGTGGTTACCCTCGTATGGCGTATCAGTGGAGATGTAGAGCGCATCGTGGGTTGGGATCGCGGCCACCGCCCGAGCCTGCTGGTTGCCCTCGAGCACCGCATCCACTGAGCGAAGATCGCACGTGGCGCGCAGGATTTTGCATTCCTTACCCTCGTCTCCAGTCAGGATCCATAGGCAATCTCCCCAGGGGTCCTGGACGATGTTGTGCACATGCCGGATGCTGCCCGCCGGAAAAGTGTGCGCCACCTGCCACGTCGCGCCTCGATCTTCGGAAGCGTAGATGTGGACTTCCGCGCGCTCGCGGTTGTCGAAATATTCTCCCCAGTAGATTTTGCCGGACGGAATGGCCGCAAGGTGCAACGGACGCGTGCCGCGAAGAACGCGATGCGCGACGCGGAATTCATCGCTGCCTGCCGCCCGCGTGATGATGGCTCCGGGAACCGCTCCGACCATGGTTTCGCGGTCAAGAACCGCCAAGGCATGAAAGCCGTCGCGGACCAGGCGATAGCCCAAGGTGGTCCGCGAGGTAAAATTTCGCCACCACAACGGAGCACACCGGGCCACCGGTTCCCACGCGGCCGCGTTTTTCCCCACGTTCAGGCGAACGATCTGGTAGCCGCGGCACCCGTAGAGAACATCCCGGTCCCAAGCTAGTACACGAATTCCGCGCCAGGCAGCGACTCGCCGGAGCGTGAGGGCAGAGGCCGGGTCGGCCTCGATCGGGCTCGGATGCATGGCGGTTGATCTCAGTTCTCTGTCTTGCGCGCAAGAAACGGTCCGATGGCGAGCGCGTCCATTTTCGTGCGCTGGAAGCAATCAATCGCTTCCCGGGGCGTGCACACAATCGGCTCGTTCTCATTAAAACTCGTGTTCAGGATGACGGGCAGTCCGGTCTTTTTTCCGAAGGTCTGGATCAGATCGTAGTAGAGGGGATTTTCCTCGCGCGTCACTGTCTGCAGCCGGCCGGTATCGTCCACGTGGTTCACGGCAGAGAGACGTTCCCTCTTCTCCGGACGAATCTTGTACACGTGCAGCATATAGGGCGAGGGATGGTCATGTTCGAAATACTCGGGCTGCGCTTCCGCCAGGATGGAGGGCGCAAAGGGACGGAACCATTCCCGGTGCTTGATGCGGGCATTGAGCACGTCTTTCATATTGGGCAAGCCGGGATGGGTGACAATGGACCGGTTGCCCAGGGCGCGCGGCCCCCACTCCATGCGCCCCTGAAACCAGCCGACGACGTTGCCCTTCACCATCTCGCCGGAGACGGCATCAAGAAGCGGCCCGCGCTCCAGGCGCTGGTATTTCACGCCCGCACTTTTCAACTCGGACTCGATCTTCGCATCGGAAAATTCCGGGCCGAGATAAGCGTGATCCATCTGCTCGCGCCGCGGCTGCTGCAGGACCGAGTGATAGGTATGCAGCGCGGCGCCAATCGCCAGACCTTCGTCCCCCGCTGCCGGCTGAATCCAGGTGCGCCGAAAGGGAGTGCGCGCAAACAGCTTGCCGTTGGCCACGCTATTGAGCGCGCAGCCACCGGCCAGGGCGAGATTCTCCTCGGGCACGCGCGGGTGCAACTGGTTCAGCAGATGAAAGAACACCTCCTCGAAGCAATGCTGCATGGCATGGGCGAGATCCATGTCGCGTTGCGTGATTTCGGTGTACGGCTCGCGGGGCGCACCGAACCGCTTCTCCATCTTGCTGGAGAAATGCCGCGCCAGCCGCACCGTACCATCGGGCAGCACCTGCATTCCCTGGTCGGCGCCGAGCGGCTTGAAGTAGCTCATGTTGAGCTGGAAGCTGCCGTTCTTGAGCGCGAGAATCTTGCGGATCTCGCCGACGTAAGTGTCTTTCCCGTAGGGCGCGAGGCCCATGACTTTGCCTTCATCGCCATATTTCTTGTAGCCGATGAACTCACAGATCATGGTGTAGAAGCTGCCCAGCGAATGCGGCAGGAAGACGCGGTCGAGTACCTGAATGTCGTTGCCTTCGCAGCGCGCCGTCATGGTCGAAACGAAGTCGCCCGATCCGTCATAGCTGAAGCCCGCGGCTTTTTCCCAGCGCGAGCAATAGTAGGAGCTGGCGATGTGCGCGATGTGGTGTTCGAGATGGTGCTCGCGGAATTTCATCGTGCGAACGTCCACATCCTGCGCATTGGCCAGCAGCGAGCGCACGTCGCGCATGGCGTTTTTGCGCTGCCGCATCTTGATAAAGTTCAGGACCTTCGCCGGATTGGCCAGCGCGTACTGCACTTTTTTCGTGAGATTGGCGTCGCTGTCCTGTCCCACGGCGACGTGCTGAACATCCGTGATTTTCGCGCCTACCGCATCGAGACAGGCCTTCACCGCCAGCGAGGGGAAGCCGCCGTAGTGTTTGTGCCGGTTCAAGCGCTCTTCCGCAACCGCAAACAGTATTTTGCCGTCTTCGACGATCGCCGCCGAGGCGTCGGCGTGAAACATGTTCAGGCCCAGGATCAACATTTATGTGTGGTTCCCTTGTCTTTCGGCTGGCGGATCTTCCTGCATGGCGGAGGCGACAAATTCGCTCAACTCGACGGCCTGGGGTTGTCCCGTCTGGCACGCATTCTGGAGCCGCAGCGTCGCCAGGGTTGAGCCAACGATCTGCTCGAACGCAATTGGAGCCGCGGTCGTGCCGCGGACGGCGGCCACGAACGCCCGCATCTCCGCCTGGTGGCCTTTGTCCTGCCCCCAGCGGCTGCGCGTCAACTGCCTTTTTCCATTGCGCGTCAACTCGAGGCGTCGGAAGTCTTCCAGGATCGCGACGGCGCCGCCGCCGAAGACTTCCACTCGCTCCTTGGAGGCCGACTTGTCGCCGTTGGCCAGATAACTGAGCGTTCCGACGGTGCCATTGGCGAATTTCAGAGTGGCGAGCAGGTTGTCCATGCTGTATTGCCCGGAATTCCCCAGGCACTGGGCCTGCACTTCCACGGGAGACCCGCCGGCGAGAAAGCAGAGGAAATCCACAAAATGACAGGCCTCGCCCAGAATGCGTCCGCCTCCAATTTCCGGATCATTCACCCAATGATCCGGCGGGAGGTAGCCGGCGTTGACCCGGTAGTGGATGGCCAGCGGTTCGTGGATCTGGGACAGAAATCGCTTCAGCTGAACGGCCATCGGCGCGAATCGCCGGTTGAAGCCGACCATCAAGAGCGGGACGCCATTCGGAGAGGAGTAGGCGCGCACAATCGCCGCCAGTTCCCTTTCATTCAGGCACAGCGGCTTCTCGCAGAAAACTGCCTTGCTCGCGTCCATCGCCGCCAGCACTTGACGGGCGTGCAAGTTGTGCCGGGTGGCGATGACCACGGCCTTGACGTTCGGATCCTGCAAAACATCCTGCTCGGCGCTGGCGCAGTAGGAGAATCCGAACTTCTCCGCAGCGTGGCGGCTGCGCGGGCCAGTCGCGTTCGAGACTCCCTCCAAAGAGACCCCGGGAATTTTTTTGAGCGCCGGCAGCAGCGTGTTCTGCGCGAAGTTACCGGCCCCGAGCACTCCTAGTCCGGCCGAGCCCGCTGCCGGCCGCGCCGCCGCGACTGGAATCTTTCCGCGGAATTCGGCGCCGGATGCCGCCTCGGGATAGGTGAGCAGCACGCCCAGGAACGGCTCGCCGGTCTCGCCCGTGATCAGGTCATAAGCCCGCGCTGCCTCGTCCATCGGGAAACGATGCGTAATCAGCGACGGCAGCTTCAGCTTCTCCTCCGCGATCAATTGCAGGAACGCTTCCAGGTTGCGCGTTTCGGTCCAGCGCACATGGCCGATCGGGTAATCGCGGCCTTTTTGCTCATAGGCAGAGTCGTAGCGGCCCGGACCATACGAGCGCGAAATGCGGAAATCCAGTTCCTTCTCGTAATAAAGCTTCCGCTGAATCTCCATGCCGACGGTGCCAACGGCAACCACGATGGCGCGATCGCGAGCCAGTTCCGCAGCGAAGTTGACCGGCTCGCTGCTCGGAGTCTCGGCGGCGATGAGCACGGAATCCACACCGGCGCCGCCCGTCTTCTGAAAACAGAGATCGCGGAATTCCGCGGCGGACGCGGCGGCGGACTCCGCTCCGCTTCGGATGGCGAGATCAGCCCGCTCCCGCACCAGATCCATCCCGAAAACACGGCAACCGGCGGCCCGGAGCAATTGAACCGTGATTTGTCCGAGCAGTCCCAGCCCGATGACCGCGACCGTATCTCCCAGCGAGACTTCGGCGGTTCGGAGGCCATGCAGGCAGATCGCGCCCACGGTTCCGAATGCGGCTTCTTCCAGCGCAACGTCGCGGCCCTCGGGAATCTTTGCGGCCAGCAATCGCGGCACGCAGGCAAATTCGGCATGCACCGCGTATCCGGCGCCCGCGCAGGCGACGCGATCGCCGGCGCTGATGCCGGTTACACCGTCACCCACTGCGATCACCGTTCCGGCGCTGCTGTAGCCGAGGGCCTGCGGCTGGTCGAGGCGCGATTGCACTGCCTGGACCGTGGAGAGCAAACCATCCCGCCGCAGCTTGGCCAGCACATCGCGCACGAGGTCGGGACGGGCTTTTGCCTTGGCGAGAAGATTCTTGCTGGCAAACTCGGACGAGGCGCGCTCTGTGCCAGCCGAGACCAGCGACGCCGCGACCCGCACCAGCACGCAGCCAGGCAGCAGTTGCGGGGCGGGAACCTCGGCTACTGTAAGATTGCCGGTGCGTGCGTCCTGTAAGAGCTGCTTCATGCGGTAACTACCTGCGGCGCACCAATCTTCTGCTGAGCAAACGATCTCGCCCCACCGTCGAGAAAAAGCTGCATCCAGATTTCGAGAGTCAGCAGTTGCCAGATCTGCATGGACCAGTCTTCGGCGCCGCGGCGATGCTCATCCACATAGCGGCGCACCACTTCCGGACGAAACAGCCCGCGCCTCCGCACCTGGTTTTCCGAAAGCAGATCGTCCACCATGGGCCGCAAGTCGTGCGCCAGCCAGTAATCCACGGGCGCCGCAAATCCTGCCTTCGGTTGCCGCAAGACCTCTTCCGGCAGCATACTACGCATGGCTTCCCGGAAGATGTACTTCGTCACCGGACGCCATTTGCCTTTCAACTTCCACTCCGGCCGCACGTTCCAGGCGACAAACTCCGCCAGTTCCCGGTTCAGAAAGGGCACCCGCACCTCGACCGATGACGCCATGCTCATCTTGTCGTTGTAGGTCAGGTTCAGCGCGGTCATGAAAATCTTGGTGTCGAGATAAAGCATCTGGTTGAGGAACTCGGCGTGGCGCACCTTGTCGAATGCGGTCCGATGCCGCGCGGAAGCATCGCCATTGCTCAACCCCTGCATTTCCGGAGCGTACAATTCGGCCCTTTGCTCGGGATCAAGATAAGTGCCGTTCCGGATGAATGCCTCGGCCGGGCTGAGCGGCGCGCTGCGCGCCATCTTCTTCGCCAGGCGGACGGGCCCTTTCATGCGCGTCCCCCGCAAAGAAGGCAATCCCAACAGAGCGTGTTCCGCCGCTGAACGGGCGAAACCTGGAAGCCGGCGATACTCCTCCGCCCAGGCATGAGCCGCATGCTTACGGTATCCGGCGAACAGTTCATCGCCGCCCACGCCAGACAAGAGCACGGTCGCCTGTTTTCGCGCCTCGCGACACACCAGGTAGGCCGCGATGATCGCCGGATCGGCCGTGGGCTCGTCCATATGCCAGGTCAGGTTTGGCAGGAGGCCGACCACGTCGGGTTCGACCACGATCTCGTGGTGCTCGCATCCCAGTTTTCGGGCCAGGCGCGCCGGCACAGCAGGATCGTCGATTGTCGTTTCGCCCACGCGATATTTCTCGGGAAACGTAATCGTGTAGGTGCGCACCGGCTGCTTCTTCGCCATGGCTGCGACGATGCTGGAGGAATCCAGTCCCGCGCTCAGGAACGCGCCGATTGGGACATCGCTCACCATCTGTTGTTCGACCGAGGTGCAGAACCTTTCCCGGATCTCCTGCGCCACTTCGGACTGCCTTCGTTCGAAGCGGTGCCCCGCCGGCGGGAAGCTCAGGTCCCAATACTGCTCGATCTTGAGTTCGCCACCCTGCCAGACGGCGTAGTGTCCTGCCTCCAGCTTGCGGATCCCCTCGAACATGGTGAGCGGATCGGGCACCCAGAGGAACGTCAGATACTGGTCGAGCGCATTGCGGTCCATGCTCGCTTCGATTCCCGGCACTTCGAGCAGCGCCTTGACCTCGGAGGCGAAAGCAAGTTTCCCGCCGCGCTCGCAGTAGTAGAGGGGCTTGATCCCGAAATGGTCGCGGGCCAGGAGCAACTTTGGCGAGGAACCGCGCAAATCGCAGATGGCAAACGCAAACATGCCGCTGAGCCGGTTCAAGCAGTCTTTGAGGCAGTCGGGGCCATACTCTTCGTAAAGATGGACCACCACTTCCGTATCGGTATGCGAGCGAAAACTGTGCCCCTTCGATTCGAGTTCGTGGCGCAGATCGGCGAAGTTGTAGATCTCCCCGTTGTAGGTGATCCACACGGACCCATCTTCGTTCGACATGGGCATGTGACCGCCGGGAGAAAGGTCGAGGATGGCAAGGCGGCGGCTGCCCAGTCCAATGTAGCTTCCGTCGGGGAAGCGGCGCTCCCAGAGCCCGGAGTCGTCGGGTCCGCGGTGGGTCTGCACCTGGGTCATGCGGGCGAGCGTCTCCGCATCTCCCCAATTCGCGAGACCGCTGATGCCGCACATCCTCTCAGTCCCTCGCGTGCCGCAGTTCGTAGATTTTCGCTTTGGAATGGAACATCTGTACGGCCTGGAACCCGCAGTAGATCAAGCCCGGAATGCCGTCGAGGAACCCGAGACGAAGAACATAGCGGTAGAGAAAAAGCAGGACGGGCGAGCCGGGCAAGCGATAAAGCTTCCGCTTGAGCCATCTTCGGCGTTGGGCCTGGGTGCCGAATAAGTCAGCGTTCATTTCTCCACCTTCGGCCTCAGGCTGCGACAGCACCTGCGCTTCCCAATTGGAATACTCATTATGCTTCTGGATGTAATGGGATAACGACTCGACATTGTGGTGGACCAGCGAATTGCGCAAGGCGGCGACCGGCCCGTCGGCAACCACGTGCTCGTGAACTTCCATGTCGGCCATCGAGCGATCCTGATCTTTCAGGCGGCATTCAAAGCGCGCTTTTCCTTTCCGGAAAAGAGAAACTTTCCAGAAGCTGGCGTCGCCGTAGCGCAGGATTTTTCCCAGGAAATACATCTGCAGGCAGATCCGGTAGCCGACGACATCGGAATTCTGGATAGCCTTCCAGATCTCGCCGGCGAGTTCCGGAGTCAGCACCTCGTCGGCATCCAGCAGAAGAATCCAGTCGTAGGCAATCGGTAGCGTATCCATCGCCCACTGCCGCTTCTTGGGCCATCCGCCCGGGTAATGGAACTGCACCACCTTGGCGCCGGAAGATTCCGCGATGGCGCAGGTTTCATCCGTGCTCTGGGAATCGACAACGTAGATTTCCCCGACGTCCCGGAGCGCCGCGAGACATCGCGGCAGGTTGCGGGCTTCGTTGCGGACGGGAATGATGACCGTGACCGGAAGCACAGGGGTAGCGGCTCGGGAGTTCGACACCTCAGCGTCTGGTTTGGTTTCGATCACATCCATTCCGGTGGCAGGCAAGTTTCACTATGTTAGCCGAAGTCTTCCATTTCATGAATGCCACTGCCCTTCTTGTCATTCGGAGGATGCCCGCCCGCTAGAACCAACCCTCACAGATTCTGTTCGCACCAGCGTTGCAGCACGAACAGCGACCACGGCCGCGACCAGGACGTCTCACCCGCAAGAAAACGCTTCCAGGTCTGCCCGACGGCTTCGTGATTGAGCGGAGCCGGGCTGTTCTCTTTGCCCAGTAGCGTTTTTTCCACCACGGACTTCATCTCCGCCCGCAGCCATCGTTCGAAAGGAAACGTGAATCCACGCTTCGGCCGGTTCACGATCTCGGTTGGGAGTTCCACGCCCAGACTGGCGAGTAGCAGCCCTTTGGGCAAACTGCCTCGTAACTTTTCCCGTCCGGGGATTCGGAAGCAGGTTTCCACCAGCGCGCGATCCAGAAAAGGGACGCGCAACTCAAGCCCGTGCGCCATGCTCATGAAATCAGAATCGCGCAGCAGCGTATTCTTCATATAGCAGCACGCTTCCAGATATGAGACGCGGTTCACCGGGTCCAAGTGCTGGCTTTCCGCGGTGGACCGCTGTAATACCGCCGCGAGTTCTCGTTCCGTCGCCTCATAGTCTTCTGAGGCAAACAGCGCCTTGCGCTCGCCGGGCCCAAACAGCATCCGCATGAGAAAGTAGGGATGGACAATCGAATCTCCGCCCGCCGCTAACTCGGCTAGCTTGCGATTCCGATCGCCGTGACCTGCAAATACGCTCGTCGATCCGGCAAGAGCGCGACGCGCGAATGAGGGCAGGTGACTGGACCAGGCGGCAAGGCGTTCCATCTGCGGAACGAGGCGGAAGTTCGAGTACCCGGCAAACATCTCGTCGGCGCCGAGGCCGGTCAGCGCAACCTTCACGCCCGCCGCCCGCGTCTTTGCCGAGACCAGATAGGTGTTGATCCCATCGATGGTCGGCTGATCCATGGCGCGGAGAGCCTTCGGCAACAGCGCCAAGGCGTCGTCCGGTGAGACCGGGATCTCGTGATGGTCGGTGCCGAAACGGCGGGCGACCGCGCGCGAGTACTGCCCCTCATCGAATTCCTCTTCGCCGAAGACCAGCGAGAATGTGTTCGCGCGCACACCGTTGTGGCTGAGGATCGCTACCAGGCTGCTGGAATCGATTCCGCCCGACAAAAACACCCCCACCGGCACGTCACTCACCAGGTGCGACAGCACCGCATCCCGCAGGATCGCCGGCAGCCGGTCCGCGGCCGCATCGCGATGTGGCGACGGTTCTTCCCCAAGACCGCGGCCTGCAGCCTGACGAAGAGGATTCCAGTACTCCCGGCTGGTCACCGTCCCCTTCTCCAGGATGAGAACGTGTCCCGGCAAAACGGGAGAAACTCCTTCGATGATCGTCCACGGCTCATACACGGAGCCAAACGCCAGGTAGCTCAAGACCCCCGTCGAGTCCGGTTTTCGCGGCACCAGCCCGGTCTGGAGAAGGGTGCGGACCTCGGAGGCAAAAAGGAACACCGTTTCTGTCTGAAAGTAATAGAGCGGCTTGATGCCCATGGGATCGCGCGCCAGCAACAGGCGCTTCTGCGGGGCGTCCCAGAGCGCAAACGCGAACATGCCGCGCAGCCGCGACAGGCAACCCTCGCCCCACACGCGGTAGGCGGCCAGGATCACCTCAGTGTCCGATTGACTGCGGAATCCGACACCCGCCGATTCGAGTTCCCGTCGCAGATCGCGGAAGTTGTAGATCTCACCGTTGAAGACGATCCAGCTTCCAGTGGCCGGGTCCTGCATGGGCTGGTGTCCGAGCGGCGAAAGGTCAAGGATGGAGAGACGGGTGTGGGCGAAACCGATGTGTCCGCGTTCCGGTGCAAGATCAATCACCATCGTGCCCCTATCATCGGGGCCGCGATGTTGAAGGCTGTGAACCGCTTGCCGCAGAAGCTCGCCGGGTTCACCTTTCGAGCGGGCGACAATTCCGAAGATTCCGCACACTTTTTTCTGATCTAGGAGGGACGCAGCTCATCTTATCGCAAACCTCGCCCATCCCATTGCAACCGCTTCACACTCATGACTGGATTTTCGATTGACAGGTCGCCAACACCGGCACTAGGTTCGTGGTTGACTCTGCACCCTTATGCAGCCGCTTGCTGACGATCTCCTGAAACTGCTGGTGTGTCCCCGCGACAAAGAAGCACTCCGCCAGCAATCCGATTGGCTCTGTTGTCCTTCCGGTCACCGCTACCGGATCGTCGATGGGATTCCGATCTTGCTGGTTTCCGAAGCTCAGCAAACGCATATTGAGGGAACCCGCGCCTTGGCCGTGGCCGAGGAAGGCGACGCGGCACAGCTGCCGCAATTCCACGTCGGCCCCGGCGAGATCGATCCCTTCGTGAAAGCAGCCATCGGCGCCACCAACGGAAGTCTGTATCAGCACCTGGTCGGCAAGCTGACCGAATATCCCGTGCCTGCGCTTCGTCTGCCAGCCGGCAAGGGCCGGAGCTTCCTCGAAATTGGCTGCAGCTGGGGACGCTGGTGCCTGGCCGCCGCGCGATCCGGCTACCGCCCTGTAGGCATTGATCCGTCCCTCAAGGGAATCCGCGCCGCGCGCCGGGTCGCGCAGCAGTTGGGAATCCAGGCTTCGTATCTGGTGGCCGACGGGCGCTACTTGCCATTTCCGGACTCGATCTTCGACCAGGTTTTCTCTTACAGCGTTCTTCAGCACCTCTCGAAGGAAAATTCCCGTTCCGTGCTGTCGGAAATCCATCGGGTCCTGACTGCCGGCGGGCAGTCGTTGATTCAGCTCCCTAACGTTTTTGGTATCCGCTGCCTATATCACCAGGTCCGACGGGGCTTGCGCGAGGCGAGAGACTTCGAAGTCCGCTACTGGACGGTTCCGGAGTTGCGACGCACCTTCGAAACTGCCATCGGACCGGCCTCCGTCGAAGTAGATGGATTCTTTTCGCTCAATGCACAAATCAGCGATCTGCGGTTCTTTCCCTGGCGGTATAAGGCACTGATTCGTCTATCGCAGGGTCTGCAACGGCTCGCGACCCACGTTCCGCCCGTGATTTATTTTGCCGATAGCCTGTATGTGACCGCCTCCAAATCAAAGGCGGCGTGAGCGCGACTCTGGCGATACATTCGTTCCAAACCGCGCTGGCCAATTGCATTATCACTGCGTGATACCATGCCACTGATTCCAGCTAAACGGGTCAGAAACCAGGTATGTCCTCTTCGGTTGTCGCTCCCCAGAGCAAGAGTCCCGGCTCTCGCTGGGAGAACGAGCCTGCGCTTGATGAAACTCTAGTGGTGTGCCTGGCCGCGGCGGCGGTTTTCTTTTGCGTCATCGCGGCGGCAACTTCCTACCCGTCCTTGGTGGACAACTTCGGGGACAACTCCGCCTACATGTCTATTGCGGCGGCAATCCGCAAGTGGGATTTTCGCGGGGTGTTCGTCAAGCATTTCTGGGGACTGCCATATTTCATGTGCGCCGTCTCCAAGCCCACTGGATTCTCCGACCGTACCGCGCTGCTGCTGATTTCGTGGATGTCATCCATCAGCGCGGTCATTCTCGCTTACCGCCTGTGGGGTGGATGGATCGCCACTGCTTTCTCCATCGTCAACTTCGACTGGTATCAACGCTCTTACCTGGGTGGATCGGAGCCCCTGTTCGTTGCCCTGCTGTTCGGGTCGTTTCTGGCGATCCGGCGGGAGCGCTGGCCGCTGGCCGCACTTCTGGCCGCGCTGGCGACCATCACTCGTCCGCTGGCGGTTTTTCTCCTGTTGGGAATCGGGCTCACCCTGCTGTGGCGGCGCGACTGGCGGCGGTTTGCGGGGGCCACGGCGATTGGACTTGCGATCGGCACCCTCTACGTGATTCCGCTGGCCCGCTACTTTCACGACCCGCTGGCGACCGTGCACAGCTATGAAGCTGCGCCGGCTTCCGCCGGCGTACCGCTGTTTGGGATTCCCTTTTACGCGATCGTCAAGGGAACCATCCTCTACCCCGCGCCGCTCACCAGTTTGCTGCTCACTTTCGGCTGGATTTTCATGGTGCTGATCGCGATCATAGCGATGCTGGGAACGGAGCAGTTTCGAAACTACGCCCGCGAGCACGTCCCGGAAATGGTTTTTGCCGCGCCTTACCTGCTTTCGCTGTATTGCTACAACTATCCCTACTGGGCGAGGGGCAGTTTCCCCAGGTTTGCGATTCCGATCATCCCCTTTGTGTTTCTCGCCCTTGGGCGCTGGATCCCCCGCTGGATCCCCAAAGACCGGAGACTCCTATGGGCGCTGGCGCCGGTCACGGCCGTGCTGGCCGCAAGCTCCGCACTGGGTATTCGCAATGTGATGCACTTGCTCGGGCTCAAAGGTTAGCCGGAATTCTCCCCGCCAGGCGCTTGATTCCGGGTTTTCCGGATCGCCTACCGCGGCGGGTGCAGCAGAGACTGAGCCAGCTCAAGAAGCCGGCCCGCGTGAGCTTCCCAGCTGAAATGATTGGCCTGCGACAGCCCCTTCTCATGCAGTTCGGCCTGCAATGGCGGAGAATCCAGCAACTGCGTTACCTTGTCCGCCAGTTCGGAGGGAGAGAATCTCTCGAAAAACAGTGCCGCGCCACTCGTGATTTCCCGGTGCACCGCCAGATCGGAGGCCACAATCGGCAACCCGCACGCCATGGCCTCCACCAGCGGATGGGCGAAGGTTTCCGTGTAAGCGGGCGTGACGTAGAGGTCGCAAGACCGGTACAGCTGGTGCAATCGCAGATAAGGAACGGCGCCGAGCTGGATTACGTCATCCGCGATCTTCAGTTCCCGCAGGAGCCCGCTCACCTCGCCAGTCTGATAGCTGCCCGGGTTCTTTCCCGGCGACAGTTCGCAGGTTAGCACCAGCCGTATTTTCCTCGCCGGCTGGCGCTCTTTCAAGAGCGCCAGGCCGCGCAGAAGCGTCTCGAAGTTCCGGTAATAATTGTAATGGCTGACGAAAAGCAGGCGCGCCGCTCCCTCGGATTCCTTCAGCTTTGCAAGGATGGGCGCCGGCAGCGGCGTCGGATCGCGAAAGAAGGAATCGCGGTCGAAGCCATGATGAAGAGCAACCACTTCACGCCCGGACCAGGCCGTGAGTTCGCGCGCGAAGGCCTGGCTCGGGGCTACCGTCAGTTCGGCTCGCCGGATGGACTTCCGGGCCAGGAATCCTTTAGCCCGCGTATCGGCCATCAGCCGGTAGTCGCCCCGCCGCCGCAGATCGCGCGCGAAATCCGCCGAGGTATAAAGCGAATTCCGGCTCAACAGAATCTGCGGCACCGGAGAATTCCAGATGGCAAAATTGCCGGCGCATAGCAGCGCATCCGCGCCCACCTTCCGGACCAGCTTTGGGACCTCGACTTGCTCCCACAGAAACCGGGAGAAGGCGCTCCTTTCCTGAGCGCCGGTAAGAATCTGGACGTTGTCCGCGGCCGGCAGCTCTGCGCCCGCCGCTTCGCTGGCCAGCAGCGAAATTTCCACAGCGGAACGTGCCGCGAGATGGGGGAGCGCATTCCGCAGATAGGTCAGACCTCCGCCCGCCGAGGCCCCCAGAGCGTCAATGAGCAATCGCATGATGAGTCATTGCCGTACCGCCGCCGGGTTGGTCGAGTAGCGGAACCGCATGCCATGCACGAACTGGGTGTGGTGGGGCGCGGCTTCCGGGAGCAGGTCCATCAGCACGAACGCGAAGCTCCAGAACAAGATCGTCAGATAGTAGCCGACCGCAAACAGCCAATCCTCGAAGAGGGCGTGGGTCAGTCCGGCCACCAGCACCATCATCAGCGGGACGGAGTAGTGCGAGGCGCTTCCCGTCCGCCGCATCCAGAAATACACGCGCGCGATCGCGCCGATCACAATCAAGATCAGGAGAGCAAAGGGCATGATTCCCAGCAGCCCCACCCATTCTGCGATCGCAAGATAACTGCTCCCATGCTCGCGGTTGGTCTCTGAAGTCGAACTGAAGCGGCCCCCTTCTCCGAAAGGCTTGCCCTTGGAAAGACTCGTGCCAAAACCGCTGCCAAAATAAGGGTTCTCCTGAATCACTTGTACGGTCTCCTGCCACGGTGTCAGCCTGGAGCCAAGCAGGCCTTGTTCCGGGTGCCCCTTGTAGATGACATCCCCGGTAAAGGAGTATTTCAACTCTTCGAAATGGCGGGGAACTGCGATTGCGGTGATGGCCACGACGCAAGCGGCACCGATCAAGCCCTGCATCATCAACTTCTGCCGGCGGAGACCTATCAGCAGCACGAATATAGCGACGAAGGCGGCCAGGAAGGCGGCGCGCGTCACCGAGAAGTACACCAGGTAAAGCGCCCCCAAGCACGCCGCTGCGCGCCGCAGGCGCAGGTTCCGCACCGGGGCAACGATCGCTCCCCACAGCAGCAGCGGGGCCGCCACAACCCCTTCGATCGCTCCCAGGGAATTCGTGTTGCCCCAGACTTCCTGATGCAAAACGAAGTAGGCGAGTGCGCTGCCGTACACGCTAATTTCCGAAGCCAGCAGCAGCCCGCGGAAAAAGCGGTCGCGATCGAGCAACACCAATCTTGCCCCGGACGCGCCATACAGAAACAGCAGAAACAGGCTGAAGACCTTGAGCAGAGAGAACTCAGGCAGCGCCGAGACCATGGCGGAAACCAGGGCACCTGCCACACAAAAGGACGCGACCAGATGGAAGGGGTGGTAGTGCTGCCGGCCCAACTTCAGGCTGCGCACCAGTCCGACGAACGCTCCCGCGCCCAGCACGATCCAGCGAGCCATGGTCCACGACTCGGACATAGGAACGTCCATCCCGGCCCAAAGAAAGGAAATCATGAGGAAAGGCAGGAAGAACCGGTCATAGAACCAGAGGCAGACCGCAAGAACTTGCAGGAAGAGCATCCCCGCCAGGTACTGCTGGTTGGTGAAATAGCCCGGCATGGAACGCGCCAGCGCAACCAACGTCAGGGCCGCCACAACCGGCAGGCCGGCCAACGCGAAGCGCAGCGTTCTATCCACGGCATGCTCCCAAACCGCCTGCCAGCGCGCGGACGACGCCAGCTGCCCACCTCTGCGGAGTAAACGCCGAGTTCGTCTGCAGGCTCATCTGGCCCATCCGTTGTCGCAATTCCGGATCGCGCAGCAACTTCTCCATGGCCTGTGACAAAGCCTCAGGCTGGCGCGCGCCGACCACATAGCCGTTTACTCCATCGCGCACCAGATCGGCGGTGCAACCGGCGACGTCGGTGGCGATCACCGGCAATCCGCAGGCGATGGCTTCGTTCACCACCAGCCCCCAAGGATCGCTACGGGTCGGAAACACCAGCGCCTCCGCCAAAGCATAAAGTCCCGCCAGTTGGTCCCTTTGCACAAATCCCGGAAACCACACCCGGCCGGGATGAATCAGGTGACTGCGGCGGATGAGTTCGTCGCGTTCTTCTCCGTCACCAGCCAGCACCAGACCCACCGCGCGGCGGCTCTCTTCCGGCAGTTTCGCATAAGCCTGGAGCAGATCAAAGACACCTTTGGCGGCGACGAAGCGGCCGACGTACAGTAGATAGCGTTCCGGCAATCCCAGACGATCCCGAACGCCGACGTCCTGTCGCGCCTGTTCCGCGGCACTCGCATAGCGCTCCACATCCACCGCATTGAGAGCAACGAAAATCCTGTCTTCCGTGACGCCGAAGCTTCCGAGGTAAGCGGCGGCGGAAGACCCGGGAACGACATACGCCTGGCAGGCATAAATAAATTTCCGCTTGGCTGCCTCCACCCACGAGAATTTTCTCCTGGCATCCATGGCATTGCTTTCCGACCAGAGCAAAAAGGGAATTTTCCTTCTGCGCGCCCAGCGTTGCGCCTGCCACATGGCCAGATCGCTGTAACCTCCGCCCATTATCGCGTCCGGACGGCTGGCTTCCAACGCGGCGCCGACGCCCCGGCTGATCAACACATTGAACTTGCCCACCCGGCGGCGATACGACTTCAGCACCTCGTAGGAGAACCGGATTTCGTCGCGATAGACCGGCCACTGCCGCAGACTGGGATCCGTCTCGGCGAGGAAAATCACGTGCGGCGCAACGTCGTCCCGCTCCGCCAGCGCGTTGAACACCGGGATGCGGTAGGGAGCGATGATCTCGGTGAGGATCGTGAGGCGGCGGCTCACGCCTTACTCTCCTGGTAAATGGCTTGCAGGCGCTGCGCCTGATGCCGCAGAGTAAACGATTGCAAAATCGTGTCGCGGGCGGCCGCGCCGATCCTTTGGCGCAGAGCGTCATCCTTCAACAAAAGGCGTAATCCCTCGACTAACTCCTGCGGCCCTTCCGCCGGCACCAGCCACCCGTTTTCCCCGTGCCGAATCACCTCCTCGATGCCCTGCCCGCGACATCCCACGGCCACTTTGCCGGACGCCATCGCCTCCAGATACACGCAACCCAAGCCTTCGTAGCGGCTGGGCAGGACAAACAGCGAGCAGCGCCGGCAAGCCTCAGCAACCTCCTTGCGGCTCTGCCTGCCTCGAAATCGGATGCTGGCCAGCGCGCCAAGCGTCTCCGCTAACTGGCGGAGCCGGGTCAACTCCGGCCCATCGCCGATCACTTCCCAGGTAAGTTCCGGAAACTCCGGCTGCAAGGCTGCCAGAGCCTGCACGATCAACTCGTGCCCTTTCGTAGGGATCAGGTTTCCGACCGTGAGCAGCGCCGGCCGCGCCGGATCAGCCGCCGGCGTGAACAGCAACGGATCGGCTCCGTTGTACACCACCGACACCGCGCAGCTTCCCCCGGTCCCTTTCGCGACTTCCTCGCACACCGCGCGACTGATGCCGAGCACCCGGCGCGCCCCCTGGTAAACCTGCCTTGACACACGCGCGCACCACGCGCCCGGCCAGCCCGCGACCTGCACCGACGAGAACGCATCGCGGCCGTGCACCGTCACCACGTAGGGAATCTCGAGATGGCGGCTCAGCAACCGGGCGGCGTGCCCGCAAGGCAGCGCGGCGTGCGCGTGAATGACATCAATCGGCGTTCGTGCATGCAGCTTCGCCACTGGCCCCCGCAACCGAAGATAAACGCCCGCACCCGCGCCCGCCAGGCCGAAGCCACCGGGAAGCGACGAAAAGCGATACCAGGTTGCATCCGGCGCCGACCCGCTGCTGCCGGGCTTCGGCCGGTAAAACGGTGCGACCGCAAAAACGGTCGACCGCACTCCCGCCTTCATCAACTCGGCCAGGGGTTCGGCGACGAAGCAGCCGAAGCTCTCGTTCCCGGCCCTGGGATAGAAAGGAGTAATCGTCAGCACGTGGAGCGGAACCGGGCCAGCTGAAGACGGTTCGATCATGCGTTCTTTCCCGCGACGTTCTCAAAAGCGCGTGCCCAGTCGGCGGCGGCGCGGTCCCAATCGAACCTCGAAGCGTGCTCGAACGACGCCTTTGCCATCGCCGCGCGCAGCGACGCATCCTGGAGGAGCCGATCCAGCTTCTCAGCGAGTTCCTCTTCGCTACTCACCAGGAAGCCAGTCTGGCCATTCACCACCGCATCGGGATGGTAGGAATCCATGGCGATGACAGGCAGCCCGCATCCCGCCGCTTGCAGCAGAACCTGCGGATGGCCTTCGAGTTCACTGGGAAACAGGAACACGTCGGCGTTGCGCATCTCACGGCCCAGCTCAGCTTGTCCCAGGTGTCCCAGAAAGTGCACCTTCCGGCAGCCCAGTTCGGACGCCAGACGCCGGCAGTTCTCTTCCTCCTCGCCGCGTCCCGCCAGCCGGAATTCCACTTCCGGCCAGCGCACCGCCTGCTTCACCACCAGGTCAGCCCGCTTGTACGGGCGGAAGGATCCGGCACACAGCACTGTCAAAGAGTCCGGCGAGCGCCCGCTCCGCGGCTCGGGAGGAAAGTAGTAGCGGCGGTCGATGCCGTCATGGATCGTCTCTGCGCGGAATCCCAACTTGCCGGTCAGCAGATGGGTGAGGTACAGGCAATTGCCGTAAACCGCGCTGGCCTGACGCATATTGCGCAGTTGTCCGGGGCGCGGCGGCACGCGATCGAGCCCCCCGGAAACCATGTAAGTGACCACGGCGGTGTGCCAGCCGAGCCAGCGGCGGAGCTGGAAAAATCTCTCGTCCAGCGGACCTTCACGCGGGAAAAAATAGATGTCGGGAACATCCCCCAGCATGCGAACCAGTGTGCGCAGTGTATTGGCGCTCCGCTGCCATCGCCATAACCGCGTATTGGGACGCGAAACCAGGCGTGGGTCGGGCTTTTGTTCGCAAAACATGGTGACGTGAAAACACTGCGGATCCAGCCGCGCTGCGATTTCCTTCACCGTCAGATTCTGCGCGTTGGTGTCCGCTTCATCCGCAAAAGAAGGGGTGAAGACCTTGATCGGGCGGGAAGCGCCGGGCATGGAACGTCTGTCGCTCAAGTCGCCGGAGTTTCAGATGGCATTTCGGAGTGGCTCCATTCTAGCCCAATCTGCCGGACTCTGGCGGCGAGGGCCAGTGCAGCTTTCGGTTCGCGGCTCCCGCGCTCCAGGTGCTGCAAGGCCGTGCGAAGCAGCCGGACGCGAATTGTCTTTTCTGCGTCCGTCGGCAGGACCCGCTGCTCGCCGGGGTCGACATCAAGGTCGAACAGTTCCTCGGTGTGCCGCTCAAAGTCCAGAATCAGTTTGTGCCTCCGATCCTGTACCGCCAGCACGCGGCTGCCGAGACGTTTCTCCGGCGCCATCGGATTCGTGCACCGGCCCACGGATTCCGAAACCGCTAATTCCCATCCCGCGCCCGCCAACACTTGCGGCCAGTAACTCCGGCCCTCAAACTCCGGCGACGGCTCGATTCCGACGGCGTCGAGGATGGTGGGCGCCAGGTGCAAGTGGCTGAACGGGGCGTCCGACAGTAACTTCTTCCCGACTCCCGGCATGCGCAGCAGCAGCGGCACGTGCAGCATCTCCTGGTACGCCCGCGACGGGAGATGAAAGCGGCCACCATGATCCAGGAATTCCTCTCCATGATCGGCGGTCAGCGCGAAGACGCACGAATCCCAGCGAGAGGAAGCGCGCAGCGCCTCGACCAGCCGGGCCAACTGCATATCGACCCAGCGAATACCAGCGTCGTACAGACCCACGATCTCGTCGCGGTAATTGCGCAAGCGGCCAGGGCCCAGATCGCCGCGGTTCCAACTCCCATTCAAGTAGCGGCCGCGCGCGGGCTGAACCCGGCCAGTTCCCATGGCCTCGATTGCCTGCGCCGGCGGGTAATAGGGCGCGTGCGGATCCATCAAGTGCAGCCACAGGAAAAAAGGCCGCGAACCCAGCGACGCCAGCCAGGCGCACGCCTCATTCACCAAGACGTCAGCCGATGGAAAACGCCGCAGGCCGTCCCAGTTCTGGTTCTTTGGAGCGGCAATTCTCTGGCAATACTGGAAATAAAGTTCGTCGTACCACGCGCCCACAGGACCAAGTCCGTGGGCCAGCTTCGCGAGCCGCTGGTTGAATCGGGTCCGCACGCGTGGCGTTTGAGCCGCATGCTGCCGCTCGCCGGATCGCGCCGACTCCTCGACGAGGAAGTCGCGAAATACCGCGAATCCCTGCTGGTAGCCAAAACGGGCTGACAGATATGGGTTGGCGGCCACATACGCTGCCGTTTCGTAGCCCGCCCTTTCGAAGACGGTAGCCAGCGTCAACTCCCCCGGCGCGAGCCCAACCACCTCCCGCCCCAGGCCCAGCGGAAACCGCGCAGCCAGCAGGCCGGGAAACGAATAGTAGGTCGGTGCGCCCGTGACGATGGCTTTGGGGAACACCAGGCTTTCTGCCGCCAGACGGTCGAGAAACGGCGTGGTGGGCGCGGGATACCCCATGAATCCGGCGTGGTCCGCGCGCCAGCAGTCCACCGTCACCAGCACCAGCGATTTCGCAGCGCGCTCGTTCAAGCTTCCGCCCCTCGGCGCATGCCGCGCACCGTGACCGGGATGGTTCCGCTTGCGCTCTGGTATCGGCCGGTTTCTACGATCTCGATAAGTTGCCCGTCGTTCACGTACAGCAGATCGGGGAATCTCTTCTTAAGAGCAGTCAGCAGCGCTTCGAGAAGTGGCAGCGTCCTTTGCCGGAACGGCGCCAGCGTGGAATGGAAGTTGATGGAGTGTACGGAGATGATGAGAGGCAATCCCCGGAGGAGCCACGATTCGGCGCGCCGGAAGCAGTCTTCCCAGCGCATCTCCGGATGTAACGCCGGGTCGAAGTCCAGCGAACGATAAGTATGGAGGAGCCCGTGCTCGTCAAAGCAGGGAGCGCGCATGGCGCCCGGCCCATTCTGCGCAATCCGAATCTCATGCGCTTTCCAACAACGGAACGTCGCCGAATCCGCGCGGTACCCCGGAGCGCACGCGGAGATCGCGCCGTGGCCGAAGAACCTCCGGAAAAACTGGGCGGCTAAGCCGATCCACCGCTCCTGTTCCGGTTCAGAAATGAATCGTTCCGGCGCCGCCTTCTCCGGATCCCAATATTCGTATCCGGCCCACGGCATGCGCCAATGAATATACGGTGTCTCGGACCTCCAAAGCGTCCGCAAGAACTCCCCGCGTTCCTTGTGACTGAGGGCCTGCCTGACCGCGGGCTGGCAGAAGTGCGTCAGGCCGTGCAGGGCCGGGAAGAAAACGCCGGCTTCCCATCCCCGGCGGTACGCTTCGAACAGACCCGGACGGCCCCATCGTCCCGGCAGACCTGCCGCCAGTGGTTTCAGGACGATCTCCCGGAGAGAACTCGCGGCGCTGGCGGCAAAATCCACATTCGCAACGAGGAAGTTCATGCCGAGGCAGGCCGGGCGCCCAACGGAATCCTTCGCCGCGCCCAGAGTCTCCGCCAGCGCGCCAACATCCTCGGCGGTCTCAAGCGAATAAAAATCGTAAGGCCGCTCTCCCAGGTTCAATCCCGCGGCCCGAAGCTCTTCCCGTCCTTCCTCGTCCCGCACTCCGACGCGTCCCCAATCATCGCTCTGGAGCAGCACCAGGGGACGGCCGAACTGCCAGCCGGGACTGGGCGCCTTCCCGCGCAGTTTCCGCACTGTTCCGCGTAGGTCCATGGCCAGAGGAATCAAAGGTATCCCAGGTCCCGGAGCCGTTCCTCGACGAGCTTGCGCTCTCGCTCCTCCGCTTGCGCGCCGTTCCGCGACGTGAGGTCGCGCAGAACGAAGATCAGGAAATCCTCCAGGGTCCGAAAACTCGTGTCCTTGATCCGCTCCTCGGCGGCTCGGCAAAGCTCCGCTGGCAGCCGCAGGTCGCGCCACGTGTTCATGTCGTTTTCCATATTCCGAAGAGTGCATTGCGGCCCGCAAGCGCGGCCGCGCCTCATCTATTTATCTCACAGCCTTTTTGGCGAGCGCTTCGGCCTGTTTCTGTCTCGCCTGCCGGCGCTCTTGCCGGATTCGCGCCGACCAGAGAATCTTCCGCCGGACCAGCGCGAACTGCCGCTGAAATCCCGCCTTCTCGATCCCCGCCACGGATGCGGGATTGGCGGCGGCGCTGAAGATCCAGACCTCGGCCCCCTGCGCCGTGAGCAGCGCCGCCAGTTGCCGGATGGCGCGGCCGTACAGCCCTCGCCCCCGCAATGCGCCCGGCGTCCAGCAGTCGAAGATCATGACGCTCGACGGGGACGGCGCTTTCAGAACTGCTCCTAACTCGTCCATTGCAAAGCCTTCGTACGGCGCCGCCCAAGCGAAATGTTGCGCGTCACCCTCCGGCCCCAACAGAGCATATCCACGGTGCATTCGCGACTGAAACCGGCCGGCCGCTCGCTGCAAATAGTCGAGCGTTTCCCGGTCCTCGGAGTAGCGCATCGCGGCACGCGCCAGCATGTTCCAGTTCAGTGGAGACAACTCCGCGTCCGGCTCCGGATTCGTCGGCGCGCCTGGCCACCGGAATAACAGCACCTCCTCTTGGCTGGCGAAGGATCTGCGGAAACGTTTCCCGGCCCGGGCCAGCGTCTCGGCGACTCCATCTTTTCGGATTCGCTGCCGACCGCGGGCGATTCCTGCCTGCACTCGTCGCGCCACCGATTCCAGCGCTGGCCGCCGCTTCACAGCTTCGGCTGCCCCGTAACGTCCCTTTGCCTTCCAGTGCGCCGAGGCCTTCGCCGACAGGGTCACGTGCAGAGTCATGCGTTGCGCGTTCGCCAACCGCTCCTTGTAACCCTCCGCGCCCAAGCCCAGATCAACCATCTGCACCTCGGGATCGTTGCAGGCATCCTCCACGATCTTGGCCAGAAGGCAGAACCCCGGGGATAGATTCTCCAACTCGTTATCCAAGGTCGGCTGGTACCAAAACCAGCTCCCGTGGAACCGGAATCCGTAGTTCAAACTGACCGGCCGATCTCCCGCATACAGGCTCATCAGATCGAACCAACCCTGCTCTGCCAGCAATGTTGCCAGCTCGGTCAGGAATCTCCGGCGCTGGGGTATCGCCAGGTTGCTGATCCGTCCAGTACGAAGAAAGCGCGCCACGTGCATCACAAAGAACTCATCGAGGGCCTCAGTATGCGATCCGCCGCCTTGATCGTGACGCAGTGTCACCGGCCCAAGCTGTCCCAGCGCTGCTAACGCCCGCCGCAACACCTTTTTCTTCGGCAGCGATTCGATCAATTGTTGCCGTTCTTCCGGCGACCCGAGCCGCACCTGCGCGCACTCGTATCCCGTACGGATGAAACTTCGAAAGATTCCATTCCGCTTGAGCGCGGCTAGCGTCGCCGAATTTTCGGGCAGGTTGGCGAGCACGATGTCGCGGATTCCCTGCTCCTTGAGCCCCCTCAGCACCCGCGCTACAAATTCCTGGCGTTTCTCGGGCGGCGAAATGAAGTCGCAGTAATCGGCAGTGCTGCTGGCCAGAAAAATTGCCTCGTTTGGTGACGGCCTTGCCAGTGCGGCCACCCCCACCAACTCTTCCCCCTCGTATGCGGTCGCAATCCACGGGTTGAGTTCAGTTCCATAAGCCCGCGTCACCGCAAGTGCCCATTCCAAGGTGAAGAACACCTCAGGCTGTTCCATGAGGAGCACGAGAGCGTCCCACGATTCGCGCAGCTGCGCTGGAACCTCGCTCCACCAGGCTAAGCGCACGACGGGTTTGCCTTCTCTCGGTTGGGGCCACGCCCGCGGAACCGTTTCTGCAATCGTTCGTGAAACCCCGAGAGATGCGCTTCGAGTTCGGGAATTTCCATCGCGTAGCTCACGTGTGCCCGGGGCAGAGCGAACCTCGGGCTGGTTTGTCGGAAACGTCCTCCGCCGTGATTCAGGAAAGCGCAGGTGAACCCGGCGTCCTGAGCCATCTTCATCTCCCGCTCGCCCGCCGACCCTTCGCTTCCGAACGGATACGCCATCGCCCAGATTTCTCGCTGCAAGCACGATTCGAGCCGGGAACGACACTCCTGGATCTCCCGCCGGGCCAGTTCCGCCTCCATGCTCGGCAGCCACGGATGGCTCGCCGTATGTGCCCCGACCGTCATCCCTTGCGCCACTAACTGGCGCAGCTCCGCCCGATTCAGCAAACGAAAACGGCGCTCCGCCGGCCCGTCCCCCGAATCGTGCATCCGCCAATCGTCGGGAAGGGATAATCGACTGCGTAACGAACTCAGGGCGGCGCGCCGGTCCTCCGCATTCAGCTTGGAGAGCTCCCGGATCTCATCCTCCCAGTATCCGAGCACGTTCAATTTTCCACCCGAGCTCTTCCCCGCGCGGTTCCCCAGAGCTGCGGCCGCATGCTCGGCTGGCGCCTGCGCCAGCATTTGGTACAACTCCTCGTACCATAAATAGGCTGGACCATCGTGGGTTGAATCATCGTCGGTTGAATCATCGTCCACCGCAGCGCCGGCGACAAAAAACAGACAGCGAGCGCCTTCCTCAAGAAGGATGGGCACCATCTCAGTCAGCACGTTGAGCAGTCCATCGTCACAAGTCAGAAGCACAGCCCGCGCGGGCAGCGAGCCACGCCCGTCACACCAGTTGCGGAACTCTTCAGGAGTGATCAGCTGATATCGCGACTTCAGAAACCGCAATTGCCGCCGGAAGTTTTCTGCGGAAACCAGCGTGCCGTCCGTGGGAGATTGGCCAAACTTCGCTCCGGGCGGCAGAACGCCGTGGTAGGTAAGCGCGCAAACGTCACCCGGGCGCAAGCGGCGAGAAAACATGTCCGTCTTCGACATCGCCGGATACACCGCACGTCGCAGGATCGAACTGAGAACGATCACTTTGGGCTCACCAGATCCCAGCTCAGCGGAGTACCCCGGGCAATGTCCTGAGCTGCAGCTTTGCCCAGCACCTCCTCTAGATGCCGCGTATGCAATCCGTATCCCGGGCGGATCGAGCGCACGTTTTCCGCGGTGAACTTCTCTCCCTTCTTCAGGTCACGCACGACAAACAGAGACCGCCGGAATACCCGGCTTCGGTTCTCGCGCTCGCTCATACCAAAATGGATCTCTCCCAGCGCCTTCTCGGCTGTGTGCACCGCCTCCACCATGGCCTTGAACTCGTGCGGTTCGAGCGAGAATGCGCTGTCGGGCCCGCCGTCAGCCCGCGCCAACGTCAGATGCTTCTCAATGATGCACGCGCCCAGGCTCACCGCGGCCACCGGTACCGCAATGCCCATGGTGTGGTCGGAGAGCCCCACCGGAAGGCCGAACCGGCGCGACAACTCCGGGATGGTTCGCAGGTTCATCTCTTCCGCCGGCGCCGGATACGCGCTCGTGCATTTCAAGAGCGCGAGTTGCGTCGCCCCCGCCTGGCGCGCCGTCGCCAACGCTTCTTCAATCTCCTCAAGCGTGGCCATCCCGGTAGAAATGATCAGAGGCTTCCCCGTCGCCGCCATTTTCTTGATCAGGGCCAGATCCACCAGTTCAAACGATGCGACTTTGTGCGCCGGAACGTGCATGCTTTCCAGAAAATCAACCGCGCTCGAGTCGAACGCGCTGGAGAAGCACTGCATCCCGAGATCTTCGGCAACCCGCTTCAACTTGGGCTGCCATTCCCAGGGCGTATAGGCCTCGCCGTAGAGCTCATACAGAGTCTTGCCGTCCCAGAGCGTCCCGCCGCCAACCCGGAAATACTCGCGATCGCTCGCGATCGTGATCGTATCGGGGGTGTAGGTCTGGAGCTTGACGGCGTCAGCGCCCGCATCCTTCGCGGCCTGAACAATGCGGACGGCCTTCTCAAAATCCTGGTTATGGTTGGCGGAAACTTCGGCAACGCAAAAGGCCGGCTCTTCCGGACCGACGCGTCGTTTTCCAATTTCGATATGCGATGTCATCGCGATGTCATCAACGACAGGTGGCGGGCTTCAGCGAACGGATCAACTCGAAGGCTTCCGCCGCATGAAATCCGGCTACGCTGCCCCAGCGCGCCGCGATCGCGCGCAGGGCTTCGGGCGAGCGGGGATGGGGGAATTTTCTTGTCTCCGTGTCGTAGCACGCGAGCGCGGAGATCTTGGTCTCCAGAGTCCCGGTGATGTCGACGAAGACGTTCGGCCGGAAGGATGGTTCCAGGCGCTGGAACGCCCACTCCGTCGAAGAGGGGACTTCCATAGCGAAAATCTCCCGCACCTTCTGTCCCGGCATCGGCCGGGTCGCCGTGAGTACCGCCCGGTGGACAACTTCGTGATCGACGTTCAGGTCGCCAGGATGGTGCGTATAAATCACTTCCGGCCGGAACTTTTCGATCAGTTCTTCTATCAGCTTCACCACCTCCAGCAGCGGGACCGTATCCAGGCGATTGTCGGGCAGGCTCGCGACGACCACCTCTTTAACGTGCAACTTGTCAGCCGCTTGCTGGGCCTGCTTGTGCAGGTGATGGAGTTGCTTCGGGTCTGCCTGCTCTCGTTGCGGGGAGCGGGAGGTCATCCCTTCCGCCAGAATCGCGACCTGCACCTCATGGCCTTCCTGGGCAAGCCGGGCCATGGTTCCGCCGCAGCCCAGGACCTCGTCATCGGGATGGGCAACCACCACCAGCACGGAGTTAGGGTCGGGCATCCCGCATCTCCACCATCATGACCCACTTCTCATTCACGAATTGTCCGTGTTCCGCGAAATGCCGCTGCAGCAGCGCCTCAAAGGCGGGCTGCCGCGCGGAATCATAAAAAGTCGTGTTTTGCCAGTAGTTCAGCACGCTCTCTGGCATCGCCCAACGGATCGGATTGACCATGGTACTGACCCGCACCGACTCGAATCGCAGTGCCGCCCAGGGGATGACCGTCTCCACCATGAAGAACTGGCTGGAGAAAGTAACGGCGTCCCCGAGCGTGACCCCGCTGGCTTCGATCAGATCAAAAAGCGGCTTGTTATTGGGCCCGTAGGGTCCGGCCACGACGATCCGGCCGCCGGGTTTCAGCCACGCCAGGATCTCATCCAAAGTCTTTTTCGGATCCTGGCTGTAATAAAGACCGTAGGCGCAGAATACCAGATCGAAACACGGACGCCGGAATCCGCTTCGCTCCAGCGCTTGCGACAGCTCATCCAGACTGGCTTCGACCGTTGTCAACTTCCCGGAGTCGGCGCCGCTCAGTTTCCCGGTGAGCGTTGCTAACGCCGCAGCGGATAGATCGAGCGCGACCAGACGTCCGCGCTTGCCCAGGGAGCTCAGCATTCGCAGCGTCTGCCCGCCCGTTCCGCTGCACAATTCCAGAACCTGGTCAGTGGGTTCAACCCGGACCCGCTCAAAAATCCAGGCGGCCAGATCCACTTCCTGCGACGCCCGGTTTTCTCGGATCCTCTGCTCCAGAAGCTCGGCCTGGGTGGCCCGGTTCGTCATCGCCCATCGCTCCCTGCGAAATCGTTGTTGCTAGAGGTCGTTGTTGCTAGAACAGGTTTCCAAAATCGGCTTTGGGAAGGGCACGGCTTCAGCCGTGGCGCCAAGACCCGTCGAAAATGCGGGCTTTAGCCCCTGAGGGTCGCCTCTCTAAACCCTCATATGGATTCTTAAAACCACGCTTAGCCTCGGCAATAATGCAGAGCCAAGCTTCCCTTCACCTGTTCTTCTCCCATCCTCCGAAAGCCGGCATTCTCGAAGGCACGTGCCGACGCGCCGTTCTCCGGGCGGATAAAGGCGTGCACCCGGGTGATCCCGGCGGACGCAGAGGCCTCCCGCACGGCGGTGTCAATGAGCAAGCTACCATATCCGGCGCCACGGAAATCGCGCGCGACGCTCACGTCGATTTCGGCTTCGCCGCTGGTTTGCCGATGCATTCTTACCTGGCCGATGGGCCGCCCCGCGGCATCTTCGCCGATCAGGATCATGCACGCCGCATCCGCCAACTGCGCGCGGAACCAGGCGGTGTGCTCATCCCAGCCAATCGGCTGCTGCGAAAACGCGGACGCGCGCACGCCGGCTTCGTTCGCCCACTCCCAGAGCAGACGGCAGTCCGCTTCGGTGGCTGGTCGCAACTGGATGCCGCTGCCCGTCATTGCCGCACACACCCGCGCCGCGCCGCGCCCGTCCACTAGTTCTCTGCCTCGGCGGCACATGCGGCTCCTGGTTTCGGCGTCCGCCAGCAATCGTGTCAGTTCGCCCGCAATCCGCTCGGTCGAACAGTCGCGGCTGTTTCCGATGTGGCAGGTAACCCCAAGTTCGTCCAGACGCTGAGCCACCGGACGCTGGTTCGCCGCCAGATCCACGACCATCGCCGGAAGTCCCAGAAAGCACATCTCCCAACAGGTTGTTCCCGCCGCCGATACCGCCAGGTCCGCCCACGCCATTAGTTCCGGCATATTGTCTGCATTTTTCGCCAACCGGACCGCTCGCCGGCTCTTGGCCGCGGCTTCCAGCGCCGGCCCATGGGGATTGCTGCCCCCGACGACCACCACGGCTTCCAGAGATTCCATTTCGACCATGGACAGAGCTTCCATCACACGCAGGGTAAAATTGCGGGGGTCGCTGCCGCCCATGGTAAGCAGAATCCGGTGGCCCGCCCCCGGGATTTCTCTCTGCCAGTTTTGCCAGGATGCAAACTGCCGCCGCAACATCGCGTAGTCCGGTCCGAGCAGCAGCCGGGTGTAATTCGCATGCTGGTCGTAGAGAGCTTCGGCGGCGTGAGCATTCTGGTTCAGCACCAGGTCCGCTGAATAGGGTCGGGCGCGGCCATCATCATCGATGAACATCACACGCACGCCCTTGGACTTGAGCGCCGCCTGGTACGCCGAATCGAACTGATAGCCATCCACCGTCACCCACGCTGCCTGCCGCTGTTCGGCCAGACTGGCGGTACGAATCGCATCGCCTTCGGTTCCCCCAGCCACGTCCAGACGCACGACCTCCACGTTCTCACGGCGCAGCTTGTCTTCAGTTGCCGGCGTGGCTTCCGCCATCGCCATGACGGTCTTGCCGCCCGCATCCTGCCAGGCTTGCGCCAGCGCCAGGCATCGCATCGCATGCCCCGTGCCCATGGCAACATTGCTGTCCGCCCGAATTAGAAGTGTGCCCGGATCCATTCCGCTCGCCCGATCTCAATCCGTATGCGCCGCCGACGCGGTCGTCCTGCCCTGTAGCAGTTCCTTGAATCTCTGCGGTGCCATCACCTGCCGGCAATCCTCCTCAACCTTCGGATCGGGTCGCCATGCCGCCAGCATCTCCGGAATCCTTGCGATTTCTTCGGGTGCGCTCAACCCGATTCCCACGCCGAACTTCCGGTACTGGGCCACGTACCCGTAGGGCCACAAATCCAGCCACTCGCAGAGGAAACACGGGACACCGTGCACCACGCAATCGATCGCCGCCGACGACTGCGCTGTTACGCCGAACCAAGCCCTTTGCAACAGGTCCGCCCCCAATCGTCCGGTGATCCACTCGATCGCTCTCCTCTTCTCGTGGGTCAGCACTTTCTCCGTCAACTTCTGGCGATCGCGCAGGTTTTCCGAGGGATGCAGCTTCACCACCAGTTTCTTCGCGCTTCGCGCCGCAAGTGTGGCCAGGCCGGGAAGCACATCGCGGTAGATTTCCTCCGTTCTGCCCGCCGCCATTTCATACGGCTCGGAGAAAAAGACGATGCACTCGCTCTTCTGCGCCGCCGCCTCGCCCAGATGCGCTGGCACACTCGGCGCGCCGACTTCCACCTCGGCCGGGTTCAGGCCGCAGGTCCCGACCAGATAGTCTCGTTCCATCCTGCCCTTGGCCAGAATCACATCCGCATGACTGGTCTTGAACAGGTAACGGCCGTCGAGCGCGCCGTGATGGCAAGCGATCGTTGGCAAACCGCGCTTGCGGGCCAGCAGCAGCGGAATATGGGTGTAAGGATTGGTGTCGTCGCCACAGAGCACGCCTTCGACCGGCTCCCCTTCGAGCACGCGCCGCCACGCATTGCGGATGGCCAATCCATCGCCAAACCGGCGCGGGAAGTCGTCCATGAATCCCAGCCGCGCCAGCATGGCCAGTTCCGGCGCCGCCACGATTTCCTTTCTTACTCTTGCCCACCGATCCAGAATGTCCCGGCGCTCACGCGCACCCGTCTCCGCCGCGTAGGCAGCCAACCACGCCTGCTCCACGTTGCCGGGCAGTTCGCGCAGCCTCCCGCTCCGACGTGTGCATACCAGCAGAAAATCGATCTCCGGCAGCAGCCGGGCATACCCGGTTCCCAGCAGAGACACGTTGACATACGAGGAAGGAAGCAGCACCACCGGCTTGGCCCGGCGGCGAGGTCTCCCATGAAAGCGCCTCCGGACGCGGTATCCGGTATCGTACTTGTCGCCCAGGATCTCCAGGATCTGCGCGTTTGGAAGCCGGCGGAGACGATCAAGGTAGTGCTTAAACCCCTTGCGGGACTCGGCCGCTGCGGACGAGATCACCTGCAGCCGTGCGCCCAGCAGGAGCCGCAGCGCCCGAGCTTCGAAACCATCGCGGGTAACAAAGACCTCTGTCCCCGGCGCCAGGTCATCGGCAAACTTCTTCAGCAGAACCAGGCTCTCCAACGGCTGATGCACCAGGATGGCCGTCAGTTCCCACCAGTCCAGCCCTTCTGTGTCCACCAAGCGGCCCCGGCCAAGCTGCAGAAGTTCCCGCACCTGACCGATTTGGCTGTTGCCCTCGCGCAAGGCATCGATCGGCTTCACCGCGCAGCCGAAGGCCTTCGTCCAGCGCTCGCATGCGGCCCAGCCGCTTCTCGCCAGATCAAAGACTGCGTCCCAGCGCTGCCCGATCCAGGGGCCGGAGAGAGGATCGTCCGCAGCGTGCAGTAGCAGAAGTTTCATTGCCGGTGGCGTGATCTCAGCCGCGATTGTACCAGTCACTCCGGAAGCATAGGCTGCGCGGCCCCGCTGAATTTATACTCTCGGCATCGTGCCTTCCGCGCCGCAGGACTTGACGCTCCCGGAGAAGTTCAGCCTGGTTTCTCTGGACGACGCCCATCGCGAGGCCTGGGACCAATTCTGCGCGGCCAGCGACGAAGCCTGGTTCTGGCATACCTCGGCGTGGCACAACTACACGCTCCAATACCGGCCGGATTCGAAACCCCGGCTCCTCTCTTTTCTTTGCCTGTCGGACCGTAAGCCCCTCGCCGCGTGCCCGCTGATCCTCGAAACCATTGGCGATCCGGCCGCACCGATTGCCCAATTTTCATTCGGCGGCGACGCCGTCCCCGCCCCGGCGCTGGCCAACGGACTGGGCGAACGCGAGCGCTCGCAGGTCCTGCGCAGCATCTTTCAGCAGGTGGATCGCCTCGCCCGGGAACACGGCGTCAAGCGAGTCTCATTCCGCGGTTCGCCTCCGGCGCCTGCCTCCTGGAATACAAGCTTCCCGCCATCGAATCCCTTCCTGCGCTATGGCTTCCATGACGTCTCGCTGCCGACACAAGTGCTCGACCTGACCCAGGACGAATTATTGCTTCTCCGGTCGATGCGCAAAGGCCATCGCGCCGACATCGTCCGAGCCGAAAAAATGATGCGCGCGCTCGTCTATGACCACGCCAACATCACCGAAGAGCGTTTCGAGGCTTATCGCCTGCTGCACCGCAAAGCCGCCGGGCACGTCACTCGCCCCCTCAGCACTTTTCGCATGATGTACGACTGGATTCAGCGCGGCCTCGCCATCCTGAGCTGTGCCACGCTCGACGACAAACCGGTCGGCTTCGCGATCATCAACCACTACAAGGACGGCGCCTACTACAGCTCCGGCTGCGAAGACCCGGAGTTCAATGACTTGCCCATCGGCCATCTCTTGCAGTGGCGAGCCATCCAGTGGCTGAAGCTCCACCGCATCCGCCACTATGAGGTAGGTGTGCAGTTCTTCGGCCCACAACCGCACGCTCCCGTCTCGGAAAAAGAAAGTAAGATTTCGTTTTTCAAGCGCGGCTTTGGCGGCCGGACGGTGACGTCCTGGAGAGGAGAAAAATTCTACGACGCCGCCTACGCTCGGCGCGTGCTGGAGGAGCGGGCGCGGCAGTTCGCAGAAGGCATGACCCCGCCGCCTGGCTCTTGGGCCTAGGCCTTGGCGTTGAGCGGCTGCAAACTCGCAGCCTAATACTCAAGCGTTTCTTGCGTCGCTGTTACATTAAGACCATAGTTGCAATTTGGCGATGTGCCCGCACCCGCAGGAGTTCCTGTCCAACCCGGATTCGAGATCACATTCCGGTTCTGGTCATACAGTTGTACGGCGAATACGACACTATCATTCGCGGGAAAATCGCTACATTGTCTCACACCGTAAACCTCGAGCACAGCGCCGAAGCCCCAATTCCAAACCTGCCCCGCGGCGGGGGTCTTACGCAGCGTTGTCTTCTTACCCGTAGTCGCATCCTGACTTATCACTTTCCAGTTGTCACAGTAATTCAATCCCTTCTTGCACATGGAAATAATCGTCCCAAGGATCGTATCGCTCGGGCTCACCTTCACCGGGTGGCTCTCCCAAGTGGTGCCTTGCATGCAGCAGTTCCAACTCGCCACTGCCCAAGGCCCCGGCGCGTACCACTGCAGCACGGGCTGGACAATGCTTAGCTCATCGCTGTAGTCCTCCAGGCCAGGGAAGAAAAATAGGGTCTGTCCATCATTGGTAGTGGGCTGCGGCGGCACCGTCCAGGTTGCTGTAATTTCGCCGTACGATGTACTGGTGGTGGCCGATACATATTCAAGCCAGCCGCGAATGATTGGCTCATGTGCTCCGCTCGCCTCTCGGACGTCTGCTGGCACCAGTAATCCCGTGGGCGTGTAGTGCGGATAACCGCACACCGGAACGTTCGCCTCTACCTTTCCATCCGCATGTTCGACGCGTCCATCTGCTAGCAGCGTCTCTCCTTCCTCGATCCTAAACACGCAGGATGGATGAAAGTAGCCGAACGGTGTGATCACGTATCCCTCCGGTACATCCGCAGGCCGATCCGGCCCGGCCACAGCAAGGTTGCTGGCCAAAGCAGGCGCAGTCCCCTGCCCGCTCAGTGATGCAGGAAACATAAACAAGACCGCCAGAAGTGCCAAGCCAGCGAGAGAGCAATGGTTAAATCTCTGTATGTATTTAGTCATAATGAACCTCTCCCGGCATTTCCTTTTTGGCCCTAAGAACGGCTGCCATTGTCCCCCCAATCGTTGTTCGCGTCAATGTGAAGGGATTTTCACACCTGCGAGAGTATTTCTGTCGCGGATTGTTGGCGTAATATCGTGATTTCGCCAACAACCAAGCGAACGCCGATTCTTAGATGGGTTCCAGCTCTTACTGAGATTCCGCTGCTGATCCTACCGCACCTTGAACACCGGTTGCGCCATCGCGCCTTCCAGAAAGCGTTCAGGATTCGGATCGCTCAGCCATCCCGCCAGGGTCTTTATAACTTCAGCGTAGACCTGCAGTGTCTGCTCGATCGCGGCCGTGTCATGCGCTGCGGTCATGTTATGCGTGGCCAGTAGCAGGATGCCGCGTTTGACCGCCTCCTGCTGGAACAGGTTCTTGACCGCCGCGCTGTCGCTGCCGTCCGGATCGCGAAACTTGACGAGCGACCACTGCGGCCGGCCCACGGTGCCGATACGCCCGGCAAGACCCGCCTCCTTGGCGAGACAGTGCAGCCCCTGTTGCAGTGTCCGCCCATTGCCCTCGATCCGCGCCAGCGCGTCGGTGTGCTCCAGAACGTCGAGCACCTTCATGGCCGCGGCCATCGAGGCGATCTCTCCCGCAAACGTGAAGCTGTAGAAAACTTCCTCGAAAATCCGCATGATTTCCCCGCGGCCCACCACGCACGCGATCGGGAATCCGTTGCCCATGGCTTTGCCGAAACACGCCAGGTCGGGAGTCACGCCAAACATCTTCTGAGCTCCTCCCAATCCAAAATGGAAACCGACGCAGATCTCGTCGAAGATGAGCACCGCTCCATGCTTGTGCGCCAGGTCCTTTACGCCCTGAAGAAACCCCGCCGCCGGCTCCACGAAGTTGAAGGGTTCCATGATCACCGCGGCGAACTCGCCCGGATACGCGGCCAGCAAGCTTTCCAGGCTGGCCAGATCGTTATAGACAAACGGATGCGTCAGCTCGCGCACCGCCTTCGGCACGCCCGCATTACGCGTCGTGCTTCCGATGTACCAGTCCTGCCAGCCGTGATACCCGCAGCACGCCACCCGGTCCCGCCCCGTGAACGCACGCGCCGCGCGCACCGCGCCCGAAGTCGCGTCGGATCCGTTCTTCCCGAAGCGCACCATCTCCGCGCACGGGATCAGCCGCGTCAGCCGCTCCGCCAGCTCGACTTCCAGCGGATGCGGCAGCGAAAAACTGTGCCCGCGCGCCAACTGCTCCGCCGCCGCCCGGTTCACCTCCGGATGCGCGTAGCCCAGGATGTTCGGCAGCAGCCCTTGTACATAGTCGATGTACTGGTTGCCATCCACGTCCCAGACGCGGCATCCTGCGCCGCGTTCCAAAAACACCGGCGCGACGCCCTGCACGTACTGCGTATAACCCTTGCTGAAGGTCTGCGCACAACCGGGAATCACTTTCTTCGAGCGCGCGAACCACGCCTGCGACTTCTCGAGGCGCAGCCCGGGCGCCGCTCCCGCCTTCGCCTGCCGATACAGGCTGCGGTAATACCCTTCGTTGGTGATGGTTTCCGTTTGGGTGGCTGCCAACTCCGGCCTCTCTTTCAAAAGCTCCAGAACTTCGCGATAACGAAAATCCTTTTTGCCCGCGAACGCGGCGTACACGGCCCGCACAAACTCCAGATCCGCCGGATGGTCCACGGTCCAGCGCTGCGGTTCGCTGGGGCTTTCATTCTCGACGTTGGCCGCCCGAAACTTTCCCGAGCGCAGGTACGGCGTCACGTGCTCGCGCTCCGACGGTTTCTTCGCTTCCCGCCAGGCCTGCTCGAGCGCGGCCATCGAGAAGACTTCCGTATCCAATCCATCGGGATACGTGTAGCGCAGCGCGTTGCTGGCGTAGTCGCAGTCCCCGCGTTGGAAGCGTTCGACCACCCGGTCGATGACGCCGGGATCGATCAGCGGACAATCCGCGGTGATGCGTACGACCACATCCGCACCGTGCTCCTTCGCCGCCCCATAGAATCGATCCAGAACATCGTCCTCGCTGCCGCGAAAACACGGAACCTGCTCTTGCGCGCAAAACTCCCCGATCGGATCATCCCCCGCCGCCGTGCTCGTCGCCACCACCACCTTGTCGACTGCCGCAGCCCGGCGGACCCGCTCCACCACCCGCGCCAGCATCGGCCGCCCTGCCAGATCCGCCAGCGTCTTCCCGGGAAAGCGGCTGGACCCCATCCGCGCCTGCACAATCGCCACAATCACGCGATGACTTCCCTGGCCAGCGTGACTGCGGTCTTCTCCCGCGCCGCTTTCTTGGCGGCGAAGACCACCTCCATCACCCGCGTCGCCTCCGCCACCGGCAACGCCGTGGCCGTCCGGTTACGCACCGAGTCCAGAAAGTGCTGCATCTCGGCCACGTACATGTCATTCACCGTCCAGCCGGGCGGTTGCGCGATCTCGGTCCATTCGCGGCGCCCGGCGTCGTACCAGCGCGCCTTGCCCTCCCGGAAATCCCACGCCAGCGCTCCCTGCTCCCCGGCGATCTGGCAGCCCCGCTCGTAGCTGCGTTGCAAGTAATCCAGATGAACTTCCGAGACCGCGCCGTTTTCGTGCCGCAGGAGCAGAAAAGCGTAATCCTCGGTGTCGATCTCCAGCCGGCTCAGGTGCGCAGCGAAGGCCATCACTTCTTCCACCTCGCCCAGGTACCATCGCGCCAGGTCAATCTCGTGGATGCAATCCAGCATGCAGCCGCCGCCGGTCTCCACGTTGGCCGCATAGTTCTGCCGGTAATCCGTTCCCGGGCGCCACTCCGGAAGGTAGGAACCGGCGTGGATGCGGGCAAACAGAACCTTGCCCAACCGTCCTTCCTCGATGAAGCGCTTTACTTGCGCCGGCCCCGGATGGAATCGCATGTTGCATCCGACCAGCGAAACGCAGTTGTGCCGCTTCAAAAGGCCGGCCAGCTCCGCGATCCCTTCCGGCCGGTGGGTCAGCGGCTTCTCGATGAACAGATCCATGCCCCGCTCGGCCGCCGCGAGTGCTTGCTCGATATGCAGATGAGGGGGCGTTGCGATGACGGCAAACTGCGGACCCCACGCCAGGCCTTCTTCCAGAGTCGCGAAGGTTTCGGCCCCGAGTTCTTTCTGGATCCGGTCTCGCGTTTCACGCTCGACTTCCACCACGCCCAGCGGCCCAACTCCCAGCGCCGCCAGGTTCTTCAGATGGCGTCTGCCGATCGAGCCGCCGCCCACAACCAGCGCTTTCACTTCCGCCTGCCCTTCTGGCTCGCCAGATAGTCTGCGCGCAGCAGGCCCATCCACAGGCGATCTTTGTATTCGCCGTCGCGGAACAGGTCCTCGCGAAACCGCCCTTCCAGCTTAAATCCGACCTTCTCGTAGCAGCGCACCGCCGACTCGTGCTCGGCCAGAACCCCCAGCGTGACCCGGTTCAGGTTCAGACGCCCGAAGGCATATTCCACCATCAGGCGCGTCACCTCTTGTCCGATTCCGCGCCCCCAGAACTTCTTCTCCCCGATCAGCATGCCGAATACGCCGCGGCGGTGCACCCAGTCAATCGGTCCCAGCTTGACGTTGCCGATGTGCCGGTCCGACTTCCGCTCGATAATCGCCAGGATCACCTGCGTGCGCGAACCGGTCACCGACTCGTAAAACTTTTCCAGGTCTTCCCGCGTGGTCGGAAACACCCCGGTCTCGAGATACCGCGTCACCTCGGGATCATTCACCCACGCCTGATAATTCTCATTCAGGTCTGCCCTCTCCAGCGGCCGAAGATAGACCTGCTCACCTGCCAGGAACGGATTGCCCTTGTCCAACGCTACCTCCTGCTGCTTGGCGGCTATACGCCGCGCAGACCTTGCTCACCGCCTGAATCACGTCTTCCACGTCGCGGTCGGTCATCCCATGGAACATGGGCAGACTGATCAACCGCTCGTAAGCATCCTCGGCCACCGGATACTCCCCGCCCTTGTACCCGAAGCGATCGCGGTAGTACGGGTGTTTGTGCACCGGGATATAGTGCACATTCACGCCCAGCTTCTCGGCGCGGAGGGCGCGAAAGATTTCTCCCCGGCCCGCCGTCAGCGACTCCAGTTGCAGGCGTATCGGATACAGATGCCACGCCGGGTTCACGCCGTCGCGCACCACCGGCGCCATCACCGCCGGGATCTCCCGGAAAGCTCTGGTGTAGCGCGCCGCAATTTCCCGCCGCCGCAGCAGGTTCGCGTCCAGCCTCGCCAGCTGCGAAATCCCGAGCGCGCAGGCGAAATCGCTCAGCCGGTAGTTGAAGCCCAGCAGGACCATCTCGTAGAACCACTGTCCGCTCTCGTGCCTCCGCCGCGCCTCGCTGCTGATGCCGTGATTGCGGAAGCGCCGCAGCGTCTCCGCCATCTTGGCATCGTTGGTCGTGACCATGCCGCCCTCGCCGGTGGTCAGGTGCTTTACTGGATGGAAACTGAACACGGTCAGGTCGGCCAGGCCGCCCACGCGCTTGCCGCGATATTCCGCTCCCAGCGCGTGGCAAGCATCTTCGATCAACACCAGCCCGCGCTCGGCGGCCAGGGCGCGCAACTTCTCGAGCTCCGCCGGATGTCCGGCGTAATCCACCGCGATCAGGGCGCGGGTGCGGGAGGAAATTTTTCTGGAAGCCTGTTCCGGATCGAGATTCAATGTGTCCGCGCACACATCCGCGAACACCGGCGCCGCGCCCTGGTACAGAACGCAATTCGCGGTCGCGCAGAACGTCATGGGGGTGGTGATCGCCTCATCGCCGGGCCCCAGTCCGGCCGCGAAGGCCGCCGCGTGCAGCGCCGCTGTACCGGAACTGAAGCTGATCCCATGCTTCGCTCCCACCTTCGCCGCCAGCCGTTCCTCGAACTCGCCGACCTTCGGCCCCGTTGTCAGCCAGTCCGAGCGCAGCACTTCGACGACGGCGAGGATATCGGCCTCGTCCAGTTTCTGCCGCCCGTAGGGCAGCAGGGTCTGCCGCACCGGCGTGCCGCCGTGCAGGGCGAGCGTTTCCAGCTTGGTGGGTGTGGCGCTCATTTCTACGCCGATCTACGCTGAGGTTGAGACCGTCTCGGCCGCGCTGGCTTCCGGCGCGACTAGTTCTTCCAGTTCACGCCGCGTCAGCCAGCGGTCGTTGGTGTCGCTCGCATAGCGGAACCCTTCCGGCAGCCTGCGTGCGTGCGCCCAGTTCTCCGACTTCCACCACGGATGCGACGGCTGGATCACGAACATCTCTTCGGTTTCCAGGGTGTGGCGCGACTCGTCGTCCGACACCAGCACCTCGTGCAGCTTCTCTCCCGGACGAATCCCGATGGTCTCCACCGCGCACCCCGGCGCAATCGTCTCCGCCAGATCCACCATCCGCATGCTGGGAATCTTGGGAACAAAGATCTCGCCCCCGCGCATCTGTTCGATGCAGCCGATGACGAACTTCACGCCCCGCTCCAGCGTCAGCCAGAAGCGAGTCATGCGCGGGTCGGTGAGGGTAATCTTCCCGCGTTTTCTCTGCTCCAGAAAAATCGGGATCACGCTCCCCCGGCTGCCCACCACGTTGCCGTAGCGGGCGCAACTGAAGCGCGTGTCCTGCGCCCCGGCGTAGGCGTTGGCTTGCACGAACATTTTTTCCGCGCACAGCTTGGTGGCGCCGTAGAGATTGATGGGGTTGACCGCCTTGTCGGTGCTCAGCGCCATGATGCGCCGCACGCCCTGGTCGATGGCGGCGTCAATCACGTTGCGGCCACCCATGATGTTGGTCTGGATCGCTTCGAAAGGGTTGTATTCGCAGGCCGGCACCTGCTTGAGGGCGGCCGCGTGCACCACCACCGTCACCCCCACCAGTGCCCGCTTCAGGCGGTCCACATCCCGCACGTCCCCGAGGAAATAGCGCAGGCTGGGTTGCTGGAACCCGGACACCCGCATCTCATGCTGCTTCAACTCGTCGCGGCTGAAGATCACCAGCCGGTGCGGATGGTATTCCCGCAACATGATCTCCACAAACTTCTTACCAAACGATCCCGTGCCGCCGGTCACCAGCACCGATTCCTGCGCCCAACTCACCATTCGTTTCCTTCTTGTCCACTCGGCCGTCCCGGAGCGCGTATGGAGGAAGCAGCCTGCCTTCAGCGTAAAGGATCCGCGCTGCCGCGGCCCGTCCCTATGACCTTGTCGTGTCGGGAATCCGGCCTGGCAACCTTCCTTCGCACTTCCGGGCCGGTTGTGTTTCCGCTAGTATAGCGGAGGATTCCGGTGAGCGCCGTCAATGGAAGCGAGAAGGTAAAGCGGAGATTCTGGTCTGGCGGTCGTCCCGCGATGTTAGAATCAGACCAATTCCTGCATAACCAGCCGCTTCGTCGGCCCCGCGGAGCGAGTGCGTCTGCCGGGCACGGCGCGCCGTCTTTCCGCAGTTGGGGTGTCGAGGAGTAAGCAATGACATCTGGGCCTCTGGTTCCGCGCAACAACGGGTTCCGCGAGATTCAATCCGCCGAACCCACCGAGCTGATGCGGCCCGTGGGCCCCGGGCTTTATACTGTGCTGCCCTCCCAGGAATCGGTGGTGCGCGAATACCTCCGCGTCCTGATCAAACGCAAGTTGATGGTGGCCACCTGCGTGGTCGGTGTCTTCGCCGCCGTCGCCATCGCCAGCCTGCGCCAAACTCCTGTCTTCGAGGCCGTCGGCCGCATCGCCGTTAACAAGGCCGATTCCAACCTGGTGAACTTCAAGGATTCCATGCCGATCATGGATTACTACGATCCCACCGACCTCGATACCGAAGTCCGTGTCCTACAGAGCGATCTGCTGACCCTACAGGTCATCCGGCAATTGAACCTCGACAAACGCGCCGAGTACGGCGGCCAGACCGCCCCCAAAGCATCCAACCTGGTCGCCGATCCGCTGCAGAACGATTCCGCTCACGTCTCGGCCCTGCTGGGCGGTTTCAAGGGGAACCTGCGAGTTTCCCTGGAACCCAACACTCGCATCATCGATATCCATTATCGGAGCGCCGATCCTCAACTCGCGGCCAACGCTGTGAATATGCTCGTTGCCACCTACATCGAGCAGAACTTCAAGACCAAGTTCGAGTCCACTATGCAGGCCTCCGACTGGCTCTCGAAGCAGCTCGTGGACTTGCAAATGAAGGTGGAAACGTCCCAGGAAAAGCTCGTCCAGTACCAGAAAGAGCATGAGATCCTCGGCACCGACGAAAAGCAGAACATCATCACCGCTAAGCTGGACGAGTTGAACAAGGAACTCACCGCGGCCGAATCCGACCGCATTCAGAAAGAGGCCGTCTACCGACAGACTCAGTCCACTGCCCCGGAGGCGGTGGCCGCCGCCATCGTTTCGGATTCAACCGTGGGCGGGAGTAGCCCTGGGTCCGGACTCATTGACCGGTTACGCGAGCAGCAGGCGACCCTCAAAATCCAGATTGCCGATCTGAGCACCCAGTTCGGCCCTGCCTACCCGAAAGTCGCCCAGTTGAATAACCAGCTCAAGGAAATTGACCGGCAATTTCAGTCGGAGACCAGGAAGGCCGTCGACCGGCTCCGCGGCCAGTACCTGGCGGCCCAGCAGCGCGAGGACATGTTGCGCACCGCTTTCGACAAGCAAAAGCAGGAGGCCAACAAGCTCAACGAGAACGCCATCGAATACAGTCTTCTCAAACGCGACGTCGACAGCAACCGCCAGCTTTATGAAGGGCTCCTCGAGAAGTTGAAAGAAGCGGGAGTCACCGCCGGTCTGCGTTCCAACAACATCAAGATCCTGGACGCGGCCCGCGTTCCCACCGCTCCGGTGGAACCCAACATCCCCCGCAACCTGGCCTTCGCCCTGATCCTGGGCATCACCTCCGGCGTCGGCCTCGCCTTCCTGCTGGAGAACATGGACAACACCGTCCGGACCACCGAGCAGGCGCAGATCATCTCCGCCCTGCCCTCACTGGGGATGATTCCGCTGGGCTCGAAGTCCAGCCACGATGGAACCGGACCGAAGCGGCTCCTGCCTTCCTCCAAGGAAGCGGTAGAACTGGTCACGCAGGTACGCCCCCAGTCCCAGATGGCGGAGTCCTATCGTGCTCTGCGCACTTCGCTATTGCTCTCCAGCCTGGGTGCGCCGCCCCGCGTCATCATGGTCACCAGCGCCCGTCCGCAGGAGGGGAAGACTACCACCAGTATCAACTCGGCCATCGTGCTGGCGCAAAAGGGCACCCGCGTTCTCCTGGTCGATGCCGACCTGCGCCGCCCCAGCATCCATAAGACCCTGGGCATGGGCCCGCGCAGCGGCCTCAGCAACGTGTTGACCGGCAGCGCCACCCTGGCGCAAGTCATCGCGCCGTCGCCCATCCTGCCGAATCTTTTTATCTTGGCCGCCGGTACTCCGCCGCCGAATCCCGCCGAACTCCTCGCCTCCGCCAACATGAAAGAGGTTCTGGACGAGTTACGGGAACAGTACGACCACATCGTGATCGACACTCCGCCCACCCTTTCAGTCACCGACGCCGTGGTCCTGTCGCCCCGGATGGACGCCATCATCCTGGTGATCCGCTCCGGCCAGACCACCAAACAGGCTCTGCGGCGGGCCCGCGACATCCTGTTGCAGGTCAACGCCCATGTCACCGGCGTCCTGCTCAACGCCGTCGACCTCCGTTCGCCCGACTACTACTACTATTACGAGTACCAGGGCAAGTACAGTCAGTACTATCAGGAAGATTCCCCCGCCGAGTCGGGCGACGAGGAACAGCCCAAAGCGGTCTCCGGCGGTGTCTGACCGGCTGCTCCAGAACTGGTTTCGGAGCATCGCGGCCGCGAGGGCAAAGTCTGGTTTAGTTTCAGAGGTTCCCGGCCCGCAACTTCTTGCTCGCGCGCGCTGAGAGTTCGAACGATGGTCATTTCGCTTGAAGGCGGGCGGCGCTGGCTGTTTTCGGCCAGCATGATCCTTCTCGCCTGCGCTTATCTGTTGCTGATTGGCAGAGAGTTCGCCGCCAGTGTTCTTGCCGCCCGTCCCGACCGTGACAGTCTCCAGCGCGCCGTGCGCCTCTCCCCCGGCAATGCGGATTACCGCCATCGCCTCGGCCGCTACTTTGCCTTTGTCGCCTCCGATCCCCAATCCGCCGTCGCGAGCTTGCAGTCTGCCGTCGCACTCAATCCCCACCAGGCGCGCTACTGGTTCGACCTCGCTGCTGCCCGCCAGGTCGCCGGTGACCCTGCCGGCCAGCGCGAAGCGCTGGAGCACGCCCTCGAGGCCGAACCCACCGCTCCCGACGTGGCTTGGGAAGCTGCGAACTTTTTCCTTGTCGCCGGCGACACTGACCGCGCCCTGCGCGAATTTCGCGTCGTTATCGAGAACGATTCGTACCTGCCGGCGGCCGCCTTGCAGACCTGCTGGCGCGTGCGTCCCGACACCGACGCCCTCCTCCGCGACCTGGTTCCACCGCGCCCCGATTCCCTGCTGGCCTTTCTCTCGCTGCTCATGAGCAAGGGGGAAACAGACGGTACCCTCAAGGTGTGGGATCGTCTCCTCCAACTCCATCAGAAGTTCGACGCCCACTACCTATTCGACTACGTGCGCTACCTGATTCTTGTCCGCCGTCCCGACGCGGCTCTGGCCGCCTGGGAGCAGGCGGCCGGCGTCCTCGACCTTGCCGCCTACTTGCCCAACCCCGACAACCTGGTGGTCAACGGCGATTTCAGCCTCGACGTGCTGAACGGAGGCTTGGACTGGACCTACCAGAACCAGGCTGGCGTTCGCCTGCTGCTCGATCCCAGCGACTTCCACACTGGCCGCCGTTCGCTGTCCATCACCTTCGAAGGCCCCGGCATTTCCGACGCTGGCATCCGCCAGTGGATTCCCGTGCGCCCCGGCTCCCCCTATGAATTCACTGCCTACTACAAGTCCGCCGAATTTCAGGGCGCAGGCGGGCCGCAGATCGTTCTGCGCGACGGCTACACAGGCCAAATACTGGCGGCCAGTGGCCCGTTGAACGACGCCGGTTTCTGGAAACCGGTGCACGCCGCCTTCACCACCACTGCCTCCACCAACCTGCTGCTGTTGAACATCGAGCGCCTGCCCGCCGGCAGCCCGATTCGCGGCAAGCTTTGGCTCGACAGTTTCGAACTTTCGCCCCAAAATTCCAATTCCGGTGACCAGCCGTGAGCTCCGCCCCGGCTTTGCGCACCGAACCCGAAACCGCCGCCAGAAGTCCGCGGCCGCTTCTGTCCAGCGGCAGGCTGCTGGCCGCCGCCTGCGCGGTCCTCCTGCTCGCGCCCCTGGCCTTCGGCGCGGTCGAGCCCTGGTCCATTTTTGCCTTGGAGGCGTGCGCCCTCCTGCTGCTCATCGGCTGGGCCGCAAGGCAGTGGATCCATCACGAACTGAAGGTTTCCCCCAGCCCGCTGTACGCTCCTATGCTGGCGTTTGCCGGGTTGGTGCTGGCGCAGTGGCTCACCGGCATCACCGCTTATCGCCACCGGACTTATTCCCACCTTCTTCTTTACGCCGCCTATGGCATGCTGGCGTGGGTCGTGACCCAAACCCTGCGGCGTTCCTCCCAGCTCCGGCCGCTGGCCTGGGTCTTGTGCGGCTACGGAGCCGTGGTCGCTGCGTTTGCTCTATTCCAGGGACTGGCCCCCAACGGCAAACTCTATTGGATTTGGACCGCGGAACAGGGCGGACTCATCTACGGGCCCTACGTAAACCACAACCACTACGCCGGACTCATGGAGATGCTGGCTCCCTTCCCCCTGGTGCTGGCCTCCAGCCGCTTTACGCACGGGACGCGCCAGATGGCCGCCGAGGCCATCGGAGCCCTGATGGCCGGCACCATCTTCCTTTCCGGCTCACGTGGCGGCATGCTCGCCTTCGCCGTTGAGATGGCCGTGCTCGCGGTGTGTCTGCGCCCGCACCAGCGCAACTGGCGGCAGCCCGCCATCCTGGGCGCGTTCCTGGTTCTGGTGATCGGCCTTCTAATCTGGATCGGCGGCAACGAAATGACCCGCCGCCTGGCCAGCATTCACTCCGAGACCCGACAGGAGCTGAGCGGGGGCGTGCGCCTCACGATTGCTCGCGACAGCTTGCGCATGTGGAAGGAACGACCGCTGCTGGGATGGGGACTGGGCACCTTCCCCGAGGTGTATCCGCAGTTCCGCAGTTTCTATACCAGCTTCTTCGTCAACCAGGCGCACAACGACTATGCGCAACTGCTCACCGAAACCGGCTTGGCCGGCTTCGCCATCGCTCTCTGGTTTCTGGTGCTGGTTTTTCGCCGCGCCCGGGCCAAACTCAAAAACTGGCCTGAGACCGCGAACGGGGTTCTGACCCTGGCCGCTCTCGTGGGCTGCGTCGGCATCCTGGTCCACAGCTTGCTGGATTTCAACCTGCAGATCCCAGCCAATGCCGCGCTGTTTTATGTCCTCTGTGCCGTCGCCGCGGGCGAGCCACTGCAGGAATCGCAGCGCCGCAGCCGCCGCCACCACTTGATCCTCGAGCCGCAACCTGAACTCACGGAGAGGGAGTAATCTTCGACGCGGCCGCGATTCCGGAACCCTGCGTTGAAACGGGAACTGGCAGTGTCCTCAATTCATCAGCCACAAAGGACACGAAGTCACACAAAGGGTGTGAATCCACGGAGGATTTCCTTCGTGCTCCTTTGTGTCCTTTGTGGTTAATCAGGACAGTACGCCCCACCCGGGACCCTATCCCTTGCACAGGGCAGGCGTTCTCGCCAGCAGACCCTGCACCAGGCTCACGGCGCTCATCGCATCTTTCGCAAAACCGTCCGCCCGGATCTCCTCCGCCCACTGCCGCGTCACCGGCGCCCCTCCAATAATCACTTTCACCTGCGGGCGCAGTCCCTCGCGGTCGAAGAACTCGACCACGCTCTTCTGCCATTTCATGGTAGTCGTCAGCAGTGCTGAAACTCCCACGATTTGGGCCTGCCGTTCGCGGGCAACGGCGGCAAATTTTTCCGGCGGCACATCCACCCCGAGATCATGCACCTGGAACCCGTTCGCCCCCAGCAGAGTGCCCACCAGGGTCTTGCCGATCTCGTGGATGTCCCCTTTCGCCGTGCCCAGTACCACCGTGCCCGCCGAAGGGCGCTCGGTGCCCAGCCGCTTCAGTTCCGGCTCCAGCACCCCCATCGCGGCCTTCATGGCCTCGGCCGACGCCACCATATCGGGCAGGAACATGCGCCGCAGCCCGAATTGCTCGCCAACATAACTGATGCCCGGGACATATCCCTCCTGGATCGCCGCCAGCGGTGCCAACCCCGCCTGAATTCCGCTTTCCGCCAGGGAGCGGGCCGTGTCCGGCGCGCCGTCAATGATGCTCTGCCGCATGGCCTGGAGTAGTTCTGCCGACATGGGACACCTCAGGCGCTATTGTCTCCCCCGCGTCGAACACTGCGCTGTGACGAGGATCACGCGGGGGCGCAGGCTGGCCTTCGGTCAAGCGGCTCACTCCACAGCGGCCTAGCCGCTGGCGGCTACGCCCTAAGGTTTCTGCCTTCGGGACTGCTCCCGCTCTCAGCCCAGCCCCAAGGGAGGTACCTACTTCCTACCCCTAATCAGGCTTTTTCTCGCGTGTTTTCCGTGATATAACGCGAGATAGCTGCTTATCAGGCTCGGTGCGGGTAGTGTGCGATGCATCTGGCTTCAGTAGACCCGCCAGGCCGGGGCAGAGGAGGGGCTGTGTCCGACGCGCGTACCGGGAAAAGGTTTCCGCTGCAATTGCCGATCAAGATCCATAAGGGCGATACCGCCAGCGAGACCAGCGGTGTCACCGGCAATCTGAGTGCCGCCGGCGTCTATATTCGTTCCGACGCCGCGCTCGAGGTCGGCTCGCCGGTGGAGTTTGAAATCACCCTGCCGCCCGAGGTCACCGGCGGCAAGGAAGACGTTGTGATTCAGTGCCGCGGCCGCGTCGTGCGGACCGATGAGCCCGCGGCGGGCGTAGCGCGGGATCAAAACCGCGGCGTCGCCTGCGTCATCGATTCTTATGAGTTCATTCGCAACTCCTGACAGGGAGCGCTGATCCATGTTGAAGCTCATTCTGGCCGACAATCAGGCAATCTTCCGCGCCGGCATCGCCAAGGTGCTGGCCGTTGAAGATGAAATGCGCATCGTGGCCCAAGCCCAAACCACGGAACAGATGTTCATGGCGCTCGAGAAGTTCCGCGCCGCGGTGCTGGTGATCGCCGGGGGCTTCCATTCCGACTTCAACGCCGTCCTCGCCTCCGCCGAGCGCAGCAAGACCCGGGTCGTCGTCCTCGCCGACACCGGCGAGAGTGCGCAACGTTACATGGCGGCCGGCGCCCATGGCGTGGTTTACCGCAACGTCACCAGTTCCGCCCTGGTGGACTGCGTGCGCAAGGTCGCACGCGGCGAAACCTGGGTGCAGGACGTGGCCGTGCCCAGCGAACTCACCGAAAACGACATGGTCGGGCTGCGCGTCCGCGACCGCTTGACTGCCAAGGAACTGCGCATCGTTGCGCTCATTGTCCAGGGCTACAAGAACAAGGAAATCGCTACCCAGTTGGGCACGACCGAGCAGGTCATCAAGAACTACCTGCGCAACGTTTATGACAAAATCGGCGTTTCCGACCGCCTGGAGCTGGCGCTGTTCACCATCCATCACCGCATCCTGAACGAAGCCGCCGCCGCGACCGCCGCGGCCGCCATCCCGCAGCCTCCGCAGGGGGCGGGCGTCAGCAACTAAGTTTGCTCAGATAAAACCAAAGGCCGCCCGCGGGCGGCCTTTTGGTCGTGTGGGGCGGACACTCCTGTTAGCCGCCTTTGTTCGACGAAAGCTTTTCAGTCGGCTCTCTTCAGAACGCGAACACATCTTCGGGCCACGAACCAAATCGGGATACCTTTCACCACTGGTTCGGGACGCGCCTCATGTGCTGAGCTTGACTTATCATGCCCCACCGCCCACAATCCTACCCGTCAAGTGAGCTGCGTTAGGAGGGCACACTATGAAAGTCCTGAGAATCGGCAGTTGCGTGCTGTTACTACTGACGCAAACCATCTTCATGGGATGTTCCAAAGAAAAGGAAGAAAAAGAAAAGGCCGCTCTGCACCACAAGTGTACGCAGCAGCATGTGACACACCCACTGACCATCTCGAATTGCAGCACTGACGAGGTAGTTGAAGTTTGTAACGATGACTCCGTAGCCTGGACTGCCCAAGATGACAATTACCAGATCACATTTGTCGGTTCGCCGGTCCCCACAATCTCCTCGTTCCCAGTTCCGCACGGGAAAAAGGTCTCGCAGCCAATCCATGGCCCGAATGGCTGCAGTGCTGCTGGATGCTATTACAAGTACAACCTGAACACGCGAAACGACGCCGGTGTGGTTTCGCCGCCGTGCAGGGACCCCGGCATTCGCATCCTTCCATAGCCGCCCCCTCACGATCTCGGCAGCAGCGCGTGAAAGCGAGGATTCTCCTGCAGGTGGTCGAAGTCGGGCGTGTCCCGGATGAAGTTCCGCGGGCACCCCGCCTCGACCGCCTTGCTCAAGTACTCTAACGTCTTTTCGGAATCTCCGAAATGGTTGTAGAGAATGGCCGCTCGAAATAGAACATCGGCGTCCGCCGATGCAATTGCCAGCGCGCGCGTCAGTTGCTCTCGCGCCTGCTTTTCCTGGTCGAGCATGGCGTAGTAATCGGCGGTGTAAGCCAGGATCTCTGCGTCGCGTGGATTCACTTCCAGCCGCGCCTTCGCCCTCTCAATAGCTTTGCCGTACGCATCCTTCGCTTCCGCTCGCCGCGCCGGAACCTGATACAGCGTATCTCCCAGGTTTCCCCAGCTCAGCCAATCTTTGTCGTCGATTTTCACCGCCTGCCGCAGGCTATCCACAGAATCGTCGTAGCGGTGCAGGTAGAAGTACGCGCTACCCAGATTGATGAACGACTCCCCGCTTGGGTGCAGGGCGGCCGATCGCTGCAGCACTTCTACGGCCTCGCGATATTGTCCCATGTAGAGATAGATCCCACCCAGGTTCGAGTATCCGCGGTAGTTCAACGGCGCCAACTGAATCGCTTTGCGAAACTCCTCCGCCGCATCCGCGTATCGCGCCTGGTTGTAGTAGAAAGCTCCGAACGCGCTGTACACGCCCCAGTAGTTCGGACGCAAGGAAACGGCTTTGCGGAAAGCCTCTTCCGCGGCAGCAGGGTTCCCGGTTTTCTGGTACGCGGCGGCTAGCAAGCGCAAGGTCTCATCGCTCGTGTGGTCCAACTCCAGTGAGCGCTGAAACTGCTCGACTGCCTCCTTGTAGCGTCCAGTTGAAAAATAGACGCTGCCCAAACATGTGTGCCCCTCGGCGAGCTGCGGCGTGATCGCCAGCGCGCGCTCGCACTGGCTTCTCGCCTTCTCCAGCCAGTCCTTGCCCCGGTTCTTCTGCTGGAAGCCAATGGTGTACGCCATTCCCATCGCGGCATACGCGGGCGCGTAGTTCCGGTCCACGCCAATGGCGCGCTCGAACTGGCCAATCGCACTCTCGATGTTGTCGAGGTTCTGGTACTCCTCCAGATATCCCCGGCCGCGCAGGTAAAGATCGTAGGCCGCAGGTTTCGTGTCCGGGCGAACCTGCATTGCCTGCCTCCGTGAGGGCTCAACCGCCAGGGGCAGCTTTTCCAGCATCTCCAGTACTTTGTCGAATAGTCGATCCTGTAACTCGAAGATCTCGGTGGCGTCTCCGGTGACCTCGTTTGCTGCGAATTGCACATGCGTGCGCGGATCCACCAGGCTGCAGGTGATGCGAATCTGATCTCCCGACTGCTGCAGGCTCCCTTCCAGTACGAGATTGGTTCCAAACTCTCGCCGCGCCTGGTCCGCGGTCTTGACGCCCTGCGCGACCAGGTCTCGCGTTGACACCAGCTGCAGATGCCCGCCGTCGGTTGCCTGCACCAGCTTTGCGGTTACCGTCTCCGTGAGCCCCAGGCCCAGAGCGTTGGTCGAAGCATCGTTGGCCACGGATTCGAACGGCAGAACCGCCATCATCCTCTCCTCGGGAGCCGAAGGCCCGCCTCGATGACCCCACGGGGTTCTTACCCCCGTCCGCCAAATTACGACGCCCGCGAGCACGACCGCTGCCGCCGCGACCGCCCACCGACGCCATCTCCGTCGCGGCTGTGGCTTCGGGTAGATGGGCATCGTGCCAGTCGCCAGGTTGGCCAGGTCGATGCGGAGGTCGCCCGCTGATTGATAGCGCTCCTGCGGATCTTTCTGCAGCGCCCGCAGGATCACCCTTTCGAGTCCCTCGCTGATCTTCGGATTCACCACCCGCGGCGCGACCGGTTCCTGCTCCAGGATGGCCGCGATCAGTTGTGGCCCGGCCAACTCGCCGAACGGATGCTTGCCCGTGCTCATCTCATACAACACGGCGCCCGCAGACCACACATCGGCGCGGGCATCGGGCGTGAGCCCTTTCAACTGCTCCGGAGCCATGTAGGGCAGCGTTCCCGCGTCGGAGTAGCTGCCGGTCAACGTCGCGGTGGCGGCTGTATCTGTCCCCGATGACTGCAGGAGAAACGCCAAGCCGAAGTCCAGGATCTTCAGCCGGCCCTCGGGCGTGACTTTCAGATTCCCCGGCTTCAAGTCGCGGTGAATGACGCCTTCGCGGTGCGCGGTTTCAAGGCCGCTGGCGAGCTGCTTTCCCAGATTCAGAACCTCGCCCTCGGGCAGCAGCCGCCCAGCAATCTTTGCGCTGAGGGTGAGTCCCGGCACGTATTCCGTGACCAGGTAATCGATTCCGCCGTCGCGTCCGAAATCGAAAGCCATGGCGACGTTGGGATCGGTGATGCGGGCTAGGCTCAACGCTTCGCGGCGGAACTGGCGGCGCGCCGCCTCGCTCAGCAGCCCCAGTTGGGGCAGGATTTTCAGCGCGACATCGCGGTCGAGCTGCTGATCGTGCGCGCGGAAAACCACTCCCATGCCGCCCGCGCCGACCTGCTCCAGGACGCGGTAATGGCCGAGGACCTGTCCGATGCTGGGAGTGGTGGCCGCCATTCAGACCGGATACTAGGCGCGCGTCCCGCAAAATTCAACCCGCGGGAGGCCAAAATCGCATAGGGTTCCACGTGGAACATTGCCTTTTCTCTAAGCTATTGATTTGGCCTATAAGTTGATGAGTGGAATGGGATTGGCGGGACCGGCCTGAACGGTGAAAGGTGGTCATCTCGCGCAAATTGTTGACTCAACCGGCGCGAACGTCCTCCCAAAACAAGGCACTCACTCGTCGTCGCTGGACTCCAGCCCGGCGCGGCTGAGCATCCGGCGCAGACCCCGCACCCCGCCCGCTCCGCGCTGCTCGGCTGCGATGTTTCCATCGCGATCGACAACAACGTAGATGGGATAGGAGTTGGCGGCGTACATCGCCGCCGCTACGCCGCTGCCCCAGCCCGGGGCCAGCATTAGTTCTTAAAAGCCTCTCCGAGGCGGCGGGTCGAAAAGGGACTCGCCCGCGATGTGGCTACTGTCCGATGCGTGTGCCCTGGCAGAAGGCATATGTCTCGGGGGTCTGGTCATTTGAACCTGGGCCAACCGTGTCGATCGGGAGCATGTAGAACTCCTTGCCTTCATTGAAGAAGACACCCCTCTCCCGGTTCGTGCCGGGGAAGGCCGGGGTATTGAGGGTGCTAGAAAACGTGCAATCGGAGTTGACGGCGACCGTTCCGGTTGCCGGTGCTTCGAGGTAGATCGGCCCGATCTTCTGGTACAACGTACCTGTAAAGTCGCCGGACAGCGAAACGTCTAAGCGGAACAGCGCTGCGTCGGCGAAAGCCGGAGATCCGGGTGTCGGGTCGATGCTTTCACAACGCAGCACGTAGACCCCGTGAGCGGTCTGCGGTCTGCAGGAGTTGACCGGCTTGACGGATTTGCTGATGCGGTGCAAAGTCGAGATCCACACCGCTGTCGGTGTATTGGGGGTCTGCATGGTGACGCTGCGGAACTCGCGCCCATTGTCGAAGACGATGAAGCGCTCCCGTATGGTTTCCGGCGGGTCCGGGTACTCGAGCACACCGGTGCAGTCCTCGTTCATTTCGATGATCCTACCCTGCCACGGAATGGGTTCGAGGCCCGCGTTTAGCGAACCGAAGATGAGCCAGTAGAAGCCCTCGCCGACCCCGTCAGGCGTGAAGGTGAGTTTGCCTACGATGATAAAGGGCGCTATTGTCGCCGCCCAATGCATTGGAATCGGCTGCACCGACAGATCAACAATCGAACTGGATCCCTTGGAATAGAACGCATACGTGCCTGCCATCGTCCGCAAGCTACATTTTCCCTGCGCGCAGACCGCGGGGACGGCAACGCACAAGCAAAGAAATAACGCGGCGAGTTTAAGTGTGCGACTCATGATGTCATGTCCTCCTTTTCTCTTCTTGCTCTCTTACGACAGCTGCGTGCTTCGGCTCAAGGTGGAACGCCCCTCGGCCGGTTCGAAGTGAGGTGCCCTGAAGGCTCGGCCGAAGCGCCTCAGAGGGTGGTGCAACTTCAGCTGGTGGAAACTGCTTTACGGGGAGACGCGACAAATTGTTCGGCGCGATGTTTACTCCCTTGGCTAATCTCTCCAGTACAGCATCACCGTTCGGCGTGATTCGGCACACGCGTTGGAGCAGGGGAAGGTCTTGGTAGAGGCTCTAACGCATAAGCTGTCGCCACCAGGTGGCGTTCGGTCCCCACCATGGGCGATTTGCCTGCGCGGGACAATGGAAGAGGGATGGAATCTGTCTAGCATCGGGATAGAAACGGCATGGAGAAGGAATGACACTTGCTAAGAGACCAAGACAGAAGGGGATGGCAACGGGCCGCGACCGTTCCAATTTGGTACGTTTCGCCGCGATCTTTCTGCGGTCGTGGTGCTCTGAGCCCGGAAATTCGCGCTAGAATCTTCTTGCAAGCTTGACCGAGGGGGCACTGCGAGGAACCGATGCAGTCCTTGCCCGCCCACACCGTCCGCTTCGGGCCCTTCCAACTGGACCTGCGCGCCGCCGAACTGCACCACAACGGCTCCCGCACCAAGCTTGCCGAGCAACCCTTCCAAGTACTGGTGGCGCTCCTGGAACATCCGGCCGAAGTTGTAACCCGTGAAGAGTTGCGCCAGCGTCTGTGGGGGTCGGACACTTTCGTAGATTTTGAGCAGGGTCTGAACACCGCCGTGAAACGCCTGCGCGAGGTGCTGGGCGACTCGGCGGAGAAGCCGCAATACATCGAGACCGTGCCTCGCCACGGATACCGGTTGATGGTTGCGGTGGAAGGACCGGAAGCGGCAGGTTCCCCGATCTCCCAAGCTCCCGCGCGCGGGCGGAAGATCTGGCTGACGACCTTGGCCCTGGTGGTAGTGGCCGTTGCATCTGGCGTGGTCTGGCGGCAACAACTGCTGGATCTCTTCCGCCCGGTGAAGATCGAGTCGCTGGCGGTGCTGCCCTTGGGGAATCTCTCGGGCCATCCTGAGGAAGAGTACTTCGCCGATGGCATGACCGAGGCGCTGATCACCGAACTGGGCAAGGTCCGCGCACTGCGCGTGATCTCGTGGCAGTCGGTGAAGCAATACAAAAACACCACCAATCCAGTGCCGCAGATCGCGCGTGAGTTGCATGTGGATGCGGTAGTGGAGGGCTCGGCACTACGCGCCGGCGACAAGGTGCGAATCACTGCCCAACTGGTGCAGGCCAATCCCGAACGCCACCTCTGGTCGGAGAGTTACGAACGCAATGCGAGCGACGTCATAACGCTGCAGCGTGATGTCGTGCAGGCAATCACGCGCGAAATCAGAGTTTCGCTAACACAACTGGAGCAGGTGCGCCTGTCTCACGCCGCTCCTGTGTCACCCGAAGCCTACGAAGCTTATCTCAAGGGCTATTTCTTCCTCAGGAAACTTTCCCCGGAAGGTGTCAGGAGAAGCTTTGATTTTTTTCAACAGGCCATCAGTAAGGACCCAAATTACGCACCGGCATACGTCGGACTGGCTCAGGCCTACATGATTGCAGGCGACAGAAATGTACTTCCGGCCAACGAAGCTTATGCTCAGACCTCGCCGCTGGTCATGAAAGCTCTTGCCCTAGACGACACGTTGTCCGAGGCGCACAGTGGCCTGGCATTTCTCCGCGAAATAAATTGGGACTGGGCGGGTGCGGAACAGGAATATCTACGCGCCATCGATCTCGATCCGGGTAATGCGCGCGTCCATAATTGGTACGGCATTTTCCTGGAGAACATGGGACGGATTGACGCGGGCCTGGCAGAACATCAGCGCGCTCGGCAGCTCGACCCAACCGCCCGGGGCATCAACGCCGCCCTGGCCGTCAACATGGCGGCGGCAGGACGTTATGACGAAGCTCTGGAGCAGGCCAAGGCGAGCGTAGAAATGGATGAGAACTCTGCTCCCGCGCACTTTGCCTTGGGCTTGGCCTACACAAGAAAGAGGATGGGTGAGGAGGCAATAAGCGAACTCAAACGGGCGGTGGCCTTATCGGAAGGCTACTCGGGATACGAGGGATGGCTCGCGTATCGTACGCGGTGTTTGGCCAGACTGCCGAAGCCTGCCGGGTGGCGGAACACATGAAACACGTGACTACTCGGACCTATGTGCGGCCATATGACTTGGCAACAGCCTACGCCGCTTGTGGGCGCAACGAGGAAGCGTTCCGCTGGCTGGAAAGGGCGTATCGCGAACACGACTCTTCTCTTGCTGGCATGAAAGGGGACATGACGCTTGAGAAGTTGCGGCCCGACGCACGCTTTCAGGATCTGCTGCGGCGCATGAATTTTCCCGAGTAATCCGCTATTCCGAGTCGCTGGACTCCAGGCCGGCGCGGTTGAGCATCCGGCGCAGACCCCGCTCCCCGCCCGCTCCCCGCTGCTCGGCTGCGACGTTGCCATCGCGATCGACCACGACGTAGATGGGATAGGAGTTGGCGGCGTACATCGCGGCCAGGTTGGTGTCGCCCGTCAGAACGATGCGGCACTTGCGGGTATGGTCCTTCAGGTACTGCTGCACGGTTTTCTTCGACTCACCGACATCAATCGCCAGCACGACGAGCCCCTTGCCGGCAAACTCCGCGGTGATGTCATTCACCAGCGATTCCTCGCCCTTGCAGTACGGACACCAGGTCGTCCAGAACTGAAACAGGACAACTTTCCCTTTGACCGAATCGTTGGTGAACTGCTCGCCCTCGAGCGTCTTAGCGTGAAACCGGGGCGCCGGCTCGCGATCGTCCGATCCAGCAAAAGCCAAAGAAACCGCCACGATGACCAGCCCCAGCCCCCTGCCGGGGAACGTGCGCTTCCTCAACATGGCCGCAGACTATAGCACGAACATGGATGGTTGTAAGTTACACGGCGCACAGCCGCGGCGAGGAAGATCACGCACGGCGCGGACAGGGCCTGCCCGGAGCGCGGTCGAAGGGAGTGTCCTCTGCTTTACGCCTACCTGCCGCGCGACTTGGAACGCGGTTCGGCTTGCGCTCCGGATGCTTTCTCGGAGCCCGCCGGTTTCTTGGTCTGGGCCAGGCTTTCTTTCAGCGCCGCCATAAGGTCGATGACTGGCGCCAGCTTCTTCGGCTGTTCTACGGCCTGCACTTCCCCGCCCTCGAGCTTGGCTTCGATCAGCTTTTTCAGGTTCTCCTGGAAAGTGTCGTGGTACTTCTCCGGATCCCACTCGCCGGCAAGCGCTTCGATGAGCTGGTGTGCCACCTTGATCTCGGCGTCTTTGATCTCGACGTCGGGAGCCCCGAACGATTCCACTTCTCGCACTTCCTCCGCGTAGTACATGGTGTGCAGCATCATTCCGCCCTTGTGCGGCCGCAGGAACACTGTGTACTCGCGGTTGTGCATGGTGAGCTTGGCAATCGCTACATATTCACTTTCTTCGAGCGCCTTGGTCAGCAGCGCGTAGGGTCGGCGGCCCGCCTCGTCCGGAACCATGTAATACGACGACTCGAAGTACACGGGATCGACTTCGCTCGTCTTGACGAATTCCAGGATCTCCATGGTCTTGGCCGTTTTGGGCTCAATCTTCTTGATCTCTTCCGGATCGATGATCACGTATTCGTCCTTGCGGTACTCGTATCCCTTGACGATGTCGCTGCGCTCAAGGACCTGGTTGTCCGCCGGGCAAATGAGCTGCTGCTTCACCCGATGGTGGTCCGTGCGGTGAAGCTGGTTGAAGGAAATGCCGCTGCTGCGCGCGCCCGAGAACAGACGCACCGGCATGGAGATCAAGCCGAACGTGAGATAACCAGACCAGACCGAAGCCGCCATCGTTTCACCCCAACAACTTCAGATGCTTCCCCGTAGAGACGAGCCTCAATCCGTCTCCTTTCTTCACAGGAGACTCCCCATAGCGACGAGGTTTGCCTCGTCTCAAGAGACTGCGGGAGACGCGGCCAGCCGCGTCTCTACGGACAGAGTCCCGCCGAGCGTACAGCAGTGTAACCTAATCGGTGGCCCGGCTGCCGCCAGATTTCGGGGCGAATCCAGAGAAAAAGCCCTACCGGATGCGGTAGTCCGGCGCCAGACCCCGAATATAGTGTTATCGAACACGGATCGTGCATTCCAGCTGTCAGCTGTCAGCCGTCAGCCGTAGTGTAGGTGAGATCCCCCTGAGAGCTGAGAGCTGAAGGCTTTGTTCTAACGATGCCAAATTCTTTTCTAGCTTATGCCTGGGCCTCGAACCTGGAACGGCTGGCAATCGCGGCAGCGGTCACGCTCGGCTTCGCGGTGCTGGCGCGCCTCGTACGGGGGGTGAGCCGCTCCGGAATGCTGGCCGGAGGATGCGCCTGCTTCCTGCTGTTCACCAGCGCCGGACCGGCGGCTTTCGCCGCCCTGACCGCGCTGTTCGCGCTGACCTGGGCGGCCACCCGCCTGGGATTCCGGCGCAAGCAGGAGTTGGGCGTAGCAGAACGCGGCGACGGCCGGAACGCATGGCAGGTGCTGGCCAACCTGGGCGTAGCCGCGCTCGCCTCGGTCTCCCTCAGCGCGACCGGAAAGTGGGCATGGCTGGTGGCCGCGTCCGCCGCCCTGGCCGAAGCCGCGACCGATACGGTGGCCAGCGAGATCGGTCAGACGCACCGCACCGCTCGGCTGATCACGACTTGGGAAACGGTGCCGGCGGGCACCGATGGCGGGGTGACGCCTCTGGGCACCGCGGCGGGAGCGTTCGCCGGCCTGCTGGTGGCTGGCGTCTCGGCCGGGGCGGGAATGATTCCGCAGGCCCAGCTTTGGATTCCCGTCGCCGCCGGATTCGCCGGAATGCTCATCGACAGCATTCTCGGCGCCACCGTGCAACGCCGCCGCTGGTTGAACAACGAGGCCGTCAACCTTCTGGGCACGCTGGCCGCGGCCGGGATCGCGTACCTGATTGCCCAGTAATAATGAACGCATCTGAACCGCCAAGGACTCGCTGTTACCTATTACCTGTGACCTGTGACTTGTCAGCCGTTAGCAGTCAGCCGTTAGCAGTCAGCCGTCAGCTTCTGCCTCAGGTGCGCTGCTTAAAGCGGTCGAGCACCGCGTAGAGGATGACTCCCAGGAAGGCGTTGGCCAGTCCCGACCAGAGTTCGTGCTGCCAGCTCCACGCCATGTGGAGGCTAACCAGGCCCCGGGCAATCAGGAAATAGACCACCTCGTGCACCACGTAGAAGAACAGCGTGAGCAGCAGGCGCGCGCCTGCGTTTTCTACGTCCAGCTTGACGCCCAGCGAAGAGGCGCCGTAGCCCACCACGGTTTTCGAGAGTCCGTAAAGTCCGATGGGCTGGTGGGTAAGCGAGTCCTGGAGCAACCCGATCAGCGCGCCCGTGATCAAGCCGGCGATCTGGCTGCGCCGCGAGATGGCGAAAAAGATCGTGATCAGGAGCGGAAGATCGAAGATCGAGAAAAAATGTAACCGCAAGGGTACCCACGCCTGCAGAAACACGGCGATCAACGGGATCAGGATCGTCACCGGCACGCTGAATCGGTAAACCTCGACTTGTTCCCCGGATGTGTAAGTGATCGCCACGTTATTGGGGATGGTCCTGTGCCGCAGGCTGCGGTTTGGGTTCGGCGGGGGGGTTGGCGGTCTTCTGCAAAATCTTGGCGGGTGGGTTCCCAGTTGCAGCCCGCGCGCCCGGCCCGGTCGCAGCCGGTTTCTGTGCTATCGGAGGCCCGCCACTGGCCGGGGCAGGGGTTTTCTGCTTGGCATCTGGACCGGCAGGCGAATTGACGCCACTGACCGCCTTGGGAGAAGTGCCGCTCATGGCCGAGGCGGGGGGATTCTGGGTGGTTCCTGGTGGCGCGGCCGTTGCCGGTCCGGCAGTGGCATTCTCCGGCTTGGGGGGGACGCTCGGCAGGCGCTCCGCCAGGATATCCACCGCGCGCACCGGGCCGGACTGGTCCGGTTCGGCCTGCCTCTCGTCAATCCTGGTCACGACCAGTACTTCTTCCAACTTGCTGAGGTTGGCTGCGGGCTTCAGCCGGATGTTGAGAAAGCCCTCGCTGCCCGGCGAAACCCGCGTCACCGTCCCGATGGCCAGGCCTTTGGGAAAAATACGATCTCCGCCGCTGGTGAGGACCCGTTCGCCAGGGGGCACGTTTTCATCCCCCATGATTTTTTCCAACGTCACTTCCCCGGCGGATGTGCCGCGCAGAATGCCCTGCAACCGCGACTTTTCCAGAATCGCGCCCACCCCGCTCGACTGGTCGCTGATCAGCAACACCAGCGCCGTTGAACCATACACGTGCAGCACTTTGCCCACCACCCCTTCGGCGGTGATCACGGCCATGTCTGGCTTGATCCCGTCCTTCTCGCCTTTATCGATATAGACCGAGCGCGACTGCTCGCTGCCGCTCGATCCGATGACCTGCGCCGCCATGGTCTGGGAAATGAACTGCTCCTTGAAGGCCAGCAGAGCTTGCAGACGCCGGGCCTGATCGGCGTCCTGGCTCAGGCGCACCTGCTCCAGGCGCATGTGTTCGATCTGTTCTTTCAGTTGGCGGTTCTCGACCCGTACCCCGCGCAGGTAGAAGTAGTTGTGCCAGACGTTTCCCGTTGAGGTCTGGATCCAGACCAGGGCCTTCTCGAAGGGTGTCACCGCGCCGACCGCCCACACCCGGATCAGGCGGCTGGACTCGGGGTCGCTGGTGCGCTTCACCTGCACCGCCAGCCCCAGGATCTGCGCAAACAGCACGGCCGCGAGAACAATCAGGTTTTTGTAGCGGCCGAGGACGGATTCCATAACACCAGTTCTCAGTTCTCAGTTGTCAGCTCTCAGCGTGGACTCGGTCAGCCTGAGATTGTCATCCCGATCCTGAGCGAAGCCGAAGGGGAGGGATCTGCATTTGTCCGCTCGCAGCCCGTAGCTCGCAGCTCGCAGCTCTTACTCGATCGAAATCTTGCGCAGCAGCTTGAAGTCCGAGAGCATTTTCCCGGTGCCCAGCACCACGCTGCACAGCGGATCGTCGGCGATCGAGACCGGAAGTCCGGTTTCTTCGCGGATGCGCTTGTCGAGGTTCTTCAAGAGCGCCCCGCCGCCGGTAAGAACGATGCCGCGATCGCTGATGTCGGCGGAAAGTTCGGGCGGCGTACGTTCCAGCGCGACACGAATCGCGTTCATGATGGTCGCAACGCACTCGCTGAGCGACTCGCGAATTTCGCTGTCGTCCACGGTAATGGTCTTGGGCACGCCTTCGATCAGGTTGCGGCCCTTGATCTCCATGGTGAGCGGCTTGTCGAGCGGATACGCGCTGCCGATTTCGATTTTGATCTGCTCGGCGGTGCGCTCGCCGATCAGCAGGTTATATTTCCGCTTCAGGTAATTCATGATGGCCTCGTCCATCTGGTTGCCGGCCATGCGCACGGAACGCGAATACACGATGCCGCTGAGCGAAATCACGGCGATGTCGGTGGTGCCGCCCCCGATGTCCACAATCATATTGCCGCTCGGTTCGGTGATCGGCAGGCCGGCTCCGATGGCCGCCACCATGGCCTGCTCGACCAGGTGCACTTCGCTGGCCTTGGCGCGGTAGGCCGAGTCCATCACCGCCCGCTTTTCCACCTGCGTAATTTCCGAAGGCACCCCGATCACGATCCGCGGATGCACCAGCATCTTACGGTTGTGCGCCTTCTGGATGAAGTAGTTCAACATCTTCTCGGTCACCTTGAAGTCGGCGATGACGCCATCCTTCATCGGCTTGATGGCCACGATGTTGCCCGGCGTGCGCCCCAGCATTTCCTTGGCTTCCTTGCCGACCGCTTCCACCTCGTTGGTGTTCTTGTTCAGCGCCACGATCGAGGGCTCGTTGACCACGATGCCTTTGCCCCGCGCGTACACCAGCGTGTTGGCGGTGCCGAGATCGATCGCCAGGTCGCTCGAGAACATGCTGAACAGGGAACGCAGGTTGTGGAAGCGGGACGCTCCGTTATATCCGTTCTTTGACATGGCAATACTTCTCTCTCTCGGGACTTTCGCCTCGCCCGGAATCGTGCCGGTCGCTTCCGCCGCCAGGCGCTGTCCGCCGTTACTCTCTATCCTATTGGATGTTCAGGCATTCTGCGCGCCAGCTTTGCGTCCGCTGGTGCCGAACATCGCATCCTACTGAATCACGACCTTTTGCTGGCGGGTATTGACCCCGCCCTTGGAATTCTGCGCCGTCACCGTGATCAGGCTTTCGCCGCCGGGCAAGGGCGGCGTGAAATAGTGAAACGTGCCATCGTCGGCCACGATCGCCACTTCCCGGCCGTTCACCATCACGCGCGCGCCCGCCTCGGTCTTGCCCTTCACTTCGATGACGTGGCCGTGCTGGATGAACGGCTCGAGCGCGAGTGCCAACTCCACCTTTTCCTTGGTCCTGGAAATAATGGTGAAGCGGTTCCTTTCGCTCTCCAGCGATTCCTTGCCGGCCGCATCATACGACTGGATCACCCAGTAGTAGGCGCCTTCCCCCAGGCCGGTCACCACCACGTTGGCGCTCTCGATCTTGCGGTCCACCAGCAGCGAGAAAAAGTACGGGTTGTGCGAAATGCGCAGCCGATAGCCGGCGGCGTTGGTCATCGGCGTCCAGGAGAATTCTACGTCCTTGGACCTTTCGCCGGTGTTGACGAAAATCGGCATCATGTTACCCGGCGTGATCGGGGTTGGCGGCCCGATTTCCTTACCCCGTTCCATGCTCTTCGACTGGCTCTGGAAACTCACCTTTTCCCAGTCCGACAGCCGGACCACCTCGCCATTGCGCTCGATGTCGCCGCTGCCTTTCTTCATCAGAATTTCATGCTGGTCGGCGCGGGGGTCGTTGCGCACCATGGCCGCCGATTCCGGGGCCAGCGAGGCCTTCGCGCCCGCCACAATCACCTGCGATTTTGATCCCTGCACATAGGTGGCGGTGGCTAGGTCCACCGTCCCCGTCGTCACCGCCACCGACACGCTGGTTTGCTGCTGGTCGTTGGCCGAGTTCTCTTCGATCACGATCAGGGAATCCTGCTTGACAGTGTAGTTGGTGCCGTCGTTGAAAACGATCTTGGCCATGCCCTCGGCGCCGGTCTGGACCACATCTCCTTTTTCCAGCGGCACGTTGTAATCGGCATTGACCCAGCTGTTGCCGTTCGCCTTTTTCACTCGGATCGTGCCGTCCAGGGCGGTGAAGTGCGCCTGTTGCGCCACGTTCCCTGAGGACTTGTCGATGGCCGGCGCCAGACCCGCCACTTTCTCCAGCAAACCCGTCGTATAGTGCCCCGCCGCCTTGGCCGTCGAATCGGTGAATTCTGGGAAAGCCAGGTGCATCACAGCGGCGAAGATGAGTGTCACCCCGAGCAGCATCAGGGCCACGCTGCGATACGTCACCGCCTTCCATGCGACGTACAGACCCGGCTTGGGCTTATTCGACACGAGCGCCGCCAACTTCACCCGAACTCTTTAGACTATGGGATGTCTCTCCAACTGTGACCATGATATCCCGGCCCTGTCGGGGAATGAACTTGGGTCATGGCCCCAAGCGTTACCAAAGTGACCGAGGCACGGCTGGCCGAACAATGGGCTCTTGTCCGGTGCGGGTGACTCGACCAGGAGTCCGGACTAGCCAATGACTGATCGTGAGTGCTATCGCCTGTGGCTGTTGAAAAAGGAACCGAAGCAGTAATTTCATTGAATTTCAGCGCCTTCGGCGGACGAACATTCAACAACTTACGAGCGAACTCCGTTGTTGAAACGCCCTGAAGAGAGTTTTTCAACAGCC
>JBAVUO010000061.1:0-13725 GCA_049696815.1 Terriglobales bacterium | reverse complement strand
GCTGCGCATACGGGGGGCGTCCGGGAAGGGCTGCCACACCTGCCCAAGCCGGGCTGATGCGGGTCCCCTCCGCAGGCAGTTTTGCGTCTGGCGTGTCGGTTCTTACCGTGATGTAGTGCTGCTGGTCGCAGTTCTTCCGGGGCAGTTCCTTGACCTCGAAGGATGCTCCCGCCGGGAGCAGCAGTGTATCTCCGCACTTTGCTTCGCCCACCGCGGCGCCCAGGTTCGCCTTGGCGGAAACGCGAATCTGTTTTCCTGGAGACGGCGTTCCATCCATTCCCGTGTAGTAGCAGGTTCTGGGAGGCTCTGCCGGGCCGTCCTTGCCGCCGAACTGCGACACGTCGCCCTTTCCGCAGTAGGCGTTTTCTCCCGTTGAAACGGAGCCCGCCCACAGCGAAGCGCAACATGCGAACAGGACCACAAGACAAACAGACTGGGGAAGAGAGATACAACGGAGACGAGAGAAGAACATTGTTACCTGCGGAGTCACGATAAGATCCTCCTGTTCGCACGCCCCAAGAATCATGCGTCAAGCCTACAGTGCGAGGCCTCCAATTTGCTAGAATGCTAGCACGCTACACGGTGCACAACAGTCTAGGGCACACCCCACGGCCTGGAAAGGCATTAGCGAGAATTTTCCATTTGAGTCCCCAGGCGGACCACTGTCCGGCGATAGGGGTTTGGTCTTACTTACCTTTCTCCCTACCCTTCTTCGTGATGAATAACACCTCCAGTATACGGTCGAAGAACGACTTGGACGGGCGGCCCACCCGTGAGCCATAGGGACCGTAGGTCTGGCCATCCCCTAACGGGACAGAGATCATCCCCCTTGGAAGGCGGCTTTCTTGCCTCCCGTTAACTCGCAGCGCGGAACGGCCGAAACCATTGAAAAAATTCGCGCCGAGACCTTTCGTGTTGGCGCTGGACAGTCTAACCTTCCGCCCCAATTCACGAGGCGGAATAGAATCCGCCAAGGCCACCTGAAGTACGAGCACGACAAGTAGTGTGAGACGGGACAACCACCGCAACATAAGTGCCACCTTGCTACGCCCCCTTTTCTAGCCCGCGGACTTCAGTTTGTCCAGAGGATTCTTTCCAGGATGGCAGTTGTTCTTGACAGGGGGCCGCACAAGACCAGACTCTCGGCAGCCGAAAAACCAACCCGGTGTACGTGGAGCTGTGCGACGCTGGTGTCCGAGCGTGACTCTGTAATCATGACCAGAAGCATAACCGCCAGATCCGTTGCGTTCGGTGCGCCTTGCGAGAGGATGTCCTTGGGTTCCCTTGGACCTTTCCCTTGCGAATCGTGGAAGGCATCAAAGAAAAAGGAAGGGGGCCTCCGCGCTAGACAAATGGAATGTCCCCCAACAAATATTACTGTAACCGGTTCGGGGTGTGGGCGAATTCACGTCACGAGCCCTTGGCCGGGGTCCAAAGGAGGGTGATCGAGTTCCCGGTAGAGACGGAGCCAATGTTGGCGAACAGTGCCCCAGTGATAAGTGAACGACTGCTGATATGCGTTCTCCGTGAGTCGGCGGGCGAGTGTCGAATCGTGGAGGAGTCGAATCACGTTTGCCGCAAGTTGCCTCCAGTCTTCTGTGTTGCTGACCAGCCCAGTCTGCTCGTGCCGCACAATGTATGGAATTCCGCCGGCATCAGTGGTCACCACCGGGAGGCCGGACGCGAACGCTTCCAAGATCGACACCGGCATGTTATCGACGCGAGAGGCGTTGACAAGAATATCGGCTTTGTCATAGAAGCGGCCGACATTTTCCCTTGCAACTCTCCCCGGCATTTCAACTCCCGTCAGATTTAGCTCCGCGATGAGGCGGCGAATTGCATTTTCCTGCGATCCTTCCCCCAATACCCAAAGCCGCGCTTCAGGGAAGGCCTTTTGGACCTCTGAAAAAGCCCGCAGCACCAAGTCGATTCCGTACCGGGGCTCCAAGTTGCGTGAGCACAGCAGGAAGGGCCGAAGCGGATCGCGGGCACGGTACGAAAAAAGGGTCAGGTCAACAAGGTTAGGGATCGCTTGCGCCATGACGTGGAATTCACGGAACACTTCAACAAGATATGCTGAGGGTACAAGCACTTTATCAGCCCTTTGCAGAATCCTGCGCGCAATCCACGAAGCGCTCAAGTGCTTTTTGGCAAGTCCACTGCGATAGTTAACGAGAACTTTCTTCCCCAGAATGCGGGAAACGCAGAAAGCGGGCACGGTTGAGATGAGGAAGGACGAGAAGGCTGCCGAAAAAATGTGGGCGACATCAGCTTCTCGCAACCCTAACACGAGTTCAGCCAGATATAGGGGGAACCGTACTATCGTACGCAGATAAGGGATGCAGTCCAACCATCGAGGCAATTGCAAATTTGCGGCAACGTGCGAAATGTGCAAGGCGGGATCGTCGCGCCACAATCGCAACAGCAAATCGGCCTGAACTTCCTGGCCCCCAATTAAGCGCTGTATACGAGGTGCTACGATCACTACACGCAGACGGCGCCCGCGATCTTCCGGTCCTTCCTTCCCTCCCGCGCTATTGTGGGACCACATCGTTGAATCGCAAACGGTTGGTACTAACAAGTCGGCCCAAGGGAGTCTTTGCTTTCAGCCACTCCTTGAAGTCAAAGAAAGGCGGATAGAGCCCTTTCATCAGCTTCACAGAGAGGTCTCTAATGTGCGCCGCTGGGAACTCCAAAGGATAGCCGAGCTCTCCAAGCAGGGGACCAATTATGCTCTCAACTCGGACTATGTCCGATTTAGAAAGGTACGTCTTCCAGCGCTCCACCGGACTGGATGCCACCGCGCCATCGGCCCCTCTGAAGGTCGAGTTAGGCTTCCTTAGAGTGCCGATCGACGCCCTCTGGATTTGCTCGTAATCAAGATCGTGGCCTATGAAACGGCCAATATCGGCCAACGTACTTGTCGTTCGCAAAACCAGATCTTCGAAGTGGATCTCCAAGTAGCGGTGCATTATTTGTCGGCCGAATCGCCGCCCGCGCTCGACCTTCCACTTCCAATGGAGGGCAGCAACCAGCAGGCTACGTTCCCTATCCCACGGGAAAGGTCGAATCCAACCTTCCTTGCTCATGGAAAGAGCAACGTCGCGCCCGTCGCGGATCATATGAATGAACAGAGCGTCGGGTATCGCGCGGGCAATTGCTGGCATGTACAAAAGATTATCGGGGCCCGAGACCGCCCAACGCTCGACACCCTGACGAAGCGCGATTTCGTTCATGACAATTCTCAGGAAGTCCCCATTGCTGTGGCATTCCGCGAGAATCTTCTTTTCAATGGAGTTGCGATCCAACCCTGAGAGACGGTACTGGTAGCTCCGGAACCAGACCGGCAGGAGCCGTGCCCGGTTTTTCAGCTTGCTGAGATCCCCGAATCTTGGAACGAGCAGGTCGAACACGACTGGCCCGGTGAGATAAACCGCAAAGGCCCCTGAAGAAAGCAGCGTGTGATATAAGAGGGTGGTGCCGGATCGAGCTGAACCCACGACGAACACGGGCGCTTTGTACCCGGGCGAGGGTTTCGGGTCACTGGGCGATGAACTGCCGCTCTGAGGCGCCTGCTTCACTGTTTATGTCCGTTCAGGCCCGCACGTAGGTATGTGCATGACTCGCGCATGGCCTCTACCGTTGGTACGATCTGCTTCCAGCCTAGCTTCTTGATACTTTGATTGTCGAACTGATGTCCCTTCCACATCGCGCTGCTTTCGTAAGGGGTCAACACCGCTGGGATCTGCCCATGCGTTTTCACATGGTACTTCTCGACGGCCCGCGAGAGCAGCATAGTTACAAGAAAGGGAAAGCGAATAGTTGCAACATTCTTAACCTGGTGCTTGTACTCCCGCAAATACTCAGTAGCGCTGGGCAAGTCATCGTCGAGAACGTTATAGCTCTGGCCTGACGCTTCCGCATCCTGCCCCGCCAGGACAACTGCCTCAGCGCAATTAACAACATGCGAAAGGGGCAACGGATTTCCGCCACCGAACACCAGTAACACCTTCCCGACAAGAATGCCAATTCTTGAAGGGAACCCGCAGTTAGGGTTGCCATTACCGTAAAGTACGCCGGGTCGAAGGACAACTAGATCCACTCTGCCCTTTTCGGCCTGTTCCCGGAAGAGTCGCTCTTGCCAGATCTTCGCATGGAAGTAGACACTCCGTTTCTCTGGGCGCAGATCCAGTTCAGTGTCCTCCCCAATCAAACGGCCCGCTTCCAGAAAGGACGTTCCATAGACTCCGAGGGAACTAACCAGCACGACTCGTCGCTTCCTGTCTTGTATCGCTTCGAGCAGATATTTGGACGCAACCACGGTGTTGACGAATATGGTGGCGGGCAGACCTCGCATTCCAGCCGCCAAATGATAGATGGTCTCAACCCCTTCGACAGCGCGGCGAGCATCGTCCGGCGAAGCGAGATTACCAACCAGGTAGTCGAGTCGCGCATGGGGATAACGGCTGCGGATCTCTTCTAAGCCCGAAACATTGCTGTTTGAACGGACAAAACACCTGACGTCGAGGTTACCGTGAGCGAAGAGCCTTTCGACGACAGCCCGCCCTAGGAATCCTGAAGCCCCTGTGACTAGTATCCTCACCCTTTTCTCGCTCCTCCGCCACGCAACTGATTCGAGATTTCATCTGTCAATGCCGCGACGCGCAGGATTTCGCGGTAAGGAATGGGGACCGGCAAATCGTGCACTATGCCGTCATAAAACTTCGATAGCAGGTAATTGAAGCCCTCAAAAAAGTGATACTCGGATCGAGCAAAGCGAAGCACATTTCTGCCGCCTTCTCGGATGTGCTGCCACCCTTGAGCAAAAGGGGAGGCGAGACGGCCCAGCACGCCGGGCAGAACCGGGTCCCGGCCTAGCGTGATCGTGCTGTTCTCAAAATCCAAGTGTGCAGTGTTCTTCGTCCCGTAAAAGTTCAAGAAATGTCGAACGGGTCGCGAGTGAGAAGAGAAAGTTCCGTATGCCGATTTCTTCTCCCCGATTACTATTACTCGGAGTTCATCCGGCAGGTCATAGTCAAGCTGGGGAAGACGGTCCGCACTTTGCCATGAATAGGCCTGAACAAGAGGTTGTTCATCCGTTAGGAATTCCGTGATCTTGCTCAGAAGATGGTCAAGCAGGTTCTGGAAGAGTTTTCCTGGGAGCCTATGTACCCAATGGTCCCGATCAGCGAGAATAGGACTACCGAAAGGCCCGTTCAGGTCGTATCCGAGGAAGCTCTCCAAGTGGACGGTCTCTCCCATCAGTTCTTCCCGAACCAGACGGCGAAGCATTCTGGCCACGGGATCAAAGTAATAGGTGTATCCGACCGTTAGCTTTCTTGAATGACGTTCAGCATGCGCTATGAGTTGTGCTGCTTCGCAAGAATCGAGTGCTAGCGGCTTCTCGACCACCAAATGGCAACCAGCGTCTATGGCACTCATGGCAAGAGAAAGATGCGACTGGGGAGGAGTGGCGATGTGCAGTACATCGGGCTTCTCAATGGCGAGCAATTCATCGAAGTCGTTATAACAGTTGGCTATGCCGTAGCGGGCAGCTAACTGCGCGGCCATCAGCGGCTCAAGGTCGCACACAGCAACGATTCGGGCTGTGTTGAGCCTTTGAATTCCTGAAATATGCATGTCGGCTGCTTTCCCGCATCCCACCAGTGCGACCTTTAGTGTCACATGCGCACCTTTGCTCGTCCCGTGCTGCCTGGAAAAGCCGGTCTGGGGGAAGGCCAATGGCTTGCCCAACTGCCTATCGTAGAACTCACCTGAAGTCGCGGTTCCTTCGCGGCAGTGAAGTATATAGCTCCCCAACAATGGACGTCTAGGACTTTGGACACAAGGCGAAGACCTGAGTCTGCTCAGCTTTTCGCCGGTGGAATTCCAACCGTCCAGCGTGGTGATCGCTGATCCGGCCTTGAGGGATGAGATTGCCAAGCGGGGGATTGTGTGAATTGATGCGAAGAACCGGATTAAGCCAGCACACGCTAGAGGCAATCCGACGGGCCGAGCCGTGCGCCAGCGCACATTAGCGATCCTAGCCCAGGCGGGCAAAGTACACCTGTACGACCTGCTCCTTGGCGTATGGGTAGAACAGGAAGATTCTGTCAAACACCTTGGGTTCATTCGCAAGAGCCTGAGTCACTCTCAACGCAAGTTGCGGAAAGCCAAATCCGATGCCGTCGATTGGAGTGTTGTGCAATAGCGCCTCGTCACAGTAGTAGCAGAGCAAATCGAACTGTGAGCGTCAATTGCATACCCGTGACATTCTAGCCTTCAAAGTAGTCGCTTGCGTTAGTGCGCATACCACTCGGAGTGCAGCGACCAGCGGGCACATGAGAGACACTGTGTCGAAGTCCACTGGTGAAGACAGGCGGGGCACACTCCTCCCGTCTCGAACGTGTTCCATGAGCGGCCGCAGGTGCAAGACCAGCGGTCGGCCTTTGCGGGGTTCCCAACCACAGAGTGGGCATCGAATCCGTGGGCCGGACGGATCGAGGCTTTTCTCTTGATCGAGGTTGCGATCCAAAACCACGGACGATTTGGCAGCGTCATGCAAGAGGGCGCATATGTCCCCGCGGGTAAGACAATGGCGGGGTGCGGCCCATCGTGCCAAGCGCTCCCCCCTTTTACGAGAATCGCGCAAGTCTGGAATCACGGTTCGCGCACTCGTTCGTAAGGCGCGTCCTTGTAGCCGGGATAACGTATGACTCGGCGTGTGTTTTGCGGGCACTGGCGTAAACGCACCTGAGACAATGTGACAACGTCTTCGAATTGACGCAACCAGACGTGTCGCGTTGTGGGTTCGCCTGGCGGGTCGACCGTCGGCCCTCAGTCGCAGCAAAGGGCATTCATGCTAACTTCCCAGATGCGGTTCTGGACTGCGGAGAAATCCGCTGCCGTAGAGGCCGTGGCACAACGAGTTACTTCCGTGACGACTACATGGCCGGAATCGCGTCTGCCGCTGCGTGCGGGGGGTGCAGGGTGCCAGTGGCACAGCGACGCCAGAAAACAGCTGTTCACGTGAGTTTCCAGAAAGCGCCAATACATTTCGTGAGAGGAACTCTTGAGGCGTTCAAATATTTCAACCACGAGATCACCGCTGTCAGCTTCATTGAAATGGGGAAACCGGCAATGAATGCCGGCTCATCGTGAATGATCCACCCGACGGCAACGAGTGTAGCTACAATGGACCACGCTTGACCATCGTTGGAGACCGGGTCCAGGAGCCGCGACCGTGATGAAAGATCTGCCTCTGTGGAAGGTCTACCAGTTGCTCGAACCGGGTCCCGTGGTCCTGCTAACGACCGCCCGCAAGGGGCGCGCCAACGTCATGACGATGTCCTGGCATATGATGGTCGAGTTTGAGCCGCCGCTGATTGCCTGTGTCGTCAGCAGCGCCAATCACAGCTTTACCGCATTGCGGGCGACGAAGGAGTGCGTGATCGCCATTCCGGCGCTGGAACTGGCGTCCAAAGTCGTGGAAGTCGGCAACTGCTCGGGCCGGGACGTAGAGAAGTTTGAGAGATTCGGTCTGACGCCGGCGCCAGCCAAGCGCGTGGCGCCGCCTCTGGTGGCCGAGTGTTTCGCCAATCTCGAATGCCAGGTGGCCGATACACGTCTCGTCAACCGGTACAATCTCTTCGTCCTTGAAGTGCTCAAGGCCTGGATCGACCCGGCGCAAAAGCATCCGAAGACCATCCACCATCACGGATACGGTAGGTTCGCTGTAGATGGCGAGATGATCAAGCTGAAGTCAAGAATGCGATAATCGGCACACGTCAAGAACGCTGAGCTTCGCATCCTCTTTGACGTTTTTCCTGGACGGGCTATACGGAAGCTATCCCGTAGTGGCCGCAAAGTCCGGATTTCGTCCAATCGCCACGAAACAGCTTGCACGAGAAGTTGGCGAAAGCCACGTTCTAATGCAAACACGGTCAATTTCCCGCATAGCCGACCTGGCATTCCGAATCTTCCACGACTGATCGGCGATCTAATGCCCAGGGATTGCTTTTTCTATGTGCGGGACTTTTCCGGTCAAGAGGATGGATGCAATGATGTCCGGTCTTCGGACGAAGCTTAGACCAAATTTCTGTCCGAAAGCGCAAGGTCAAATCTTGCCCGGTCCACTCTGGCAACACGGAATATGCACCCCAAAAATGGCACACATGCAACATTGATGCAATACAATCATGCGGAATGGAATCGTCCCGCGTGCGTATGCGCTTGCGCCTGTCGGTCCTCTGCTTATTAGCCTGCCTGGCAATCTTGGAATTTTCGGCGCGAGGCCCCATTCGCGCACTGGGATGGTCGAGTCGCGATTTTAACGACTTTATCTCGCCCTACGTGCAAACGCGCGCGTGGTTTTCCGGGCGCGATCCCTATGCCCCCTCGACCCTGGCGGAGTTGTGGCCCGCATCCCCGCGCCCGCCTTTTCTTCTCAAGGAGAGCGCCGATGGCACGCTGCCTGCAAAACGTGGCCTCCCCTCGCCGTACGTGGCCATAGCCTTTCCTCTGCTTCTGCCTTTTGCCGAACTGCCATGGAGAATTGCAATCTGTGTGTGGGTCGTAGTGTGCGTCCTGGCTGTCTTCACGGTTGCCTGGGCACTCATCGAATTTGCCGGGGTTCGCAGGAGCACCACGCTGGCGCTGCTGATTTTGGTGTCGGTCTTGCTCCTGGCGCCGGTGCAAACCGCGGTTGCCGCGTCGAACATTGTCAACCCTGTTTTTGCCCTGGGCATGGTTGCCGCGTTATGCCAGACTCAGAACCGAAACGGGTGGGCAGGGGTTTTGCTAACCATTGCCGTGGGACTTAAAGCCACGGTCGCATTGCCTTTTGTGATCTACGCGCTCGCGAACCGGAACCGAAGTAAAGTCATACCTGCGGCAATAGCGACGGGCATCCTGCTGCTGTCCGTAACCATCATTCCCCAGCATGGTAGAACTCTCTGGTGGAAGAGTTTCCTGGCAAACAACCAGAGCATGTTCGCTCCCGGTGCAATTGATGATTTCAGCACAGCCAATCCACTTCACTTTCAGCTGGTCAATTTGCAGGCGGCGCTCTTCCCGATCTTGCAAAACCGAGCCCTTACTCAGTTCGCGGCCGCGCTGGTATTCGTCATCCTGCTCGCTTTCTGGTTTCGGGCGATGCGCCGCGATGGGCAGGTCGGTCTACTGGACCTGGCTATTCTTGCCTCGGCGGCGCTTCTTCCCGTCTACCATCGTTTCACTGATGCGGGTTTGCTGCTTGTACCGGTGGCATGGGCTCTGCGGGAAATGCAGAGCGAGAGGAAGGGTTTCGCCGCCGGATGCCTTCTTCTGGCAAGCCCGTTTCTCATACCCGGTGCCGCCGTGCTCCACGAATTTTCGGGAAGATCTGAAATCCTTCAAAACCTCAGTCGCACAAGATTGTGGCACCTGTTCATTCTTCCGCACCAGACCTGGCTGATCTTGATCCTTTGCATACTTCTGCTCACGGCGCGATCCCTTCCTCGGGGGTACAAAACTAGTTCAGCCGGGACGTGAGTCTCAGTCATCGCATCTTGAAGCACCATGCGAGCATTCTGCGAAGTTTTGATTCGGGCTGGTGAGTTCTGCCGGTGTGGATCCTCGCACTTTGCGCGTAGCCTGGCCAACTCAACGTGACGGCTATAGGGCGTTTTTTATCATTTCAATCGTTTGCACAAACCCGATGGTTTCAACCGCTGACAGCGCAGCCGAGAATAATCCAAATGCCCAGAGCAAACGTCGATCTTTCGGAATCCAAGGAAGCAAACCCAGAATTACAAATGGGACTATAGGAATGGCAAACCGCGGAAACTCGGCTCTCGCCCAGTAGGAGTTGTAGGTAAACAAGAGGAACACGTAAAACGCAAAGAACGCTCCTTCCACAGGAAACTTCCGCAGGTATTCGCGCAAAGTTTTTTTGCCGAGAATCACGGCTGTCGAGACCAAGATCACCACAATCCACAGACCGGTTCTGGCCAGATTTAACTTTGTGGCGCGACCTGCCAATGCGTCCTCGGCTATAGCCACGAGTGGGATCGTCAATGGCACTCCCCCGTTCCAGTCGGCTTGATCATAACCTTTGACGTTCGCCAACGGATTCCCCAGGTAAAACATGAGTGGCAGGATGTACAAGAGTCCGATGGTTGCGCCAATCAGGACTGCGGCGATGAATCGACGGAAGTCCCTTTTCACGAGCAAAGCGATCCCGATTCCAACCAACGCAAATATGCCCATGGGGCGAACGATCGTCGCGAGTGAAGCTAGAAGTGAGGCAAGCAGCCAACGCTGCTTTCGCGCCGCGGCAAATGCACCGAAAATGCAGGCTAGAAACAGCGGCTCCGCGCCGCCAAGCAGTGATCGTTCCATCCATTCCCGGCTGGCCACAGCAAAGAAGCCAGCTACCCATCCACCCCACAATCTGTATGCGATAAGAATTGCAATCAGTGAGGAGACCATGGAAATGAAGAGCAAGGTCTTAAGGTCGGAAGCGCCTGTGGCTTTGGAAAGAACGGCCACCGCATAAGGCAACCCCCAGAACAGCTTTGGATGCAATTGAGAGAAGTCCCAGTGCCTGATGGCTGACGAGATCTGCGCGTACGGCTCGTTGTCTCCAAAAGGCCGCACCACTGCCCAGTAGTTGCTGAAGAGGGAAAGAACAAACAGGTAAAATGAGTAGCAAAACACAACCAGCAAGAGGATTTGACCTCGGCTCGGTTGAGGGGACAGATTCTCCCCTGCCACGCTCAAGGTCGGAGCAGCCTCGATTTGCACACTTTCAGACGCCACTGACCTGCCTCAAATCCGTGTTGGAGATAAGGAAAATACAACTTAACCTGCGGCCTTCCGGAATGCAATCCTTACCGCGATAGTACCGGTGCTGGCAGCGTTTCTTGGGAATCTGAAAATTCAGCTTCATTCGATGAGTCGGAAACCTGTATCTTAGATGTTCTTCACAATCTCTGAATTTCGGGAGGAGTGTTTTCATGGGTCGTTCGTACCTCCGTCTTCTGATGTTCGTGCTCGCGGGCAGCGGACTGGCACCACTGATCACTCTTCTGGCGAGTTTCTACATGCAGGATCTGGCTTTTCCATGGTCCAAGTTGCCGGTATATTCGCTGATCTCGCTCGGCATCATGGGGCTGGCGGCAGTACTTCACGGGCTCCTGACGAGATGGGCAGGCTACTTCGAACGCGCGGCTTCCGACCAGGCTGTGTTCTTGATGAATGAGTTGCCGGAACGTTGGATCGGGCTCGCCATTTTCGCCTCTGCGGCGCTCAGCCTTTTCTTGGAGCTGGCGATCATTCGCTGGCAAGCCACAGTTTTCCCGTTCTTCTCGTTTTACAAAAACTTATCCTTGCTCTCGTGTTTTGCCGGTCTCGGACTGGGCTATTCGCTGGGTCGCCGCGATCGCATGCCTTTGTTCCTGACGTTGCCACTTTTGTGCTGGCAGTTTCTATTCATGATCGGCATGCGGTACGGTATGACTTTCACGCAATTTCAAAGTTTGTACGTTTTACCCTTTCGTGAGCAGCTGAACATGGGACTGCGCCGACCACCCCAGTTTTACTATGGATTGCAGACCTACTTCGTGTTGGCGGTTGTGTTTCTATTGACGGCCCTGGCCTTCATACCCGTCGGACAGCTATGCGGCTGCCTTTTGGAACGCCGCAATAAGCTCGCCGGATATGGTTTGAATCTACTGGGAAGCCTAGCGGGTGTGCTCCTGATGTTCGTGGCGAGCGCCTTCTGGACGCCGCCAACGATCTGGTTCCTGATAGCTTTCGCCATCCTTTTATGCTTCCACGTTCGTAAACAGTCCGTGATGGCGATCGGAGCGGCATCAGCAGTGTTCGCGTTGGTTGTCCTGGGATGGCCAGTGAGTCCTGAGTTGCAGAGGATCTATTCTCCTTATCAACTGCTTGAGGTAGGCCGCAATCAACGCGGCCTGATGGAAATCCGCGCGGCTGGTTACTATTACCAGAGGGTCTACGATTTTCTGAATAGTGCCGATGCCTTGCAGGCGAATTCTTCGATCCGCAAGGTGAGAGATTATTACGACCTCCCGTACCAGATTGTGAAACAGCCCAAGGATGTCGCGATTGTTGGCGCGGGTACCGGCAATGATGTTGCCGCCGCTCTGCGTGGCGGCGCAGAACACGTAGACGCGATCGAGATCGATCCTGCCATTCTCCTGCTGGGAAGCGAGGGCCATCCCGAGCATCCGTACAGCAACCCGCACGTCCGCGCCATCGTGAATGATGCCCGCTCATTCCTGCGCACTACTAACCAGCATTATGACTTGATCGTCTTCGGCTTGCTCGATTCGCATACCCTGTTGAGCCAGGCGTCCAGTGTGCGCCTGGATTCATTCGTATATACGGTGCAGGCCATGCGAGAGGCACGAGCGCGGTTGAAAACACATGGAGTTATCTCGCTTGCCTTTTCCGTGTTGAATGATCAATTGGGACGCAAGATTTACCTGATGCTCCAAGATGCCTTTGATGGATACCCCCCGCTTTGTATCCAGGTGGGCTACGACGGAGGCGTCGTGTTTCTGGAATCGGCAGACCACCGAATATCTCTGCCGCCCGCTTTTCTTACGCAGAGAGGTTTCTGGGACAAGACTGCAACCTACTCCAACCCGGCTCTGCGTGCTGATCTCTCCACCGATGATTGGCCTTTCTTCTACATGCCGGAACGGATTTATCCATTTTCCTATCTCGTGATGGTCGGGCTCGTACTGGTCCTATCCCTATTCATGATTTCCCACTTCCTTCCAGAACGGCCACAGTCTGGAAATGTTCCTTTTTTTCTGCTGGGAGCAGGCTTCATGTTGGTGGAAACGAAAGGTATTACAGAACTCGGGCTCACGTTCGGCAACTCGTGGCAGGTAATTGGATTGGTGATCGCCGGGATCATGGTGATGGCCTACTTTGCCAACCTGGTCGTGCAACGCCTCAGGATTACCAACGCAGTAGTCTCCTACGGATTGCTATTGGCCTCTCTGGCGATTGGTTGGTGGGTGTCGAAAAGCGGAGGACTTCCTTCGGCCTGGGCTGGGCGCATCGAGACGATGCTGTTGTTAACTTCGCCCATGTTTTTCTCCGGTATTGTGTTTTCAACCCTTTTGAAATGCCGGGGCGAAATATCAGGAGTCATGTCGGCGAACCTGTTTGGCGCGATGTGCGGAGGGCTGCTGGAATACAACTCGATGTACTTCGGGTTTCAATTCTTGTACCTAATGGCTGCGGGATTGTATGTCTTGGCGTTTATCTGGGAACTCTTCCGGTCGAAATCTGATCGAAAGGTGATCGCGCCAGCGCGAGTACTCACTGCCCGCGCGGATAATTAACCCCTTGGGACGGAGCCGCTCTGGGCCCTTGCCCCAGCCCCCGCGCCCCGGTCCTCGCGTCGCGAGGAAAAGAAGTAGGCGGATTCCGCAAGGCTAAACGAATTAGATCAGTGCCAATTTCATGATCCTATGCAACCCGCCATCAAAAGCGTGTTAAACTGCCACTTTGAACGTTCCGATTTAGAATTCTCGCTCACGGAAGGGCGAGCAATGAACGAAAGCGCAGTCTATGAGGGCGGGCGGTCTCGCCTTTACGGGAATGGCGCGTAGCGCTACGCGCTGAGACCCTACCCGCCTTCACCAAGAACGTCAGCCTCCTGAAACCAGAGACCTTACGCCCAGAACGTCTGACAAGATG
>JBAVUO010000060.1:0-5317 GCA_049696815.1 Terriglobales bacterium | reverse complement strand
TTCGACCACCTGGTCATGGGGTGCGTATCCGGTCCGCCGGATCGAGGGCCGGAACCCCAAAATGACCCGCGCTGAACCTTGCCGAATCTGCTCACACTAAAGGCCTTCCCGGCCGGGCCAAATGAACATAAATGACGGTCCACCACTTCCCTGCCCTCAAACAGCCCGCCATCAACAAGTTGGCGGGAAGCGGCAAAGTAGGCCGCGAAACGATCGGCGTGTCGGGAACTGCCGATCGGGTATTGGCGCAGCTTCCAGTGGTTCGCTGTGCCTTTGTTTTCATAGAGTCCGCCGGCATTATAGGCGCAGGCGACGTAGATCGGATCCCAGTCCGTGATCCGATAGTTGAGTTGGATATAGGCCGCGCAAGTTCTTCACGTCCAGCAGCCAGGCCCGATCAATGTTGGGGTCCTTCATGACCAGCCGCGCCGTGGAGATTAAGAGTTGGCAGAATCCGGCCGAGATGCGCGCCGGCGTCTTCTCGTCAGAAATATAACCCGGCTCTTCCCGCACGCAGGTTTCTGGGTTCTTGGCGTCCGATTCGGTGAGGGCGCAGGCCATCAGTAATTCAACCGGAACCTGTTACTCGTTGCCGGTTTTCGCAACACCTTGGATTCCGGAGCCGGTTCTGACGGCTGCTTGGACCCCCAGAACAAACCCCCTTCGCAATTTCAGCCAAACAATATCCTATACTTCCACGGCCACTTCCACGGGCCTTCCTCCGGGATTCACCCTACAAACACCCTAATTAGGCGTACCCGGGGCCATAACCGGTCGTGGGAGCAACCTAGTGCCGAGTCGCCGCGAAATCAAATCCGGCCATCCCGAAGCCTGGAATTGGCGTGTGGGTTTCTTCCACAGCAGGTTTCCGGAGTCTCTTTAACTTCGACCCCACCTTCTGCCCGCAGTCTTGGTTTCGTCGGCCAGCGCTCAGTGGCGGCATTGTCGTATTGGCTTGAAATGATCCTGGTCCCGCAGCGCGGCTCCCCCTCTTTTCCCTCGTCCGAGGCCTATGCTCGAGTGCTTTCCGCTCCTCCCTGCCCCCAACTCAGGCCCCCCCGGTGTACAACGCCAACGTTTGAACAATTCGGCGACCAACCCCCTCAGCGAGAACTTTTCGACTAGCATCAGCTCTTGCAGACGGCGAGCTGGATCGCTGGATCGTGACAGGCCGTGTCGGGGATCGGGGGCAGGGCACAGCTCATCGACAGGTAATCACCGAGGGCCATGACTGTAAATACAGTAAAACGGCTTAACAGCAGAAAGCTCAGCTGTAAGGCGGTAGATGCGCCTCGCGGCGGTGCGGGTAGCGCGTGAGGGATTCCGGTCAGGGCGGGGGAGAGCCCTCGGCGCTTGCGAGAATATGCCCGGTAGTGCTCGGTTGAAGTGACCCGCACTGGGAACAGGATTGCGAACGGAAACGGGGATCAAGGCGATATCATCCACGCCGAAGGCGTGCGGGGGGATTTCTTATCATCCGCGCCGAAGGCGCGCGGCGACGTGCACGATGTCTCGGTGCCCGGGAGAACGCGTGGCCTATTGGGTCAGGCGTTCGATCTTGTGACGAAGGTGCTGGAAGTAGCCGGGGCTGACGTTTAGACTGAGCACTTCCTTGACCACCGGTAGGAAGTATGCCAGGGAACGAATCGTGCTGAGTGGCGGAGAGCCGGCGGGCCGTATCATCCGCCGCGCCGCCGCCAGGACCAAGGCGTTTTCGACTGCCGTCAGGGGCACGCTCCGTTCGTGCAGTTGCGCTGCCAGAAGGCGATCCGGACGGCGGATCGTGCCCGCCGTTCCCGGTGTCCGCCGGTAAGCGCTGAGAACCTTGTCGATATATTCTTCCCGGCTGATGGGGTTCTCTCCCAAGCGATTCCTCCTCAGCCTTGTAGTTCACGAAGCGACGGGCCGTCGATGGTCACCGTGTGGCAGTAATGCCGCACGCGGCTCAGCAGCGCGTCCACCATCGATTTGTTGCCCAGAAAGTTATGCCACTCGTCATAGACCAGATTGGTGGTAATGATTGTGGAATGGCAGTGGTACCGCTCCTCCATCAGCTTGAAGAAGATGTTGCTCTGCTCTGGTTTCAAGGTCAGATATCCAAATTCGTCGATCAGAAGTACGTCCAGACGGGCGAGGCGTTTCAAGAGTTGGCGCGTGGAACGGTCGGCCAGCGACGCATACATCTCATCGAACAGATCCTGCGCGCGGATGAACTGGCAGCGGTAGCCGTTCTCCAGCGCCTTCAGCAGCAGGCCACAGGACAGTCCCGTTTTGCCGACGCCCGTCTTCCCCACCAACACGATGTTCTCGGCTTTGGCGATGAACTCCAGCTCTGCAAAGGCGCGAATCTGTTTGCGGTTGACGCCCGGTTGGCGGGCGAAGGGGAAGGTTTCCAGCGACCAGCGCTCGGGCAGGTTGGCGCGCCGGATGCGCCACTCCAGGGCGCCCTCCTGCCGTGCGTGCCACTGCGCGCGCACCAGACGAGTGACCAGCTCTGAGTAGGTGACGTCTTCCTTTTCGGCGGCGCGTAACTGTTCGTCGTAGATCTCCAGAATGCGCCGGAGCTTGAGATTCTTCAGCAGTTGTTCGAGTTCTTCAGTCATCGTGTGAGCCATCGTCGAGTAGAAAGTAATCGCGCACCACACGGCGCAGAATCATCCGTTCCAGCCGGTCCAGGTCATAGAGACCGTAGCGGGCGGCTTCCCGCACGGCGGCCAGCAGCGGTTCCCGTGGATACTCGCGCACCAGGCGAAGCAGTTGGCGCAAGGCAAGCGTAGGAGCCTTACGGCCTCGCTGCTTCATCGCCGCGACATAGTCGGTTATCTCGGGCGCGGCCTCCAGGATGGTTTTCTCTTCGGGATGAGGATCGGGCCGTTGGATGCCCTGGCCCCGCGGCGGCCGGTGCTGCGCCAGCATGATCCGCTGATGCTCGGCGTCGGCGATCCGGGTGTGGGTGACCAGGTTGCGGGCGTCGCGCTGAATCTCGATCTTGTCCTGGGTCTCGCGCACCTCCACGCGGCGGCCGATCCAGTCCACCGGAACCGAGTAGCGGTTGGTGTGGAGCGCCACATAGCCCTCGATGTCCACCATGCGTTGATGCAGTCGGTAGACCTCGGGAATCCAGGCCGGCAGCGGCTTCAGGCGCAGTCGCTCCACCGCGAAGAGCTCGCGGGGAACCGCACGGATATGTTTCTTGTACGTGGAGTTGACCTTGTCGCACCACTCGCGCGCCTGCCGATTCAGATCCTCCCAACTGGTGAACGTGCGCCCGGCCAGAAAGTTGTTTTCGATGAACCAGAAGGGCCGTTCCACTCGGGCCGAACGATTGGCATTCCCAATCGCATGCGCTACGAACCGAAACCCGAAACGCTCTCCAAACGCGGCCATCTCGGGCACTGGAACCATCTCGCGCCCCGTGCCGCGCAGAACCACGACGTGCGTATTGTCGATCATGACGCGTTCGCTGGCGCCGCCGAAGTAGCGCACCGCATCGGTCAGAAACACCTTGCAGTCGAAACGCTGAAACGTTGGGTAGCACTGAAAAAACAGCATCCGCGAGTAGCACAAGACTCCCGATGCGGTCTGTACCTTGCGCCTCTTGCCGGCCAGTTGGACTTCGTGCGGAGATGTGTCGTGCTGCATTTCCTCGCCCGGCTCGAAGTGGTATTGGCCCGCCGCCACGACGGGCGCCTGCCCGATGCTTTGCTTGCGGCAGAAGGCGGTCAGCGCCGGATACGACAAGGCCGCTCCCTCGGCCGTCAGTTCCTCATGGACTCGCACGAGATTCTCCTTGCAGGCGCTGAAAAGCTCCAGGATCCGTTGCCGGTAGGGTTCGGCTTTCTCGGCCCGCGCTATCTCCGGAACCGCGGTGGAGTTCGATCGCGCCACCTTGCGCACCGTCGGACGGGAGATTCCCAACATCCGCGCGATCTCGTGTTGGCTCACTCCCTGGGCGCTCAGTTCCAGAATCGTGGTGCGTTGCGCTTGGCTCAACATGCGGCTCTTGCTCCTGTGGGATTCTCCCGGCCAGACGGCGGAGTTGACCTTCCATGCGCTCGATCTGGAGCCGCGCGGCTTCGCGTTGCTGGCCATCCATCTCCGCAACGCCAGCCAGTCGCCGAGTGGCGCGGTTCACAATCGCCGCCGCCATCTCCAGATCGCGCAGCAGTTCGGCGGCCGGCGCGGCCGTAGCTTTCGGTTCCGTTTGCCGCTGCGCTTTGAAAAACAACGCGGGCTCGTCGAGCAGGCGTTGCCGGATCATCGGCGGGCCGCCGCGCCAGGCGGCATACAGTTGCCCGGCTTGCCTGGTGTTGCAGTGATGCTGGGCGAACGCCGCGGCCATCCGCTCGCAGTCCTCCAGGTTGATGCGCGCCACCGGCACCAGAAACTTCATCGCCACGTGCGCGGAGATTTTGCCCTCGCGCACTTGCTGTTGGATGGCCTCCGGCAGAAGCTCGACCAGCGCCAGCCGCCGCGACACCCAGCTCACGCTGCGGTCAAACCGGCGCGCCAGTTCATCCAGTCCGTAGCCGAAGCGCTGCTCCATCTCCGCCAGCAGCCAGCCTTGCTCCAGTGCGGTCTCGTGCTCGGAGAAACGCAGCGAACGGTCCAGCAGCAGAGCCTCCGCCTCGCCCATCGGCCAGACCACCGCTTCCACCGTGTCCCGGCCCAGTCGCTCAAGCGCCGTGATGCGCTTGTGGCCGTCGATGACCAGGTAGCGGTCGCGCTGTTCTGGGGAGAGGACCACCACGATGGGTGTCTGCTGGCCCGACTCAGCCAGCGACGCCATCAGGCGCCGCTGCCGGTGCGGCCGGCGGACTCGCAGGTGTTCCCATCGCCGGTCGAGTTGGTGAAACTCCAGTTGCATGGTCGCCTGCGGGTTCAGTATGTCCCAAGCCGGGACTGGTCTTTCGCGACGGAAGGGGAAGTGTGCCGGAAAGCCTCGTGGAATCAACCGGATACGGCAGGAACTGGTCTTTCGCGGAGCGGATCATTAGTGCTCCCATAACCCCTATGAAATCAGCGCGTTGGGACCCGAACTGGTCTTTCGCGAACTCCCAGGGAAGTTGGTTCAAGGGCGGGGGTAGCCGCAATGGTTCCGGCGGGGGCTGTGTTTGCACCGCACGCTGGTCAATCCGCCAGGCGATGGCATAGCCCGGGTTCCGGCGGCGCCAACTGGCTTGCGTCTTCTGCCGGCGCGCGGCTTGGCATTCCGGTTTGCCACAGGCCTGTTGGCGGTCTCCTACTCGCGCGTTCGGCCGGAACCAACGGCGGCAGATCGCACACGGTCTCTTCCGGGCCTCTGGCATGGTGATGC
>JBAVUO010000059.1:0-2466 GCA_049696815.1 Terriglobales bacterium | reverse complement strand
GCAATCAATTGAACATCAAGGGGTTCTTCCCCGTGCTGGCGTACGGCTGTACGCCGGCGGTTGGGTGTCTCTGTATGACCTAGATATATAAAGAAATGACCGCGGCGCGAGAGGAGCCTTGCCGCGGCCGAACCCCAGTAGAATGCCTGTCATTGTCGGAGGCGTGGCTATTCAGTCGCGCCGCAACCCTTCGAAACATTTGTCTATTGACTTGTTTTAGAAAATGTAGTATGTCCTAGATATGCCGAGCCTCACGCCCAAGGTTATCGACGGGCATACCTACTACTACGCCCGCTACTGCCAGCGCGTGCACGGCAAACCAAAGGTCGTCCGCACCGTCTACCTCGGCAAGATCGAGGACATGGTCGCTGCCGCCGAGGCCACCCGCCAGCCGCCCCACCCCCTGGAGACCGTGGTGGCCGCCTTCGGCGATGTGGCCGCCCTCTGGCACATCGCCGAGCGTCTGGAATTGGTTTCCCTCCTGAACTCGGTCCTCCCTGCCAAGCGCCAGCAAGGCCTCTCCTGCGGCCATTACCTGCTGCTGGCCGCCATCAACCGCGCGGTCGCCCCTACCAGCAAGCTGCAGTTCGCCGATTGGTATCGCCAGACGATTCTCACTCGTCTGCTGCCGGCCGATTCGGCTTGGCTCTCGTCGCAGAACTTCTGGAACCATATGGATCTGGTCACCGCCGACCACATCGCCGCCTGCGAGGAGCAGATGAGTCGGCGGCTGATCGAGCGTCTGCAACTCGATTTGCGCGCCCTGGTCTACGACGGCACCAACTTTTTCACTTACATCAACACCCGCACGCCGGCCGAACTGCCGCAGCGCGGCCACAACAAGCAGAAGCGTGGCGACCTCCGCCAAGTCAGCCTCGGCCTGCTGGTCAGCACCGACTTCCACATCCCCCTGCTGCATTGGGTCTACGCCGGCAACGTGGCCGATAGCGTCGAGTTCCGCTCCATCACCGAGGAACTGGCCGCCCACTACCGGGAACTGTCCCAGACCTGCCAGCACATCACGCTGATCTTCGACAAAGGCAACAACTGCGAGCAGGCCTTCGACACGCTGGCGGCCACCCCGTTCCACTTCGTTGGCTCGCTGGTGCCCAGCCAACACACGGATCTGCTGGCCATCCCCCGGGCTCGCTTCCGCGCTGTCACCGACCCACGCCTGGAGGGCGTCGAGGTCTGCCGCACGGAAAAGAACGTGTTCGGACGGTCGCACACCGTGGTGGTCACCTTCAACCAGCATCTCCTGGATGGCCAGATGCAAGGACTGACGGCCAACCTGAACAAGGCGCGGGGTAAGCTGCGGCAACTACAGCAGCAACTCCGCCGCTGGCGAGAAGGAAAACTCAAAGGCAAGCGGCCCACGCTGGCGGGGGTGGAAAACCAGGTGCGCTCGATCTGCTCGGCCCAGCACCTCAAGTCCCTCTTAAAGACCCACCTTAAAGAAGTTCGCCGCGGCCTGGAACTCAGCTTCTCCACCGACCAGGCGGCCCTGGACCGCCTCTGCCGTGTCCAACTCGGCAAGACCATCTTGTTCACGGACAACGCCGACTGGTCCGATGAAGAGATCGTGCTGGCCTATCGCTCCCAGTACCACATCGAGGACGCGTTCAAGCAAATGAAGAATCCGCACTTCCTGCACTGGAGCCCAATGTTTCACTGGACCGACTCCAAGATCCGCGTCCACGCGTTTTACTGTGTGTTGGCCTTGACACTCAGTTCGGTGCTGCAACGCGAACTCTGGCGGCAGGGAGAACAACTCAGCATTAACCGCCTGCTGGAGATACTGGGCGAGATTCGGGAAACGCTTGTTATTTACCCGCGTCGACAAGGCCAGCATCGGAATCAGAGCGCCACCTGCCTAAGCCGCATGAATCCGCTTCAGCAACGGCTTTTCTCTCTGCTCAACCTTCAGCGTTACGCGCCCATTCCCGGTTGACGCAATTCGGTTAGGACATACACGTCGGCTCCCGATAACCCACTGGAATCCCACAGCTTACCTCGTTTTCCGCCCCATATCTTGTAAACTCCCGCTCGTGTCCCGTCCGGCCTTCCCCCGCGAGGTAAAGGCCCGACCAGGGGGTCGGGCCGCGGGCGAGGGCGCCCGCCCCACCCGGCCATCAGCGGCTGGATTGTCAACCCTTACGCGGCACACCACACTGGTGGGGCGGTCCCCCCGGGGGGCGCCCTCCGGGCCCGCCGGCCCCCTGGCCGGCCTTTTCGGGGACCGGGGCGCCCTGTCAACTCCGTTACGCCGGGGGAGCCAACTCCCCCGGTTGTTCCGCCCGCAGCAGGTATGTTTGCAAGTGCGCGAGAGACTGGCGCATGCTCTCCAGGTGATGATCGCCCGCGCTGGCGGTCGCATAGTCGGCAATGCGCGAGAGGACTTCCCGGTGCAGTTTCACGAACAGCCCGAACAGTTGCGGATCCCGCCAGCCCCGGTCTGTCTCGAGT
>JBAVUO010000058.1:0-13340 GCA_049696815.1 Terriglobales bacterium | reverse complement strand
GCCGCATCAAGAGTGGCCCTTCCGTTGATGGGAAGCGTGTCCACCGTCTCAGCGGCTACCGTGCTCTCTACCCCCGGCGGCCCGGGGTTGATCGGCTGCAGACGGAAGTCGGCGGTCGCGGCCGCGCCCGCCTGCACGCTGACACTGGCGCTGGCCACATGCAGGTTGCGGGCTTCCACGCGCACGGTGTAAGGACCGGGCGGCAAAGCCTCGGAGGAATAGGTGCCATCCTTGTCGGAACGGGTTACGCCGCTGGTGAATGTCGCCTTGGACCGGAACAGGACACGGGCGCCCGCCACCGCATTGCCGTCCTCGTCCTTGACGGTACCGTGGATGGTTCCGGTTGTGGGAGTCTCCTCCTGGGCCGACAGCGGGCCGGCCAAAACGATCAAGAGGAGAAAAAGAGACGAAAACAGAGCAAGAGTACGCGTGATTTTCCGCCAGACACAGCGATTCGACAAGGCGCCACCTATCCTGGGCAGAATCCTGGGACCACCGCCCCATCGCGCCAAAAGCGGGCGCGCTGGGGACCCCGAAATGACCTGCGCTTTGAGCTTCTAAGTTCTGACTGCGGTTGAAACCAACAATCTTACTAGATGCACCGCACTATTTCGAAAGCTGCATGGGAACCCGGATTCCCCAGCACGCCGGACACCGGCGAGGTAGGGTGTCAAGCGGGAAACTCAGAACGACGAGCGGGTCGTGTAGTACCCCGCGCGGTGGCGCAGCCGGTAGGACGCACCCGCCGGCGGGTTGACCAACTCCACCTCGACCCGGCGGAATTCCGAGTCGGAGTAGCGCTGCGAAGGATAGTAGGCAAGCAGATACTGCGTACGCAACTCGTCGCTGATCTTGTGGAAGGCCTCATCCAATTGGGGCAGCGAGCTGGCGTAGTAATACTTGCCGCCCGTATCTTCCGAGATCTGAATCAGGGCATGCTCGCCGCCGGTGTCGCGCCCGGCGCTGGCTTCGATGGGGACAATGATGATGCTGTACACCAGGGCCTCCGCCTCTTGGGCGGACCGCAGCGCCGCCTTGTAATCCACCTGGCTGACCGTGTCTCCGCCGTCGGTGATGACCACCATCACCTTTCTTCCCTGGCGGCGGCCGAGCGCTTGTGCGCCCACGAAAATCGCGTCATACAGAGCCGTAGCCGAGCCGTTGCGGATGCGGTCAATGCCGGCGTCGATCCTCTTCAGATCGGAGGTAAAAGGTACGACCTCGTTGACCACCTCGCTGAACCGGTAGAGAGCAAGCCCGTCTTGCGGGCGCAGGATGGTGTGGGAAAACTTGCGCGCCGAGGCCAGTTCCAGCGGCAGGTCTTTTCGTGTGCTCAGGCTGGTGTCCACCGCCAGCACGATGGAGAGCGGCAGGGCCGACTCGCGGTCAAAGACCGCGATCTTCTGCTCCTTGCCATCCTCTTTCAGCCGGAAATTCTCTTTTTGCAGAGTGGCCACAGGTGCGCCGTGCGCGTCCGTGGCAGTCACGAAGACATTGACCAACCGGACGTCCACCTTCAGGGTGGTTTCCGGCGGCTGCGCCACCGCAAACGCGCCAGCGATATAAAGAAAAAGGGCGAGCAGGGATGATTTCATGCCGAGGACATTCATTTGGATGCGGGATGGGCCTCCGCTGTGCCGCCCGTGCCTCGAATTTCTTCGGGAAACGGCTCTCCGTCGGCCCACACCGCCCCGTCCTCGAAGTATTCCTTCTTCCAGATGGGGACAGTCTTCTTGAGCGTGTCGATGATCCAGCGACAGGCCTCAAAAGCGGGCCCGCGGTGCGGCGATGCCACCACGATCAGCACGCTCGTCTCCCCGATCTCAAGCCGGCCCAGCCGGTGCACGATGGCGACATCCCTCACCCCAAAACGCGCCCGGGCCTCGTTCGCCAGTGCTCTCATCTGGCCGAGCGCCATGGCCTCGTAGGCTTCGTAATCCAGGTACAGCGTGCGCCGTCCGCGGGTGTGATTCCGGACCACCCCCTCGAAGACCACCGCCGCGCCGTCTTCCGGCAGCTTGCACTGCTCGACTACATCCTGGGTTGTGATCCGTTCCCGCACGATCTGGACCCGGCTGCCTGGTGCCGGCTCCGCGCTCCCTGGCGCTCCGGAACCGCCGCTCACCGGTGGCAGCAACGCCACCTCGTCTCCGGCCCGTAAAAGGCGGTCCCCACGCGAATATTCCTGGTTCACGGAGAGCGCCAGCGCGGGCAACATCTCTCCCAAGCGAGGAAACCGCCCGGCATAATGGGAAAGGAGGTCCTGGACCCGCGCTCCCTCGGGCAGTTCCACGGTCGCCGTGGACTGTCCAACCAGGTCTTTGAGCATGCCAAAGAAAAGAACGCGGATCAGCATCGGGTTTCGCCGCTACGGTCTGCGAACAGTGTAGCGCGAGGGCTGGAATCGCGCCTTTGGGCCTTCCCGTCGGCCGGCCTGCCCCTCTGCATTTTCCGGTGCAGGGTCGTTCGGCCAATTACTTCCGTAATCGTGCACAAGGTCACTTTCCGGCATACGCTTACACCGAAGCCGCTTAATTCCAGGAGTAGATATTTCCATCGCTGCCCAAATCGATGCCAACCGCAGCGCGGCTGCGCGCTCTTTCCTCCACAGCCTCAACATCCTCATCAAGTACACCCGGTTGTACGGAGTCAACCATAAGCGTACAGAAGGACAGTTCAAAACCACCTGGAATGAACTACAGCAGGCCCTGCCCAAGGCCGGCGATAGTGGCTTCCTACTGGGTGTGTCCGACAATAAGCTTCTTCTCGATGGCATTCCGCTGGATACCGGGCAGGCCGAGCGCAGCTTCGCCCAGTTGCTCAACGTGGCCGGCCTGGCCAGTATTCATTTTTCCACCACAGTCACGCTGGAAGATTTCACCCGCCTGGTACGCGCTTTTTCCATGGGATCGAAAGCCCAGGACCTGGTGAAGCAGATCAAGGAGAGCCTGGGCGACCCTAAGACCTCGTCGATTCACATTAATGAAGTGAAATTCATCGCCGCTGATCCTGCGACCGGCGAAATTTCCATAGCGGCGCAGATCGCCGCCCAGTCGCTGGGCCCCGAATTCAAGCAATGGCTGAATGACCCGCAGAAGCTGCTGCAGTTGATCGCTGCCGCCCAGGGAGCCAGTTCTGGAGGCTCGGGCGAACCCGGCGGCGCGCCCTTGGGCAGCGTTCCCACCGTTCCTATTCCGGGTGGGGGCGGAGGCGGCAGCGGCAGCGGTGGAGGCACGGGTCAGGGGGGTGGGGGGACCTGGACCGGTGGCGTTGTCCCGCTGCAGGAAGAGGAAGTGATCCAGGCGATCCGCATGCTCACCCACTTCGGCCAGATGGCGCAGGATCCCAACGCGACCCCTGAAGTTTTGAAGGCCGAGATCGGAAAGGCGCCCGAAGGCGCCAAAGTCAATCTGGCGCAACTGCTCGAAACCCTGGCATCGCAGGTTTCCCGCGATGACAAAAGCGATACCCCGCTCCTGATGAAGGCGGCCGAACACATGGCCATTCGCTTTGCCCTCGACCGCTACTCGAAGGGCGAAGTCAAAGTGAACGCGGTGCACCAGATGATGGAGCACATGAGCCGGCAGATGGACACGCTCAAGCAGATTCTGCGCGTCCAGGAGGACAGGATGTCGAAGGCCGGCATCCTGGTGGAATCCCACGCCGATATTCTCGACCGCATGTTCTGGTCCGAGGTCCCCGAAGCCGGCAAGAAAAGCGTGCTGCTCTCGGGCGAGGCCGCCTGCGTGCCCGCACGCAACATTCGGCAGTTCGTGGAACTGTTGCTGGAGCGCGGCGACAACGAACTGGCCGCCAAGATCCTGACCAACTACACCGGCTGCCTGGAAGCGAAAGAAGTGGAGCCCCGGCGCAAGACCGCGATCGGCCTGGCCCAAATCGCCGATCTTTATGTCAATGCCGGCGGTGAAGTCATGCCCAATGCCATCGCCATGCTCGGCCAGAAGCTGGTCAAAGAAAACGACGGCGAGGTGCAGAGCCTCTTGATGGCGGCTTTCACCCGCTTTGGTCAGGAAGCCTGCAGCCGCAAACACTACAAGGCAGTGGCTGAGGTTTGCGCTGCCCTCGACAGCGGGTCCAAGGAGCAGCCCCTCCTGATCCAGGACCTGCGTCAGCGGGTGGGCATCGAGAACCGTCTGCCGGAGATCATCGAGGAAGGGATCAACGCTTCGGAGATTCGGGAAGATCTCATCAACGTTCTGCAACAAATTCCCAAGGCCTCGGTGGAACATCTTTCCGACCGCTTCTTCCGCTCCCAGAAACGTGTGGAGTGTGATCGCATCGTGGAAATGGTTGCTGAACTCGGACAGCCGGCGGTCCGCGACCTGGCCGATATGCTGCGCCAGGGCCAGCCCCGGCAGGCCTCTTCTGCCGTGGGCCTGCTCAGCCGCCTCAGCGTCAGCACCCTGCTGGAATTGCTGCCCTCGCGCATTCCCCACTGCAACCGCTTCTACCAGGACGTGATCGTGCGCCAGATCGCTTACGGCGCCGCTCCCGACCGCGGCCGCACCCTGCTGGAACTGCTGGAACTGCTGGATCCGCTGATCCTGCCCGAAGCCATTGACGAAATCGGCATGAGCCTGGACCGCACCGCCAGCACCCCCTTGATCGCTATGGCCAGCGCGGGCGAGGCGCAATCGAGAACCCCTTTCGTGCAGCTCAAAGCCATCGAATCGCTGGGCCGCCTGCGCGAGCCCGAGGCCGTTCCGGCGCTGCGCGCCGTGGTGGAACAGAAAAAGCTCTGGGGTCGCAGCCAACATCGCGAATTGCGCATTGCTGCCGCCCAGGCGCTCAGCAAGATTGATCCCCGCTTTGGTGCGCAGGTGCTCTCCGCGAGCGCCCTCGACTCGGCCGAACTGGCCATCGCACCTCTCGATCCCGCGCCCGCCTGCCCCTGGGTCCGGCAGCGGCGCTACGAACGCATCATCCTGCCACGCACGCTCTCGGCCACGCTCGGCAGTTCCTGGGGCAAGTCCAATGTGGTCATGCGGGAAATGAGCCTGGGCGGAGGCATGGGAACACGCAATGACAATTTGCGCGTCGGTTCCGAAGCCAATATTGAAATCTCAGTGGGGGTGAAGAAGATCCGCGGTCAGGTCCTGATGCGGCGCGCCCGCGTGAATGAAATCGGCTTCGAATTCGTCAACATGGACCTCGACAGCCGCTACCGCCTGCGCCGCGTTTTGGTCGAAGCTCTGGAGAAGAACCCCGAAAACCGCGCTCCTACGTGGGACGGCGCGCGCAAGGGATAGTTAGGCTCTAGGCTCTAGGCTCTAGGCTTTGGGCTTTCGCTACTCGCTGCTCGTCAGTCGCTTCTCGCCGCTCGCATATACCTGTACTGCTCCGACGCCCTGCGAATCAGAGTAGAGACGCAGCTTGCTGCGTCTTCCCGTCTGAGATGCAGCAAGCTGCGTCTCTACGAATCGATGTACCAATAAACAAAAAAAAGGCCTCTAACAAGCAGAGGCCCTGTGCGAACTCCGACCTACGAGCTACGATCTCCGTTCTTTACGCAACCTTCACGAAGATAATTACGAGCGTGAACAGCACCAACGATTCGATAAACGCGAGACCCAGAATCAGCGCCACCTGAATGCCAGCGCGGGCGGCCGGATTGCGTCCGAGCGCTTCGCACGCCGACGACGCGGCACGCCCCTGGCCCTGCGCCGCCAACCCGGCTGCGATGGCGATCGCAAAACCGGAGGTGATTGCGATCCAGTTGGTCGAAGAGGCCGCGCCTCCGCCCGCCTGCGCGAACGCCGGGACAGCCAGGACCGAGGCCATCATCATTACGAACAGCAACAGCACAATTTTCCGCATTGTTTTCTCCTTATGAATTTGCCGCCAGTGGGTGGTTGACGCCGCGCTCTTCGAGCCGGCACCCTCACGCTGAAGGCAGTTGTCAGGTAACAGGTCACAGGTGACAGGAAAAACCGTTGGCAGAGAGTCCTGTGTGACCCGTGACCTGTTACCTGAGACCTTCTTTAATGCTCGTGCGCTACCGCCTCGCCCAGGTACACGCAGGCCAGCAGCACAAAAATGTACGTCTGGATCAACGACACGCCGATATGCAGTCCCTCGAATATGATCGGAACGCCCAAAGGTAGGAGCGAGAAGAACACCAGCGTCACCATATCGCCCGCGAACATGTTGGCGAAGAGACGGACGGTGAGCGACAAGACACGCGCCATATGGCTGAATATCTCAATCGGGAACAACAGAAACGGCAGAAGGAGCCGGACAATCAGCGGCATGCCTTCTTGCGGCCCGATGAAGTGCTTCAAATATCCAATCGCCCCGTTCGTCCGCACGCCCTGATAGTGGTAGTAGAACCAGGTGACCAGCGCGCAACCCAGCGGCACGACCGGCACTGCCGTCGGCGACTCCAACCCCGGCACCAGCCCGATGAGGTTGCAAGTCAAAATGAACATCCCCAACGCCATCAGGTACGGAACGAACCTTTCCGAATGGTGGCCGATGATCTCGCCTGCCATATTGGCGATAAAACCGTGGAGGCCCTCCATCACATGCTGCAGACTGCCCGGCCTTTCCACCGAGAGCCGCATGCGCACGGCCACAAAAAGCACCGTCAGCAGCAACACCACCAGCACTTCCATCGCGACCGCGTTGGTGATCGGCGCCACCGGATTCTTCGGATGAATGTGCAGTCGCAGCAGCAGCGCCAGAACGGGGCCGCCAAAGAAGCGGTTGAGGAGTTGAGTGAACGCCAGTTGTTCCATACGATCAAGACCAGCTACAAGCTACGCGCTTCGAGCTACGAGCCACCAGATTCAAGCTCGAAGCTTCGCGGCTCCAAGCTACTCCTGCCGAAAGGCTACGTACGCCTCGATCCCCGCTTCGACCATCATGGCGGCCGCCGGCAGGCACAAGCCCCATAGGAATCCGCGGAAGGCCAAGGCGGAACTTTTGAATATAGCATAGGCGACCGCGCCCACCAACCCGTATCGCACCAGGAATCGCAGCACTATCTTGCGGCCTTTTTCCTTGCTTTGCCGGTTGACGACTCGGTCGGCCAGGCTCTCCACGCCCTGTGCCAGCGAGCGGAAATTGATGTAGGAGACCGCGGATCCCGCCGCAAAACCGATCGCTCCCGCCCACTTGTAAGCCCAGAAGGCGGGCACAAGCAGCAGGACGCTCACCACCAGCATGACGCGCATCATGCGCGGGATGGCTCGGGCGTAGAACTGCTCCGCCTGTGGGTTTTCCACGGTGAGACCGGCCGGATTCTGCTGGTCAGTCATCCTTCTTGAAGGCCGACGTCGCCATCTGGATCATCTGCCAAAATCCAATCACCGCGCCAAACAGCAAGCCGACCAGGTAAAGCCACTTGGTGTGCAGCCAGTAATCCAGAAGCTTGCCGAGAATAAACCCGAGCAGGATCGCCGCCGGAATGATGAATCCGATCTCGGAATAGCGCGCGAGGGAAACCAACGGATCTTTCTTCTCGGGAGGCGTCGGCGGAGGAGGCATGCGGAGATTCTAAATCAGCTTCGAGCTGCGAGCTGCGAGCAACCTCCACCGTAGCGCCGGCGCCTCGCCGGCAGTCCCGAGGGCACCTTGCCGTCGTCGGTGCGGGCGGGTCGCCCGCACGACAGCTGCCGGGGCGGCGGCGCTACACTCTATGTGCCTCGTAGCTCGAAGCTCGCAGCTATCTCACCATCGCCGCCACGTGCGGCGCCTGCGCGATTCCCAGCGACCAGTTCACGGTGTGGATGAAGGGCTCGGGAAAGACTCCGATCACGATCGTGGCCAGTGCCGTGATTCCCAGGGCGAAGCGCATACCCAGACTAATGGGCAGCCGCTCGGTTTCCATGGACTCGCGCATGAACATCGCGTTCGCGATCTTCAAATAGTAGTAGAGCCCGAACAGGGCGTAGAACACGGCCAGCGACGCCAGCACGTAGTGGCCGCTCTCGATCAGGCTGAGGAAGATGTAGTACTTAGCCAGGAACCCGGCCATTGGCGGAATACCGGCCAGCGAGAGCATAAAGAACAACATGAGCACGGCTTCGACCGGTGCACGCGAATACAGCCCCGCCATGTCATCCAGCTCGTCGCCGATCACGTTGCGGTTGCGCAGCGAGGTGATCACCGCGAACGCGCCAAGGTTCATGAACGTGTACACCAGCAGGTAGACCAGGATTCCGCGGAAGCCGTCGACAAAGCCCGGGGTGCCCGGATCCGAGGTCCCCATCGCGACGAAGGCAAGCAGCATGTAGCCGACGTGCGCAATGGAAGAGTATGCCAGCAGGCGCTTGGTGTTCGACTGCGTCAGTGCCGCGAAGTTGGCCCCGGTCATGGTGGCGATCGAGACAAAGATCACCAGCGGCGTATAAATGGACCGCAGCGGGAACAGGCCGTAGACCAAAATGCGAATGAGCAGCGCCCAGGCCGCCGCCTTCACCGCCACGGACATGAATCCCGTGATGCTGGTGGGCGCGCCCTCGTAGGCGTCCGGCGCCCACTGATGGAAGGGGATGGCGGCGATCTTGAACAGCAGCCCGACCATGGTCGTGAGCAGCGCGATAATCAGAACCGGGTTGTGCGGATCCATCTTGGCAACCGCATTGCGGATCGCCAGCAGGTTCGTGCTGCCCGCCAATCCATAGAACAGCGAGAGACCATACGCGAAGATGCCGGAGGAAAACGCCCCCAGCAGCAGATACTTCAGGGCCGCTTCGTTCGAGCGCCGGTCGCGCCGCAGAAAGCCCACCAGCACGTAGGTGGAGATCGCCATCAGCTCCAGGCCGATGAAAAGCAGCACGATGTCGAGCCCTGACGCCATCGACATCATGCCAATCACCGACAGCAGCATGAGCGCATAAAACTCGCCGTGGTGCTCATTCTCGATTTCCAAGTATCGCACCGACATCAGAACCGCGATGGCCGCGCCCGCCAAAAAGAGATAGAAAAAGTAGATGGTGACGCGATCCACCATCATGGTGTTCGAGAACCCGAACTGGAAGTACCCCCCGCGGCCGCCGGTGGAGAGCGCCTGCTGCAAGCGGCCAACGCTAACCGCGGCGAACGCCAGGCCCAGTAGGGCGGCGACAGCATTCACCCGCTTCCACTCTTTCGGCACCATCAAGTCAATCAGCAGGATGCCGAGAGCAAAGATGGTCAGCTCCACGAACGGGAGCATGAGCAGGTAGTCGGTGAGGGGAAGTTTCACCGGTGGTTCCCCTTCGCTTCCGTGGCGGCGCCCGGCTCGGCCGGCGCGGCCTGCGCGTTCACCGTCGCATAGGGACTGGGATATCCCGGACGAACCGTCTGCACCAGTTGGTTCACCGGCTGCTCGAGAATCTGGAAGAACGGCTTCGGGTAGAGGCCGATCCAGAAGGCCATGATGATGAGCGGTGCGAATATCAGAATTTCGCGCGGCGTCAGGTCGTGCAGCTTTTCGTTCTTCGGATTCGTCACCGTCCCGAAGAATACACGTTGGTAGAGCCACAGCAGGTAGGCCGCGGCCAGGATCACGCCCGGCACCGCCCATGCCGCCCACTTCCAATTTTCTGTGAATGTCCCCTGCAGGATGGTGAACTCGCCGACGAAGCCGTTGAGCAGCGGCAGTCCCATCGATGACAGGAACATGATCATCGTGATCGTCGCATAGAGCGGCATGACGTTCGAGATGCCGCCGTACTCGGAGATTTCGCGCGTGTGCCTCCGCTCGTACAGAATGCCGACGATCAAGAAGAGCGCTCCCGTCGAGATGCCGTGGTTGATCTGCTGCAGCACCGACCCGCTTAGCCCGAGAGGAGTCAGCACAAAGATTCCCAGCGTGCAGAAGCCCAGGTGACTGACCGAGGAGTAGGCCACCAGCTTTTTCATGTCCTTCTGCATGAGCGAGACGAGTGCGCCATAGATGATGCCGACCAGGGACAGCCCGATCATCCAGCCGCGCACCCGCGAATCCATGACTATGCCGGGGAAGAACGGCAGCGAGAAACGCACGAATCCGTACGTCCCCATCTTCAGCAGAACGCCCGCCAGGATGACCGATCCGGCCGTGGGCGCCTCGACGTGCGCATCTGGCAGCCAGGTGTGGAACGGGAACATTGGGACTTTGATGGCGAATCCCAGGAAGAACGCCACGAACAGCCAGATGCCGGGGTGGAACGGGATCAACTTCGCCGTTGTGTACAGCTCGGGAATACTGAAGGTGTAAACGCCGGTGACCGTGTGGTGATGGAAGTACAGGAACAGGATGCCCAGCAGCATCAGCACCGAGCCCAGCAGCGTGTACAGGAAGAACTTGATCGCGGCGTAAAGTTTGCGCGGCCCGCCCCAGATGCCGATCAGCAGGTACATCGGCACCAGCATCGCTTCCCAGAACACGAAGAAGAGGAAGAAGTCGAGCGCCATGAAGACGCCCAGCATGCCGGTCTGCAGCACCAGGAACCAGACGTAATATTCCTTCACGCGGTTCTCGATCGCAGTCCACGACGAGAGGATCGAGATCCATCCCAGCAGCGTGGTCAGCATGATCAGCAGAAACGAAATGCCGTCAATGCCGAGGTTGTAACCCGCGCCAATCGAGGGGATCCAGTTATTCGCCGAGCCTTCGAGGAACTTGAACTGCTGCGTGGCGTCGAAGCGCTGCGCCCAGAACAGCGGCACCAGCGGGATCGAGATCAGGAAACCGCCCAGGGCGAAGATGTTCGCAATCCAGCGGATCGCGTCCTTGTTCTCCTTGGGCACGAACAGGAGAATCAGCGCCCCCAAGAGTGGCGTGAAGAGAATGATGGATAGAATGTGACTCTGCATAAGTTCAGCTTCTAGCTTCTAGCTTCTAGCTACTGGCTTCTAGCAATCTCTTTCCGACTCCCAATTTCCGCGTGATCTTGCTTGCCAGAAGCTAGGAGCTAGCAGCTAGTAGCTGTTTCACTTCCACACGTAATACAACCCAAACCCTAACAGTCCAGCTACCATCACCAGCGCGTACCACTGCACCAGACCCCACTCGAGCAGGCGCGCCGGATAGGAAATCACCCGCGCCGCGACCGCCGGACCATTCACGCCTATGCCGTCAATGACGATGATGTCCCACCATTTGGATAACGTCGCTACGGCGCGCGTCGTCCAGCCGGCGCCGTTCACGGTGCCATCGATGATCTTCGCGTCGAACCACGACGAGGCTTCGCCCGCGCCCATCACGCCCAGGCGGATATCGCCGAGCTTGCGCCGTCCGGTGAAGGCGTAGTCGTAGGCTTCGTCCACGAACCACTTATTGAAGAGCACTTTGTAGAGCGGCGGCGCTTTCGCGGCGATAGGCTCGGGGTAGTCCTTGCCGGCATTCCGGTAGGAACGGTACGCCATGCCCCAGCCCACGCCCGCCGCCCCCAGCGACAGGATCATAAGCAAGTACTCCGTCTTGTCGGTGTGCTCGGCTTCCTTCTCGCCCGCTGCCACTCGCGGCACCTTCCCTTCTGCCTGCGCAACCACCGCTTCGTTCGCAAACACCGGCTCGAGGAACTTTTCGAAGTTCGCCGACCCGCCCAGGCTGTGCGGCACGCCCAGCCATCCGGCAAAGACCGAGCCAATCGCGAGGATCACCAGCGGGACGGTCATGGACTTGGGCGACTCGTGGATATGGTGCTCGACCTCGTGACTCATACGTGGCTGGCCATAGAAGGTCAGATAAATAAGCCGGAACATGTAGAAGGCCGTCATCAGCGCCGTGGCGTAGGCGATGAGCCACAAAATCGGGAACGCGCCGCTCTCGGAACTCCAGGTTCGCCAGAGGATTTCGTCTTTCGAGAAGAATCCGGCGAAGGGGAAGATGCCGGCAATCGCCAGCGTGGCCACGAACATGGTCGTAAACGTCACCGGCGTGCGGTGGCGCAGGTCTCCCATGTTGCGCAGGTCCTGCTCGCCACTCAGCGCGTGGATCACCGAGCCCGAGCCCAGGAACAACAGCGCCTTGAAGAACGCATGCGTGAAGACGTGAAAAACGCCCGCCGCGAACGCGCCCACGCCGAGCGCCAGGAACATGTATCCCAGTTGCGAGACGGTGGAGTAGGCGAGCACGCGCTTGATGTCGTTCTGAACCAGGCCGATGGACGCGGCGAAAATTGCCGTCAGCGCGCCGATGATCGCGACCGTCTTCATCGCCGTGGGGGCGAGCACGAAGACGGCGTTCGAGCGCGCCACCATGTACACGCCCGCCGTGACCATGGTGGCCGCGTGGATCAGCGCCGAAACCGGCGTCGGGCCTTCCATCGCATCGGGCAGCCAGATATAAAGAGGAATCTGCGCCGACTTGCCGGTCGCGCCGACAAACAGCAACAGAGCCGCCGCGGTCAGAACGGGATCGCCGATGGCGAAGTGCCCGCTGCGCGCGGCCGCATTGATATCTATGAACCGGAACGAACCCAGATACCATGCCATCGTGAACATGCCGAGAATGAATCCGGCGTCGCCGATGCGGTTCACGATGAACGCCTTGTTCGCGGCGTCGCTCGCCGACTTGCGGTGGAAATAGAACCCGATCAGCAGGTACGAACACAACCCCACGCCCTCCCATCCCACGAACATGAGCGCATAGTTGTTCGCCAGGACGAGCGTGAGCATCGAGAACATGAACAGGTTCAGGTATCCGAAGAAGCGGTAGTACCCGCCCTCATGCGCCATGTAACCCACGGAGTAGATGTGGATCAACATGCCCACGCCGGTCACGAACAGCAGCCAGATGGCGGAGAGCGGATCGAGCAGGAAACCGAAGTCGGCGCTGAACTGCGCCGTCGTGCCGTCTTTCTTCAGAAAGTTGAGGTGCGCGTCACCGCTGCCCAGCCAGGTGTAGAGGACTTTTTCAAAGGGCTGCCCCGTGCCATGAGCAACCTGCGTGTACTGCCACGCTGCTCCACAGGCAAACAGAAAGGCCACGACGACCGCGCCGACGCAGACCGCGTTCACCGCCGCCTTCTGCATCCGGCGGCCAAAGAAGAACATCATCGCGGCCCCGAAGGCCGGGAAGAGCGGAATCAGCCAGATGTGGTCTAGGAACATGTCGTTAGTCGTCGGTCGTTAGTCGTTCGCTATTCGTCGTTCGCCATTCGCTGTTCGCTTTTGCTTGCTAGCAGCCAGAAGCTAGTAGCTAGAAGCCGCTCGCTCGAAGCTCGCAGCTCGTAGCTAGAAGCTTTCTCACCACTTCAACAAATCAATCTCATCCACGTTGATCGTCTCCTTGTTGCGGAAGAAGGCGATCAGAATGCCCAGTCCGACGGCCGCTTCGGCCGCCGCGTCTACCACGATGAAGATCGCGAACACCTGCCCGTGCAGGCCGCCCCACATCCTCGAGA
>JBAVUO010000057.1:0-15659 GCA_049696815.1 Terriglobales bacterium | reverse complement strand
GCCGGGCGGTTTTACCGCTCCGCGTGCCGAGGGCGAGACGCCCTCGGGACAGCCGGCAAGATGCCGGCGCTGCCCCTCGGACGCCCGCCGCAACAATCTGGCGGTTGCAGATCTCGCTAATTCTCTCCCGGCATCGGATGCCTGGCCTGATCGGCCTGTGGAACCAGCTGCTGATAAGTCGCGGCCGGTACGTGCGAGTCCCAGTATCCGTAGGTCTTGGCGAATCCGACAATGCCGAAGAAGAGCGCGGCAATTCCCGCCGCCATCGCCCACGCCGGCAACCGGGGAGTCTGGGGCGTCAGCGCTGGAATCTTGGGCAGCGCCAGGCTGAGAGTATCCTTCGCCGGGCAGATCGCCACACACTCCAGGCACCCGGTGCACTCCGCCGACTTGATGGTGATCAACTTGTCCACGGGCAGCGCCGACGGGCATGCCTTGGCGCACTTCTCGCAATCAATGCACGTCTCCGGATTGCGCCGGATGCGCGCCGGGCTGAACAGGGCCGTGATTCCCAGCAGCGCCCCATACGGACATAGATAACGGCACCAGAAGTTCTGGATAAACAGCGAGGCCACCACCAGCACGCCGAGCACGATCGCGCCCGTCTCGCCAAGGTGGCGGAAAAAGTTCAGCATCTTGACGTCGGCGATCACCCCGTAGGGGCTGTTCATGAAGGCGGCGAGTTCGTCGGCCGCCATCGTGCTGACCGCCCACACGAAGAAACCGAGCAGCAGATACTTCAGCCCGCGCAGCCCCACATCCAGCCAGCGTGGCAGAAAGAAGTTCCGCCGGAACAGCTTGCGGCCCAGCTGCCACAGATATTCCGAAATCGTTCCCACCGGGCACAGCCAGCTGCAAAAGGCCTTGCGGAACAGGAACGACATTGCCAGAAACGAGATCAGCAGAAACATCCCCGCCGGATGCAGCCGCGGCACCCGATGGGTCAGCAGGAAATACCGCAGGTTCATCAGGCCGGCGATCGGCAGCCAGCCTTCGACTCCCGCCGGGCGCTGTAAGGAAGTCGGAGCCCCGCCCGGCTCGAACTGACGCACCCAGAAATAAAAGACGCTGCCGATCCAGACGTTCAACAGAAGGAATGCTCCCTGAAAACTGCGGCGCACGTTCTGTGAGTAGTCGCGATCGGTGCGGCGGACCAGCTTCTTCTTGGGCTTGACCTTGGCCGTAGAGACGTTGCTTGCAACGTCTCGGGAGACGCAGCAAGCTGCGTCTCTACTAGAACTAGAACCGGAATCGGGCGGCAGAGGTCCTGGTGGCGTTGGGATGAGGGTCGGCGGAACTTCCGGAATGATTTCGCTATGAGCTTGCGTTGCCATGAAGTCTTCCCTACGACGCCAGCCTAAACGGCACGGCATCGGCCGGATATGACCTTTGTCACGGACATTCCAGCCCGCCCCCGGCTCGCTACTCACTACTCACAACCCGCTAACCCGTGATATATCTTGTATTTGGCTCTCCACACCGCCATCTTCCTGTTTTTCGCCGGCGCGCTCGGCGGCGCGCTCAATGCCGTCGCCGGCGGCGGCAGTTTCATCGCCTTTCCGGCGCTTCTGTTCAGCGGGGTCGCGCCCATCTCCGCCAACGCGACCAATACCCTCGCGCTCTGGGTGGGAGTGACGGCCAGCTCCGGAGCCTATCGCAAGCACTTCGACATCTCGCGGCGGGTCATGATCCCGCTCACCGTCGCCAGCATCATCGGAGGTCTCGCCGGAGCGTTCCTGCTCCTCCACACTCCCGCCCACACCTTTCTGCGGGTGCTGCCCTGGCTGATGCTGGGGGCCACGGTTCTGTTCGCCAGTGGGAGCCGTCTAAGCCGCGGCGTTTCAAGCTTTGCGGCCCACGACGCCTCGACCGCCGCCATTGCCTTCGCTGCGTTGTTTGAGTTGGGGGTCGCCGTGTATGGCGGCTATTTCGGCGGAGGCGTCGGGATCGTGAACCTGGCCATGCTGGCGACCCTCGGCATGACCGACATCCACGCCATGAACGCTCTGAAGTCCGTTTTCGGCAGCATCATCAACGGCATGGCGGTCATCACCTTCATCCTGGCGGGAGCGGTGGCGTGGAAGCCGGGCATCGTCACGACTGCCGGCGCGATCCTCGGCGGATATCTCGGTGCCCACTATGCCCAGAAACTCCCCCAGGGATGGATCCGCGTGTTCGTCATCCTGGTGGGAACGGCGATGTCGCTGTACTTCTTCTGGAAGGCCTACTGATCGGAATCGGACTTGGCTGATCGGAATAGGATTTGGCCTGGGCTCTGCGACCATTACGGAGAGAGCGGCTTGGTAAGAGTGAATGAGACGGAGCTGGCGAAGATGCGGGTAACACCGCCGGCAGCGTGAGCGGCGCCGTCACCCGCCTTATCTTTAATTACCTGGAATCGTTTCGCTGTTCGCCGTACCCAACCCACCGGGAGCCGTCGCAACCCAGAGTTAACGTCTGCGATAGCGGCGGTTCAACATCTCGGGGGTCGTCCTCGTCCTTAAGATAGATAACGTCATCAACAACGAAGTGCTGGTTTTCCCTCACTACAATTTGCCAGCCTGAACAGAACCCATTGTCCCGCTGCCCAGGTGAAACGGTGTGCCATTGTGAACAGCTCTTGTCCCCAGCTACTCACGTGACTGGCGCTATTCATGTGATGGGTTTCCGTGGGAAGAGCGTCGGTCAGACGTCCTCCGGGTCTTTCGTGTCCTCGATCGCCATGTCCTTGAACTCGCTGGACTCGAAGACGTCGCCACATTCCTCGCATTCCACGTACTCGGCATCTTCGTCGCGAGAAACGATCTGCACCCGGGGATGCTTGCACTGCTCCCGGCTGACCTTTTGAGGGGGTTGAGGAGGCTGGCTAGGCGTCATAAACTCCGGGCACTGTTTTGTTCTCAATCACTGGAGCCGCGTTCCGCCGGAAAATGGCGGTATTTTAGACGGCCTAATCAGGATGTCAAGTGATTAGCGGTGGTGCATGGTGGGCTGCGCCGGATCCAGGCGTCCGCCAAGGGTAGGAGAATATTACGAAAGTACCGGCTTTCCCCGAACTATCCCGCTAAGCCATTCACCTGTCGGAACTTGCCAGTCGCAGGGTAAGTTCGACCGTTGGCTGAACGGCCTTGCCTGAAATGGCCATTCGAGCTAGAATGAATATGCGACCTAAACAGTCGGGATTCTATCCGACGGAGGAGGTCGGAGTTAGCCGGATGCTGAAGCTGACCAAGAAGGCCGATTACGGACTCATGGCCATGAAGCATCTGGCCGAGCACGCCGCCCAGGGTGCGTGCAGCGCCAAGGACGTCGCTGAGGCTTATGGGATACCGCAAGAGGCACTGGCCAAGATCCTGCAACGGCTGGCCAAGGCGCGACTGCTGATCTCGCAGCACGGCAGCAACGGTGGCTATACCCTGGCGCGCGATCCGAAGACGATCTCGGCATTCGAGGTGATCCAGGCCATCGATGGGCCGCTGTTCATCACTTCGTGCGTGACGGTTCGCGGCGAGTGCGGCCAGACTGATCGCTGCACCATTCGCGAGCCGCTGCGAAAAGTGAATGAAAGCATCGAGCAGGTGCTGAAGAAGATCAAGATTTACGAGATGAAGGAAGAGCTGGAGATCATCGAGGTCAGCAGGCCGACGGGATTGGTAACGATTTCGTAGCGCCCGGCAGATTGCCGGTCAGCAAGGATAGTGAGGAGCGAAGCAATCATGAGCACGAATGGCAACACGGCGACTCCAGCCACCCAGGAAACGGGGCTGCGGACTGTCCCGCCTGGGATCAAGCTGCCGATTTACATGGACAACCACGCGACCACGCCCATGGATCCGCGGGTACTGGAAGAGATGCTGCCCTACTTCATGGAGAAGTTCGGCAACGCCGCCAGCCGCAATCACCCCTTCGGATGGGTGGCGGAAGAGGCGGTCGAGTTGTCGCGCGACCGCATCGCGAAGCTGATTGGAGCCACTGCGAAAGAGATTATCTTCACCTCCGGCGCCACCGAAAGCGACAACCTGGCAATCAAGGGCGTCGCCGAGATGTACCGCGAGAAGGGCAACCACATCATCACCGCGGTCACCGAACACAAGGCCGTGTTGGACACCTGCAAGCACCTGGAGAAGTCGGGCTTCCGCGTCACCTACTTGCCGGTGCAGAAGGATGGACTGGTTGATCTCGACGATCTGAAGCGCGCCATGGATGAAAAGACGATCCTGGTTACGATCATGGCGGCGAACAACGAGATTGGAGTGCTGCAGCCGATCGCCGAGATCGGCAAGCTTTGCCACGAGCGCGGGGTGATCTTCCACACCGATGCTGTGCAGGCCATCGGCAAGGTGCCGGTCGACGTGATCAAGATGAACATTGACATCGCCTCCATTACCGCGCACAAGCTGTATGGCCCGAAGGGTGTGGGCGCGCTCTATGTGCGCCGCAAGAACCCGCGGGTGCAGCTGGTGCCGATCATCGACGGCGGCGGGCACGAGCGCGGCATGCGCTCCGGCACGTTGAACGTTCCTGGAATTGTCGGCTTGGGCAAGGCGTGCGCGCTGGCGCAAGAAGAGATGCCACAGGAATCCTGCAAGATCGCGGGCCTGCGCAACCGGCTGCGGGACAGCATCATGAGCCGTCTGGACGAGGTGTACATCAACGGTTCGATGGAACATCGCTTGCCCGGCAACCTGAACATCAGCTTCGCGTACGTGGAAGGCGAGTCGCTGCTGATGGGCATCAACGACATTGCCGTTTCCAGCGGCTCGGCGTGCACCTCGGCGACACTTGAGCCATCGTATGTATTGAAGGCTCTGGGCACGGGCGACGACCTGGCGCACAGCTCGATCCGCTTTGGCATTGGGCGGTTCAACACGGAAGCGGAAGTGGATTACGTGGCCGACCGCGTGGTCGAGACCGTCGCGCGGCTGCGCGAACTGTCGCCACTCTACGAGATGGCAAAAGAAGGTGTGGACTTGAAGAGCGTGAAGTGGGCGGCAGAAGCACACTAAATCGGCTGGCAACAAAGTTTGAGGTGAGGAGAAACGAAGCATGGCATACAGCAATAAGGTTATCGATCATTACAACAATCCACGGAACGTGGGATCGATGGACAAGTCCAGCGCCGAAGTGGGTACGGGCCTGGTGGGAGCGCCGGAGTGCGGCGACGTCATGAAGCTGCAGATCAAGGTCAACCCGGAAACCAACGTCATCGAAGACGCGAAGTTCAAGACGTTCGGCTGCGGCTCGGCCATTGCCTCTTCGTCGCTGGCGACGGAGTGGGTGAAGGGCAAGACGATCGACGAAGCTCTGGAGATCAAGAACACCGAGATCGTGAAAGAACTGTCGCTGCCGCCGGTGAAGATTCACTGCTCGGTGCTGGCTGAGGATGCGATCCGGGCGGCCATCGGCGACTGGAAGAAGAAGCAGCAAGCGACAGCGCAGCCGGCAGAAGTGCGGGTGCGGTGAGACAGCTACTAGCTTCTAGCTGCTGGCTTCTAGCAAGCCAGTGGCTCGGCGCTCTGCGCTTGGTTGATAGAAGCCAGAAGCTAGTAGCTGATTGCTAGAAGCCAGGAGCTAGCAGCTAGAAGCTCATTTATGGAAGAAGTACTCAAAGTCGTAGCGCCGCCCACGGCCCCGGCCAAGGGCATCCAGGTCACCGAAAAGGCGATCGCGAAGATCCGCTCGGCGATGGCGAAGGAGGGCATTTCGCCGGAGCAGGGAGGCCTTCGTATCGGAGTCCAGGGCGGCGGATGCTCGGGGCTGAGCTACAACATCCGCTTCGACACCCAGGCGCGCGAGCGGGACCGCGTCTTCCAGTTTGAAGATGTGCGGGTTTTTGTGGACCCGAAGTCGTTCATCTATCTGCACGGGATGACGCTCGACTACCAGGAGACTCTGATGCAGCAGGGATTCGTATTCGTAAATCCGAACTCGACGAAATCCTGCGGCTGTGGCAGCTCCTTCTCAGCGTAGCGTGGAATGACGGGCGTTCCCGCCCGTCCCAATCAGGTTCACCAGGGGCGGGCAACTGGTCCGCCCCGTGTTTTGTTATGGCGAAAACGGAATCCAAATCGTCGGTGACCATGCCCGCGGATGCAACCTCCACCTGCTGGTCGTGCGGCACGATGCGCGCCACCCATTTCTGCAGCGCGTGTGGCAAAGTACAGCCGCCGGTGCCGGTGGATTACTTCAGCTTCTTCGGACTCCCACGGAAGCTGAACCTGGACACAGCCGTTCTCGAAAAAGAGTTCTACGCCTTGAGTCGCCACCTCCATCCTGACCTCTTTGCCAGGGCCGACCCGCAAGAACGTTCCTGGAGCCTCGAGCAGAGCTCGCTTCTCAACGATGCCTACCGCACGCTGAAGGATCCCATCAAACGCACGGAATACCTGTTGCGCCTGGAAGGCGTGGAACTGGAAGAGCAGTCGAAGCAAGCGACCGAGAGAGCTCGCGCCACCGGCGAGTTGAAAAAACAGGCGGTGCCTCCGGATATCCTGGAAGAAGTCTTCGAACTCAATCTGCACCTGGAAGAACTCAGGATGCAGAAGAAGCTGGGCGAAGACGATCCGGCATTGCTGGAGGAGATCGGGAAGGCGAAGCTCGCGCTTGAGGAGAAGGACGACGCGCTCTTAGACGAACTCCGGTCTGAGTGGAGCCGATGGGACCAGGCTGTGGACGCCGGGTCCGAGGAGGCCCGTCAGCAGATCCGCGAGCGCATGCTGGATGTACTGAATCGCAGGAACTACGTCCGGAACCTGGTGCGGGACGTGAATGAGGCAATGGAGAATTGAGAGATTGAATCATTGAGTCATTGATTCAATGACTCAATGAATAAATGATTCAATGGCAACTGACCACATTGTCGGCATTGATCTCGGCACCACGAACTCGCTGGTGGCCTTCATGCAAGGGGCTGCCCCGGCCGTCATTCCAGGAGAAGACGGGCTGAACCTCGTGCCTTCGGTGGTGGCGCTCGACCAGAAGAACCAGGTCGTGGTGGGAAATGCGGCGCGCAAGTATTTGATCGAGACCCCGGAGCGCGCGGTCTATTCGGTCAAGCGGCTGATGGGTCGCGGCATGGAAGACATTCAGGACGAGCTGAAGTTTTTTCCCTTCCGGCTGGCCGAGGATCTCGGGTCTGGAGAAGTGCTGCGCATCAAGATTGGCGAGCGGACCTATACTCCACCGGAAATTTCGGCGCAGATACTTCGCCAGCTCAAGCGGAATGCCGAACGATTCTTCGCCGGGCCGGTGACGAAGGCGGTCATCACGGTTCCAGCCTACTTCAACGACGCGCAGCGGCAGGCCACGAAAGACGCCGGACGAATCGCCGGGATCGATGTTCTTCGGCTGGTCAACGAACCGACCGCGGCTGCGCTCGCCTACGGTCTCGACAAGAAAAAGAACGGCATTGTCGCGGTTTACGATCTGGGCGGCGGCACCTTCGACATTTCGATCCTCAGATTGCACGACGGCATTTTCGAGGTCATCTCCACCAACGGCGACACCCACCTCGGCGGCGATGACATTGATAATCTGCTGATCACCATCGCGCTCAATGACATCCGGGGCGACCTGGGCCTCGATCTACGGCGGAACGGAGAGACCGTCGCGCGCATCCGCAAGGCCGTGATTGAAACTAAGATCGCGCTCTCGGCGGAGCCGGCGGCAAAGCTGGACGTTGAGTTGCCGGGCGGAAAACGCTATCAGCGCGAGATCACGTGCGAGATGTTCGAGTCGCTGATCCAACCGATCATCGACCGCACCGTCAGCCCCTGCAAGCAGGCTCTGAAAGACGCGCGGCTCAAGCCTTCCGAGATCGACGAAGTGGTGCTGGTCGGCGGCTCCACCCGGATTCCCAAGGTGCGGCAACTGGTGCAGGATCTGTTTGGCCGCATCCCGCACACCGATCTGAATCCGGATGAAGTGGTCGCGCTGGGCGCCGCGGTGCAGGCCGAAATTCTCGGCGGCGGATCGGCGGTCACCAGAGAGATGCTATTGCTCGACGTGACGCCGCTGTCGCTCGGGATCGAGGTCGGCGGCGGAGTGACGGACAAGATAATCCTGCGCAACTCGACTATCCCCGCCTCCGCGACGCAGTACTACACCACGCAAGTGGACGGGCAGGCGAACGTGGCCATCCACGTTCTGCAAGGCGAGCGCGAACTGGCGCGCGATTGCCGGTCGCTGGCGCGATTCGACCTGAAAGGCGTTCCGCCCATGCCGGCGGGCATGCCGCGGATTGAGGTCAAGTTTCTGATTGATGCGAACGGCATCATGCATGTCTCGGCGCGGGAACAGCGCAGCGGCCAGGAAGCGCAGATCGAAGTCCAGCCCAGTTACGGCCTGACCGACGAGCAGGTCGAGAACATGCTGCTCGAATCCTTCGACTATGCCGAAGAGGATTTCCGGCAGCGCCAACTCATCGAGGCGCGGCGCGAGGCTGACACGATTCTGGCAGCGCTGGCCAAAGGAAAGAGAAACGAAGCCTGGCATCGCCTGACGAGCGATGTGCGCCGCAACACCGAACTGTTGGAGAAGGCGCTCGTGGCAGTGAAGAACGAGGATGACTACCAGGCAATCCGAAACGGCATTGACGCCCTCAACCAGGGCACGATGCGTCTGGCGGAATTCATGATGGACAGTGCCGTGACCACCGCGCTCAAAGGCAAGACGATGGACGAGACAGATCTGGACGAAGGCCCGGCGGCCGGGCATCCGGTGGCGAAAGCGGAGTTTGAATGAGGCAGTAGAACTGGTTTCAAGAGCCGGTTTTGAGCAGGGCACGGATGGGTAGGGCACGGCTTCAGCCGTGCCGGCAAGATCCGCCCAAAATGCGGGCTTTAGCCCCTGAGGGTCGCCTTTCTTAACCCTTAAGAGTTCTTTTGAAGAGCAGTTCTAGTCAGCAATCAGGAGTCAGAATCCGTGCTCAGTCCTCTTAGGAGCAAAGATGTCGGAACAGAAAACAGAAGGTAGTGGAACCGCCACAGTGGAAGCACCCAGCGAAAACACGGTCGAGGTGACCTTTCTGCCAGAAGGCAGGACCGTTACCTTCGAGCATGGCAAGCTGCCCTACAAGGATCACGGCAAGGAAGAGTCCATTCTCGACGTGGCCCTGAATTTCGACGTTGATCTCGATCACGCGTGCGGGGGAAACTGCGCCTGCACGACTTGCCACGTCTGGGTCAAACAAGGACGCGAACTGATGTCGGAATTGGAAGACGACGAAGCCGACAAACTCGACTCCGCCGCCGATCTGCAGCTGAACTCGCGCCTGGGCTGCCAGGCCGTGATCAAGAAACCGGGCAAGGTGGTCGTGGAGATCCCGGCCTGGAATCGGAACTACGTTTCGGAAGGGCACTAAGAGGAAGCTCTTAGCTCTTAGCCAAACCCTGTTGGACGGCACAATTCGCCGATGATCGGTGGCTAAAGGTGCTAACAGCTAACGGTTGATTTTTCCTGGAGCGTTCATGCCAAAACAGCTAAGTTGGGATGATTCGGAAGACATCGGCATTCTTCTCTCCGAAGCCCATCCCGAACTCGACCCGCTCAGCGTGCGTTACACCGACCTGCACAAGTATGTGACCCAACTTCCGGCCTTCACGGACGATCCCAAGCAGTCCAACGAGGGTAAGCTGGAGGCGATCCAGATGGCATGGCATGCGGAATTTCTCGATCGGACCCAGGGCTAGGTTGGCTGTTCGCTGTTGGCTGTCTGCTGTTAGCTCTCAGCGCGTGGCTACGGCCGCCGGTGCTGTCTCCTCTACATCCGCCTCGCGCAGGAACTTCGCGGCTTCCTCAGGCGGCGTGGGGTTGATGTAGAAGCCGGTACCCCACTCAAAGCCCGCCGTCTTTGTCAGCTTGGGCATGAACTCAATGTGCCAGTGGTAGTGTTCGTTGGTGGGGTCCTGTACCGGAGAGCTGTGAATCACCAGGTTGTAGGGCGGATTATCGAGCACCCGGTCAGCCTTCATGAGCAGCAGTTTGATCGACTTGGCAAGATTCTCGAACATCTGGGACGATGAGTTCTCGAACGCGGATTCATGCCGCTTGGGGAGGATCCAGGTTTCGAAGGGAAACCTTGGAGCATACGGGGCGAGAGTCAGAAAATCTTCGTTCTCAGCCACGACTCGGGTGCCATTTTCGATGTCCTGGCGGATGGCGTCGCAGAAGACGCAGCGCTCTTTGTAGATGTAATACTGTTTGGCTCCCTGCAGTTCCTCGACCACATAGATGGGCAGAATGGGCAACGCGATCAGCTGCGAGTGAGAGTGCTCAAGTGACGCCCCCGCTGCTTCCCCGTGGTTCTTGAAAATCAGGATGTACTTGAAACGGCGGTCTTTCTTGAGATCAAGGATGCGGTCGCGGAAGGCCCAGAGCACGTCCTCGATGCGCTTGGAAGGCAGCGTCGCCAGGCTGGCGTTGTGATCGGGCGTCTCGATGACAACTTCGTGCGCCCCGATGCCGTTCATCCTGTCAAACATGCCATCGGCCTGCTTATTCAAATTGCCTTCGATGCCGAGTGCCGGAAATTTGTTGGGAACGACTCGAATCGTCCAACCCGGACCGTCTTTCTGAAGAGGATTGCCGTTGGTGCTGGGCCGGTACGCCAGGATTTCCGGCGGCGTCTTGTTTTCGTTGCCATAGCAGAAAGGACAAAATCCGCCCTTGATCTTCACCGGTTCGCGCACGAAGTCCGTGGGCCGTTTGGCGCGATCCGTGGAAATAATGACCCACCGGCCTACGATGGGATCTTTCCTTAATTCAGGCACGCACTAAATCCTTTCAACCGGGATTCGCAAATCATCGATTGTACGCCACGGAAAACGCATTTTGAAATAACTCGAACGAGGGGCGGCTTGACTGGTGCTCATAATATACAGCCAGGATATCGAAACGCCACTGGCACGATGGTGGCATATGGCGCAGAAAGCTGCGGGCAACCAGTCTCAATTCCCTTTGTTTCTCGCGGTCTACGGCCGCTTCGGCGGGCTTCACGTGGCGCGTCGTGCGCGTCTTCACTTCGACGAAACAGAGTGTACCCTTCTCCCATCCGATCAAATCGAGTTCGCCGTGATGATGGGGTGAGCGGTAGTTTCGGGCGATGATGACGTAGCCGCGCCGCCGCAGGTAGAAGTAGGCGGCCTCTTCGCCGCGCCGGCCGGTGCGCTGGTGAGCTGGCATATCCTCGGGTGGAAGCGTGCGGGCGGAGAGCCAGTCCAGTGCGCGCAGTGTTGTCTGGGTGAGGCGGCCGGAGGACATGGAAATCAGGCCTCAACTTTACTCTAGCCTGCGGCCCTCCGGGGCCACTGTGACCGCTATCACGGACCGTTCGGTACAATTTCGGCCCACCGTGTGAAGTGAGAGCGATGGATTCCTCGGTATCTCCCGTTCGGCCATTTCCCGTCTGAGTTCAACTCTCTACAACGGAACCCGCGGCGATCCCCTGGGCGGCCCTCTCCCTGCCTTTCCTGTTCACCACGACAACGCCCGCCATCGCGATCGCGCCGCCGCCGAGGGAGACCGTCTTCGGCACTTCTCCCAGCCACAGCCATGCAATGCCGATAGCAAACACCGGGATGAGGAAGAGCAGAGACGCGGTGCGTCCGGCCGTGCCGTGCGACAGCACGTAAGCCCATGCCACATAGGCCAGCGCTCCCGGAAAAACACCTAGATAGAGGACCGCCAGCGTGGCTGGCACGGGAGCAGTTTGGAGCGTGTGCAGGAAGCCGCTGCCGAAGGGCAGCATCAGCACGGTACCCGACCAAATCGAGTAGGCGGTGAACTCCAGGGCGCTGTATCTTCCCAAATAGTGTTTCTGAAGAATCATGTACACGGCTGAGGTCACGGCGGCGGCCAGGATCACCAGCGCCTGGAGCGAAAGACGAATGCCTTCTCCCTCCCCGCTCGCGATCAACGCGACCCCGGCAAAACTCAGAAACACGCCGAACCATCCGATCGCGGTCAGTCTCTCATGCAGCACGAGCCGGGCCAGCAGCGCGGTCCAGATCGGGGTTGATGCGATCAGCAGACTCGCCGCTCCCGCAGTCACGCGAGTTTCTCCGTAATTGAGAGCCAAATTGTAAAAGCTGATTCCGATGGCGCCGGTCAGAACCAGTCCCGGGATGTCGCGCAGTTCCGGGCGCCGGAAATGCGCCACTCCTGCATAGATGGCCAGCACCAGCGAAGCAATCAGAAAACGCAGGATGGCCAGATTTGCCGGTGAATAGCCGCGCAGTCCGGCGCGAATGCCGGCGAAGGCCGACGCCCAAACCACCAGCGTGAATCCGAGCGCGAGAACGGTGCGAGTTGTAAAGCGTGGCATCGGGAAATCCGGGAACCTGTGCCGGTCCTATGGCGGCGGAGGCGATGTGGACAGACACTCCCACTCCGTTCCACATCGCCCCAATCCGGCGGTTACGCTTTCTTCCCGACGATGGCGATCGACTCTTCGAGCGCGTCGATAGCCACGTCCGCTTCGTCCTTGGTGACGATCAGCGGCGGCGCGATGCGGACAGTGCTCGGGCCGCAACCGAGGAAAAGAATGCCGCGCTCGAAGGCTAGTTCGACGATGCGGTCGCGTTCGTCGTGGCCGTGTTCGCGGGTCTTCTGGTCTTTCACGATCTCGACGCCGACCATGAGGCCGCGTCCGCGGACGTCGCCGACCAGCTTGTGCTTCTTCGGCCAGTCAGCGATACGCCTAAGAATGTGGCTGCCGACTTCCCGCGCGTTCGCCAGCAAACCTTCCTTCTCGATCACGTCGAGCGTAGCCATGGCCGCAGCGATACACACCGGGTTGCCGCCGAAGGTGGAAGCATGCGAACCGGGCACCCAGTCCATGATCTCGGCCTTGCTGATCGTGACCCCGAGCGGCATGCCGGAAGCAATGCCTTTAGCGCTGCACACAATGTCCGGATGCACGCCGGTGTGCTCGACCGCCCACCACTTACCGGTGCGGCCGATGCCACTTTGCACTTCGTCCACCACCAGCAGGATGCCGTGCTTGTCGCAGATGCGGCGCAATTCCTGCATGAAGACGTTGGGTGCGATTACATACCCGCCTTCGCCCTGGATCGGCTCTACGAAAATCGCCGCGACTTCCTCCGGAGCGAGCACCGTGCTGAACAGCTTGTCTTCGATGTAGCGCGCACAACCGAGGGCGAACTTCTCAGCGTCCTCCGGGCCGCCCGTGCAGCCGCGATACACATCGGGATAGCGGACATGCGTCACGCCTGGCACCAGCGGCGCGAAGCGTCGCTTCTGCTGCGGCTTCGAGGCGGTCAGCGAAAGCGCGCCCATCGTGCGCCCATGGAACGCACCCAGGAAGGCGATGATGTGCTGCCGCCGGGTGTGGTAGCGCGCCAGCTTCAGCGCGCACTCGACCGCCTCCGTTCCCGAGTTGCCGTAGTAAATCTTGTGCGGGCCGGGCATGGGTGCGATCTTCGACAGCCGCTCCGCCAGCGTCACCATGTTCTCGTAGTAAAAGTCAGTGCCCGACATGTGAATGAGTTCGCCCGCCTGCTTCTGAATGGCGGCGACCACTTCCGGATGGCAGTGGCCAGTGGAAGTCACGGCAATGCCGGCGGAAAAGTCGAAGAACTCGTTGCCATCCACGTCTTCGACGACGATGCCGCGGCCGCGCTTGGCCACCATCGGGTAAGAACGGGTGTAGGACGGGGAAATATATTTTTCATCGCCCGCGAGAATACGCTTGGCATTGGGGCCCGGAATCGCGGTCTTCAGCTTGGGGCCAGCAATCAGAGTCTTGGTGGTCATGGATCCTCCGGATCTAGTTCTCAGTTCTCGGTTCTCAGTTCTCAGTGGTCTGGACCTCGGTCGAAGCGACTCGATCGAATCGCTGCGGGGGAGAGCTAAAGGCTAAGAGCTAATAGCTGAAGACCACTGACGATAAGCGGAGGGGGCAACGACTAGTCGCTGCCGAAGAGGTTGGCGCGCACGTGCGAAGGCAGCACGCAGAGATACCGGCGGGGACAGGCGCGTCCCTCGACCCAGCATATCCGCGAAATGGAGCCGTTCGGATGCATGGCAACTACTAACATTATATCCCTCGTTTGCTCGCTGCGGAACCCCCGAACAAGAACCTATGACTCTGGGAGACACTTACCAAGGTACTTAACCGAGGTCACGGGCATCGGCTTTCCCGCTGGAAAAAACGAGGCGGTCGGAGAGCAGGAAGTTCACCAGCGAGCACACCGCAATTGCCATCAGGTTAGCCAGCACGTAATTCAAGTGAAGTTCGCCGACCAGCAGACGCATCAGCAGGAGGTTCCCCACGATGGAGACTCCGCCGTTGCTGAGGTTGAACTTGGCCAGCCGCACCAGCGATTGGACAGGGTGCGCCGCCGGCCGGTCCGCCCAGGTGAAGCGTTCGTGCCAGAGGAAATTGTGGATCACGGCAACCTCGACGGCCAACGCGGTGGCCAGCAGGTAGTCGAGACGCAGGGCTGAACGGAATAGAGCCAGGGCAGCGAGTTGCACGGCAATGCCGATTCCGCCGATCGCATTGAACTTCAGCCAGCGGAGGAGAGCCTGCCGAGCTTCGCTCGGCTTGGACGGGCGAGGGCGCCCGTCCCCACAGGGGATCTGCCTCTTCACGCGATCCTCTCTTCCCGATAGAGCCGGACGGTGTTTTTCACGCTGACCACGATCAGCATCAGCACCATGCCGGCCAGTCCGATCGCGCCGCCGATATCGAACAGCCGATAGCGCCCGTGCAGAACCCATGCCCAGCGGAACAGCGCCAGGTTTCCGACCGCCAGCAGGATGCGCAACTCGGTCGGCCCGAAATGCCAGAAGGAAAGATGAAATTCGCCCAGGGTGTAGGTTGCGAGATATGACTGGATCGAGAGCAGCAGGAACGCAATCAACAGCCCAATCGCGATCACCGGATGCATATAGCCGGAGAGCGCCAGCCCCGCCATCATGGCGGTCGCGCCGATCGAATCAATGATGTGGTCCACGTAAAAGCCGTAGCGGGGGCGCTGCCGCTGGCGGACGCGGGCCAGGGTACCGTCAAGGCTGTCGCCGAACCAGTTCACCGCGAGGCAGACAATGGCCGCCAGTAGCATGCGGCGGTCCCAGGCGGCCAGGGCGTAACAGACCCCGGTTCCGATCTGGGCGGCGAAACCGAGGATGGTGAGATGGTCGGAATTGACACAAGCGGGCGTGCGCTCGGCCAGCCAGATCAGGCCGCGTTTTTCGGCGGTTGCTAGAAAGCTGCCGTGGACCCGGGTCGCCTGGCGAAATCCGGCGCGACGGGCCTCGGCCAGCGCGGTGGGGTTCGCCTGCTCCGCAAAGTCGGCAAATGAGGTAGCCATAAGTGCCTCCGTTCTGGAGGCACTATCGCTGGGGCCGAGTGGAATGACAATGCAGGACAGGTAAAACCTAAATCAATAGATATCCCCATTGTTGGCAACAGGATGGCGGAGGATGTCAGCTTGTGGAAACGAGAAGTCGTCCGTTTCAAAACCATTGTCGATAATGCTCACCGACAGCGTTGTGAGTGTAATCGGCTGTGGCTGTTGAAAAACTCTCTTCAGGGCATTTCAACAACGGAGTTCGCTCGTAAGTTGTTGAATGTTCGTTCGTCGTAGAGGCTGGAATTCGCTGAAATTACTCCTTTGGTTCCTTTTTCAACAGCC
>JBAVUO010000056.1:0-89500 GCA_049696815.1 Terriglobales bacterium | reverse complement strand
GTTAACCCCTGGGCAACGGCCGATCTGCAGGTTTTACTTCTGCAATCTGACCTCTGACCTCTGCAATGCTTTCAGAAGTTCTTCTTCAGGTCCATTCCTGAGTACAGGCTCGCGACCTGGTCGTAGCCATTGAACATGAGAGTGGGTCGCTTCAGGAACTCGCCCAGGCGGCGCTCCTTGGCCTGACTCCAGCGCGGATGGTCCACGTTCGGGTTTACGTTCGAGTAGAAGCCGTACTCATTCGGAGCCGACAACTGCCAGCTGTTCATCGGCTGCTGATCGGTGAAGCGGATGCGCACGATGGATTTCGCGCTCTTGAATCCATACTTCCACGGAATCACGACGCGCAGGGGCGCGCCGTCCTGATTGGGCAGCACCTCACCGTAAAGGCCGAAACAGAGCAGGGCCAGCGGATGCATCGCTTCGTCCATCCGCAACCCTTCCACATACGGCCATCGCAGCACGCTGGTGCGCTGCCCCGGCATCTGCTTGGGATCGTAAAGAGTGGTGAACTCGACGAACTTTGCCTTCCCCAGCGGCTCCGCCCGCTTGATCAGTTCGCTCAAGGAAAATCCCACCCACGGCACAACAATCGACCAACCCTCCACGCAACGATGCCGGTAGATGCGCTCCTCGGGCGCCGCCATCTTGAGGATCGTGTCCACATCGAGCACCTGCTTCTTCTTGACGTCGCCGTCGATGGTCACGGTCCAGGGGCGCGTTTTGAAATTCTTCGCCAGCCCGGCGGGCTCGTACTTGTCGGTGGAGAACTCATAGAAATTGTTGTAGTTGGTGACGTCCTTGTAGGGAGTTTCTTTCTCGCTGGTGCTGAACGGGCTCTTCTGCAGGCCGTCAATTTTCGCGTTCGCCTCGGCAGCCAGTGACGGCGCCTGGATCTCCCGGAAGGCCACGCCGGTCACGGCGGCTGCGCCGGCCAGCGCTGCTCCGGCGATAAACTTGCGCCGGTTCAGATAGACATCTTTCGGAGTAATCGCGGATGACGGTATATCCGACGGCTTCTTGACAAGCATTCCTCACCCCAACAAGGTACGCCCAGCGATCGTGGCTAAATGTACTGCAGTATAAGACGCCGTGACGAGGGAAAGGTTGCAGAGTCTTGAACTTGAGGCTTTCAGTCCGATGCGGAGCGCAACACTTCACGCACTTTCCGGGCCAAGTTCTGAAGGGTAAAGGGCTTCTGCAGGAAGGCGGTACCGGGATCAAGCACTCCGTGGTGGGCAATAGCATCCTCGGTGTAGCCGGAGAGATAGAGCACAACCAGATGGGGCCGCATCAGGAGCAGTTTCTTGACCAATTCGCGTCCGCCCATTCCCGGCATCACCACGTCGGTGATCAGAATGTCGATACGATCCGGGTGCGCCTCGGCGGCGCGCAGACCCGCCTCCCCGTTCTCGGCTTCCAGCACCTTGTAGCCGCGGGAGAGGAGGGTTTCCCGCACCAGTTCGCGGACCGACTCTTCGTCCTCCACCAGGAGCACGGTTTCCGAGCCGCCCTTTTCATTTTCCTGCGATTTCGCCGGACCGGTGGCCTCCAGCGAGTCTTCCACCCGCGGCAAATAGATGCTGAAGGTGGTGCCCGCCCCAACCTCGCTACTGGCGAAAACGTATCCCCCGCTCTGCTTGACGATGCCATACACGGTGGAGAGGCCCAGGCCCGTGCCTTTGCCCTTTTCTTTGGTGGTGAAAAACGGTTCGAAGATGCGGGATTGTGTTTCCTCGTCCATGCCGTGGCCGGTGTCACTCACCGAGATCACGACATAGCGGCCGGGCTGGATGAAGCGGTGCTCCCGGAAAGTCTGGCGCACGGTGACGTCGGCGCTTTGGAGAGTGATCTTGCCCCCTTCCGGCATCGCATCCTTGGCGTTGACCACCAGGTTCATGATCACCTGCTCCAGTTGTCCGGCGTCGGCCCGGGTTCGTCCCGCTTCGGGTGAGAGGCGGGTTACCAGTTCAATGTCCTCCCCGATCAAGGGCCGCAGCAGCCGCTCCATGTCGCCGATCACGACGTTGACATCCACCACCCTGAGCTCCAGCAGCTGTTTGCGGCTGAAGGCCAGCAACTGGCGAGTCAGGCTGGCGGCGCGGTCGGCAGCCTGCTGGATGATTTGCACTTTTTGATGAAACGGGCCGTGGGGCTCCAGTTGTCCCAGCAGCACTTCGGTGTAACCGTTAATCACCATCAGCAGATTGTTGAAATCGTGGGCCACGCCGCCCGCCAGCCGTCCCACCGCTTCCATCTTCTGCGCCTGCCGGAACTGCTCTTCGAGCTGCCGCCGGTCGGTGATGTCCTCGGCGATGATCTCCAGTTCTTCCGCGGGTCCCTCCGCACCGTTCACGGCCCGACCGCTCAAGCGCACGACGATCACGCGCCCGTCTTTGCGCTTCCACTGCACCTCGACACCATTCAGGTTCCGCGCACGCCGGTAGTCCTCATTCAACCGGTCGAGTTCCTGCGGGTTGAGGAAGACATCCTGCCTCGGGTCCAGGGCCAGGAGTTCCTCCACCGACCCATACCCCAGCATGCTGATCAGCGCCGGGTTGACATCCAGAAACTTGCCCCCCGGAGTGCAGCGGTAGATGCCATAGGCCGCGCTCAGGATGAGCGAACGATAGCGGGCCTCCGAACGCCGCAGCGCCTCCTCGTAGTGCTTGTGCTCGATGGCGGTGGCCAGCTGCTGGGAGACGAATTTCAGGATGTCCCGGTCGCGTTCCCCGAAGCGGATTTTTTCGTTATAGCTCTGCACCACCAGCGCTCCGATGCAACCGCTGCCGCCCCGTAACGGAACGCCCAGCCAGTCCACCGAAGGCGCGCCAATCAGTTCGACCTCGCCGCGCTGCACCAAGTCGTCGAAGATGGCGGGCGTGGCCAGCAGCGGCTCGCCGGTTCGCATCACGTACTCGGTGAGGCCGCGTCCCAGGCGCTTCGGCGCCGGCGTCGTGTCCTGTTCATCGACGAAATACGGAAAGCTGAGAAGCTGCGTCTCCCGATCATAGAGTGCAATGTAAAAATTGCGGGCATACATCAGCTGCCCGACGATGTTATGGATCGCAGCAAAGAACGCCTGCAGATCCTCGGCCGAGTGGGTGCGCGCCGCGATGGCATACAGCGCCGAGTTCAACTCCTCGGTTCGCTTCTGCTCCGTGATATCCCGATACGACGCATAGGCTGCAACCCATTCCCCGTTGAACATGACGGGCGAGACCGAAACCAGCACCTCCACCAACGTTTCATCCTTTCGCCGGCGGCGGGTCTCCAGCGAGACCTTGCGCCCTTTCCTGACGCTCTCCGCGATCCACGCCGTCTCGGCGTACCGGTCGGGCGGCACGATCAGCGCATCCACCGCCTTCCCCACCGCCTCTTCCGGGCTGAAGCCGAACAGCCGTGTGAACTCCCCGTTGATGCGCACGATGCGCACCTCGGGGTTGACAATGCTGATCGCTTCCGGTGCGTTTTCAATGATTTGCTCGAGGTAGGTCTTCTGAACGTCGAGGCTATGGGTAGTGGGGTCCACCGGGGTCGCGGCTTGCGTCGAGGTCGCGTCCGATGCCTGGGTAAGGAAGGGCGGGGATCCGCGCTCCAAAACTTCCCGCAGAGCTTTCACCCGCAGCAGTTCGGCTGAACCTGCCGCCGGGGCGACTTTCTCCCCCATAGGAGAATCCTTCCCGATTGCACGAGAGCTATTGCGATGGTACCCACCCCCGGTTGCGCCCGAAAGTTACCCTGGTAATGAAAATTGCCGGAAAGGCCGTTGGATGAAAGGCTTAGCTATCTGTGGCCAGGACTTCGCAAACCCGGCTCAAGGTTCGTCGCTGCTCCTCGGTCACCCGAAGGAACTCAAACCCGCAGTGCAGTCCGTCCGAGTACCGCACGATCGCCCTCAGCTTGATCAGGAAGGGGGCGACGGGCACCGGAAACTCCATGGAGACGACTTCGCCCGGCATGAGTTCGCCGGTCATCGTCGCTCCTACCCCATCCTGTCCCAGTTCGCTGGTTCGGCCCCACAGCGTCGTCGTGATGCCCTCACGGAAGACGGAAGCTCCGATGCGGACGTCCAGTTGGTACCGGACATAACGTCGCACCTGGCGGCAGGCTGGCGCGCCGGTGGACTCGTCTTTGCTCAATTCTGCCCTTTCATTCTTGATCCGCTGGGGGAGGCGGAAAAGTTCAGTTGCCGTGCAGGGGATACCCCGGTTCCAGCGGAAGCTTGCCGCCGATCTTCACCACATTCACCGCCCCGGTGATGGAGTAGACGTCCACCAAGCCCACCGCCCCGGGTGCCGATTGCACTCGGCGGATCACTTCCTCGTCGGAATTGGCCACCAGGATGGCGGGGTGGTTGGTGCGCCCGTGATTGGCAGTGGCAATCAGGCCTCGCAACTCATCCGGCGTCATGCCATAGATCTTCTCTTCCACCATCTTCATCTCTGGCGAACCCGGCTCGCGCATGATCAGGGTGACCGGCGTGCCGTTGGGCCACCGGTTCGTCTGTGCCTTGCAGACCTTGACCAGGTCAGCCATGGTAAGGGCGCTCACCTTACCGCTTTTGTTGGACACCACGGCAACATCTTTGGCCCACGCTGGAACGATTGCCGCCGCGAGCACAAGCGCGAGCATGGAAAGTCTTTTCGCGAGCAACTTGTTTGGCATGCAGCCGGTCCTGTGCCGATTGTGCTTCAAGCAGGCGCAACCCTCAACGGCTTGAAAGGCCATGTACCACCGCCGACAACGGCGCCCGACATGGGGCCTCACGCGCCGGGCGGGAACTTTTCACCGACGGATGCGTACCCTACAATGTGGGAATCGCGGAGGTACGCTTATGTTCTGTAACCATTGCGGAGCGCCGCTACAGCCGGATTACCTGGTCTGTCCCCGCTGCGGCAAAGCGCTCGAAGGCCGCGCCCCGGTCGCGCCGCCGGTCGCGTCTTCCCGGCTCGAACAGCACCTGCGCACTCTCGGCATTCTGTGGATGATCGTGGGCGCGATGACCCTGGTTCCGGCTTTGGTTCTGATGCTCCTGAGCAGTGTGGTCCACATCGCCATCCCGTTTTCCGATGCGCTGGCCCGCGAGCTCGGCCCCTTAGCCCTGATGATCGTCGGCGCCGGGTTTCTCATCGTGGGCGCCGGCGGCCTGCTGGTCGGATGGGGCCTGATCGGGCATCAGCCCTGGGCCCGCATCGTAGCCATCGTAGTCGGCGTCCTGGCCCTCATCCACCCGCCTCTGGGCACGATCCTCGGCATCTATACGCTTTGGGTCCTGCTCTCGCAGAACGCGGAACTTGAATACCAGCGCTTGGCCCGCGCCGCCTAGCGAAAGGGGCGAAAGGGAGGCCCAGGCTGACGGCTGGCGGCCGGCCCACTCCTCGGGCACGCAAACGCACCGCAAGTGCGAGACAATAGACCAACGCCCTCGTCACCAGGCCATGAACACTTGCCGGGTTCTCCTCGTCAGCGGGCTGCTGCTGGGCTTCGCTTGCGCCCAAGTCCAGGTCGCGCAGCGCGTCACCATTACCGTGGTGGACGAGACCGGAGTCGCGGTTCCCGACGCCCGCGTCACCCTCACTCCTTCCGACGGTTCGCAACCCCTGCGCTGCCAGACCAGCCCCGCCGGAATGTGCGTGCTCACGGTCCCGAGCCCCGGCCCTTACAAGGCCCATGTCGAAAAAGAGAACTTTTATGCCACCGAGGCGGCGGACCTGCGCTTCGACCAAGCCACCAATCTCGAGCTCACCTTGGCGCACCAGCGCGAGGTTCGCGAAGTCGTGAATGTGGTGGAGTCGCCCCCGGCCATCAATCCCGAGCAGGTCAACGCGCAGGAACAGATCAGTGGCGTGGACGTCATCAATCTCCCTTACCCCAACACGCGGGACTACCGTTTCGTTCTCAACTACATCCCGCAGGTGGTCAACGATATTTACAGCCAGCCCCACATCACCGGCGCTGAAACCTACCAGACGCTCGTCTTGTTCGACGGTTTCAACGCCACTCAGCCCGCCAACGGGCAGTTGCTTCTCCGGGTGTCCAGCGATGCTTTTCGTTCCATCAACGTCCAGACCAGCCGGGTCTCCGCCGAGTACGGGAAGAGTTCCGGCGGCGTCCTCGAGCTGAACACCGCTGCCGGCGACGACCACTTCCGCTTTGGCGTCACCGACTTCATCCCCAGCGCACAAACCAAGCACGGCCTCGCCCTCGACAAAGTGACTCCCCGTCTCACCTTTTCCGGACCGATTGCAAAGGGACGGGTGTGGTTCTACGAGGCCGTCGACGCGGAGTACGACAATATCCTCGTGCCCGAACTCTTGCCCGGTCCCGACGACGACCTCTTCTGGCGCGTGGGCAACTTGTTCAAGGTCCAGGGCAACGTGACCGCCCGGAATATTCTGACCTCCAGTTTCAACTACAACTTCCTGCACGACCAGCACTCGGGCATCTCTTTCCAAAATCCGCCATCCACCACGCCCGCCATCAGCGAGCCCATGTACCAGGGCAGTCTGAAGGACCAGTATTACTTCTCCGGCGGACGGCTGCTCGAAACCGGCTTTGGATTCAACCGCTACGACCTCGACCAGGTTCCCCGTGGCACAGAACCGTTCTACGTCGGCCCGATCCAGACGCTCGGCAACTATTACTTCACCGCGCACACCCAAGCCGACCGCTGGCAGCTTTACTCCAATCTCTTTTTCCAGCCCCTCGACTGGCATGGCAATCACCAGTTCAAGGTTGGCGTGGATCTCGATCACCTGCGCTACGACTTCAACTTTCAGCGCCAGCCGGTCTCGTACCTCGTATGTGATCCCGCTTTCAGCAAAGATTGCACGCCAAGTCCTTGCCCGACCGTGCCCAATATCAAGTCGAACTGTTCCCGCTACTCCCAGTTCTCCGGGCCTTCGGTTGCCGAACGGCACAACGCCGAACTCAGCGGGTACGCCCAGGACCGCTGGCTCATCACCAACCGCTTTCTCGTGGAAGCGGGACTTCGCTTCGACTGGGACGAAATCATCCGCGAGTCGTTGTTCTCGCCCCGCCTGGCCGCTACTTATGTTCTGAATCAATCCGGGAATACCAAGCTCTCCGCCGGAGTCGGGGTCTTTCACGACGCCACTCCCATCTTCCTTTTCGCACGCCCCGAAGCGGGCACCCGAACCGACTTTTTCTACGGTGCCAACAGTTGCCCACCTAACTTGCAGCGAACACACCCAACATCTACATTCCCCGACCTCTGTCTGCTATCGGGCCCCATCACTTCGGTTTTCAGCATCAACCGCGCCACAGTGGAATCTCCGCGTTATCTCAACTGGAGCTTCGGCCTCGAACAGAAACTGCCACGGCAGGTTTACCTGAAAGCCGAGTTCATCCAGAAGCGCGGCACCAACGGCTTCGCCTACAACTGGCTCAACGCGGTGGACCTCAGCGGCGGAGTCGGCACCTACACCGCCCAATTCAATCTCCAGAACCAACGCGAAGACCACTTCGATTCCTTCGAGATCAGCCTGCGGCGCGTTTTCGAAAAAGGCCACCTGATCATGGGCTCCTACATCCGCTCGAAATCGCATACCAGCCAGGTGCTCGACTTCAACGTGGATAACCCGGTCTTCGGCACGCAAGCGCCCGGCCCTTACGCCTGGGATGCCCCCAACCGCTTTCTCTCCTGGGGATTTCTTCCCTTGGTCAAGGGCTTCGACTTCGGCTACTCCATGGAATATCGCACCGGTTTCCCCTTCTATTTGGTGAACGATCAGCAGCAACTCGCACCCCTGCCAGGCACGTCCTCGCCGATTCCCGCTTACTTGCGTTTTCCGCAATACTTCACCTTGAACCCCCACATCGAGAAGCGCTTCCACGCTTTCGGCTATTACTGGGCCATCCGCGGCGGATTCAACAACATCACCGGCCGCAAGAATTACGGCTTGGTGAACAACGATGTCAATGCGGGGTCGCAATTCCTCACTTTCAGCGGGTATGAGGGGCGCGGCTTCACCGGGCGCATCCGTTTCCTTGGCCGGAAATAATACCCGCATTCCGTCATTGGGAGCCCGCTTCGTAAAACTCCGTAAAGATGGGTGACAGGGCTCGCCGCGGACTCTATGATTATTGGTTGCTTTGTCGGGTGGGGTGTCTGGCGGGGAACTTGCCCTTCTTCCTGATCCGGATTGGGCTGGAATCAATCTAATTCTGTATGTCTTATCGCTCAAATACTGCCGAGGCGTTGTACCCGGAACCTGCTCTGTCCGTGGCGCAGCCCGTTATCCCCTTGAATCTGGCGCCGCCCGCAAGCCTGTCTGTCCCTTTGTGGAAGTCGCTGTTAGGAAATCTGCGCGACACGTTCGCTCCGCAAAAGTTGCCGCCGCTCAAACTTTCCTCGCGGCCCATGGATGTGGGCATGTTGTTCGGCGACCGCCTCAGCTTGCCCTGGTTCCGCACCGTGTTCACCAACCTGGGCGACGTGATCTCGCCCGAGACCCTGGCTCCGCTGGAGCTTGAGTCCCGCCCGGTTGAGGTTGGCGAGTTGCTCACCGATCAGCTCAGTCACCTTTGGTGGAGTTCTTTGCTGCGCAATCTTGCCGACCGGCTGGCACCGGAAAAGCTGCCTGCTCTCGGGCTCACTGCCGAGCCCATTCCTGACTTCGTCCCCGCGGCCTGGATGCTGTTGCCGAAATGGTCGGACGTCATCAGCACGCCGAAGGTTTTCTATCCCGACAAACCGAAACTCGCCGAGCCCACCGCTCGTCCTGCGATCGCGCAGCCGCCGGCGCTGCCGGCACAGGCGCAAGCGGCCCTCGTCGCCGACCCTACCGCCGCCGATTTGCGTCGCGATCTCCGTCGCTCGCGCATCCGTCAGCGGGTCTGGATCGCCTTCGCCGCCGCCCAGGTGATTTACCTGGTCGCCATCGCCTTCTGGCACTAATCGAAGAGTGGCGAGAGCCCCATTCGAATAGATGCCCGGTGTTGGCCTCGGAAACGCGGCTTGCAGATCCGAGAAGGTCTACTATGCGACGCGGATGGTAAGGGGCGGGCTGCAGCCCCGGGGGGCAATTCTCCATAAGCGCCAACTCAAGCTGTTTGGCTGACGGCGTGCCAACTTCCCGGAAGCCCGTTTCTGGACCGCTTCCGTGTTGCGGGCAGCTCGCCTTGGTCAATGCGTGAAATCGCGATTCATCGTGAACAATCGTGGAGCCGAACGGGTCATGTAAAATCGGGCTGCCACGCCCCCTTGCGGACTTGATGTTTCCGACAGTACCTAGAAATGGAGTTTTTCATGCGGGAAGACGTGATCCATGCTGTTGAAACGCACTTGAACGGGCTTGGAGCAAGGGATATAAGTGCTTCGCCATTTCACCAAGACATAGAGTTCGTGGGACCTATTGGCCCTCCCATTAAGGGAGCACCCACGGTGCGAGCGGTTTTCACTGGATTTTTCCCAACGATAAAAGGCATCAAGATCAACCGGCACATAGTAGATGGTGAGTGGTGCGCCACAGTCTTTGATTTCGATACCATTTTCGGCACCATCCCTATGATCGACTGCTTTCACGTCGTAGACGGGCAGATCATGTCCATTCGCGTGTATTACGATCCGCGCCCGATTTTGGAGGGCATGAGCAGGGCCGCGCCTTCACCCTCATCCTGAAACTCCATCATCATTTCACAAACCGGACAGGCTACCTTTACGATCCAGAAGTCCGGTTCTGGGAAGTTGGAAGTTCCAGTCCGGGCTTGCCGATTTCCGCTGGATGTCAGATCGACGGCCCGACAAAGGAATCTGCCTTAAAGCAACGCTTATGGGGCAATTTCCTACTGCCGCAATCCGATCCAGCCCTCGGTGATGACCAGGGAATTTCCGGGATTGTGGGGATCGTACTTGACCGAGGTCGGCAGGCCCAGCCGGCACGAATGCAGGTTGATCCACTGCCGCAGGTAGGTCACGTCCTGCGATGCCTCATACGAAACACCCGCCACGTCGTAATGGTAAATCAGCATCGTGGCGGCGCGATGTCCATTGGGCACAATCTCCTGCACATCAATCACGGTGCCGTCGGTGATGCGGCCGACTTCATTCAGCCAGGAGCGGCGCTCGCGCTCGCGATCTTCCGCACTTTTAGGCTTGCGCCGTAGCAGTGCCCAGCTGGCAATGGCCAGTCCCACAGCACCCAGAGCGAGCGAGTACAAACGAAGCGGAATCATCGGAATTGAACCTGAGTCCTGAAATCGATCTCAGCATAAGCCGAAAAGACTCCGCCGCCAAGGGCACGAAGGTGTGTAGTGAGGATACGGGTCTGCGCCCTCGCTCTCACCCACCACTCCTCATTTGCCGGGATTCCCGCATCGCGATTTCTCCTGCCCACTCGCAGGTGAGCGAGCTGGGTGTACAATTCTGCCGGTTTCGAAACCGAAGAGAAAAATACGATTGGGAGGATCCATGAAGCGGCTGGCAATCGTAGCGGTGCTTATCGCAGGGTTTCTTACGTCTTTGGCTCAGGGACAACGCCAGTTGTCGCCGGAGGACCAGACGAAGTTCGATAGCTACTACACCCGCTGGCAGGAGTACCAGCAAAGAAATGACCGCGGGCAAATCGCCAGCATGGAAGAGCGCATGCAAAACCTCATGGCACGCTACGGAATTCCCTCCAATGTGCCCTATGAAAGGATCGCGTCCGGCAGCGACTACCACCGGCGCTACCGCGGCGTTTTGAGCGCATCGGATCAGCGGCGTTTCGATAGTTATTACTCCCGCTGGGAGGAGTACAGGGCTACCAATAACCGCGATCAGATCATCAGCATGGAGAGGCGCATGCAAGGCATCATGGAGCATTACAAAATCCCGCTAAGCGTGCCCTACCGCGCGATCGCAACCCGGGACCGACACTGATCCGACTCCATTCGTAGCCAGCTCAGTTGGGCGTCCCCCTTCTGCGTCCCGGCGCCGGAGGCCGTACCGCTTTTGCCGAAGCTCAGAGCAGAGCTCAGGAAATACCGCCGGCTGCCGCAGAACCCGTGTTTTCCAGAAGAAGGGTTGTAACCCGTTCCAGCTACGACCTCCCAGACTCCTTCAGAAAATCCCTCATCATTTTTTGACAGGAAAGTGACAGGTCTTTGACAATTCCGGCCCGGCCACGAACCTACATTAGATTCTTGGCGCCCTGCCGCTACCCCTCGGGATGACGGCGCTTTCGTCCAGGAGGATGGTATGAGAGTTTCCGTCAAAATTCTGCTCTGGGCCGGCTTGGCCGCGGTGCTGTTCGCCTTCACCGTTTCCGCCACCGCTCAGGGAAACCACTTCAACAAGAAGGGGAACACCCTGATCACCGATTCCAACAACAACCGCATCCTCGAGGTGACCTCCGGCGGCAAAATCGTCTTCAAGTACGTCACCAACACGCGTCCGGGAAGCGTAGCTCAGCCCCTGCCCACCCGAGCGGTGCGGCTCGCCAATGGCAACACCCTGATCAGCGACCAGTTCAACGATCAGGTGATCGAGATTGACCCGTCCGGAAACATCGTCTTCAGCCAGGGAATGATCGGTGTGGTGGGAAACGGCTTCAACGAGCTCAACGCGCCATACGACGCCAAAGTCGTGGGGGACTACACGGGGCTGACGCCGCCGTGACGCTTTGGGCTCGGAGAACAGGGGCCGGTCCCACACCCGGCCCCTGCAGTTGTTCCAGGGCCGGATGGGGCGGGCGCCTGCTTTGCCCCCTTAGCCGCGCCGCCGGTAGTAGAGATTGAACTCGAATCCGGGATTGGGCGGGAAGATTTCCGCGATCTTCCGCAGGCGTTCGGCAAGCGGCGTGGGCGCGAGCAGCGGATAGTCGCGCTCGCGCAGATCCCGGTAGTCCACGTCCAGGTGGAGGGAGAGCAGGTAGATCGAAATCGCGTCGGCGAAGGTGGCCGCCAGATATTCGGTCTTGTACTTCTCGGCATCGAGGCCGGGCCCGGTGGCCAGCTTGCGCGATTCCCAGGCATCGAGCGAGGTTTCGCCGCGCACCCCGGACTCGACCTGCTGCCACACCATCTCGGAAAAGGCCTGGGCCACGCCGGCCCGCTCCACCAGCGCGTGTCCGACGTTGATGTAGAACTCAAAGGCAACGGAAAATTTGTCGTCCATCAATCGCGTCGAAATGAAAACGCACTGCGCGTCGCCGAGATTCAGGTTGCGGTGGCAGACCGCGCTTTCGCTGAGCGCGACATCGTAGCGTTCGGCAATCAGGGTCTCGTCGCCCTGGCTCAGCGTGAGCGGCACGAAGTAGTACGCTTTGCGGGTAAGCGCGGCGGCCACGCTGGCGGGCACGGCGGCGACCATGCGTTCCAGATCATTCTCGGCCATGAGGATTTCGCCGGCGCGGGCATAGCAGATGCCGTTGGGAGCCTGCGAAACCGGGCTGCTTTGCACGATCTCCGCGGGGCTGCGGGTAATCGCGGAGGCGGTTTGCGACATGCGTGTATTGTAGCGCACGGGTACGCCGCGGTTGCCGCAGCCGCCGCCCGCGATGCGGCGGCGGAAATGGTGTAGCTTATTAGAAGTATGGCCCAAGCGAATTCGAGCCGGCCGCGGTGGATCGGAATCCCGTTGCGCGTGCTGGCGGTGACGTTCCTGTTGACCCTGCTGGCGTTTGCGATTGCCCTTCTGCTCGGCATCCTGGGAACCATCGTGTACTCGCAGGTGGCGCATGTCGCGCCCAATCTGGCCTTTGCCTACCGTCACCTTGCTTTCCCCTTCGCCATCAGCGTGGGCGCGATCGTGCTCGTGCTCTCACTGACCATGGAAGTCCGGCACTACCGGCAACGGAAGGTGCTGGCCGCAATCGAGCGCGCAGGATGAAAATGCCGGCGCCACGGATTGCCATTCCGATTCTCCACTCGGGAGACCGCGAGTACGCCGAGCGGGCTCTTCCCCAATACGAAGCTGCGGTGCGGTGGGCGGGCGGCGAGCCCGTGCGCATCGAGCTGAACCAGCCTCCCGCGCAGGTAATGAAGCAGATCGAGCGCTGCGACGCTGTCCTACTCCCGGGCAGCCGGGCTGACGTCGATCCGCAAAAATACAGCGCGGAACGCCATCCCAAGACCGCGCCCGCCGACCCCAAACGCGATACCGTGGACGAGTTGCTGCTACAGGATGCCTACAACATGCACAAACCGGTGCTCGCCATCTGCTACGGCCTGCAATCGCTGAACGTGTACCGTTCGGGATCGCTGGTGCAGCACATCGAGTCGGCCATCAATCACAGCGCGGGACGCGCCGTCGCCAGCGCTCACCCCGTGGACATCGCCCCCGGCTCGCGCCTGGCGGAGATAGTGGGCGCGGGCGCGAAACCAACCGTCCCCGTGAATTCCTCGCATCATCAGTCCGCGGACGTGGTGGGCGATGGCCTGCGCGTGGTGGCACGTTCCCCGGCGGACGGGATCATCGAGGCGCTGGAGGGGACCGCTCCCGGCCACTTCGTGCTCGCGGTGCAGTGGCATCCGGAACGGTCGGTGAACGACAAGCCCGAGCTATCGGCCTCCGCCCGCGCCATTTTTCACGCGTTCATTGCGGCGGCAAGAACCAAACACGCCGAGTTGGCGGGCGAATTTGAAACAGCGGGGAACGGCTAGCGGACAGCGGGAAGCTCGCAGCGAGCAGCCGGCCCTAATCTACGCCGGCGACGAACAGCGAACGACCAACGACTAACGACTAACGACTAACGACTCCTCTACATCAACCACACTGCATCCACATCGACGATCACCTGCGTCCGCGGAATCTTCAGCGCCGCAGCTTCGGCCAGCATCGCCCGCAGGAGCGCGTTCATCTTCTCCCGGCTCGGAGACTTCAGAATGAAGTGATACCGGTAATCGCGCTTCAAGCGCAGAATCGGGGCTGCCGCCGGGCCGAGCACGCGAATTCCCTCGTGCCGCGTCTTTTCGAACCAGCGTCCTAGCTCGCCCGCCCAGGCCAGCGCCTCGTCCAGCTTCTCGCTGCGGACGAGCACATTCGCAATTGCATTGTACGGTGGATAGTGCATCCAGCTGCGGAACTGCAGCTCCTTGTCATAGAACCCGGCAAAGTCGTGCCGCGCCGCGAACTGCACCGCGTAATGGTCGGGGAAATACGTCTGCAGAACGACCTTTCCCGGCGACTGCCCGCGGCCTGCGCGTCCTGCCACTTGCGTGAGTAGCTGAAACGTTCTTTCCGCCGCCCGAAAGTCGGGCAGCCCGAGCGCGATATCCGCCCCCACCACGCCGACCAGCGTCACGCCGTGGATGTCGTGGCCCTTGGCGATCATCTGAGTGCCCACCAGCATGTCGAGTTCGCCCTCGTCGAGCGCATTCAGGGCCCGCTCGAAATCTTCGCGGCCGCGCACCGTATCGCGATCGAGCCGCCCGATGCGCGCCTGCGGAAACATGCCATGCAGCAACTCTTCCAGCTTCTCCGACCCGGTGCCGACGAAGTATACGTACTCGCTGCCGCAGTGTGCACACTTGTCGGGGATGTGCGCCACATGCCCACAGTAGTGACATTCCATCTTGCGCTCGCGTTTGTGATGGGTCATGGAGACGGCGCAGTTCTTGCATTGCAGAGTCTTGCCGCACGCGCGGCAGAGCGCAACCGGCGAGTATCCGCGCCGGTTAAGCAGCACCATGACCTGTTCTTTTTTCTCCAGCCGCCCGCGGATTTCATCCGCGAGTTTTCGTGAGATCACCTGCTCCTGCCCGGTTTCCTGGAACTCCTGCCGCATGTCGAGAATTTCCACTTCCGGCAGCGGACGCCGCTCCACCCGATCGGGCAACTCGACGAGCGCATATTTGTTCTTCTTTGCGTTGTAGTACGACTCCAGCGATGGCGTGGCCGAGCCCAGCACCACCACTGCGCCCGCCATCTTCGCCCGCATCACCGCCACATCGCGCGCGTGATAGCGCGGCGTCTCTTCCTGCTTGTAGGAATGGTCCTGCTCTTCGTCGACGATGAGCAGCGCCAGATCGCGGACGGGCGCGAACACCGCTGAGCGCGTGCCGACCACCACGCGAGCTTCTCCGCGTTGGATCCGATGCCACTGCTCGGCCCGCTCCGCATCCGAGAGGCCGGAATGCAGAATTGCAACTTCATCTCCGAATACCTGGTGCAGATCGGCCGCCACTGCCGGGGTCAGGCCGATCTCCGGGACCAGCAAGATCGCGGATCGCCCCTGTTCCAGTAATTCGCGCATGCCGGCGAGATAGACGGCAGTCTTTCCCGATCCGGTGACACCGTGCAGCAGCATTCCGCTGAATTTGCGCGACGAGACGCCGTCGAGGATCTTCGCGAGCGCCTCTTTCTGCGCCGCGTTGAACTCGAATTCAAACGGTGATGGCCGCGGCCTGGTTTTCGAGACAATGAAATCCTGCGGCTCATCGACGAGTTCCACCAGCCCGCGGCGGACTAGTGTGCTCAGCGTCGTGCGCGGGACATCGAGGCCCCGCAGCGCCTCGACCGGCACCTTGCCGCCCGCCGCCGCCAGCGCATTGATCAGCGTGCGCTGATTCTCATTGAGCTTCGACGAAGGCGACCGGCGAGGGCGAGACGCCCTCGCGACAGCCGGCGGGGCGCCGGCGCTACGTGTAGTGTCCGTGTCCGTGCGGGGGCCGGCCTCCGGCCCGTCCAGGGCAGGCGCCTCCGCTCGCTTCTCGGCCCCCAGCAGCACCGCCACCTTCACGGTTCGCGCGACAGCCCGCGCCGCCGAAACATCGTCCCGCACGATCCACTTCTTGCGTACCATCCCGCTCAGGAGGGCTTTCGAGACACGTGCCGCGCTCCGCAAACTCTCTTCCCGCGCGCCCTCGCGCTCCGCCAGATAATCGAGCACGCGAAACTCGACTAACTGCTGTTCCGGTGTGCGCTGCGAGCGCGCTGGAGACCCCGCCATCGCGGCCAGATGCAGCGCCATCTGCCCGGCGTCGGTGATGCGATAGGTGATCGCCCGCTTGAACTCCGCCGACAGCGGCAGCATGGTGCGAAACACTTCGCCCACCGGGGCCAGATAATAATCGGCAATCCACTTCCCAAGCTTCAGCAGTTGTTCGTCGAGGACTGGCGAGAGATCGAGCGCCTCGATAACTTTCTTGGTTTTGATCCGTGGCACCCGATCATGCAGCTCGACGACGATACCGGAGAAGCGCTGCTGCCGAAATGGCACCAGCACTCGTCCGCCGACAGCCGGCTCCATGCCGGGAGGGATGGCGTAGGTGAATGCCATGTCCAGCGGCACGGGGAGGGCGACGTCGCAGAAGAGGGGCATGTAGGAGGTAGCGCCGGCGTCTTGCCAGCTAAGAAATGCTAACACTCACGCCGGACCGTTCATGAGTTGAAAACGGAACAACGCCGCCTGTATAACGACAATCATTTTACGAGTTGTCATGCTGAGCGAAGCGAAGGACCTGTTTTTCGCAGCGCCGGACGAAAGCAGGTCCTTCGGCCGCCAAAGTGCGGCGGCCTCAGGATGACAATCTTATTGGGGAAACGATCATTCCCTAAATTGCGATCGCCGCGGGCCTGCCGGGCTTCGCTCGTCTGGACGGGTCCTGAGCGCAGTCGAAGGAGGGCGGTCGTCACTACGTACTTGCTTTCGGCGGCTTCAGGCCCAGCTCCTTCATCACCATCTGCAGGTCCTTCCAGGCTTCGCCTTTCTGACGCGGGTCGCGCAGCAGAAATGCCGGATGATACGTGACGGCCAGCTTGCATCCGTCCCAGCGGGGATCGCTGCTCCGCACGCCCGCCGGTTTGAAGTCGTAGAAGCGACCGCGCAATTGCGACATTGAGGCGTTCATCGCCAGCAGCGTCTTCGCCGCAACCGCGCCCAGCGCGACCACGACCTTCGGCTTGATAACCGCGATCTGGCGCATCAGGAACGGCGAGCAGGTCTCGCACTCCTCGCGCTCCGGCGTGCGGTTGCCCGGCGGGCGGCACTTCACGATGTTCGCGATGTACACCTGCCGACGCTCGATCCCCATGGCTTTGATCATGTTGTTGAGCAGTTGCCCCGCGCGCCCCACGAACGGCTCGCCCTGCTCGTCTTCATCGGCGCCCGGACCTTCTCCGACGAACATTAACTCGGCCTTCGCATTTCCCACGCCGAACACAATCTGCTTCCGCCCCTGCTTGTGCAGCGGGCAGCGCGTGCAGTCGCCCAGGTCTTCGCGGATGATCTTCAGCGCTTTCGCCGGATCGCTCACGCCATACTCAGGCTTCGGCGCGAGGACTTCAAAAATGTTCTCTTCAACCGCAACCGGCACCGCGACCGCGGCGGCCTTCCGTGGGCGCATTTCTTCTCTCGATTCTGGCTGGATTGCCGGGGGCGCGATTTCCTCGATATAGACCCCCGGGACTTTCATCTGCGGCGCGCGGCTTTCCGCTCCGGCTGCCTCAACCGCCGCTCCAAGTCCTTCACGATCCCCCGCCGTTTCACGCCGGTAAAAATCGTAGATTCCCAACTCGTTGTAGTAGCGGATTCTCTCGGCAAGGGCACGCCGAAGCTCAGGGTTTATGGTGAGGGGCATTGCGGATAAGAATAACAAAGGTAGATGTGGCGCGGGGGCCCTCGCCCACGAAAGAGGGAATTTGAATCTGTTTTCGTTCTGACAACTACTTCAACTCAATCTCCACAATCTGCCCGACGGTCGTCCCTTCGTTGGCCAGCGTGTGCGTGACCTTGGCATCGACCCAGTGAAAGTCCCCCGCCTTCACTTCGTGGGTGAACGATTTCCCTTCGGGATCTGTCATCTTCAGTACTAGCGGGGTCGCCGAAACGATCAAATAGGGACGCTCATGCGTGTGCATCGCAGACGAAGCTCCCGGCGCCAGCGTCCACTTGTAAACCCGCGCACTCGGGTTCTCCGCTTCCACCTTCACGACGGCTGTACCCGAAGCCTTCGACGGCCTCTGAAGCAGTTCCACATCCAGCACTTCAAAGTCGGTGGTGCCGGCATTGTGCACCCGGTGGGTGTAAGGTCCATTCAACTCTGACGCCGAAACGTCTCCAGGTTTCGTTGGCTCTGGCGCGCCTTCGGGCTCGCCAGGTTTCTGCCGGGTGATTGTGGTGTCGGTCAAATCAATCGCCACCCGGTCATGCGAGTGCGTGTGGAACAGCGTGCTCTCACCCGGCAGAAGCTTCACCCGCATCACGATGACAGATTCATTCTTCAGCAGGACATGATGGTGCGGCTCCTCTTCTACCGGAACGGGCGATGGCTGCGCTGCAACGAGAATCGACAAGACGAGCACCAAGGCTCCACATAAAGAGATTGTCATAGGATTCTCCTAACGGACAGCCGTGCCACGGTGTTTTCGCAGCTTCGCCACCTGGTCAAGGACGCGCTGTGCGACCCCCCACTTCGAGGTCTCGGGCACTTCGATCACTTCTTCGTGCGTGATGATCGTGACGGCGTTGCGGTCGGAATCGAAGCCGACGCCTTCGCGGGAAACGTCGTTCACCACGATTGCGTCGAGCGACTTCGAGGCCAGCTTCTTGCGCGCGTTTTCCAGCGCATTTTCGGTCTCGGCGGCAAAGCCAACGACGATCTGCGAAGTCTTCCTTCGCGCCAGCTCCGCCAGAATGTCTGGCGTCGGCTCCAGCTCCAGCGTCATCGGACCCTTGCGTTTGATTTTCTGCCCCGCTGCCGCTTTGGGCCGGAAATCCGCCACCGCTGCCGTCTTGATCACGACCGTACTCTCCGGCAGCAGTTTCAAAACCGCCGCGCGCATCTCCTCGGCCGTCTCGACCTTCGTCAACTCGGCGCCGCCCGGAGGCGCGATCGCGGTGGGCCCGCTCACCAGCAGCACGCGCGCCCCGCGCCGCAGCGCCGCCTCGGCGAGGGCATATCCCATGCGCCCGCTGGAGCGGTTCGTAAGGTAGCGCACCGGATCGATCTTCTCGCGCGTCGGGCCGGCGGTCACCAGCAACGTCTCGCCGGCTAAGTCCTGCGCCGCGCCGAGCGCCTCCATCACCGCCGCCACAATCACCTCGTTCTCGGCCAGGCGCCCCGGCCCCGTCATCCCGCAGGCCAGATACCCGCTCCCCGGCTCCACGATCTTCACGCCCCGTTTGCGCAGGATCTCCAGGTTCGCCTGCGTGGCCTGGTGGTTCCACATGTTGACGTTCATTGCCGGAGCCACCACTACCGGAGCGGTGGTCGCCAGGTAAAGCGTACCCAGGAAGTCATTGGCAATTCCCTGCGCGAACTTCGCGATCACGTCGGCCGTCGCCGGAGCCACCAGCAGCGCGTCGATCGCCTGCGCAACCGCGATGTGCTCGATTGCCGATTCGACGTTGGCTGGCGAATCGTCCGACCCGAACATATCAGTAATAACTTTTTCTCCGGAGAGTGCTGCAAAGGTGAGGGGACGGACGAACTCCTGGGCGGCGCGCGTCATGACCACCTGCACGCGAATGCCGCGATCCTGCAACAGGCGGACAATTTCCGCCGACTTATAAGCCGCGATCCCGCCGGAGACACCGAGTGCAATTTTCATGGCAAGAGGGCGGGTCCGGACTCTGCTTCAATGCGGTCACCCGCCTACTGAATTGATGCCGTGCTGCGCGGCCCGGTTTCAGGCAGGCGCTGGGGCAAAGACAAATCCCTCCTCCCCGGCCGGCGGCTCATCGCTTACGAATCCTGACCGAGGACCTTGTCGATGGTCTCGGCCGCGGCTTCCACGGGCGGCTTTGGAACTTCCGGGATCAGCCATTTCACCTTGCCCGCCTTGATCTCATCCTGTGCGATGCGGCAGGGCTTGCGCGATCCGGTATCGATCACCGGCGGCGCGCCGCTTTGCAGTTGCCGGGCCCTCCGCGCCGCCACCAGGATGTAGCGGTAGTTACTGTCGAAGCCTTCCATGAGTTTCATAACTTCTCCCCCGAACTTTACCTTCTGCGCGCCAGTTGCGGATCAAACGACGCCAGGATCGGTTGCACCCGCTCGCGCGCCTGCTCCAGACGGCAGGCTCGCGCCCTTTCCAGCACCCCCGGCTCCTCGGCCGAAGATCCGGCGCCGGAACGCAACGCGCGTTCCGCCAGCACGATCGCCCTCAACTCGTCGGTCGACTGCTCGATCCGGTCGTTTACCAGTATATATTCGTATTTGGAGTAATTCTCAATCTCCCGCCGGGCCGTGTCGAGCCGGCGCCGGATTACTCCCTCCGAATCCAGCCCCCGATGGCGTAACCGCCACTCCAGCTTGTCCCGGTCCGGGGGAAGAATGAAGATGCTGACCGCCTCGGGCAACTTCTTCTTGATCTGTTCCGCCCCCTGCACGTCGATATCGAGCAGAAGGTCGTTGCCCTTGGCTTCGGCGTCGTGCAAGAACCGCCGCGCCGTTCCGTAGTAGTTCCCGAAGACGTTGGCGTGCTCCAGGAATTCATCCGCCGCGATCATCGCTTCGAATTCTTCCTTAGTAACGAAGAAGTACTCCTTGCCATTCTGCTCGCTGCCACGGGGCGCCCGGGTGGTATAGGAGATGGAAAAGTCCAAATGCTTCGCCACTTTCAGCAGTTCGTTTACCAGCGTGGACTTGCCCGACCCCGACGGCGCCGAAACGATGTACACGATGCTCATTCTAGATTCTGCACCTGTTCGCGCGATTTCTCGATCTCGGCCTTCATCAGCAGGCCCATCTCCGTAATCTTCAGCGCCTCTCCCGCCAGCCCCGAGGTCTTGGAAAGCAGCGTGTTCGCCTCGCGATTCATCTCCTGCAGCAGGAAGTCGAGTTTCTTGCCCACCTCGCCGCCCTGGTCGAGCAAACCCAGGAAATGCTTCACATGCGCGTTGAGTCTGACCAATTCTTCCTGGATGTCGCTGCGATCCACCAGCACGGCGGCTTCCTGCAGGATCCGTTCCTTGTCCACCTGCGCGCCCAGCATCTCCTGCATGCGCGACTGCAGCCGTTCCGCGTAGCTGTGCAGGATGGCGTTGCGATGGCCTTCCACCCCCGCTCCAGCCTGCAGCAGGTGATTCATGCGCTGCCGCAGCTCGGTTCCGATTCCGCGCCCTTCCTCTTCGCGCATCTGGTTCAGCCGGGCTAGCGCCTCTTCGACTCGCTCCATGACCGCCGCTTCGAGCACTTCCGGGGACTTTTCCCCCGCCGATTCCATCGCGCCCGGCATGCGCAGAACCACATTGAGGTCGGGCTCTCCGGCAACCCCGAACTCGTCCGCCGCCGCCCGGAACGCCTGCACGTAGCCGCCTACCATCTGGCGGTTCAGCGCCACTCCGTTACTGCCCGCGTACTCCAGGCTGAGCGTCACTTCTACGTGGCCACGGGCGAGTTTCTCCTTGAGCAAGCGGCGCAGTTTCATTTCCAGCGCATCCGTATCCGACGGCAGCCGGAAGTGGAGGTCGAGAAAACGGTGGTTGACCGACTTCAAAGTGAGGGCGAACGCCAGCGCGGCATTCACCTGACCTTTGACCTGCGCATAACCCGTCATGGAGCGAAGTGGCATATGAAAACCAGGCTTTAGGCTCTGGGCTTTAGCTTTCGTGGACGCTCTGAAGTTCCTAGAGCCCAAAGCCTAACGCCTAGAGCCTGTCTCTAACGCGGCGCATCGGCTTCGGCAAATTGCAGTTCGTACAACCGCCGGTACGTGCCCAACTTTTGCATCAGTTCCTCGTGCGCACCAATATCGTTGATGGTGCCGTTTTCCAACACCACAATGCGGTCGGCGCGACGCACCGTCGAAAGCCGGTGCGCGATCACTAACACGGTACGCCCAGTCATCAGATTTTGCAGTGCCGACTGCACCAGGGACTCCGACTCGCTGTCAAGCGCCGAGGTCGCCTCATCCAGGATCAGAATGGGCGCGTTCTTCAGGATCGCCCGCGCGATCGCGATCCGCTGCCGCTCCCCGCCTGACAGCCGCACCCCCCGCTCCCCGATCATGGTTTCGTATCCCTCGGGAAGCGCCCGGATAAACTCCACGGCCAACGCCGCCCGCGCCGCCTCCTCCACCTCCCTTTGGGAGATATGGGGCTGCCCGTAGGCGATGTTGTTGCGCACCGTATCGTTGAAGAGCACGGTTTCCTGGGTCACGATGCCGATCTGCGAGCGCAGGGAAGCCAGCGTCACGTCGCGGACGTCGGCGCCGTCAATCAGGATGCGTCCGCCACTCACGTCGAAAAAGCGCGGGATCAGATGCACCAGTGTGCTTTTTCCTGCGCCACTGGATCCCACCACCGCCAGCACCTCGCCCGCCTCGACCTCGAGCTGGATCTCGCGGAGTACTTCCCGCGACCCTTCTCCGTTTTCGTATGCGAAGGAAACATCCTCAAACCGGATCGACCGCGAAAACTTCGCCAGCCGCCTGGCCCCGGGCTTTTCCCGCACTTCGTCTTCGATGTCCATGAAGCGAAAAATTTCCGACGACGCTCCCAAGGCCTGTTGGAAACTATTGTTGAAAAGCGCGAACTTGCGCACCGGATCGTAGAGCTTGAAGACCGCTACGATAAAGGCCAGGAACGTGCCCGCGGTGAACATGTGATGGTTGATCCGGTCGCGCCCCAGCAAGAGCAGCAGAGCGATGGCGATGGCGCCAAAAATGTCCATCAGCGGGGAACTGACGGCCGCCGCCGCCACCGACCGCAGGTTGGCCCGGAAAAAACGCTGCGCCGCTTTCCGGTAACGCCCCATTTCCCAGGACTCCATCCCGAACGCCTTGACGATCCGGTTCCCCGTAATCGTCTCGTGCAAAATGTTCTGGATTTCCGCCAGCTTGTCCTGCCCTTTCCGGGTCGTATAGCGGACTCGCCGCCCGATTTTCCTCGAGGAATAGAGAATGCCGGGAACAAACAGCAGCAGCACCCAGGCCAGGTTTCCGCCGAGCAGCACCACGGCGCAGGCAATGAAGATGAAGGTGAAGAACTGCTGTAAGAACTCCGCCATCACGCTCGACATGGCGGACTGCACCCGCTCGATGTCGTTGACGATGGTGGAAACCAGCGTGCCGGTGGTGTGTTTCGTGAAAAAGGCGGCCGAGCGCCGCAGGATAGAGTTATAGAGATCGTCGCGCAGGTCGGTAATCATCCCATAGCCGGCGTAGTTCACCAGATACGTTCCCGCGTAATCGAAGATCCCCTTCAGGACCGTAGCCGCGACCAGGGCGAACGCGACCACCGTCCATGGGTTCTGAAAGTGCGCGGGCACGAATTGCTGCAGCGAAACCACCTGGTCCGTCCCGGGAATCTTGAAAAGCTGCAGGGTGCGGCTCTTGGAAGACGGGTTCAGCACGGTGTCGAAGACGGGTCCGATGAGCAGCACGCGAAAAGCGTCCAGCAACCCGACCAGCGACATCAGAATCACCGAAGGCACGAATTGCCAGAGGTAGGCGACGAGATAATTCAGAATCCGTGCCAGTTGCCGGGACGGCGTCGCCGCTGATCCTTGACTAGTCACGCCCGCCGGTGAGGTGTTCTGCATGCGGTAAGACTTCGATTCTACTGTAGCCGCGTTGTTCCGACATCTTCGCCGGCCCCCTCCGGCCGACACCAAAGGGGGCAACAGGTCATTGATCGCAACTGGCGCTCGTCGCTCCGGCTGCCACTAGCAGGTTCTTGCAGCCAGGTTGGCCCTCGAACTGGACTTGAAGAGTTAGGAATTCCCAGGTTCCGGCGGCCTTGCGAGCATCGAGGTATATCGTCGCCTTGCCTCGAGGACCCGTAACCGGAATTGTCATATGAGCCGTTCCGCTGGAGCCAGAGACGTGAATTTCTCCCTGGAGAACCCGGCTCGGCCACAATGGGACACCGATCCGGCTTGCAACCTGTGGGTCGCGCTCGGCCCGGGCAAGGGCCTCCTTGTAGACTGCGCTCTTGCGGAAAGAACCCTCTACAACTGTGAAGATGATCGCGACGAAGGCGCCGAGGAGCACAATTACGAGCAAACAACCGAGGGGGATCTTCCAGCGCGCGTTACGGTCGAGCCAACTCTTCTTGACTGGAGCGTATGACAAAGGGTACGGCGGTGTAGCCATTTTGTTTTCTCAAATGCGGGAGAGGCGCGATACCTTACTTCGGGCTATCCCGGTGTACCACCTTCACCTTGTATCCCGCTTTGCGCAGGCGTTTGCTCACATCTTCGGCGATCATCACCGAGCGGTGCTGCCCGCCGGTGCAGCCGAAGCTGATGGTCAGGTAGCTTTTCCCTTCGTGGACGTAATGCGGCAGCAGGTACACCAGCAGTTCCGAGATGCGGCTGATGAACTCCTGCGTCTGCGGGAACGACCGGATATACTTTGCCACCCGCAGATGCCGCCCCGTCAGCGGACGGAACTCCGGCACAAAATGCGGATTGGGCAGGAAGCGCACATCGAACACCAGGTCGGCATCTTCCGGCACCCCGTGCTTGTACCCGAAACTGACGCACGAGACCAGGATGGAGCGATCGCCTCCCGACGGTTTCTGGAAGCGGTCCGTGAGGTGCGCCTGCAACTCATGCACGTTGAACTTGGAAGTATCAATGACCAGGTCGGCAAGGGCGCGGATCGGCCGCAGGTGCCGCCGCTCGGCGGTCAGCGATGCCCGCACCGGAGCATCGGTCCCCAGCGGATGCGGCCGCCGGGTTTCGCTGAACCGGCGCAGCAGGGCCTGGTCGTTCGCTTCCAGGAAGATCACCCGCGTCGGAATCATCCGCTTGATGGACTTCAGCATCGCGGGCAGCCGGTCCAGCTGCGCGCCCTCGCGCACGTCCACCACCAGCGCCGTACGCGGAATCTCGCCCGACTGCAGCGCCAGCTCGGCAAAGCGCGGGATCAGTTCCACCGGCAGGTTGTCCACGCAGTAGAAGCCGAGGTCTTCGAAGGCTTTCAGCGCCGAAGCCTTTCCCGAACCACTCAGCCCGGTGATGATCACCAGCTCGGCGCGATTCCGTGGCTCGGCCTTGCGGGCGCGAACCAGCTTGCCCGCCGAGCGCATTACTTTCTTGATCCGGCTGCGCGGTGCCATTTCCCGAAATCTTAGCATTTTGCCGGGAGTGGAGCCGGAAAAGGTCGCCGAGGTCGGCGAAAGGGTTGAATTGTTTCCTAGGGGGAAACTGATGCGGAAGTCTCCCAGTTTTCGTGGGCGAACTGTTCGCAGTCGTGGGCTGGAAATTCCTGCTCAATCCTCTTTGCGACGGCGTCGCGCGCTCTCACATCGGCGGGCAGCTGCCGGCTCCAGCAACATCTCTCACAAAACCACCCCGCCCACCCGGGGCTCATGAGGAAAATAAGACGACGCTCGTGCTTCCACTCCATAAGATCCGCTAAGAGAACACTCATACATGGACCGGAGAAAACCGGCGCCACGCCCGGAACTGTATCTGAAAGCGCGCGGATGTCCATGCCACCGACGTGCCAGTTCAGGGAAAAGGCGGGAAAAGAGGCACGTGTCCAGTCCCCCACCCGCCTTCCAGCCCCAAAAGGCGCCGCATTGGCAGGACAAACGAGATCCGCCCATTTGTTACAATGACCGCACCGCATTCTGTGGGCGCTTAACTCAGCGGTAGAGTGCCATCCTCACACGGTGGAAGTCACAGGTTCAAATCCTGTAGCGCCCACCATCGAAATCATTGCAGTAGCCCAGGTTGGGCGACTGCGGTGTCCCGCATCAGCCTCGAACTCGTCACCATCCGTCACCAACTGCGCCAGTTTCTCTACCGCCGCCGGTTGCTGGGCGGGAATGGGGATGGTGTAAATACCCAGGGTGGTTGTGATCTCGGAATGCCCGAGTTGCACCTGCGCACCCTTAGGTGACGCAAGCCGGTCGTCACTGCACCGGGCGCGAGCTGAGAATCTCCTCAATCTTCTCCAGCATTTTGTTGAGGTCGGCGGGCTTATCGAAATAGCCGGCCGGAGCGGGCACCTGCCGCCGGCTTCCGATGAAGCGCTTGAACTCATGCGAGATGCCGGTCAGCATGATTACGGGGATGTGCTTCGTCTCGGCGTCTTCGTAGAGATCGCGGTACATGCGCACGCCCGTGTCCTTGGGCATGACGATATCGAGCACGATCAGATCGGGCAATTCTGCCTTTGCCTTGGCGAATCCCTGTTTGCCATCGTTTGCGCTGATCACGCCAAAACCGTGATCTTCCAGGAACTCCGCTACGTAGGCGACTACGTCGGGCTCGTCGTCCACAACCAGTATTTTCTTTCCAGACTTTGCGGTCATAATGATCCTCACTTCCCTCGAATAGCATCCAGTGCACGTTTTAGAGTTTCCTCGTCCGCGCCCGCCAGTGCTTCGGACAACTGGCTGCGGAGTTGGCCGGCGCTGGCTGGAGTGGGAGCCGGAGTTTCCTCCCCCAGCAACTTGCGCACCGCCGAGACATAGGAGTCGGGGCTCACCGGCTTTTCCAGATAGATACCCGGTCCGGACATCGTCATTTCCTCAAAATCGGCGCGGCCTAACTGGTCGCGGGCGTGACCGGTAACGACCAGCACCGGGATCTTGGCCAGGTGCTTGTCCTTCTGGAGATCGTGAAAGCAGCGCGCGCCGGAGTGCCGGGGCATGATCAGATCGAGCGAGATCAGGTCGGGCAAATCGCGCCGCGCTATCTCGAGCGCCTGCAGCCCATCCGCCGCGGTCATCACCTCGAAGCCGGCGTCTTCCAGCGCCATGCTCAGATACGCGCGCACGTCGGCCTCATCATCCACCACCAGGATTCGCTTGCGATGTTCTTCGCTCATACTTGCTCCTGTATCTGGACGGCGGCGCGGGCGGCATCGTCGGCGATCGTCTGCAGCCGCCGCCGCGGCAGCCGAATGCGGAAGGTCGCGCCCTCGCCCGGAGCCGATTCGACTTCGACGCGGCCACCGTGTTCCTGGACAATCTTGCGCGTCGTCAACAAGCCCAGGCCTGTTCCCTTGTTGCCCTTGGTCGTGAAAAATGTGGTGAAGACCTTGCCTTTCACTTCCCAGTCCATGCCACTGCCGTTGTCGGTGACCTCGAATACCAGCTCGTCCTCCTGTTGGGAGGTGCGCAAGACCACCTTTCCTTGTCCATCGGCGCGCATGGTCGCGGCGTCGATGGCGTTGGAGAGCAGGTTGGTCAGGCAGCTCTCCATGCCTTTGGCGTCCAGCGGTGCGACGGCTACATCGGGCCCGAGTTCGGCTGACAGATCCACTCCCTGCAGACGAGCCGCATCCTTGTAAAGGGCAACGATATCTTTCGCCAGCGTGTTGGGATCGAGCGGCTGGAGCTCGGGCGCGCGTCCTTTGGCGAAGCTCAGGAAATCTTTGACCAGCGCCGTCGTCTTCTCGAAATTGCGCTGCAGCATGGCCCACCCGTTCTGGATGCGAGTTGCCTCGGCGCGACGCAGCCCGGTGTCGACCATGTACATGCCGCCTTCCAGGCCCATCAGTAGGTTCTTGATGGTGTGGGCGAGACCGGCAACGGTTTGGCCGACGGCGGCCATGCGTTCGGCATCGAGCTTGTCCTGCTCCATCCGCTTGAGGGCGCTCAGATCGACAATGAATGCGGCCCGCCCGAGTTCCTTGTGGCCGCTACGCAGCGGGACAGCCGACAAGCGCACGGGCACCTGGTGTTGTTGAGCGGTTTGCACAGAGGCATCGTCCAATTCGAGCACCTCAAGGTGCTGCGACTCGGGGGCAAAGAATTCCGCCGGCAACATTCGCTTCAGCCAATCGCCGCTCGGCAGTTGGCGGGGCGTCCATTCCAGGAGCGCCCGTGCCGCCTGATTCATCATCTTGGTATTACCGCGGGGGTCGATCGCTAGGATGGCGTTGGGCGCGTTGCGGATCAGCCGGTGATAGAAGTCGCGGGTCTCGCGCAACTCCGACTCCAGCATGTGCGTGTTGGTGATGTCCACCGCCATCCCGATGACGTGCTCCACCCCATTTTCTCCGCGTGCCAGGGACGTGCTGGTGACCACGTAATGGGAAGGCGAGCCGTCTTTGCGCACTCCGACCTGTTCCGCAGCATGTTGTTCGCCGTCTTCGAAAGTCAAAGCTGCCGGACACTCTTCGCAGCGGGAATCGCGGCGCTTGCAGACGGAGTAGCAGAATTCGCCGCCCGGTTCCCCGAACGCACGCCGGAACTTCTCGTTGGCGCGAATAATGTGAAAATCGCGATCGAGCACGAAAACGAAACACGGAACTCGTTCGAAGAGCCAATCGTACTGGCGCTGCCAGCGGCGCGTTTCCGTCAAGTCGGACGCCATCGCCATGACGTAGCGCACTTCGCCATCCGCATCCTTGATCGGAGTTAGATGGACAACGTACTGGCAAGCCCGTCCGTGCCGGTCGACTCCCGATTCATCGACCACATGCACCAGGCCGTCGCGAAGAGCCGTCCGCGCCTGACAGCGGCGGCACGGTTTGCTTTCGCGCTTGAAGACCTCATAGCACTTGCGGCCCCGCCAGTCGCCAAAGTACTCGCCGAAATTGTGATTCGCCGCCACCACGTTCGACGCCGCGTCCATGATCGCGATGGCGAAGGGCACTTGATCGAAGAGCGCCTGCTGGGCGATTCCTGCGACGTCGAGTTTTGCTGCCTTTGACATATTCATTGTCCCACCGGAGGCAGCACCGGACTTCCGCCCGCCGCGGTCCGCCGGCGCAGGTCGATGTCGCGCGCGTCGATGACCTCGCGGCCCTCCTTGTGACACCACCCGCAGCGCACCATCTCCGGCTTGTTCTTTTCGACTGCCTTCTTCGCGTGACACCCGAGACAGGTGCGGTGCATCGCGTCCACGTAGCTGACGGTGTGATACGTTTTCACTTGGATCACGGCCTTGGCGGGCACCAGGTCCTTGTGGCAGTGGTCGCAGCGAACCGCGTTGCCGGCCGTGCGCACCTGGCCACGCGCGTGACACTGATAGCAGGCGATATTTCCGCCGGAAGGCGATGCGTGCCAGTCGTGGCGGAAACCGTCCACCGCTTGATACATGTCGCGGTGGCAACTCGCACACGCCGAATTCTCATCGTGAGGCAGGTTCATGTGGTGGCACAGAACGCACGACGCCTTGTCTCCTTCGCGTTTCATGTGTTCCGCGTGCTTGAACGCCACGCCAAAGCCGTCGAGGTTCCCGTCAATCCAGAGCACCTCGCCGCCGCGCGCCCGATGGACGGAAACCGGCTCCAGACCGCGGCTCTGCGCCCGCTGCGCGGTCAGGAAACCGAAGCCCGCGGCAGCTGCAACAATGACCGCCAGCGAATACACCGTCCGCGAGGCGACCGCGGGAACACCTAACCACGTCGTGCCAACTTTGTCGAATTCAGGCGCACGCAGCGGGTCGGCGTTGGGATCGGCCGGCCGCTCTTCCCATACGTGGAAGCGCTCCATCACGAACAGAAACAGCAGCGCCGCAGCGGAAACGATGCCGAGGCTGATGCTGACCTCCGTCCACGACGGCACGTAGAACCCGCCCCCGGCCCGCAGGTGAGCCAGGCCGCCGGTATCGATCCGATTGAACACGACTCCGAAGACTCCAATGGCAGCGAGACTCCACTGCCCCTGGGTGCTATGACGGACGCGGGGAATCGAGAGCAGCACGAGGGGTATGAGCGCCAGGACACAGATCTCGAACCAGAACAGATAGGTGTAGATCCCCATTTCCGTCAGATGGCTTGCTTGGCCACGCCCAATAAGGTCCCCGAATCGGACTGCCAGATAGAGCAGCAAAACCCAGCGCGCGGCACCAGCGAAAGGAGCTAATACTTCGGTTTCCGGTTTACGCCGGTAGAGGAACGCGGTGAAATGGCTTTCGAAAATCACCATCATCATGCCCAGTGCGATCGCCGACACCAGGAATAGGAGCGGCAGAATCGGCGAGTACCACAGCGGATGCAGCCGATAGGGCATGATCAGAAAGAGAGAGCCGAGCGAGGATTGGTGCAGCGTCGAAAGGCCGATGCCGGCGAGAACAAGCGGCAGCCTCAACCGTAGCAGCGCCGCCCGCACCTTCGCCAAGCGCGGGAAGTCTTCTGCGGGAACAGGCAGAAACTCCAGCGTCAACACGGTCAGGTACAACATCACGCACCAGCCGACTTCAAACAGCGCCGAGTGCGGATTCCAGTACACGATCATGTGCCAGATGTTCCAGGGCAGGCCCAGGTCGAACAGCAGGCTGAACGCGACCGCCGCGTAGCCGAGGAACGCCGTCAACACGGCCGGCCGCACGATGGCGTGGAACCGTTCCAGTTTGAAGATATAGACCACGGCGGTGACGATGAATCCGCCGGCCGCCAGCGCTACCCCGCCCATCACGTCGAAGCCGACCCACAGTCCCCAGGCGTTGGCGTCGCCGAGGTTGGTGGTCGCGCCCAGGCCAAACAGGAAGCGCGCGGCCGCCACAGAGAGCGCCAGACCGACACCGAGCCAAAGTACGAGTTTAAGTTTCCGGACTCTGTCCATCCGAATTCTCTTTCTGGAGCTTGATTCGCCTCCCAATAATCCAGTTCACCGTCCCCATAACGGCCAAGACACCACAGAAGGTGTAGGGCACCGCTGCCATCGCCGTGGCGGTCTTCTCTGGCAATGGGTCCGAAGGGATGGCGTGGCCATCGGTCAAGAAGGAAAGGTCGACGTTCGAGATATACAGCACCGAGGAGCCGTGAGCTTCGGCTTCTCCCCACACCTTATTCAGGTAGAGATCCGGCTTCGCGGCGATGCGCTGGTGAGCCTCGGCAAGCAGGGCGTCGCGGTCGCCGAAGATCGTCGCCTTGGTTGGGCACGCCTCGGTGCACGCGGGCTGTTGACCGTTGCGAATCCGTTCGTAGCAAAGGATGCACTTGCGCACGTAAGGCACAGCGCGATCCCACTCGTAACGCGGAACGCCGTAGGGGCAAGCCATCATGCAGTAGCGACAGCCCATGCACTTGGACGCGTCATAAACAACGGCGCCGATCTCGGTCTTGTGCATCGCCCCGACCGGGCACGCGGAAACGCAGGCCGGCTCCAGGCAATGCCGGCACTGCTGGCGGACGTGCGACTGCGCCGGGCCGGCTACGACCGACGTCCAGTTGCGGGAGGTCAACCCGTCGTCCGCATCCCAGCGGCGGGGCACATCGGCCGTTAGATGATTGGTCTTCTTACAGGCCACTACGCACTCTTCGCAGCCGATGCACTTGGTGACGTCGGTGAGAATGGCGGCTCTCATTGCGCGGTCACCTCCTGAGCAGTCACCTCCTGCTTGGCGAGTTTGACTTCCAGGCGCTCGGTCGCTGTTTTCGCTACGGGTGGAGCGACCGCGTGTCCACCCTTGCTGAGGCGCGCCTTCGGAACCCAACTCGGACAATCGGCGTAGCCTAGCGTGGCGGCGACCCGGTCTCCGGCTCCCGGCGGGAACTTCCAGGCGACGGCGGTCACGATTTGCGACAGCGGAGTAAGCACGCAGTGCGCAATCTTGGTGAACGGAATCAGCGCCAGGATCAGGTCGGCGGCATACACATGCAGCAGCATGAAGCTCTGATATGCCTTCGGAGAAAGCGCCGCATGGGAGCAAGTAAAGCCAGTGGCGAAGGGGACCAGCAACAGCAGTGGCCAGAAATATTCCTGCGGGCGGCTGATGCTGCGTGCGGCGGCGGACCCTACCCGGCCCAGAAAAAGGCCAGCGCCGGCTACTAAGGTGATGATCGTCAGCACATCTGCCGGACCCTGCGGCATCGCCTTCCAGGCGAATCCGACGGAGCGCCGCCACAGCAGCACGTGCGCGGCGGCGAACAGTGGCACCAACAGCAGCCCCACATGGAACGCTAGCGACAGCGTGCTGTACACGGGACGGCTGCGCCACAGCCGCCCGACCGGCACCAGCCAGCGTACGGTCTGGCGTGCGACTTCCTTCCAGTTGACGATGCGGTCCCAGCTTCTCCGGTAGGCTTCGACGACGCCAACGATCGTCAGCACCAGGATGCGCGCCACGCCCAGCACCATGAGAGAGAACGCCGCGGCGAATAGCGGTCCACGTCCGAATTGAATCCAGAATTCCACGGCATCTCCCTCAATCCAGCTCTCAATCGAAGATGAGCGCTTTGTACAGCAAATCGTGCAGGCCCACGATCTGGCAGTCGATATGGTTGTCTTCCATGAGTTCTCGCAACTGCTTCTTGCAGTTGGCGCAGGGCGCGACGCAATACTTCGCGCCCGTCGCCAGGATCTGTTCCGCCTTGGCGCGTCCGCCGACGGCGGTCCGGTAGGGACGAATCTCGTCGATCGAGACCGTGCCGCTGCCTCCGCCACAGCAGATGTTGTTGCGGCCGTTGGGCGTCATTTCCACGAAATTGCTGCAGAACGCCTTGAGCAACTCGCGCGGTTGTTGCACGATCCATCCCGGCCGGGCGATGTTGCAGGGATCGTGATACGTGACTGTCTCTGTGATGGCGCCGGGCTTGAGCTTCAGCCGTCCCTGTTTCCACGCCTGGTGGGTGTACTCCATGATGTTCAGGACCGGCAGGGTCGAACGCCCGCCACAGAAGGCCGGGTAGAAATACTTGGCCACGCGCGACGCATGGCCGCACTCGCCGATCACGATTTTCTTGATCTTCAGGCGTTCGGCTTCGGCGCGAACCTTTTGCAGGACGCGCTCCAGCACGTGATCGGAATAGAAAATCCCGTAGTTGATGCCGTCGTAGTAGCCCGTCCCAATGGTCCAACTGTCACCGGTGGCGCGAAACACGGCGGCGTTGCCCATGAGCGTGTCGGCTTCCATCATGTAGTCCGACACCGCCGGGAGAAACAGGTACTCGGCGCCCACTTGGTCGATGGGGAAAGGAATGTCGATGCCGCGTTCCTCTTTCATCGACTCGCTCAGGAACTCCAGGCTGTCGAGCAGCGCGGGCACGGGGATGCCGGAAGTGTTGCCGCTCTTCCCCATCAATTGCTCGCGCGTGCTGACGACGAGCGCCCGCGGCGCAATGCCGATCTCGGAAAGAATGTAGCGCGCGAGATGGGTGATCAGCGCATGATCGACGCCCAGGGGACATTCGAAATGGCAGCGGCGGCAGGCGGTGCAGTCATAAAAAGACGCCGCCATCTCCTGGACTTTCTCATCCGTCAGTCCCGGATCGCCCAGCAATCGTCCGCGCAGCACGCCCGAGACGGTGAAGTGGCGCCGGTAGACGGAAAGCAGCAACTCCGACCGGTAGCAGGGCACGTCGCGGGCATCGCCGGTTGCCCCATACACCTGGCACGCCACACTACAGCGTGCGCATTTGGCGCTGATGCGGATGTAGTGATCGAGCGCGACCCGGTAGTTGGTGTGCTTCAGGATGGCGGCAAAGGCCTCTAGGAAACGCCGGGGGCGGTCCTCAAGGTAGAAATCTTCAACGTGATACCGAACCGGAAGACGCTGCCGCTCAACGACTTCGGCCTTTTTTGAGCCGGCGAACGCTTTCTCCCGCTGCTCAGCGCTTATAGGTTGCACAGGATTTCCTGGTGAAAACGACAAAGCCCGGGACGCTTGTACGCAGCGTTCGGGCTATGTGCTTTCCGGTTTGTCGGAGCGTTTCTCGAAACTGCGGTGCAGGTTGCATTTCGCGTTTTGCCACCCGGCCCAGCGTTTTGGTGCGGTGTACATAGTAGCTAGATGTATATTGCATCTACATGCTATCATGTTATGAGTGTGATTGCAACCGTAGCACAGAAAGCCGGGCGCGATTTGTTCGCGGGCTTCCCGAAAGGGAACTGCGAGTTCAGAGCCTGCGCGGGGGTCGCCGACGGCGCAGGCGCGGCACGGTTGGCGACCTATGTTAGTCTCTGCCTTGAGTTTTCTGGAAAACCCAAGTAGATGTTAAGCAGGTGAGTGTCATGCCTCCGGGCCGTGTGAGGGTGAAAGTGGAGATCCCGATGAAAAGGAAACTGGTACGTGACGATCGTAACCGCTGCCTCCGCCATCCCTATCCGTGCACGTGTGCGATGGGGCACCTTTCGCGCTTCGTTGAGCCGGTGGTGTTACTCATCCTCCGAGAAAAAGGGCACACCCACGGGTACGATTTGTCGGCCAGTCTCGAGACCTACGCCTTTACCGACGCGGAGGTCGAACGGGCAGCACTTTACCGGACGCTTCGCCGGTTGGAACGCGGCGCCTACGTCAAGTCGGGATGGCAGGTCGCCGAAAACGGGCCGGCCAGACGCGTGTACTCGCTGACCCGCAAAGGCGAGGCTCACCTGCGGGAGTGGGCGACGGTGCTGGACAAGGTCGCGTCCTCGATGGCGCGCTACGTGAAGCGGGTCGGTGAACTCGGAGGAAGGCCGCACTCGGCAAAGCGCTCGTATATGGGGAATGGGTAAAAGCGCTACCTCTTGACCGTCCCATCCGCTGCGGATAGCCTTGCCCCAGTCTCCTTTGCCATGTCTCTCTCCGACGCGCCCGGCTTGCGACCCGTAACTAATTCACGGGAAAGTACTTCTGCGTCGGGCCCGAGCCCAGACGGGACGCAACTTTCTCCCCCCGACGGGGTTTCCACAGGTGTGAGCAGCGTGGCCATGGATCGAGGACTGCTTTCCTTTGCGGGGGCCCCGCAGCCGGCCGCGTCTGCCACCATGACCGGCTCCCCCGAGACCGTTTCCGACGCCGACGTGATGCTGCGGGTGAAAACCGGTGATGAATCCGCCTTCACCTACCTCGTCGAAAAGTACCGCCGGCCGATGGTGAGTTTCATGTACCGCATGTGTCACAACCCGGCGGCGGCGGAAGAACTGGCGCAGGAGGTATTCCTGCGGGTTTACCGCTCGCGCAGCGGCTACGAACCGAGCGCCAAGTTCAGCACGTGGCTGTACCGCATCGCGACCAACCTGGCCGTCAACCACGCCCGCGATACGCGGCACGAGCGCCCGGAAAAGACGGTGCGGCTCGATGAGCCGGACCAGGAGACGGGCGCGACTCCGGACCTGGCCGACGGTGCGCTCACGGCGGAGGAACAGATGCTGCGCCAGGAACGGCTGGCGGCGATCCGCCGCAAGGTCGAGGCCTTGCCGGAACGCCAGCGCCTGGCCGTGATCATGCACAAGTATCAGCAGATGGGTTACCGGCAGATCGCCGACGTGCTGAAGCTGAGCGAGTCGGGAACGAAATCCCTGTTGTTCCGCGCCTACGAAACGCTGCGCGAGCAACTGAAAGAGTTTGTTTAGGCAGGTCGAGGATCGTGGTATGAACTGCAATCAAATTCGCGAACGGTTGTTGGACCTGGCCGCTGGAGTGGACCCGGGGACGCCCGAGATCGGGCAGCACATGGCGTCCTGTGCCGCCTGCGCCGGCAAGCTCGAGGAACTGCGGCAGACCATGGCGCTGCTGGATGAATGGAAAGCGCCGGAACCTTCTCCGTATTTCGACACGCGCCTCCAGGCGCGCTGGCGCGAGGAGATGGCGCGCCCGTCGGCGGGATGGCTCCACTGGCTGCGCCGGCCGGCGTTAGCGGTCTCGCTCGCTGCGGTGCTGGTGGCGGGCGCGCTGGTGGTGGGTAACAGGTCCTACTTTGGCGAGATCGAGGCGATGAATACCACGCCACCTGCGCCCAGCGTTCCCGTTCGGCCGGGAACGGCGGTCGGCGATCTGCAGGCGCTGGAACGGAACAACGATTTGTATGCGGATTTCGACATGCTGGATGAGTTGCAAGTGCAGCCGGACGTAACGGAAAATCCGTAAGCGGAGAACAAGCGATGTCGCGGCGGGCAAAAGTCGTTGGCGTGCTAGCAGCGGTCCTGCTGCTGACGCCGGCCTTCGCCCAGGGCCCAGACTGGCAGCAGCGCCGGGCGCAGAGGCAGGAACGGCGTCAGGAAAGGCGCCAGCAGCAGCAGCAAGAGGCTGGTCAGCCCGGCACCGGTGGGCGTCACGCGCCGAACCACGCCGGAGACTGGCTGCGCCGCTACAAAGACCTGCCCCCCGAGCAGCAGCGCCAGGCTCTGCAGAACGACCCGCAATTCCGCAAGCTCCCGCCCCAGCGCCAGGCTCAGCTGCAGCAGCGCCTGCAGCGGTTTTCCAGCCTGCCGCCACAGCAGCAGGACCGCATCCTCAACCGGATGGAGATCTGGGAGCACCTCACGCCCGATCAGAAACGGCAGGCGCGCGACCTCTTTCAGCAGATCCGGGAACTGCCGCCGCGGCGCCGCCAGATGCTCAACAGCGCCATTGACGGCATGCGGGACCTGACCCCCGAACAACGCGATCGGCTCATCAACTCCGCCCGCTTTAAGAGCATGTTCTCGGACCACGAGCGCGACCTGCTGAGCGGCGCCTCCCGGCTCCCGCTCGCCCCCGGCGACGGGGCACAGCCCGAAGCACCAGAAGAGTAGAGTTTCGCTTGTGCGGGTGTTTTTCAGGCTCGTGGTACGCAGCCACCTCGGGGGGGGGCGCGACGTATTCGGGACAGCGGGTGGAACCCCGGAACTAATCAGGCGGGCACAAAAAATACCCCCGCGCCGCCCTTCCCCAAGGTGACGCGGAGGATTTTCTTGGAAACTCGAGTCTCGATCTGAAACTAGCGAGCCACAGACCCTTTGCACCCAACCGGATCAGGGCACATAGCCGAGGGGGCAAGCTCCGATCCAGCCAGGTTAGTCTCCAACTCGTATAACGAAACGGCGGCGAGAATCCCTTCGCGGACACCAAAAAAAGATCGGAAAACCCTTGGCGGCCATCCATCGTTCCCGGTTTTGGTCTATGGGCGCAGCAAGTTCTTGGCGATAAACAACACATTCGCCGGACGTTCTGCCAGCCGGCGCATCAGGTAGGGATACCACTCGGTGCCGAACGGGATATACACCCGCATGCGCCAGCCATCTTTGACCAGGCCCTGCTGCAGGTCGCGGCGGATGCCGTGCAGCATCTGGAATTCAAAAGCGTCGCGAGGGATATTCTCGCGCGTGGCGAAGGCCTTGGCTTCATTGATGATGGCTTCGTCATGCGTGGCCAGGCCGTGATAGACGCCGCTTTTCATCAGGATCTTCATCAGCTTCACGTAGCTCGAGTCCACTTCGGACTTCTTCTGGAAAGCGACCTCCGCCGGCTCCTTGTAGGCCCCCTTGCACAACCGGATGCGAATACGCTCGGCGAGCAGCTTCTCGACGTCCGCCTCGGCCCGGCGCATATAAGACTGGATGACGGCACCCACGCACCCCGCATTCCCGGGCACGCGGTGCAGCTCGTGGACGAAGTCGAGCGTGCGCTGGGTGTAAGGAGACCCTTCCATGTCCACGCGGACAAAGTTCTTGGGCGACATGCCGGCGGCCTTGGCCACCAGGCCGCGGACCAGTTCGTGGGCCAGCGACTCATCCACATCGAGGCCCATGTGGGTCAGCTTGAGGCTGATATTGGCATCGAGCTTGTCGGCGGCAATTTCATCGAGCAGGTGATGATACAGCCCGGCGCTCGCCCGCGCCTCGCCGGCATTGGTGACGTTCTCGCCCAGGTTATCGATGGAGACGCCGGCGCCGAACTGGTTGACGGCGGCGGCGGCGCGCACCGCGTCCGCGACCTGGGTACCGGCGACAAAGCGGGCGGACGTGCGCTGGCCGAAACGGGAGCTCTCGGCGATCCGGCGCAGCGACCGGCTCTCCGACAGGGCGATGAAGATCGCCCTCAGCACGGCGCACCGGGTTCGAGCGGAATGGGACTGCCAGAGGCGTGCATTGGCATTACAGTATTTCTTACCACAAATGGCGGGCGGGCTGCAGTGCATAACGAACCATCTGTTCTGAACAACGCTCGGCAATCCCCGCGAGATTGTAATTGACTAGGCATATGACTAGTCAGTACAATAGAGTTGTGTAAAGGAGGTGGAGATTGACTTCTTGGCAAGTGCAAGACGCGAAGGCGCGTTTCAGCGAGTTCTTGGATGCGACCATCAAGAAGGGTCCGCAGGTCGTTACCCGCCGCGGGATTAAGACCGCCGTTCTGGTGCCAATCGAAGAGTGGGAGAGGCTGCAAAAGGCGGCCCGGCCTAGTCTCAAGGATTTGTTGCTGGCACCGGAACCTCGCTTCGACGACATTATCGGCGAACGCCGGGTCTTGCGTCGTCGTGCCGTAGTGGAGTTCGAGTGAACCAATACCTGTTGGACACCAACGTCGTGTCGGAAACGCGAAAATCGCGCCCCCACGGAGCGGTGATGCAATGGCTGAGCGGCCTGGAGGTGGGTCGGACCTTTTTGTCCGCTGTAACGCTGGGTGAATTACAAGTGGGGGTTGAAAAGATCAGGCACCAGGACCCACGGAAGGCGGAAGAGATCGATCGCTGGGTGGACCAGTTGGCCGCGGTCTATGAAGCGCTCCCCATGGACACTCAGTGCTTTCGGGAATGGGGTCGAATAATGGATAACAAGCAGCCTGCGTTGGCAGAGGACGCAATGATCGCCGCGACCGCACGGGTCCACCGTCTGATTGTTGCGACCAGAAATGAACGTGATTTCAAGCAACTCGACGTCCAAACCTTCAACCCGTTTAAGAGTTAGTCACCGCAGATGCCCGACACGATCCGGGTTTCGTAACCAGCCATCGTTGGGCGACCTGCCCTGGCGAGCCAATCTGGACGAGTTCGGCCTTAGTAAGCTGCGGCATTATGGCTGGCACAGACAAGACGGGGCTACAGGGTTCCAAATCCAGCGAGGGCCAGCGGTCGTGTAAAATACCTTTTGTCTATGGACCTCTCCGCCATCCAGAAAGCCTTGCGCGAGCGCAAGATTGACGCCTGGTTTTTCTACGATCATCACCATCGCGACCCGATCGCTTACCACGTGCTGGGGCTGCCCGACGGGCTGATGGTCACGCGCCGCTGGTACTACCTGATCCCGGCGGAGGGCGAGCCGGTCAAACTGGTCCATAAGATCGAAGCCGGACACCTGGACACTTTGCCCGGCGCCAAGCGGCAGTATGCCGGATGGCAGGAGCTGTTCGATAGTTTGAAAACGTTGCTAACCGGACAGCGCGACATTGCGATGCAGTACTCGCCCAATAACATCGTCTTTACCGTCTCGCTGGTGGACGCCGGGACGGTGGACCTGATTCGGGGACTGGGCAAGAACGTGGTCAGCTCGCAAGACCTGGTGGCGCAGTTCGAAGCGACCTTGACCGAGGAGCAGATTCGCACCCATTTTGCCGCCCGCGACCGGATTGACGCCATTACCGCCGCCGCCTTCCAGGAAATCGGCCGGCGGGTGCGCAGCGGCGGGACGACGGAGCACGCAATCCAGCAGTGGTTTATGGAATCATTCGCCCGCGAGAGCCTGGTAACCGATGACCCGCCCATCGTCGCCGTGAACGCCAATAGCGGCAATCCGCATTATGAGCCGCGCGCCGATCGTCCGGTGCCGATCCGCGAAGGCGATTTCGTTCTGCTCGATGTCTGGGCCAAGCAGAACACGCCCGGGGCGGTGTACTACGACATCACCTGGACGGGCTTCGTCGGCAAGTCGCCATCGGACCGCCAGCGCGAGATTTTCAAGATTGTCACCGAAGCGCGGGACGCGGGAGTGAAAACCGTGCAGGACGCCATCGCCGCCGGGAAACCGATCGCGGGATGGGAAGTGGACCGCGCGGTCCGCGGGCACATCAAGCGGGCGAAGTACGGAGACTATTTCATTCACCGCACCGGGCACTCGATCGGGACCGAGGTCCACGCCAATGGCGCCAACATGGACGATCTGGAGATCCACGACGAGCGCCGCATTTTGCCGAATTCCTGCTTTTCCATCGAGCCGGGCATTTACCTGCCCGAATTCGGGGTGCGCAGCGAGGTCAACATGCTGGTCCGCCCGGGAAGCGCCGAGGTTACGGGTAAAATTCAACGCGAGATCGTGACCATCTGAATGGCCAATCCACCGAAAGAGAAATCGAAGTCCGAGGCGAAGCCCGCCGCGCCGCCGCTCACCACTATGGCCGTGATGGCGCCGATTGCCGGCTGGCTGGTGCCGGGCGCCGGGCACATTCTGCTGAAGCGCTACGTGCGGGGCGTTCTGCTGCTGGTGTCGGTCGTGGCCATGTTCCTGATCGGGCTGGCCCTGGAGGGGCATATCTACCAGCCGAATGGGGGCGACATCCTCGATATCCTCGGATTTATCGGGGACGTGGGCGCCGGAGCTTTGTATTTTCTGGCCCGCATCATGGGCTGGGGCGCCGGTCCGGTGGCGCACGCGACCGCCGACTATGGCAAGACGTTCTTCATTGTGGCCGGGCTGCTGAACTACATCGCGGCGGCGGATGCGCATCATATCGCGCTGGGGAAGAAGCCGTGACTTTGACTGTGTCGCATTTCACCGCTGCCGTGCTGTTCGCGCTGTTTACCTCGGTGGTCTTCGGCATCACGCAGCGCAACACGGCGGCCGAGCAGATCCGCTACGGGCTCAAATGCTTCGCCATGTTCGTAGGCGGACTGTTCGTGGCGGGATGGCTGATGTGGCTGTTGCGGCGGTAGCTTCTAGCTACTAGCTTCTAGCGAACCACCCATACCTGCCTGTTGCTAGTGGCAACGCCTCTTTCCCGCTTTACCCTCACCCTTCCCACACAAAGGCATCGAACACTCTCGCGGATATGAAGCCGATACGGTGGTAGAGGGCGATGGCGCGCTGGTTGGCTTCGGTTACGGTCAGCGAGATGGAATGGAAGCCGCGCTCGCGCAGGACGCTGGTGGTGGCCGCCAGCAAGGTCTCGCCGAGGCCGCTGGAGCGGTACTCGGGCAGCACGCAGACTTGAGTGATGTGGCCCACGTCGGCCCGCACCAGCGAGCACAGGATCAGACCCACCAGGGTACGGGTGCGCTTCTCGAAGACGAGAAAGGACGCCTGCGGGTCGAAGGTGCCGCAGCCGGGAAAGCGGACGATGTTGTTGAGGAAGCGCAGCGATCCGGTAAGGGTGCGGTACTGATCGTTGATGTCAGCGTCCACATGTCCGCGGTAGGCAGCGGTAATGAGGGCAGCGGCCGCCTGGTATTCCGGCTCCGACCAGGGGCTTAGCTCGAAGTCCGGTGGCAACGCGGAGCCGGGCTGCACCTCGCCCCGGATGTCGAAGGTCATGAAGACGCGGGGGTGGCGGCTGAAGCCCTGCTGCAGAAAAGGGCGGACCACGTCGCCGGTATCGTGCGCCAGCAGTTGCGCCTCGACGCGGTGGACGCCGGGTGACTGCTGCAGGGTCTCGATAACGTGGGTCAGAAGGCGTTCTTCGACTTCGTGGTGGTTGGGAGTGCGTCCGCCGTCGCGGACGAACAGGTCTCCGATGACGCCTTTGTTCTGCTCGTAAACGAAGAACGAATAGCCGAAGACGCGGCCGCGCTCCAGGGCGGCGTATCCGGGGAGGATCTTGGCGTCCATGTAGCGCAAAATCATTTCGGCGGCGCCGGAGTAGTCCCAGGCGAGAAGCTTGGCCCAGACCGCGATCTCATCTTCGAGCAGCGGCCGAAGATCAGCCGAAGAAAAGTGTCGGAGATCGAGGATTTCCACGAGGCTCCTGCCAGGGGCGACGCTGAAATTGCAGTCTAGCAGTTTACTCCGGGCGCAAGCATGACGAACCAGGCTCCGCAGTGGGGACGGGGGGCATAACTAGAGGACGAAGGGGACCAGAGGGGGCTGAGGAGCGGGCGAGGACGCCCGCTCGACAGCCGGCGAGACGCCGGCGCTACGGTCGGCGGCGGACAGGAGTGTCCGCCCCCCGGTGGCTATTTGCCGGACTTCAGATGCTGGTAGCGCTTGTTGATTTCGTCCCAGTTGACGACGTTCCACCAGGCTTGCAGGTACTCGGGACGGCGGTTGTTGTACTTCAGGTAGTAGGCATGTTCCCAGACGTCGTTGCCGAAGATGGGATAGAGGCCCTGCGATATCGGGCTGTCCTGGTTGGGCGTGGACATGACCTGCACTTCACCCGAGGGCTTGCCCGCGAGCCAGACCCATCCGGAACCAAACTGGCCGGCGCCGGCGGCGTTGAATTTCTCCTGGAAAGACTTGAAGTCGCCGAAGGTCTTCTTAATGACGTCGGCGATGGGGCCGGCGGGATCGCCTCCGCCCTTGGCCTTCATGATCTTCCAGAACATGGTGTGGTTGACGTGGCCGCCGCCGTTGTTGCGGACCGCGGTGCGGATGTCGTCCGGCACGGCATTCAGGTTGCGCAGGAGCTCTTCCGCACTCCTCGCGTGCAGTTCTGGATGCTTGTCGAGCGCGGCATTCAGGTTCTTGACGTAGGCAGCGTGATGCATGTCGTGATGCAGGTGCATCGTTTTTTCATCGATGAAAGGTTCGAGCGCCGTGTAGACATACGGCAGGGGGGGCAGTTCATGCGCCATCAGTGTTCCTCCAGAGTAGAAGATGACGGGGTGGTCATGAAAGATTCAGGCGACGGCAAGCCGGCGCATCCCCGCACACCCGTATATTTGTAACACTTTAGGGGTTCGACAGCACGGGAGCGGGCGCTTATGATGCTCCCCATGAAAAGGGCTCCTGCGATGAAAGCGACGGTAACTCTCCTGATCTTCCTGGCAGCCTCCATCACGGCGGCCTCCCAGCAAGGGAACCCCGAGCAAAGCAAGATTCTCGCTCTGGAGAATGCCTGGAATCTGGCGGAACAACGCAAAGACGTCAGGGCGCTCGATCAGCTCCTGGCCAGCAACCTGGTCTACATCGACTACGATGGCAGTTTCATGGACAAGCCGCAGTTCCTGGCCAGCGTAAAGACCCCGTCGTTGCATCCGGAGCAGATTGTCAACGAGTCGACGACGGTGCATATGTATGGCAGCACCGCCGTGGTGACCGGGATCTATCGCGAGAAGGGCGTGGAAAAAGGCAAGGCCTACCTGCGCCGCGGCCGCTTCATCGACACCTGGATCTACCAGAACGGGTTGTGGCAGTGCGTGGCCAGCCAGTCCACCTTGATTCGCCGGTGAAGCAAGGGCAAGCTCGCCAGCGCGGTTCATCGAAAAGCGCGCCTTATATAATTCTTCCTTACGTAAATTCTTTTTGCGATCGTTCCGGGAGGGTCTTTGAAGGTTCTTTTGCTGGAGAACATCAGCGGCGTGGCGGCGACGCAGTTCGAGGAGGCAGGTTTCGCGGTCGAGTCGCTGAAGCGAGGACTGGGGGAACGAGAGCTGATTGGTAAGGTGGGCGGGGTCTCGATTCTGGGAGTGCGCTCGAGGACGCGGATCACGCCGGCGGTGCTGGAAGCGGCTCCGGAGCTGGTGGCGATCGGGGCGTTCTGCATCGGTGTGGACAAGATTGATCGCAGCGCGTCGAGCGACCGGGGCATCGCCGTATTCAACGACCCGCACTCGAACAGCCGGTCCGTGGCGGAGTTGACGGTGGGGGAGATCATCCTGCTGTTGCGGCGAGTGTTCGAGGTCAGCACCCAGATGCGTGGCGGAGTGTGGATCAAGTCCTCGGCAGGCGCGCACGAGGTGCGCGGGCTGACACTGGGGATCGTGGGCTACGGGAAGATCGGGTCGCAGGTTTCGGACCTGGCCGAGGCCATGGGCATGCGAGTGATTTTCCACGATCTTGCGCACGTGCTGGCACGCGGGAATGCGCGGGCGGTCAGTTTCCGTGAACTCCTGGAGACGGCGGACGTGATCACGCTGCACGTGGATGGCAGGCCGCAAAACAAGAATCTGTTTGCGGAAGACGAGTTCCAGCGGATGAAAGAAGGAGCGTGCCTGCTCAATTTGAGCCGCGGATTCGTGGTGGACCACGAGGCGCTGGCGAAGCATTTGGGGAGCGGAAAACTAGCCGGGGCGGCGGTGGACGTGTTCCCCCAGGAACCGGAAAGCGGCGGCGCCTTTTCCAGTCCGCTGCAGGGACTGCCGAACGTGATTTTGACGCCGCACATCGCGGGGAGCACGGAAGAGGCACAGCAGAATATCGGGCAGTTCGTCTCCGCGCGGATGATCGATTACTTCAGTAGCGGCAATTCGCTGCTCAGCGTGAACCTGCCACATTGTCACCTGGAGTACGCGCCGGATTCGCACCGGCTGATGCATATTCACCACAACGTGCCCGGCATTCTCCGGGCGATCAACGACATCCTGGCCGACCGCGGCATTAACATCGAACGGCAGGTGCTGGATACGCGGGGGACGCTGGGATACGCCATCTATGACATCAACCGTCCGTGCGATGCGCAGTTGATGGCAAAGTTGCGGAAGGTGCCGCATACCATTCGGGTGCGGGCGGCGGGGGAGAAGAAGGGTTAGAAGGCACAAGTCAAATTGCAGATGTTCGACTGAGCGGTATCCTCCCAGAAACATTGCTGGTGAAATCGCAATCACGCCACCTAATGGTGGGGCCCAAAAGATCTACTGCAGCCGGAATCTTTCATTCATCAGTCGTTGCAATCGAGGCCGGTAGATGAGGTCGAAAGCGAGTTCTTTGCCGGGGAACAGGCTGAGGGCGGCGCGGCGGGCATTGGCGACCAGTTCGGAGGCTTCTTCCACCGTAAGATCGCGATCCTGGCTGATGACCGACATCACCATGCTGATCATCATCTGCAGGCGGCGGATTTTGCGGGCCTCCTCCAAAGGTTCGCTCGGTTCTCTCACCGGTTGCCCGGCCCGCTGCACTTCCATACTTCCTCTTGAGCGAATGTCGAAATCCGGCTCCCAGTCCATATTTCCTTGGATGATCGACGGAACCCCGGCGTTGCGCGTTCGGTTGGCGTCATTGTGCCAGGTTTGGCCGGGGATGCAAGCTGCGCTTGGGCCTTGCCCTTCCGGGTGGCAGCGGTCAGCCGTCAGCCATCAGCCGCCAGGAAAGGCGGCGGACAAGAATGTCCGCCCCACACTGGAGAGTCAAATCGTTGCCCGCGACAGCAGCACCTTGACTGCCGTAATCTATGAATAGGGAGTCTGACGGAGGACTCATGCCACAGACCATGAAGCCCGAGCCCAACGAAAAACTGGTGAAGATCTTCGACAGCGGGCAGGAGTCGGAAGCCTTGGTCGTGCGGGGCTTGCTCGAATCTGCCGGCATCGAGGCGGACATGAAGTCCATTGACGCGACCCAGGACGCGTTTCCCGGAGTCGGTGGCACGGTGATCCTGGTGCGGGAAGAAGATGCGGACGAAGCATCCAAGATCATTGAGTCGTACCGGCAGTCGCCGACCAGCGATGACGATACCGCCGAGATCAGTGGATAAGCGCCACCTCCGGAGTCACCGCCCTGCCGTCGAGATAGAAGCTCACCGCGCCCTCCTGGTCGGTGCGGTAGGTTTGAACCCCGGCCTGCTGTAAACGTTCCAGCACTTCGCGCCGCGGATGCCCGTAGGTATTGTGCACCCCCACGGAAATCACTCCGTAGCGCGGATGCAGCAAGGCCAGCAGTTCGCGAGAAGTGGCGCTGGCGCTGCCGTGATGGGCGACTTTCAGCAGCACAGCCTGGGGATGCTGCTTGACGACGCTCCGTTCCGCGTCGCGTTCCGCATCGCCCTCCAGCAGGGCGGTGGTTCCGGCGAAACCGGCGGTAAAGATCAGGCAGTCATCGTTCGGCCGCATCGCCCCGGTGATCGGGTCGCGGCCCGGGGCGAGCACGTGAAAGTGTGCGCCGCCGTAATCGAATTCATCCCCTTCTTTTCGCACGGCGATTTCCATGCCCGCTTGTTGCGCTTGCGCCAGCACCGGCGCCAGCTCACCGTCCGGGGAATCGCTGCCCAGCCAAAGCTCGCGCGGATGAAAGTTCGTGATCACGGCGGGCATGCCGCCGAGGTGATCGGCGTGGGGATGGGTGATGACCACGGCATCCAGGTGATCGAAGCCGCGCTGCCAAAGATAGGAGGAGACCACCTGCTCACCGATGTCGAAATCCGAGTGCATCCAGTGCGGCAGCCCTCCGGCATCCACCAGGACGGCGCGGCCCTGGGGCGAAACCAACAGGATGGAGTCGCCTTGCCCGACATCAATGGGGGTCATCTCCAGCACCCCGGCGCGAATTTTTGGCTGTGAGGGAACCAGTGCAATCCAGACCGCAACACCCGCCAGCGCGGCCACTGCGGCGACAGTGGTGATGCGGCCGCGCCGCGCCGCCAGCGCCGCCAGCGCCAGGGCGGCGATCGCTACCAGGACCATCGTGCCCGCCGGCGTCGCCACCCGCAGATCGGCGATGCGCGCGCCTCCCAGCCAGTGCACGGTGCCCGTGATTCCTTCGAGCGCCAGGCTGGAAAGCCAAGCCGCCGGCCGCGCCAGCGTGGTGGAAAGATATCCCATGCCGACGGCGGCGGCGGCGGCGGGCATCAGCGCTTCGGTGAGTGGAACCACCGCCATGTTCGCCGGCATTCCCATGGTGGTGGCGCGATGAAAATGGTAGGCCATGAGCAGTGCCAGCCCGGCCTGCATCAGCGCCGAGATGAACAGTAACTCGAAAACGCCGAGTGTGATGCGCAGCAGCACGGCCGGAAGCGCCAGGCCGAAGCGGTCTCCGGCAAACCGGGCCAGCCGGGCGGCAATCAAGCGCACATCCAGCCGGAACTGCGCCACCTCGGGCGGAACCTGCAGGTCGTAGCTGGTGGACCGCAGCAGCCGCAGGCCTTGCGCATAGGGCAGCGTTGTGCGCTCCAGAATCGGCACGCCGATACCCGCGATGATGAACACCGCCAGAAATGTCAGCTGAAAGCTGGCGCCGAACAGGGCGTGCGGATCGACGATCAAAACGCCCAGCGCTGCGGCTCCGATCGCGTTCAGCATGTTGCGCTCGCGATACAGCAGGCGGGCGCCCAGATACGTGGCCAGCATCAGCGCCGCCCGCCAGACCGGTGGCCCGACGCCGACCACGAAAGCGTAGGCGAACGAGACCGCGACGGTGATGATGGCCGCCAACGCCGGGTCCAGGCGGAACTGGCGCAAGGTCCAGAAGATGGCGAAGGCCAGGATGCTCAGGTTCATCCCGGAGACCACGAGCACGTGATACGTGCCCGAGCGCTGGAACTCGGTGCGCGTGGCGTTGCGCAGGAACGAATCCTCGCCCAGCACCATGGCGTCCATGAGAGCGGCCTGGGGCGCCGGCCACAGCTGGTGAATTTTGGCCACAATGCTCGCATGAATGCGCGTGCGCCAGAGTTCGATCCGGTTGCCGGTAAAGCCGGGCAGCCGCTCGACGCCTTCCGCCCGGGCCGAGCCCAGCACGCTGATGCCGTTGTCGTGCAGGTAGCCCTCATAGTCGAAGGCGCCTGGATTGCGGAAATTGTGTGCTGGATGCAGCTTGGCGCGGATCCGCAGGCGCGTGCCGTAGGTAAGGGGCGGTACGGGCGGGTCGTCTGGCCGGCTCGCCACCGGCTCGGAATTTTCTGACGGCTCGTAGATCGTCAGGCGCAAGCCGGCGCGAACCAAGTTGTTGTGAACCAGGTTGCTCTGAACCGGGTTGCCGTGAATCGGGCCGCTGCCGGCCGCGCTCTCGATTGCTTCGGTTTCCACGTCTATGGATTCGCGGGTTGAGCGGCTGCCGGCAGATCGGACGTAGCCTTCGCGCATGACGTGTGCGATCAGCATGACTTCGCGGCCATCGGCGAGCGCGAGAAGACGCGGGTCGCTCGGCTCGGGGCAGCGGACCTGGGTCAGGAACGCGCCGAGCAGTAGCCACGTACCCAGGGAAAGCCCCTTGGCCAGCCAGGTCCGTCTGGGCAGGAAATACAGCGCCGCCAGGACAAACGCAACCACCGCGGCGACCCACCACGACGGCGGCCGCCACGCCCGCGCGCCCATCCACAGGCCAAGCGAAAATGCCAATGCCCCCCAGAGCAGCGGCTGCCGCGGCGGCTTGTGGTCGCGCGTCATTGTCTAACTCGATGTAAGGTGGACGCTTCTGCACCGGCGCAGAAGAGTTCCAAAGTCGCCACCAGGAAGGGAAGGGCACGACTTCAGTCGTGCCATCACGCCGAAGGAAGAACCTCGCTTCAGTTTCTGTCGGTGACGTTTGCGCCGGCCCGTCATCGACGGGAACCCTTTGGACGAACGTGAAAGCGGTCAGCGCCCGAGCTGCATCACCGATTCGATGTGGAACGTCTGGGGGAAGAGATCGAACAGGTGCGCTTCCTCGATACGGTAGCCAGCGGCCAGCAGGGGGGCGAGATCCCTTGCCAGCGTTGCCGGATCGCACGAAACATACCGCATGCGAGGTGCTCCGAGTTCCACCAGAGAACGAATCACGTTCTTGCCCAAACCGCTGCGAGGGGGGTCCAGAATAGCCATGTCAGGCCTGGTACGCATCGGCCGGTTCCTCAGGTAGTCCTCGGTTCGTGCGCGGACCGCCTTCACGCTCGCGGGGCTATTGTGCACAAGGTCGGCATGGGAAATCTGTGACGCTTCTACAGCAAAAATGTGATGAAAACTGCTGGCCAGTGCCACGGAGAACAGTCCCACTCCCGCATACAGGTCGAGAGCGAGTTCACCCGCCGCATTGCCGGTCACGACCGAAACCAGCTCGTCCACCAGATAGCGATTCACCTGAAAGAAAGCCCCGGCGCTGACCCCATAGCTGGCGCCGAGCGCCCGATAGACAACGTCTTGCGCTCCGGCTTGCGCCAGGCATTCGGGTTCCGCCGGCGTTTCGTCTTCCCCGCGCCGCCGCGCAGTGAAGCAGGCAAATCCAATGACCTCGGGAAATTCTTTTTGCAGCCGTTCCGCCCAAGGCAAGAGGGTTTTCTCGTCGGCCTCTCGCCCGCAGAACGCCCAAGCCAGCAACCGCTCATCGGCGGCATCGGCAAAGAATTCCAGCTCTTCGACCGCTGCCGGACACTCGCACCCGCGCAGTTCGGTAAGGCGTGCCATGACCCGGTTAATCAGCGGCGAACTGATGGGACACTCCCGCACCGGAAGAAGCTGGCGCGAGCCGAAGCGGTAGTACGCGAGCGCGAACTCGGGCGAGGTCTGGACCTGCAGCCGCGTGCGGTTGCGGTAGTTCCACGGCGGAGAAGCATGCAGGCGAATCTCGGATTGCAGCTCGATCTTGGCGATGCGCGCGAACGTCTCGCGCAGGATCCCGGCCTTGAATTCCAACTGGCGCTCGTAAGGGATGTGCTGATAGTGGCAGCCGCCGCATTGCCGGAAATAAGGGCAGCGCGCTTCGATGCGATCGGCGGAAGGCTCAATCAATTGCGCGACCGAACCTCGCGCGAAACCGGGCTTCCCCTGCGCGATTTCGGCCTCCACCCGCTCTCCGGGCAAAACAAACGGCACAAACACGGTCAGGCTGCGCCCATCCGCTGCGGCCGGCGTGCGCGCCAGCCCGTCACCGCCGTAAATCAGTTTTTCGATGGAGAGAAGCATGCCGCTTTCTTGTGGCGCGAACACTGGGCGGACAGGAATGTCCGCCCCACACCATCTAGTGCATATAAAACAAACTCAGCCTTGGCACCCCGCACCGCTCCAGCAGCCGCTTGTGAACATACTGCTTGTGCAACTGCTCGACCTGCGCCGCGGTCATGTTTCGCCGGTAAGGCGCCATATCCCGGTCAGCGTCGGCCCGCACCGCAACCAGATCTTCATCCGCAGTCGCAGCCATCAGCACCGCGAAAAGCCTCTCCTCAAGCACGGTCAGACGCCGCTCCAGGTCTTCCAGCCGGGGAAGCTTCCCGCTGGCTTCGATTTCCTCCGCCATCTCGCGCAACGATCGCGCACTCTCCCGCGCCAGCACCCCGGTGGCAAAACCCTCGCGTTCGGGCAGCTTCGCCTTCTCCAGTTGCTCGGCATTGCGCCGCAGGAACGCCGCGATTTCTACGGCTTCGAATCCCGGCTGCGGTCGCGGCTTTTCCTCGCTCGTTGCTCCCACCGCCGCTTCTTTCATGTCCTCGGCCGCGGCCAGCACCTCCTGCGAACAATACGCCAGGCTGTTTACTTTCTTCGATTTCGACGGCCGCCGATCATACCGGTCAAAGGCCGCGTCGATCCCGCGCAGCACAGCTTCCAGCGGGACCCCCGCGCTCTTCCAGGTCTCAATCAGCGCCCAATCGAGCGTGGAAAGCAGCAGAATGCCGCCTCGCCGCCGCTGAAAGTGCTCCTCAATCTCCGTGAAGTAGTTGAAGTAGTTTTCCACGGAGGCTCAGCGCGATTTCGGAGGCTTGGGCGACGGCCACGGTTTCGCGTCGGCCCCGGAAACCGGCTTCGCCGCCACCCGGGCCGATTTCACCGCCGACTCGCGGCGCGCAGACTGGTTCCGTTCCCAGATGATGCGCAGACCTTCCAGGGTGAGGAGCTCGTCCACTTCCTTGATGAAGTGCGAGGCGGTACCGATCAACGGCGCCTGCCCGCCGGTTGCCACTACCTTGGTTTCCTCACCAAGCTCGTCGACCAGCCGCTCCAGAATGCCATCCACCAGCCCGAGATAGCCGTAATAGAGTCCGGATTGCAGGCTGCCCACGGTATTCGATCCGATCACCCGCGCCGGCTTGCGGATCTCCACCCGCGGCAGGCGGGCCGTGCGCTGGAACAGCGCGTCGGCCGAAATGCCGATGCCGGGACAGATCACCCCGCCCATGTATTCGCCTTTCTTCGACACGCAGTCGAAGGTCGTGGCCGTGCCGAAATCCACGATCACGCACGGTCCGCCGTACTTTTCAAAAGCCGCCACCGCGTTCACGATCCGGTCGGCCCCCACCTCCGCGGGATTGTCGTAAAGCACTGGCACGCCGGTCTTCACGCCGGGTTCGATGAACAGCGGTTTGAGCTTGAAGTAGCGTTCGCACACCTGGCGCAGCACCGCATCAAGCGGCGGAACCACCGACGAGATCACGATCCCGTGCACGCCCGAAACTTCCAGGTTGTCCATCGAGAACAGGTTGAGGAAGATGACGCCGTATTCGTCCACCGTGCGCGTCAGGTGCGAGCCCACACGCCAGTTCGCCACCAGCCGCTCGTAGCGGGGCGTGTCCTCGGGCAAGCCGTCGCTCGCGTGAATGTGGGTTACGCGGGCGAAGACGCCGAGTACCGTGTTCGTATTGCCGACATCGATGACCAGCAGCATATGCAACGCCGGCTTCCAGCCGGCAATCAGGCCACTAGGGCCCGGATTTTGGGTGGCGCAGCGCTTCAGCGCTGCGGTAAGTCCCTCTCTTGGAGAACCGGCTTTAGCCGCCGAGGTCAAGCGCCTAGGTAGCTTCTGCAAGCATCGCCGTTACTCCAGCCTCACCGTGCCGCTGAGCGCTGTCCGCAACCCCTCAGCCGTTCTCACCAGCAGGAATCCGCGCCCATCCAGGCCTTCGGTGGCGCCCTCGATCCCGCCGTTTTCTTCGATGCGCACCTTGCGGCCGCGCGCCGACGAAGAACTTTCCTCGAACCGCCGCAGAATCGAACCCCGCGCCGCCGGGTCTTTCACCAGGCTGCGATACTCGCGGTCGAGCGATTTTAGCAAAGCCGCGCACAGTTCCACGCGCGACCACTCGGTGCCGGTCTCGATCTTCAATGAGGTTGCAATCTCGCGCAGTTCCGCCGGAAATTTTGTCTGGTTGACGTTGATCCCGACTCCGACCACCAGATGCCGCACCCGCGTCGCCTCGGCGGTCATTTCCGTCAGAATGCCGCAGACCTTCTTCCCGCCCAGCAGCACATCGTTCGGCCACTTCAGATCGGGGTGGAGCTCGGGCGCGATGCTCAACACCGCGGCATGCACGGCCAACCCCGCCGCCAGCGAGAAGATCAGCGCCTCGGAGGGCGGCATCGCCGGCCGCAAAATCACCGAGCCGTAGATCCCTGCCGACCGCGCCGATTGCCAGGAGTGAGCGCCGCGTCCCCGCCCGGCGAGCTGCTCTTCCGCCAGGAAAACGCTGCCCTCCGGCGCGCCCTCGGCCGCCGCCTGCATGGCCTCGGCGTTGGTCGAGCCGATTCTGTAATAGTGATGAAGATGTTTCGCGAAAATCGTTCCCTGCACCAGCGAGGCCACGATTTCCGGCAGCAGCAGGTCCGGCATCGCGCGCAGCTGATAGCCGGTCGCGAGATGTCCGGCCACATCCACGCCCAACCCGCGCAGTTGCTGGATCAGCCGCCACACTTCCGAACGGCTGGTTCCGATTTCTTGTGCGATCTTGGTGCCGCTGGCCACCACCATGGCGTGATCCATCAGCAGGCGCACGATGCGGCCGAGACGAGCATCGGTGGCTTTGTGGACCGGTGGCAAGCGCCGAGTTTTCGCGGAACGAGCGATGGGGGGAATTATAGCGAGTCGCTGGTCGTTAGTCGCTGGTCGTTCGCTGTTCGTCGTTCGCGGTTCGCTATTGATCGTCGCTGATCGCCTTTTCGCTGTCCGCCGTTCCCGGAATAGTCGGGGCTAGGCACCACGCCTACTGGCGAATAGCGAACGACGAACAGCGAACGACCAACGACTGGGGTTCACTCCGGCATCACCCGCAAACTCATATCCACCGCCGGCGACGAATGCGTCAGCGCCCCGACCGAGATAAAATCCACGCCGGTTTCTGCGTAGGACCGCACATTCTCCAGGTTGATGCCGCCCGAACACTCCAGCGGAATACGCCGCGGCAGCCGCGCGCAGATCTCGACCGCTTTGCGCACGTTTTCCACACTCATGTTGTCGAACAAGATGGCTTCGGCGCCGTGGTCCAGCGCCTGCTGCATCTCCTCGAGCGAGCGCACTTCAATTTCGATCGGCTGGTTGCCGCGCCGGTTGCGGACCGCGCGCTCCAACGCCGCCACCGCCCCGCCCGCCAGCGCAATATGGTTGTTCTTGATCAGCACGCCATCGGAGAGGTCGAGGCGGTGGTTCTGTCCGCCCCCGCAGCGCACCGCGTACTTGTCAATGACCCGCAGCCCGGGTACCGTTTTGCGCGTGTCCAGAATGCGAGCCCGCGTGCCGCTGACCGCGTCCACGAACTTGCGCGTCATCGTGGCCACCCCGCTCATGCGCTGCAGAAAATTCAGGATCACCCGCTCGCAGGAAAGAATCACCCGCGCATTGTGCTGGATCACCGCGATCTGCTCGCCTTTGGTCACGCGAATGCCGTCGAAGATCTCCGGATGGCTGGTCACCTCGTAGTGCGAAGTCACCGCGCCATCGAGCGCCGCATAGACGTCGAGAATCCGCGGCACGCATCCGAGGCCGGCCAGGATGCACTCCTGCTTGGCCAGGATGGTCGCCGAGGCGCTCTGCTTCGGATCAATGCAGGCGTAGCTGGTCGCGTCGCGCGTGGCGCGATCCTCGTTCAGCGCGTTCTCGATGATGGCCGTGATGCGGCGTGAATTCCAGTCCATGTGTGGCGCCGGTGTCCCGCCGGCAAATAAAGTGGGAAGTGGACAGTTGTCAGCGGCCCATTACTGCAACTGGTTTCAAGAAGCAGCTCGGGAAGGGCACGGCTTCAGCCGTGCCACAAAAGCCCCAAAAAACACTGGGCTTTAGCCCCTGAGGGCCGCTCCTGACTGCCCAGCAACCACTATCCACTAATTTCCTTCATCTTTGCCGACGTCTTCTCCCGCAAGACGTGCAGCTCTTCGGCCCGCTTGCGCAGACCTTCCACAACGGTCGTGGGAGCCTTCGCCAAAAACTGCTCATTTGAAAGCTGACGCTGCCCGTTGGCGATTTCCTTCTCGATCTTCTCCAGCTCTTTCTTCAGACGCTCGCACTCGGCCGCGACGTCGATCTTCTTCTCATACACGACGTGGACATCAAACCGCGCCGTGCTTCGTGCCCCGGCCAGCTTAGCCAGGGACGCTTCCACAAACGTCATCCGGTCCACGCTCCCGAGCCGCTCGACCGCGCCGCGATTCTGTTCAATCATCGCGCGAATCTCCGCTTCATGCGCGAATACTTCGATCGGCACCCTGACCTTCGGCTCGACCTTCAGTTCCGCCCGCAGATTCCGCACGCTGACAATCAAATCCTGCAGCACGGCCATCTCCGTCTCAACCGCAAGATCAATCTGCCCCTCATCCGCTTTCGGATACGCCGCTAGCGCAATTGACTTCTGCGGCGGCTGGCCATCGTACACCGCCTGCCAGATTTCTTCCGTGATGAACGGCATCACCGGATGCAGCAGCCGCAGCGACGCTTCGAACAGATTCACCAGATTCGCGCAGGCGCGGCGCGCCGTTTCAGGGCTGGCGCTTTCCGCGAGATGCGGCTTGATCAGCTCGAGGTACCAGTCGCAGAACTCGCCCCAGAAAAAGTCGTAGATGCGATTCGCCGCCTCGTGGAAACGGTAGGTTTCAAGGGCCTCGTTGACGTCCTGCGTCGCCCGATTGAACCGCGAAAGAATCCATCGATCCTCAAGAGTAGTAGCCGCAAACCCGGCCACGCCTGCGCCCGTGTGGGGCGGACACTCTTGTCCGCCTCCGGGCCGCAGGCCCGGCTCGATCCGATCCAAGTTCATGAACAGAAACCGCGCCGCGTTCCAGATCTTGTTGGCAAAGTTGCGGTACCCCGCCGTGCGGCTCTCGCTAAAGGCGATATCGGTTCCTGGCGCCGCCATCGCCGCCAGCGTGAACCGAGTCGCGTCGGTGCCGAAGCGATCGATAATGTCGAGCGGATCCAGCACATTCCCCTTAGTCTTCGACATCTTCTGCCGCTCCGCATCGCGCACCAGGGCGTGGATGTAAACCTGGCGGAACGGAACGCTGTCGTTCTTCTTCTCCGCCCAGCCGCTGGCTCTCTTGATCGCCGCATCCTGCTCGTGCCCCTCCATGAAGTGGCAGCCGAACATGATCATGCGTGCCACCCAGAAGAACAGGATTTCGTATGCCGTAATCAGCAGCGTCGTCGGATAAAACACTGCCTGGTCGCGCGTCTTCTCCGGCCAGCCCAAAGTCGTGAACGGCAGCAGGCCCGACGAGAACCAGGTATCGAGCACGTCCGTGACCTGTTCTAGCTTCGCGCTCCCGCACTTGGGGCACGCCGCCGGCGTTTCCCGCGCCACAATCACTTCGCCGCAGCCCGCGCACGTCCACGCCGGAATCCGATGTCCCCACCATAACTGCCGCGACACGCACCAGTCGTGGATGTTGTACATCCAGTTCAAATAGATTTGTTTGTAGTTCTCCGGCGTGATCGTGATCTCGCCCGACTCCACCGCCGCGATCGCCTTCTTCGCCAGCGGCTCGATCTTCACGAACCACTGCTCCGACAGACGCGGCTCGACCACCGTGCCGCACCGGTCGCACTTGCCCAGCGGCACCGTGTAGTCCTTCTCGGCGACCAGGAAGCCCTGTTCCTTAAGATCGGCCAGCACCGCCTCGCGCGCCTCATAACGGTCGAGTCCTTTGTAGGTGCCCGCGTTCTCATTCATGCGCGCGTGCAGATCCATCACGTCGATCTGCGGGAGGCCGTGCCGCTTGCCCGCCTCGAAATCGTTCGGATCGTGCGCCGGAGTGATCTTCACCGCGCCGGTGCCAAACTCCGGCTTCGCGATTTCATCGAGAATGATCGGAATCCCCCGCTTCATCAGCGGCAGCAGCACCTTCTTCCCGTGCAGGTGCGTGTAGCGCTCATCGGCGGCGTTTACCGCGACCGCCGTATCGCCCAGCATCGTCTCCGGGCGCGTCGTCGCCACCGTGACAAATTCATTCGTCCCAATGACGGGATACCTGATTTCCCAGAGCTTCCCCGCCACGTCTTCGTGCTTCACCTCGAGATCGGAAATCGCCGTCTCGCATCGCGGACACCAGTTCACGATGTACTTCCCGCGATAAATCAGCCCCTCTTCATACAGCCGGACGAACACCTCACGCACCGCGCGCGAAAGGTTCTCGTCCATGGTGAAGTACTCGCGCCCCCAGTCCACCGACGCGCCCAGCCGCTTCATCTGGTCGAGGATCGCGCCGCCGTACTCGCGCTTCCATTCCCACACGCGCTCGACAAACTTCTCGCGCCCCATCTCGCGCCGCTTCTTGCCTTCTTTGGCGAGCTGGCGTTCGACCATCATCTGCGTCGCGATGCCCGCGTGGTCGGTGCCCGGCAACCAGAGCGTGATAAATCCGCGCATGCGATGCCAGCGCACCAGGATGTCCATCTGCGTCTGGTTCAGCATGTGCCCCATGTGCAGACGGCCGGTAACGTTCGGCGGCGGCAGCAGCAGGGTGAAAACCGGACGAGTCTCGCCCGGCGCAGGTGTGTCAACGTGGAAGAGTTTTTCGCGGATCCAGTACTCCGCCCAGCGCGTCTCAATCGCGCCCGGTTCGTAAGCTTTGGGCAACTCGTGCGGCATGTTTATCCTGACCGTGCAGGGACGGCCGCTCCTTCGTCTACGCTCAGGACAGGTTCTAGGCTGTCCAGGCCGAGCGAAGCTCGGCAAATTTTCCGGCAGAAGGAGAGAATCATTGATCTTACAGGCGTGAGAAAACAAGGGTCAAACCCCAGGAGGGGATAGTGTGTAGCGGATGCGCACATGTACACGCCCCTTCCTTTCCTGTTTCGATTTCCCCAGTATTCATACGGTTCCGAACACTATGACCTGTGTTTAGCCAGCGTCAAATGCGGCTGCGAGCGATGTGGGGCACGCGCGCGGGTACGCCGGGCCGATCGGCGCGTGGGGGGCGTCGCAATAGCTGTTGTGGCACAATCTACTTGCACGTCAATCCACCTGGAGGGCATATCTGTTTGCCGGAACATCAGTCCTTGAAAATCAACGAGGTTGTGGAAAAACAAAAGCGCCGGTTGGAAGTCCTGCTTGGCTTGGCTGCTGTGTTCGCCGCATACCATTATGTGTGGGCTTTCCAGCAGGCGTTGGGGTTAGAATTTGATTATGTCAGTTTTGGCGCGTTGCTCAAGTTGCCGGTTGTCGCCGTAATCGTGTTCCCTCTCACGTACTGGTTATTGGTGAGAGCTGACCCGCTGCAACGGTCCAGGATGAACTTACCTGCCGTCAAGTTCTTCAAGGCACAATTCCCGAGCGTTTACATCAGGGACCGGTGTCAGCAATGTACAGAAACGTCGGCCACATGCAACAACTTTATCCAGCCACAATCGGCAGATGCGAGTAATTATTGGTTCAATGAATTTTTTCGGGGCACCTTCCTGAATGAGCACCCCGAATGGGTTTCGAGCACCCTCGAAAAGGGATATACGTGCAAGTTGGTTTTCGGGATCATCATGCTGACAGTCGCGTTTTTGGTTCTCGGCTTTTTCACACTCCTTCTGGGTGTCGCGCCAGCCTTAGAGATCACGCACAACGAAATTCTGTTTTTCTTGGTTTGCGTCGTCGTGCTGGCCATTACATTCTTGATGCACCGCCATAACAGGAGTAGCCCAGAGAAGTCAACAGGTTGCTGGCACGCGTGGTGGGAGATTAATCAAAGCCACATCCTTTGGCTCCGCCATCACGAGATACTCCTTGTGGAGAAGGTGTGTCATGCGGGACAGAACAGACGCGAGTTTCGCGCGAAGGTACAGTGATGGCACATGTTACATTGAGGGACAAAATTGAGCGGGCAGCTACTTTGGTTCGACACGTGCTTTCGGTCCACCATAGGCCCGTCATCGCATGCTCATTTGGGAAAGATTCGATGGCGGTCCTGCACCTGGTCCGAATGGCAAATCCGAAAATACCCGTGCTCTGGAACAACACAGGCGTCGAGTACCCCGAAACGTATGCGTTTAAGCAACTCATACAATCGGAATGGAACCTAGAAATCATAGAAGCGAAACCCGCGATGGACTTTTGGTCCATCGTTGACAAGTTCGGATTCCCACTATTTTCCCGAGGTGGATACGCGGACGCATCCAAGAAATGCTGCCGACATCTGAAGGAATACCCGGTTGAGCACGTCCTGCGAAAATATAAGTTTGACCTGTACTTCACCGGATTACGTCGGCATGAATCACGGCTGCGGCGATTCAGCGCGCAGAGATACGGCAATTACTTCCATTCCAACCGATGCGATATTTGGAAATGTCATCCGCTGCAGGATTGGACCGAGCAAGAGGTGTGGGAATATCACCACTTATACAAGTTGCCTCACAACCCTGTTTACGACCGCGAGCCTGTGAAAGGATTTGAAATTCGAACCGCTTGTTGGGCATGCACCATTCCGCTGAAACACGGGAAGGTCGAATTTCTCCGGAGGAATTATCCCAAATTGTGGCGACATCTCTTACGCAAGGGCTTAGCACGAGTGATTCTGTCGTACAAAACCCTAGATCAGGTCGCCCTGGGCTTCTCCGACAGACAGATTGACCACATAATCGCAGATCGACCGTGCTTCTTTGACCGGCTTTGATCACGGCTCTGGCCACCTGTTGTGGAGCTTCGATGTCACTGGAAGAGTTGCTTAGCGCGGCTGCTGTGGGTGGTATAGCTGGGGCTCTGGCAACACTTGTCTCTACGGTTCTCAAGGATTTGATTTTTCCGCGTTACCTGGAAGAGTGGAAAACCAAGCGGGAACTTTCACGTGTATTTCGCAAGTACAAGGACCCGATCCTGCTTTCTTCAACCGAGATTCTTTATAGAATAGACGAACTCTTTCTTACCGAGCTTGATTACCTGGTACGAAATCACCCGGTTTTGCCTCGTGACGCCCGCGAAACGCCCACTTATACAGCACCATTTTATCGTCAATACAAGTTCGAGAGTACGGTGTATCGGTTCTGTGCGCTTTTAGGATGGCTGGAGCTATACAGAATAGGCGGGCGTTTCCTTAACGCCGAGACAGAACCGTTGGTGTCAGGCTTGGACGACAAGATCGACCGGATCCAAGCTGTTCTTGCGGACAGGAAGCTTAACGCCGCGCCAAATTGGCAAGAGTGGAATGATCGTGTCATTTTTCGTGAGGAGCAAAGAGCGATTGCGCAAATGATGCTGACCATCGCTCCCGATAAAGAGGTATCAGTATTGGGTTACAAGGAGTTTTGCGATCGAGTTGTGCCGTCTAGGCCAGAATGGCTTCAAATCGTCGAGGACTTTCTTACCGGGATCCAAGGCACGCTTAAGAAAGACTCCCGAATTATTCGGCTCCGCGCACTCTGTATTCATCTGATTGACGTGATTGACGTACTGCGAAGACTAGCTCCTGATTCTCCCCTATTCGAGAGAAGACGTGAACACGTTGACGCCCTCCGCCGCCACGTCCGTGATGATGCCAACGTAGCCCTATTTTTGTATACGTCTCACGACCTTCAGCCGACGCAGTGACGACCCGTTTACGTCCCTCTCGTTTGCGCCAATTTGTGCACGCGGATCGCACTCGTCTTCTTCACTGTCCGGTTTCCCCAGTATTTATGCGACTCCGAGCCGCTCGGAACCACATGAATATTGGCTAAAACGAAGATGCGGAGACTGGGGCGTGTACATCTCTGCATGCAGCACACACTATCCCGTCAAACCAAGGAGGTCAAATCAGGAGGTCGAACTCGAAGCGAGTTCTAGCAATGTCGCCGCAAGAAACTTCGTCCCTGTTCTACCTACCGCGAGAACCTGCGTTGAGCTTCTTAGCGTAGAGCGGCACAGCCTGAAGCCTTGGGTGTCGTTTTAGAAGGGCCGGCGCTACGATCACGGACCATTTCTTTTCACTTCGCTTTGCCCATAACAGCATTGCAGCGGCAAACATCATGTCAACATCCCTGTTCGTGCATCCGTTCACCTTGCAAAGCTGTTGTCTCGCTTCCTCCGCGTACCCAAGTTCCACTGCCCGTCCCATGTGGGTTGCCAGATGGCACAACGGACAGCGAATCTCAAACCCGATTAGCTTCGCAACACACTTCTTATCGTCATACCGCCATTTGTCGTGGCAGGAGAGCCGTGGTTCGTCTGATCCGCAGAACTGGCACTTATGGGATGCCGCCTCAAGTACGTCCCGCCGAATCACCTTCCACGGCGTAGACCGGCCCAACGCTCGATACGCGCTGATGCCCCAAAGAGGCAGTGGGACAAGCTCGGGAACCAATCCGTAGTGCTTCCTGGCCAAGAGTCACTTCCCGTTTGTAGCTGCTGCCTGCGAGCGGTGGAAAGCTGATAGCTGATGGCTGAGGGCTGATGGCTGATGGCTGATGGCTGAGAGCTACTTCTTCCCCAGCTTCTTCGCGATCTCTTCCACGATCTTCGGGCGAAGATCGGCCAGCACACTGTCCACAATGCTGGCAATCGCGCTGGCGTCCGCCGAAATTGCAGACGCACCATCGGCCGCCGCCGCCGCTGCCATCGCCTTCGGAGCTGCTTCGGCCTCCGGCTGTGCCTGCTTCGCCTCGACCACATCACCCGTCGCCCCAGCGGATGCCGGCGTGGCGCGGATCTGATGCCAGCCCGACTTGCCGGATTTCCCTGTCTTTCCTTCCTTACCCATGGATTCCTCGCCTTCCGCCGCAGCCTCTGAACTTGATTCCTGACTTTCCTGGGGCGCCGGAGGTCCCACTTCCAGGTCCGCGGGCGTCTCTTCCGTCATAGGCATTGAACTCTCAACCGCGGAAGCCGCTTCCGCCTCGGCGGATTGAAGTGCGAAGGTCGCGGTCGACGGCTCCTCCGGCGCTTCCGCAACCTGCTTCCGCGAGTCTTCCGGATTCGCTCTGCTCTCCTCGGCCTCTGCGCTGGCTGCCATCTCCAGAGGTTCCGTCGTAACGGCCGGTGCAGTCGCTTCGGCAACTGCCGCCAGTGGAACTTCCTCGGAAGCCGGGATCGGAGCCATCTCCTCCGCCACTACCGGCGCTGGGGTCGCGATAGACGGCGGCGCCAGCGTGCGGAACATCTCGGCTTCGAGCGAGACGGCCGCTTCCGCCGGGCTCAGCGACACCGCTTCCGCCACCCAGCGATTACCCGCACTCTGCGCAGTGCCTTCCAATGCCGCCGTCCCGGCGGAAACGGGGACCGCCTCTTCTGGAGCAGCCGTCATCGCGGTCGGCTCAAGGACGGCTTCACGCTGAGGCGTCAGCAAGCGCAGCGCTTCGGCCAGTTCCTCCTCGGTTGGACCTTGTTCCCCAAAAGCAGCTGCTTCCTCGACGACCGCAGCAACCACAGCCTCCCGCGCAATCTCTTCCGGTTTCGGCTGGTCTTCCATTTTCGCAAGATCTTCGGTCTTCGGCAGGTCTTCTGATTTCGGTTGTTCTTCCGCCTTCGCGAGGTCTTCGATCTTCGGCTGATTTTCCGCTTGGGGCGGCTTTGCGAATTCCTTTGCCTCGGCGACGGGTTCAACCTGATCCTCGCTCTCTGGATGCTGGTCCTCCGGATCCCGGCTTTCTTCCGCCGCGACTTCCGGGATCACCATCGGTGCCTGGGCAAACAAAGGCTCATCATCCCGATCTACAGGCGCCGGAACCACCTCGGGTTCGGACCATGCCGCTTTCGGCTCGTCTGGCACCTCCGCCGCAGCCTCCACTGGGGGCGGCACCACTTCCGCTTCTACCGGAGCCGGAACGGAATCCTCGGCCCGGGGTGACGGCGCGATCTCCGCCGTTGCGACATCCGCAGCGGGCGCCTCGGCCTTCACCTCTGGCGCCGGAATGGCGCTGGGGCCAATCTTGTCGCTCAAAGGCGCGATCTCCTCGGCCTGAGGAATGGGACCATCCAGCTTCGCCACCAGCGCGCTCAGCGCGTCCAGTTCGTCCGGGGTAATGTCACGGGGGATATCGGGCACCAAGCCCGGCTCTTGGACGGTCGGACTCTCCGGGAAACTCGCGCTCGGCGCCGCCGGCGTTGGCGGCTTGATCGGAGCGCGCCGGAAATCCCGGAAGCTGACGGGCGTCACATAATCTGGCTCCGGTTCCGTTTCTTCGCTTTTCGGCTTCGCCGAGGGGAAGCGGAGCCGGCTCTTCCACCCGGTATCGCTTTCCTCCCCAGCTTGCGACCGCCGGTTGGGGGCTTCGCTGATGAACCGCTCGATCCCGCTCACGGAGGTGCTGAAGCGGGATCCGCCGGCCTGCGGCACCATGCGGTCTTCCAGCCGGGCCAATGCGCCCATCAGTTCGCTGGCTTCAAAGGGCTTGATAATGAAGGCGTCGGCGTTCACCCGGCGGGCATCTTCCGCCTTGAACGGTTCCAGTTTGCCGACGGTGAGCAGGATCGGGATGCGCGCCGTCTCGGGCGCGTCCTTGAGGCGCTGGCAGACTTCCAGCCCGCTGTAGCCTGGCATGTACACATCCAGCACCACCAGGTCCGGCTTGTGCTCGGCAACCCGCTTCAGGGCGGCCGACCCGTTGTTGACGGTGATTACCTCGTAACCGGCATCAGTCAGGATCTTCCGCCCCATGTTCTGGGCTGTCACACTGTCGTCGGCGAGCAGTATCTTCCGCGCCAAGAGGCTTCCTCTAGTGATCAGGGGAGATAACGCGAAAGTACCCCGTCCCCCACCCTAAGTCAATGACTAGCAAGTAGGTAACAGGTTACGACCGTGCTAGCCTGTTGGGGCTGCCCCCGCGCCCAAAAAGCTCAAAATCTTCAACGCGGAGGGGGCTGAGGACACAGCGGACACAGAGACATACGTGAATTCAAGCGTGAGCTGCGCTCGATTGTCGTTCGGGACCTTCAAATTACCCATTACAAATTACAGATTACCAATTCCGCTAAAAGGGGTTTAGCTTGCCCAAGCCCTTTTTTTTCTTCTTCTTGCTGGAAGAGATGTCGACCAGCTCCTCAGAAGAATTCTTCTTGGCGCTCGAAGCATTCGCGCTCGAGGAGCTGCTGCCCGCCTCCAGTTCGTTGGTTTGCGGTGGGGGTGGAAGTGCGTTGGGGTCAGCCGCAACGTTGGGCCTGAGCTCGTTGGGGTCGGCGACATTCGGTTTGAGGTCTCCCGGACTGCCGCTTGCCGCATCGGTCGGGCCTGGAGAAGATGCCGCCACCGGCGGCCCCGGCGGATTCGCGGGCGGCGCATCCGACCGTGGTGCTTCCTGGTTCGGCGCCGGAACTCCACTCACGGTTTCTGCGCTGACTTTGTTCTCTGTGCCTGCCGGCCCACCGCCCAGGACGCGCGTCGCCGCCTGCACCACATCGGTGGCGCTGACCGGATTGGGATCCACCAGGGTCGGTTCACCGATCTTCGTGGCGCGCTCCGCGTCTGGACGCTTTTGGAAATTGCGCATCACACTGGACAGCATGCCCGGCTCTTCGCGGCTGGCGACTTCCTTCTTGTTCAGTTCCAGCGCCGCCCGCGTCGGCCGCGGCACCGGCTGATGCAGCGCCTCCAGCCGCTCCTTCGCATCCAGCGCCCGGTCCATGGCCGGATACCGCTTGATGACCCGGTCGTATGCCGCCGCCGCCTCCTTCGTAAATCCCTCGATCATCTTGGCCTTGTCCACTTCTTGCATGCGCGGGTTCTTCCGGACCATCGCGATCTCAGCTTCGTAGGACTGGCCCAACAGGTACAAGACCTCGTCGGCGCCGCTGTACAGCGGATAGCGGTCCACCAGCGTCTTCAGCCGCGCAATCGCCGCCGGATACGACTCGCGCAAGTAATAGAAGTGTCCGATGTTGTACTCGCGCTCCGCCAGCACCTCCTGCACTTCGCGCAGCCGCTGCTTGGCCTCCGGCACCAGCTTGCTGTCCGGATACTCCTGGATCAGCGACCGGTACTCTTGCTCGGCGCGCATGGCGTGCGTGTAGTCGCGGTCCGCCTTCTCCATTTGCTGGTACTGAATGTGCGCTACCTTCAGCTGGGCCTCGGCCGCCTCCGGCATGTTGGGAAAGAAGGTCTTGAAGTCCTTGTATTCGATTTCCGCCTGCTGCAGCGCGGTCGTCCCGCCCTCCGCGTACCAGGAATCGGCCACCGCCAGCTTGGCGCGCGCAATGTACTCCGAATCCGGATAGGTGTTGATCAGCGTCTGCAAGGTCATGCGCGCCACGTCGAAGCGGTTATGCTTCATGGCGTCCATGGAACGGTCGAACAGTACTTTGTCCGGCTGCTTCGATCCAACATTCGCCAGCGGGTTGGTGACTTTCTTATTGGTGCAGGCCGCGGTGAACGCCAGCAGCAGGCCGAGCAGTACGAGAATGGAAGTACGACGCATTAGGGAACCTCAAGAATCCGGAATCACACGAGGTCAGAGGTTAGAGGTCAGATTGCAGAGGTGAAAACCATCGCTTCCCACGTCACCGCTGAAATCGGTCGCCTTCACTTCTGCAATCTGACCTCTGACCTCAACCTGACCTCTGACCTCGCTACACCCGCTGTAAACTCGCGCTGCGCGCCGCTTCCAGCAGCGCCTGCGCATTCTGCCCGGGATCGCCCTGGCCAAACACGGCATTGCCGGCCACCAGAATCTCGGCTCCGGCCCGCACGATATCGCCCACCGTTTTCATGGCCACGCCCCCGTCCACCTCGATCCGGTAAGAGTAGCCTCGTGCTCCCCGGATGTCCGCCAGCTTCCGCATCTTCCCCAGCGTCGCCGGAATGAACTTCTGCGCCCCGAACCCCGGATTCACGCTCATGACCAGCACGTAATCCACGATCTCCAGCACTTCGCTGAGCGTCTCGACCGGGGTCGCCGGATTGATCACCACTCCGGCCAGGCAGTCGTGGCTCTTGATCAGCTCCAGCGTGCGGTTCAGGTGGCGGCACGCTTCCTGGTGCACCGAAATCCAGTCCGCGCCCGCCTCGGCGAACTCCGCAATGTACTGGTCCGGATTCTCAATCATGAGATGGCAGTCCAGGGGCAGCCGGGTTGCCTTGCGCAGCGATTTCACCAGCGGGGGGCCGACCGTCAGGTTGGGGACGAAATGCCCGTCCATCACATCCACGTGGATCAGGGTCGCGCCGCCCTCCGTGGCCCGCGCCACCTGGTCGGCCAGATGGGCGAAATCCGCCGATAGAATCGAAGGTGCCAGCTCAATCAAAACGTGAGTCCGGAAATCTAGGCTGAGAGACGCTGTGGAAATTCTAGCACGGTGTGGGGCGGACATTCTTGTCCGCCGCTTTTGCTCTTGACTCTCCGTGCTATCCTGCTGTTCGTACCTCGCGGGGCCCGTGCGCCGAGCGATCGACGCCACCCACAATGAGGGTCCCTGCCTACGTCCTTCCTCGCAAGGGTCGTGGATGGAGGAGATGCGAGCACACCCGAGGTGTGCGGCCATCGTCCTTCATGCCCCACACCGTCCGGAGCCAATTCACGAACCTGAGAGGAAAAGACCATGCAGATCAAGAAACTCACGCCCAACCTTGTCGTCCGCACCGTCGAAGCCAGCCTCAAGTTTTGTCGTGAGATCCTCGGCCTGGAAACCGCCATCACCGTTCCCAACGAGTCGCCCTACATCTTCGCATCAGCCTCCAACGGAGCGGTCGAGATCTTCTTCAACGATCAGAAGACGGTCGCCGCCGAGTATCCGCAACTGGCCGCTACGATCGGTGCGAGCCTGACCCTTTACATGGAAGTCGACAGCCTTCGGGCCGTCTTCGATTGCGTCAAGAAAGCCGGAGCGAAAATCGTCCTGCCGGTGACTGAGCAGTTCTACGGCATGAAGGAATTCGCCTTCGAAGACCCGGACGGCTACACGATCACCATCGCCGAAAAAACAAAGTAAGAGCGTGCGTGACTGACTGCGGCTTTGTCGCTCTCGCCTTGGGAGCGACAAGGCTCGCAGGTTTCTTCAGTTGTCATCCTGCCGGTTTTCCCTGCCGCAGAATCGCTATCCGCTTGACGAGCTCCGTTTCCCAAAGGTAGGCTCTTGCGAATCCCGGGGTGAGGAAGTGCCGTCACCACCCGGCCTGGAGGAACCATGGTCCCTATCACCGCCTTGTGGCTCCCGATTCTGCTTTCGGCTGTGATCGTATTCGTTGCCAGCTCGATCATCCACATGGTACTTCCGCTCCACAAAAGCGATTACCGCAAGCTTTCCGACGAAGACACGGTGCTCGACGCCTTACGGGCGGCGGGCGTGACTCCGGGCCCGGCCTACCATTTTCCCCACTGCACCCACAAAGACATGAAATCGCCCGAGACAGTGGAGAAGTTCAAGCGCGGACCCGTCGGCCTGCTCACGATGATCCCCAGCGGGCCGCCCGCGATGGGGAAATTTCTCGGGCAGTGGTTCGTCTACTGCCTACTGATCGGCGTCTTTGTCGCTTACCTGACCGGACGCACGCGGAGCCCGGGCACCCAGTACCTGGAGGTTTTCCGGGTGGCAGGCGCGACCGCCTTCCTCGGATATGCTGGCGCCGTGATGCAAGACTCGATCTGGAAAGGCCAGACGTGGTGGGTGACCTTGAAGCACATCTTCGACGGCCTGATCTACGCGCTGCTCACCGCTGGCACGTTCGGATGGCTCTGGCCGCGGTAGACGGTGTGGGGCGGACACTCCTGTCCGCCGCTGTTGCTTTTGACTCTCTGGTGTGTGGGGCGGACATTCCTGTCCGCCGCCGTGGCTTGCTCCGCGAACCCCGTGGTGGAAGAGCACTCGGACTACGTGCGCGCCGCCGCGCACTCCGCGCAGGGACACACTTCCCGCAGATACGCCCACGAGTAAATTCCCAGATCGTGATTGTCGTTCCACGCAAAGCGCAGCGCGTACTTGCCGACCGCATCCGCGGAAACCGGCTTGGCCGCCGGCTTGAACATGGGCAGCGCCCCCGGCGCCAGCTTCGGTGCCTCGCCCGGCTTTCGTCCGGACTTGCCCCGCTCGTCTTCGCAGAGCGCGCACGGGCAGGCATCGCGCAGGAACTTGAAAGTATAACTGGAGCGGTGTCCGTCCTTCCACTCGATCTCCATGCCCGTCCCCGCGGTCAGGTTGATCTTCACCGACTTTGGATCGTTGGCCAGGCGTGGAGTGGGATCGGCGACCGGCATGGGATTTAGTATCGCATGTCGGGCGCATGTACACTGGTTGTGTGGGTCGGACATTTCTGTGCGCCCACTCTCAACTTCTTCCTCACCGCCGGACACCAATCTCCAAGAGACAGTTGGGCAAGCTGTGTCCAAAATTGAGTGGTGCAACCCTGATTACATCAGTTATCTGCGTGCCTTTGCAGAAAGCCTGCATAATGGAACCGGTCAAACGATCTACGCTGTGAGATGAGACTCAAACGGATCAAATGGGGGCTTGTGCTTTTCTGGGGATGGCTGGTGATCCTCATCTCGGCAGCTGTCATCCTGCCACGTGCCGAATCAAAAGCAATTGCTTTTCCGATATTAGTGCTGATGCTCATGTGGTTTCTGCTGTCGGTCGTAGCCCTGGTTTTCTATTTCTACCGAGCATGGCGACGGGTTGGGGCAGTCCCAAACAAAGCGGCATATATTGCATGGATGAGCATCGAGACGGTATTTGCCCTTGCAGCCCTCGCATGGCTTGTGTGGTTCTTTGTGACACCCTCATAAAACAAGTGCCGGCGGGTCGGCCCGAGTTCAAAGGCGCTCGTATCAGAACGTAACTCGCGAAAAATCGCCATCTCACCAGCAACGGCTGAGCATTTAGGAGATCAGTTCTATTCAAACTGCCTCCGAAACCGCTCCAGCTGATCCTTTACCTCGCCCATTTCGCGCCGCAACGCCGCCACCTCTTCCTCAAGACGCGCGATGCGCGCCGCATCGCCGGGATCGCGCCCAACGGTGGCGCTTGCGGTAGTGGGCAATTCCGGAACCACCACATCTCCCGCCAGCAAATGTACCCACCGCGACTCCTTCGTCCCGGGCTGGCGCGGCAGCGCCTTCACCAGCGGCGGCTCGCGCTGCATCAGCTTCTGCAAAGCGGACTGCACGTCATCCAGCGTCTCGAACCGAAACATGCGTTCCGTGCGTCCGCGCAGTTCGCCCGGCGTTTGCGGCCCGCGCAGCAATAGCACGCACAGCACCGCTGTTTCCGCACGCGTGAAGTTAAACACCTCCTGCGCCCGGTGTTCGTACTTCGTCACGCGGCTGTCGGCGCCACTCGCGGGTCCTGCAAGGCGCTGCTCTTGCAGTCCGGCCAGAGCGTCGCGCACAGCGTTTTCGTTAAGCTGCATGAAAGGATCGCGGTTCGACTTCTGGTTGCACGCATTCACCAGCGCGTTCAGCGACAGTGGATAGTACTCCGGCGTCGCGGTCTCCTTTTCAATCAGCGACCCCAGTACGCGAACTTCCGTTTCAGTAAGTGTCAGTTCCATAGGCTTTGTGGGCGATCCACCAAGTCGGCATTGCACCGAGAGTTGCCGGATCGGTCGTCTCAGGATAAGCCATGTAAACTGATCCAGGTCCCTCATTTGCCTGCGATGACTTGCCGTCATGCAACGCTCGTGCTTCTTCTCAGCCTATGCCTGGTGGCCGAATCGCAGACACAACATAAGCCAACTGCCCCCGCGGCGAAGCCGGCCGCCGATTCTCAGCTCTACCGCAACGTCGCTTTCGGCTTCCGCTATCGCATCCCCTACGGCTGGGTGGATCGCACCAAGGATTTGCAGGAAGGCAACGAAGCCAGTAAGGGACAGGTCCTCCTGGCCATCTTCGAGCGCCCGCCGCAGGCCGCCGGAGAAACCATCAACTCGGCCGTCGTCATCGCCGCCGAGGGCGCATCTTCGTATCCCGGCCTCAAGCAGGCCGAAGACTACCTCGGGCCGCTGACCGAACTCACCACCTCGAAAGGCTTCAAGGCCGAGGGCGATCCCTCGTCCGTGACCATCGACTCGCGGCAACTGGTGCGCGCCGATTTCACCAAGCCGCTCAGCGACAAACTCACCATGTACCAGTCCACCCTCGTGCTGCTCGAGAAGGGCCAGATCGTCAGCTTCACTTTCCTCGCCGGCAGCGAAGACGAGGTCAGCGACCTGATCGCCCGGCTCAGTTTCACCCCAGCGAAAGCACGGGCGCAGTAGCCGGAATTGCTTCTCGCGCTCCATTTTCGCGTCCGCCCAATTGACTCGGAAAGCACCTCCCTAACCGCAACAAAATGCGCCGTTTATGGCTTCGATTCCAGCCTCAAAGTGAGCGTCTCTTGTGCTAAAATAAATACCACTCTGGTGACAGCTAACTAGCAGGAATTTCAACAATTTGAGGTCGCCCCAGTAGTCCCGGAAGCGTCCCTCCAGCCAAGCGTACGATCCGGCTGTTTTTCACGGAGCAGAATGGCCACGAAAGAAGTGCAGACCGAACTCGCCGACACCAAGAACAAGAACGGCGCCACCACCAACGGTGACTACACCGCCGACTCCATCAAAGTCCTCGGCGGCATGGAAGCGGTGCGCAAACGGCCCGCCATGTACATCGGCTCGACCGGCGAACTCGGCCTGCATCACCTGGTGTACGAAGTCGTCGACAACTCCGTCGACGAGGCCCTCGCCGGCTACGCCGACAAGGTCGAAGTCACCATTCATCTCGACAACTCGATCACCGTGGTCGACAACGGCCGCGGCATCCCCGTCGACAACATGGATATCGACGGTGAGAAAGTTCCCGCCGCCCAGGTCGTCATGACCAAGCTGCATGCCGGCGGCAAGTTCGATACCTCTTCCTACAAAGTCTCCGGCGGATTGCACGGCGTGGGCGTGAGCTGCGTCAACGCGCTCAGCCACGAACTGGAACTCGAAATCTGGCGCGACGGTTTCACCTGGGAGCAGACTTACTCGAAAGGCGAACCCACCAGCAAGCTGAAAAAGGCAGGCGCCACCAAGAAACGCGGCACCAAGGTCCATTTCACTCCCGACCGCGAAATCTTCACCGCCAACACCGAATACAATTTCGACACGCTCTCGCAGCGCTTGCGCGAACTGGCCTTCCTGAACAAGGGCCTGACGATCACGCTCACTGACGAGCGCCAGACCGACGCCAAGACCGGCGACGCCAAGCGCGTCGAGTTCAAGTACAACGGCGGCATTGCCGAGTTCATCAAGCACCTGAACCGCGGCAAGCAGTTGCTGCACGACAAGCCCATCTACATGGAAGCCGAGCGCAGCGGCGTGGCCATGGAGATTGGACTGCAATACAACGACGGCTATTCGGAATCCGTTTTCAGCTTTGCCAATAACATCAACACGGTCGACGGCGGCTCGCACCTTTCCGGCTTCCGCATGGCGCTCACCCGCACCATCAACTCCGCCGGCCAGCAGATGGGCCTGTTCAAGGACGTAAAAGAAAACCTGACTGGCGACGACGTTCGCGAAGGCCTGGTCGCCGTGATCAGCGTGAAGCTGCCGCAGCCGCAGTTCGAAGGACAGACCAAGGGCAAGCTGAATTCCGATATTGCCGGCATCGTGCAGGCTTTCATCAACGAGCGGTTGGGCGCCTTCTTCGAGCAGAACACCACCGTCGCCCGCAAGATCATCAACAAGGCGATCGATGCCGCCCGCGCCCGCGAGGCCGCGCGCAAAGCCCGCGACCTCACCCGCCGCAAAGGCGCGCTCGATGGCGGCGGACTCCCCGGCAAGCTCGCCGACTGCTCCGAGCGCGACCCCAACCGCTGCGAGCTGTTCCTGGTCGAGGGCGAATCCGCCGGCGGCACCGCCAAACAAGGCCGCGACCGCCGCTTCCAGGCCATCCTCCCGCTTAAGGGAAAAATCCTGAACGTCGAGAAAGCGCGCTACGACAAGATGCTGGCGCACGAAGAAATCCGCGCCATGATCACCGCGCTCGGCACCGGCATCTCGAAAGAAGATTTCGACGCCACCAAGCTGCGCTACGGCAAGGTCATCCTCATGACCGACGCCGACGTGGACGGCTCCCACATCCGCACCCTGCTGCTGACCTTCTTCTTCCGCCACATGCAGGACCTGATCAAGCGCGGCAACGTTTTCATCGCGCAGCCGCCGCTGTTTGGCATCAAGAAGGGCAAGTCGCACCAGTACATCAAGGACGAGCGCGAGTTCGTCAAAGTCATGGTCAAGCGCGCCGCCGAGGGACTGGTGATCCGCTACGGCGAAGGCGCCGCCAAGCTCGAAGGCGCGGCGCTCACCAAGTTCATCACCGTGCTCAACGAGTATCTCGGATTTTTCGACAAGCTCAACAAGCGCCTGAGGGAAGAAAAAATCACCGCCCTGCTGCCGAAACTCGACCTTGCCAAGCGCGCCGACTTCGAAGGCGACAAGCAGAATCCGCCGAAGAAGATCGAGAAGCTGGAAAAAGATCTCAAGCGCCTGCAAAAGGAACTCAGCCTCAAGAGCGTCGAGTCGGGATTCGACGAAGAGCACAACCTCTGGCAAGTGCGCTTCGTGAACGCGCAGGGCGCCGAGCACGTCATCAACTGGGAACTGGCCTCGACGCCGGAGTGCCGCCAGCTACTCTCCAAGTTCAAGCAGATCGAGCCCTATCTCGAGCCGCCGTTCGTGGTCGAGAGCGTTGCGAAAGCCGCGCCCAAAGCCAAGACCGGCGACAACGGCGAAGCCAAGAACGAAGACGAAGACGCGGGCGACGCCGAACTCGAAGCCGCCGAAAACGCCGGCGCGAAAATCGGCAAAGCGCCCGCCCGGCGCGCCAAAGAGACCGAGGTCGTCGAGAAGAATTCCGCCCGCGAGCTTTTCGACTACGTCCTGGGCGAAGGCCGCAAGGAGTACATCGTGCAGCGCTACAAAGGCCTGGGCGAGATGACCGCCGAGCAGCTCTGGGAGACCACCATGGACCCCGAGCGCCGCACCCTGCTCTCCGTCAGGCTCGAAGACATTGCCGAGTGCGAAACCATCTTCACCACCCTGATGGGCGAAGACGTCGAAGCCCGCCGCAAATTCATCGAAGACAACGCCCTCGACGTAAAGAACCTGGATATCTAAGTCGAATGTGGGGCGGGCGCCCTCGCCCGCCGCCGTTGCTTGTGTTGGGGCGCCCCCGGACCGTTCGCCGCAGGTATACTGGAGTCCGGGAATCGCGATGGTCGCGACCGGAATAAGGTACGCTCACTTCCTTCGGGTACTTCGATGAGACGTACTCCGATTGCCCCGTTGCTGGCGTTGATCTTCCTTCTCAACTGTCATCCCCCGCCTCTGGAAAACCTAGTAAAGAGAGTTCCTCGGCGCCCGGAAGCATCTTTTCTGCTGGCCGGTCTCCTCAACAAGTTTGGCACTTCTGCATCGTTTGTTTATCGCAGTAACTGCGCTTCTGCCGACTGGCACGACGACGTCAGCGTGCGTCTGCACATCAAGTACACGGAATCAGCCGTTGAAGCTCTGCAGAAAGTTTTCGCGGATGAGAAAACCATGCTAGTGACCGAAGAGCCCGGCGGTATGATTCGAATTACCGATGCTTCCGTTCCGCAAGCTCTCCTCGACGTGAGAATGCGTCGTGTGTACCTGACATCGAGATGGGGGACTGGAGATGTGCTCTACGACCCGGACGATGTGGCGTGGGCCATCATTGAAACGCCAGAGGTCCAGGCTTTCATGACGACGCACGATTTGCATAAGCCAAATGCCTATTCCCGCCTGGTTCCCACACCCTCACCGAGTCTGCCCCATATGTCCGGCCAAATGGAAAATCTGACCGTTCGCGAGGCGCTCGACCGGACTCTGCAGACCTTTCCCGGGCTTTGGTCCTACACGCAATGTGTGAATGGTGAAGGCCGTAAGCTGATCTCGATCGGCTTCTACTCCATCCAACAGCCACGTAAGAAATAGGTCAGAGCGCTGCTCCGTGCCTCCGTGGTGGAACTTGGTGTTCGGTTACCCCGCATTACCTCTGTGCCACTCTGTGCCCTCTGTGGTTAGGTCCTTTCGCCGCAAGTTCCGCTCCCGCTCCCGTTCCCTGATCAAGACGCAGCAAGCAGCGTCTACAAGAAAGAGACAGGCATCTTCCCCCGGCTGCCTGCTGGACGGGACTAAGCCCGTCCTCCACAGAGACAAAGGGAAAACGACCATGCACAAACTTCTGCTCGCGCTCTTCAGCCTGACGCTTTTCGTTTTCGCGCAGGACAAGACGCAGCAAGCTGCGTCTCTACAGGAAAAAGATAACGCGCCCGCGCTCACCATCTACAACCAGAACTTTTTCGTCGCCCGCGAGTATCTGCCGCTCGACCTGAATACGGGGGTGAACCACGTAAACTTCGCCGGCATCACCGCGCATCTCGAGCCCGACTCGGTCATCCTGCGCGACCTCACCGGACGCCCCATCCAGATCCTCGAACAGAGCTATCGCAACGACCCCGTCTCCCAGGAATTGCTGCTCTCGTTCTACGAAGGCAAGACGATTGACTTCCTTACCCAGCGCGGCGAAAAGATCGAGACCATTCGCGGCAAGATCATCCGCAGCGGATACGTGCCCATCGCCTATTACCAGCAGCCCTACGGCTATCCCCAGGCCAACGCGGGCCAGCCCATCGTCGAAGTGGACGGCATCCTGCGCTTCGGATTGCCCGGCCAGCCGCTGTTCCCTGCGCTCTCGAGCGATTCGATCCTGAAGCCGACCCTGAGCTGGCAACTTGCCACCACCCAAGCCGGACACTCGCAGGCCGAAATCTCCTACGTCTCCGGCGGCATGACCTGGCAGTCCGACTACAACCTCGTCGTTTCCGACGGCCCGAAAAGTTCCGGCATGAACGCGCTCGACCTGGTCGGCTGGATCACCATGCGCAACCAGAGCGGCAAGACGTTCGAGAACGCCCGCATCAAGCTGATGGCCGGCGACGTCAGCAAACTACAGGACCAGCGCATCGCCGGCCGCATGTACGCCGCCGAAAAGGCGGCGGTGATGAATGACGCCGCCGCACCCGTCGTCCGCGAAAAATCCTTCGACGAGTTCCACCTCTACACCCTCGAGCGTCCCGCGACCCTGCGCGACAACGAAACCAAGCAGGTCGAGTTCGTGCGCTCGACCGGTATCCAGTCGCAGCGCCTCTACGTCTATGACGGCGCGCAGATCGATCAGTACGGCTATTACAACTCCGAGCAGGTCCGCAACGATCCCGGCTACGGCACGGCGTCGAACAAGAAAGTCTGGGTCATGCAGGAGTTCAAGAATTCCGAGGCCAACCACCTCGGCATCGCCCTGCCCAAGGGACGCCTGCGCTTCTACCGCCGCGACTCCGACGGCAGCCTGCAATTCATCGGCGAGAACACCATTGACCACACGCCCAAGGACGAGACGCTCCGGCTCTACACCGGCAACGCCTTCGACATCGTCGGCGAGCGCAAGCGCACCAACTATCGCGTTGACTCAAATGCGCGCTGGATGGATGAGACCTTCGAGATCCGCGTCCGCAACCACAAGAAAGAGCCGGCCACGGTGCGCGTGGTCGAGCACCTCTATCGCTGGACCAACTGGAAGCTGGTCGAGCAGTCGCACCAGTTCAAGAAGCGAGACGCCCAGACGATTGAGTTCCCGGTGACCGTCGCCCCCGACGGCGAGCAAGTGGTGACTTACACCGTGCACTACTCATGGTGAGAGGGATTCAAGAGGTAGATTCAGGTTTCACCCCAAACATTGTCATCCTGAGGCCGCCGCACTTTGGCGGCCGAAGGACCTGGCGTTACCCGAGTTTCCGCATGCTGACGGCCAATTCTCATGCTTCGGCCACGCTCCTACCGGGGCGGGAGAGGGGTTACTTCGGTTTCCGTTCGACCGCCTTCTGCAAACCTGGGCCCAGTTGACCAGACGTACAATCGCCTGTTGGGAATCAAGAAAATCTTGCCGCTGCTGGTTTGAGCACAGCAACGACTGGCGGAGGAAAATTGATGAGGAAACTTTTAGCGTTTTCATTGTTCTTGCTTTTGGCATCTGCCGCGTATCCGCAAACGTCTGCCGCCGGAGCCGATGCGAGCCAGCCGCAGGCAAAAGCCAAAGTGGTTTTCTACTACAGCCGGCCAGTCCCTCTTAAGAACTGCCTGGAGCAGGTGGGCATTCAGATTGACGGCGTCACCGTGCACCAAATTTTTCAGTGGCACGTTTGGCAGACCGAGGTCGCTGCCGGAACTCACGTCTTCAGCGATGATAGTCATAAGGACAAAGGGTTAACCGGCTCCCTGGCCCCGGGCCAAACCTACTATTACCAGATCCTGTGGCATAAGGGGTTCGGCTTTCCGAAATGCGACAACTTCTTTACTAAGTTCGAGGACATGAAGCCGAAGGAAATCCAGAAGGCGACCGCGCTGCTCGGGAAACCAGGCATGGATGAGACCGCAGCCAGCCAGCCACCCGCGGTGGAAATTGCGAAAGCCACGAGCCAGAAACTGTTGGTTGAATCGATCCCGGAGAGAGCTGACATCGAGGTGGACGGCAATTTCAGGGGAAACACGCCGTCCGCCGTTGAACTCGCCGCCGGGGACCATACCGTGGTCGTGAGCAAGAATGGTTACAAGTCGTGGCAACGGAAAATCAAGCTGGGCGGCGGTGACGTTAAAGTCAGTGCCGAGTTGGAGAAAGACACTTCGCAGTAGTGAGCACTGGTTCCAGAGGCCGCTCGAAGTCCGGGCGGCTTTTTCTTTGCCCGCGAGGGCTTGCGCCTACCGGTTGCCGCCCCTCAGTTCTTACCCAGTTGAGCGAAGAATTCTTCTTTCGCCCGCTAGGTGATTCCTAGAGCGTATTTGATAGATGGTTCTTTGAAGGGGCGCGGCTTTAGCCGCGCCGTTTCAAGCCAAATGAATCAGGGGCTTTAGCCCCTGACGGAACAGGCTATCTGCCCGCAAATCCATATACGAAACGCGCTCTAGTCTCGATACTTCACCTCCGGATACATCCGGTCGAAAACCACCCACAGCGCGACAATCACCACAAACACCAGCAGGCTGCCCTCCGGCCCCACAGTGCCACCGGTCAGCCAAACCGGCCCATGAAACGAGGAGTTGAGCAGGTGCCCCTGCGCCATCCCGCCACTATCGGGAACCGAGTACAGATAGCTTTCGCCCCAGTCCCACGACATGTGAAAACCGACCGCCCACCACAGACTTCCCGTCCGCCGCAGCGTAAGGCAGAAGAAAAACCCGATGAGACCGGCCGCCACCAGCCCGGTCTTGGCCTCGCCGGAATTGCCGCCGTGAATCGCGCCGAAGCCAACCGACAACAGCGCCGCCGCCGGCCAGAAATTCATTCCTTTTGCGAGTACCCACTGCGAATAGCCGCGAAGTGCAAACTCCTCGAAGAATCCGGTGAGCAGGAAGAACAGGGCGTAATAGGTCGCGAACTTCACGATGCGGGTTCCGGCTAGCGCCAGCGAGCCAAACTCGAAAGCCCCGGCCAGTCGCAGCGCCAGCATCAGGACGCTGAGCGACGCGATCCCCCACAGCGCGCCCGCCCAGAAGTTGCGGCCGAAGGCGCCGCGCGCGGGCAGGCCAAAGTCGCCAAACGGCCGCCCTTCCAGGCGCGCCATCACGAACCCCGGCACGATCGCGGCCAGCATCATTTCGACTTCCGAGACCATGTCCCACCAGATCGGCCCGCCGTGGTGCGGGTGAACCCAGTGCATGACGGCGGCGAGCAGCAGGACCAGCACCCCGCCCATCGCCAGGTAAATCAGCCAGCGCGTGCCGGGATACAACCCGTCCGGCCCAACGAAGACGTCGCGCAGCGGAAATTCCCGGCGACTGGCTGCCGCCAGGGCCGCCCCGGGCGAAGTTGGAGACACGGCCTCCGCGGCCTGCGGCGCGGAGTCCGGAGTCGAGGGCAAAAGCGGATTCGTATCCATGAGCGTCCCGGACATGGTAAAACACTCGGTCTCCCTTGCTGCGACGATTTCTTCATTCCCGATCCGTCGGCCGGCCGCAATTTGCCGCTGCCGCCCTGCTCCTGGTCTATCTGTTGCAGTGTTTGTGGCTGGTCCGGCTGGGGTCGCGCGATATCGAGTCCGGCGATTCGGCGAGGGGTTTCTCGCAGGCGCGGCGCGTCTTCCAGGGCCTCGAGCAATGGCGAGGCGGGCCCATCGCGGGAACTCCCGGATCGGCGAAGAACGAGAATTTGCCGCCGGCGCAGTTTCCCCGGGTGGAAGAGAGACTGCGAATCGACGACGCCTTCGACCGAGACCGCTCCCCGCTCTATTACCTGATCGTCGCCGCGCCGCTCGCTCCATACCCCAGCCTGTTCACCCAGGCGCATCCTCTCTGGCGTTGGCTGGCCGCAACCCCTTACCTGTTCTTCGGCGTCATGCTGGGCGGATCGCTCTGGTACGTCTCCCGCCGCCTCTACGGCGACGCTGGCGGATACATCGCACTCGCGCTCTACTGCTTTTCTCCCGCCATGATTTTCAATGCTGGCGACATTTCCAGCTTTGCCGAAATGGGCGCCGTCTGGGGAGCGTTCGGCGCCGTCTGGACCGCCATCGCCGTGGCCCACACGCTCTACGCTCCGCGCGAAGTCGTGCTCTGGAACTGGCGCCGCACCCTCTTGCTCGGTCTCTCGTTCGCTCTGGCAGTGGGTAACCAGTTTTCGCTCGCGCTGCTGGCCCTGGTGGCGCTCGGGTTCATGCTCTGGGTGGCGCCGGTGCGGAAGCGCGCCGTGGCGGCCATTTGGGGCGCCGCCTGCGCTTTCGCCCTGCTGCTGATATTTGCTTCTTACTTCTTTCACCCGCTGCTGTTCTGGCAAGGAATGACGCATGGGGGCTGGCTGCCGTTTGAGCCTCGCGCCCTCGCCATGCCGTTTTCCTATCCCCACGGGCTCCGGGAGATCTTTCTTGGCAGCCCGCCCCTGCTGCTGGCCCTGCCCGTCGCGCTCGCCGCCTATCTTGCCTGGAAGCGTGCCCGCTATTTCGGCAATACCGCGCCGCTCGGGATCGCGCTCCTGCTGTTCATTCTGGCGACGGCCGCCGCGCCGCAGTTCCCCGGCTACGGCTTCCATCTGGCGGCTCTGGTATTCCTCTTCGTCTTTGTCGCCGGAGTTTTCGCCGACCTGCTGGAGACCCGCGCGGACTCCTTCGTGAGGGCCGGCCTGTTTGGACTGCTGATCGCCTCCGCCGCCTGGAACCTGCTGCAACTGGTGCGTCTGGCGCGAGGATAAGAATGTAGCGCCGGCGCCTCGCCGGCATTCCTTCGTGTACCTTCGTGTCCTTCGTGGTTTCCGGTTTTCCCAGCGATCGTTCCCGGCAACGTTGCACTAGAATATCCAAAATCCTCCCATGGATCGTGACATGACCTTAACCCTCAACGCGCCGCACTCCAAAACCATCTATGTCACCCGCAGCGGCCTTCCGCTCAGTTTCCATCTCGACTGGCCCTTCCGCCCTTCAACTTCCGGCGCCGACTTTCATGTCCTGCACGCTGAGGTCACCCTGGAGAACTCCCCGGGTCTGCGCGCTCTGGTGGCCGTGAACCTCACCGCGACGCTGCGCGAAGTGCTGCCGTCGCTCGATCCCAAAGACACGGCCGGCCCGGTCATCAACGCCCTGCGTAAGGAAGTGGATCGCAAGCAGATTGAATTCGTGAAGTCGGCCAAGCTGGTGCCGCTACCTTTCTCCAGCCGCCATTACGATTTCAAGCGCAACCAGTGGGTCTTCGGCAAGGCCGCCGACGAAGAGATCGCCCGCATGATCGAGCGCAAGGTGTACTGGCAGACTCGCCTGGTGGCTGGCGACGCCGGTGGCGACGTCTACCTGGGCGACGCCACCGAGGCACTCTATCTCGAAACCACCACCGATCACCTGATCGAGATCGCGGACCAGCTCATGCAGCAGGGACGCTTCTCCATGGCGCGGCGTTACGCCACCGCACTCCCCGCGCTCATGAACCAGAAAGACCGCTTCGAGGTCGAAGCCGCCGCCGCCCTCCTCCAGCTCGAACAGAAGCACACCTTCGAGCGAGGATAAGCTGGTGTGTGGGACGGGATTGCATCGGGAGAGCGGGAGTCAGTTGGTGGAATCGCCTGTGGCTGTTGAAAAACTCTTTTCGGGGAATTTCACCAACGAAGTTCGCTCGTAAGTTGTTGGAATGTTCGTTCGCCGTAGGCACTGAAATTCACTGAAATTGCTGTTTGGTTCCTTTGTCAACACCCACGCCTGATTTCAACAGTTACATGTCTGCAGGACAGGAGGTCAGGGGTGCTTTGGTGTAAAGTGGAAGCGTGAAAACGATTGCGCCCTCGTGCTACTACTCCCAACGGCTGCTACGCTGAACCAGGGGTGGCCCTTGCGAGGTCGCATGATCTTCAAGGACTCTAACGGTCGTATTGACGAACGCTTATGCCCCTATTGCTGATTCTAGCCTTGTTTCTGACAGGTTCAACGCTGGCTCTTGCCGAAGGTAGTAAGCCTCCAAGTGGGTGTACGACGTATTTTGCGCTTCAGCAAGCGGATTCACGCTTAACCGACATCGTCGGGAACAGAGGCGCGGGGCTTAAAGCCAATGTGATGTCGCGCTGGCCAGACAATGGTGACCCTTTAGCGCCACAGAGGAAGACGGTCATAGTGTATGACGACAAACGGGCCGCGCCAAATGCGGTTGGGCTTGCCGTTCACCCGCGAACTTTCGAGACGCATTCATCGCCCTTACCGAAAGAAGAGTTAGTAGCACTCGAAGATTGGTTTGTGCGGAAAGGCATGAAAGAGTTTCCGGGTTTGTGCCTAGATCCTGACAAAGCGACGTACCTTTTGGCGATCGGCATGGCTGCCAACGCAGCTCCTGGAGAATGCCCGACGAAGATTTATGGGCCTGACCGAAACGGTAAGGAGGGGTGGAACACCCAGGTCTGTTCGCTGCAGGTTACCTCTGCATTCTTGTCTCAAAAGAACGCCGAAGGGCGGATGAGCGTTGCGGATGGGGTGAAGCCTAAGTTTTTCTACTTCGTTCTCTCGGAGTGGTCGAACCAAAGCTCAGACGTGGTCCAATCTCCCGGCAAACTGAATTTCTACACGTTGCGGCCCGCATTCACTGCAATGCTCAAACAGCTTTCTTCAGTTCAAAACACGCCTCTTGGAAATCCCTGAAAACCGATTTACCGTTGCTTCCAAACGTCGCAGCTGAATGTTGAGAAATCCACGTTGGCGCAAAATCGCGATTGCTCATTGACCCGGATCGGCCAATTCTCAGTTTAGGTAAACGCCTGGTTACGTCAACTATGGAGTCTTGACATCGGCTCCGGCGTAGATTGCTCAACTATGAACTGTTGCACTTTCCTGGCAGTTTTTAAAAAGGAATTTTTGCTGCGTTTGTCGAAGGACGAGAATTTGCCTGTTGACTGGTTTGCATTAGCAGCAGCAGAACGTTAGGCTCCATTTTGGGCAATCGGGCGACATAGGCTACCGTAACGACAGCGTATCGGACAGGCGTAAATATGGGGCAAAGTGCATTGGTGCTCGGGGCGGGCGGACACGCCGCCACTGCGTGGGAGCTCGGGGTGATTACCGGCATGGCTGATGCTGGCGTCGACGTTCGCGACGCCGACCTGATCGTTGGTACCTCAGCCGGAGCGCGGGTCGGTGTCCAAATCAGAAGCCATCTGACACTGGAAGAACTGTTCCAGCGGCAGGTCGATCCACATCTGCAAACGAAGGAACTGGCCCCGCCGGTCGACTTTACGCAATGGCGTGCTGATTTCGTGCGAGCTAAAGAAGGCTCAGGGGACGCCGTTACCGTGCTCAGGCGCTTCGGTGCGCTGGCCCTACAGGCGCCGGTGGGTTCGCAAGACACTCGACGGAACATGATCGCTGCGGCGCTGCCGATACAGATTTGGCCCGAGCGCCGCCTATTGATTGTGGCCGTCGACGTGGAAAGTGGCGAGCGGCGCGCGTTCGATCATTCGAGCGGGGTCGACCTGATCGATGCTGTGGCTGCGAGCGGTGCTGTGCCGGGGATCTGGCCCGCGGTCGCACTCCGTGGCCGCACGTACATGGACGGCGGTGTCTATTCCATCGACAACGCAGATCTCGCCGTGGGGTGCGAGCACGTCCTGATTTTGACGCTGCCAGCACGCGTGCCGCCACTTTGCATCGCAACACTCGATGCCGCTGTCGACACGCTGAGGCGCAGCGGCGCGCGCGTCGATGTCGTCCATCCCGACGAAGCGTCGCAAGCAGCGTTTGCCTCGGTCGGCGGGAATCTGCTCGACCCTTCAGTTCGTGAGGCCGCTGCCCGCGCCGGACGCGAACAGGGCCGGCGGGCCGCCACGGTGGGGGCGCGTCGATGAGATCCATGCGACTTCCCTGACGATGCCCGATGATTGGCGAAAAATCGCCATAGCACTCATTGAGGGGTTGTGAGCGCTATCGCCTGTTTGCGACAGCTTGGCAGCCGTGGGGCTGACTCGCGATGCCAAAAACTGGACCTAGCGGATGTAGACGTTAGCCGTCGCTTCCGCGTTGCGGGCGGCCGAACTGGCCAGACTGTTGGCCTCAAGGTTGTTCTCTCGCGGGACGTGGGAGATAGAGAAATCGAGCGACCGGGCCAATTTCCGGCAGATCCAATTCAAGGAATAGAGCCGCGGGCTGCGGCAGCTGTACTCGCCCCTCATCTGCTTAACCACTACTTCAGAATCTGAAAACACGTGAAGCGTCTTGGCCTTAAGCCCCAGAGCACATTGCAGCGCCTCAAGCAGAGCAACGTACTCGGCGACATTATTGTCCTGGTGCCCGATCCATTTGGCGATTCTGATTCTGCCGTCTGCAGAGCCGTCAATGACCACTCCAATACCAGACCGGCCGGGATTCCCGAGAGAGCCGCCATCGACGTAGGCCACGAGATCTGACATTGCGTTAGGGAGCTGGTAACAACCATGCGCGACCTGTTTCCCGGCGTCAAGATGATTCTTGGTTCCTCCACTGGCTGTTTGTAGTTGTCCACGCCTCCGAGCGCCTGTGGATGTTTCTGTGGAAAAGAAGGAAAGAATTTAATCTCCCATTCATTAAGCAGCAACGATTCAATGGGTTGCATTTCTTGGTTTTGATCCATCGCAACAGGCCGATTGCACTGAAAACGGGCATTGACAAGGTTCAAGCAACTCTCTAGGGTGGGTTGCGTCGACGGCTGAAAGGATTGGCTCAATTAAACTTTTGCCAGTCCGAAGTAGGCTGAGTGATCAGTTCGGCGGGGCAACCCGTCGGGCAGCCAGACCTGAAAAAACCGACGGCTCTGCGAGGAGCAGTTGGGGTTTGGGACCGCGAAAGCGGTGATCGCATCAAGGGCTGTGACGGTGCATGACTCCACGCTGTTGGCTCCCTCGCAGGAGCTGGTGGCTAGAGCATAACCAATGTCACAGCCTTTACCTTTTTCCAGCGTTCTCACTGCCGCAAGGCTGGTCTCCCAGAAGACGCTCTTCCCGGCGTGCCCTGTTCAGGATAGTCTCAAGGATGACGTCCATTTGCCGTGGGCTGGAAGCGGGAATGAGGCAAATTTCGAAATCGAGTCGTCGCGACGCGCACATTTCACGAGTGTTGAATGAGATCAGGAAACCGAGCACTGCCGAAGAAATTGCGGAATTGCTCAACCGTGAACTGGAAGCCGAAGACCGACCTTTCCAAACAAAAGATGTGGCAGAGTGGTTGCAGAACAGCCCGAGCGCAGTGTTGACTCTATATTGGTCAAGGCGTCGTGTCCGCAAGTAGTCTTTCCAAGTTGCGTTTGCAGCTTTGGAGCTGTGGTTCCCACTGCGCCGCTGACCCAATTGAATGGGGAGTTGATGTAACATCGTCTTTGCGCTCACCGTGGTCAATGAGCGCTATCGCCGGTTTACAACAGTAACCTCCGAACAACTCCGGTCTTCGCCCGCACCTCCCAGACATTTTCTTCTCAAGCCTCCGCCCGACGGCGGCCGCGCTATATCTTGTCGGTGTTCATTGCGGTAATATGTCGGGGTTGCCGATATGGAGCGCTCGTTGATTTGGATCGCGGGCGAAGCAAAGGGCTGGGCCTGCTCGGATTGTCGCTGGAAATTCCCCGTCCCTACGCTGCTTAGCGGAGAAGAGGCCATGGCTGCTTACCACCGCCTGGCCGCGGTGAAGTTTCGCGAGCATAAGTGCGAGGCCGAAACCAGCTATTCCACGGCGAAACCGGAAACAAGACAGGATGCTGACCTCGCTGTCGCCGAGCGTGCCCGGAGGCTCATCAAGCGAGGATACAAACCGAAGGTCGCTGTGGAACTCGTGCTTCAGGAAACGGAAATCGAACACGGCAACGATCCGTGGATCATGGAGAAGGCGCGCGCTGAGGCCGAGTTTTTCCTTCTGAGAGTCGGCAGGGGCCTCATCTGAAGTGGGATGATGTTTCTCTCGAAATCGGAATCCGCCGACCGACTCACCACACCCGGCACGCCTTCTCCCGCACCATGGGCTGGCCCGCTTTGCAGTGGAACGCCGCGCCGAACTCCGGCATGTTTGAGACCACGCCGTTAGCGCGATACTCTTCCGGCGAGTGCGGATCCACCATGGCCCGCAGGCGCTTGTTCTCCGCCCGCTCGTTCGAGCACCAACTCTGTCCGTAGGCGATGAAAAAGCGCTGCTCCGGCGTGAAGCCCTCGATCGGCTTGAGCTTCTGGCCTTTCGTGTCTTCCTTCCACGCCAGATAGGCCAGCAGCGTTCCCCCCAGGTCGGCGATGTCCTCCCCGTTGGTCAGCTTGCCGTTGATCTTGATGTCGTCAACGATGGTGTATCCCGAATACTGGTCCACCACGCACTGGGTGCGCTCCTGGAAGGCCTTGCGATCCGCGTCGGTCCACCAGTTGCGCAGGTTGCCCTTCGCATCGAACTGGCTGCCTTCGTCGTCGAACGCGTGGGTCAGTTCGTGGCCCATGGTGGCGCCGGTGTTGCCGAAATTCGGCGCCGCATCCGACTGCGCGCTGAACAGCGGCGGCTGCAGGATCCCCGCCGGAAAGTTGATGTCGTTTTTTTGCGCGTCGTAGTAGGCGTTGACCGTGGGCGGCGTCATACCCCACTCGCTGCGGTCCACTGGTTTGCCGATCTTGTCGAGCCAGCGCCGGAACTCGAACCACGCCGCCCGCTGGGCGTTGCCCATCTCGTCGCCGCGCACGATTTCGAGCGCGCTGTAGTCGCGCCACTTGTCGGGATAGCCGATCTTGTTGGCAATGGCGTCGAGCTTCGCGAGCCCCTGTTGCCGCGTCGCCGCCCCCATCCAGGGCAGCGTCTTGATATCGCTTTGCATGGCGGCTTCGATCTCTTTCACCACCGTGAGCGCAGCCTGCTTGGCCTCGGGGCTGAAATGCCGGGCCACATAGGCCTGGCCCAGCGCCTCGCCCAGGTCGTTGTCCACGTCGGTCGAACAGCGCTTCCAGCGCGGCGGGAGCTGCTCCTGTCCGCGCAGCGTTTTGCTGTAGAAATTGAAATCCTCGGTGACGAACGCCGACGACAGGAACGTTGCCGCATTGTGCGCCGCGTGCCAGCGCAGATACGTCTTCCAGTCTGCCAGGCTCTCTTTCTCGATCTCCGCATTCATGGTGCGGAAGTACTCGGGCGCGACCACGTTGAGCGAGTTCAGCCGGCTTAAGCGAGTCTTCGCGAAGTAGGCTTCCCAGCGGAACGCCGGCGCCAGGTTCTCCAGTTCGGCGACCTGCATCTTGTGATAAAGCTTCGGCGGATCACGCCGCTCGACCCGGGTCATGTGTCCCTTGGCCAGGGCGGTCTCCAGCCGCATCACCGTGGCTGCCTCCGCCGCCGCATCGCCCGGCTTGTCGCCCAGCAGCTCAAACATCTTTTGCACGTGCGCGAGGTAGGCCTTGCGCAGCTCCTGCGACTTGGCATCGTCCTTGAAGTAGTAGTCGCGATCGGGCAATCCCAGCCCGCCCTGGTCGGCTTCCGCGATCACCTGCTCGGAGTCCTTGTAGTCCTGGTCCGACCGGAAGGTAAACAGCACTCCTCCGCCGTAGAGCGCGGGCGGAAACTGGCCGGTGGTCAGATATTCCGCGATGTCCTGCTTTGACGCGAGCGCCGCAATTCGCTCCAGCTCCGGCGCCAACGGCTTAGCCCCGAGTTTCTCGATGGCTGGCTCGTCCATGCAGGAGGCGTAGTAGTCGCCGATCTTTTGCGTGACCGGGTGGGTGGCCGAGCCCTTCCCGGCATTCGCGGCTTCTTCCAGGATGGCGCGCAGCTGCGCCAGATTTTCGTCCTGCAGCTTGCCGTACGTGCTCCAGCTCGACTGGTCAGGTGGAATCGGATTCTTCTTCATCCAGCCGCCGCAGGAGTAGGTGTAGAAGTCCACGCATGGATCCACCGTCTTGTCCATGGCAGAAACGTCGAGCACGGGCTGCGAGGAGGAAGAGGGGTTTTGAGAAAAAGCCGCCGCCGCAGCCAGCATCACCGCGATCAGGAAGAAGCAAGATTTTGAGTTCATAAAGTTTTGGATCCTGTCACCCTGAGCGGAGCCGAAGTTGAGGCGCTTGCGCGGCGTCCGAGCCGCGCGCCGAAATCCCGAGCGAAGTCGAGGGAACCCTACTCACCCACCGAGACTATCGCTTCCCTCAGAACTTATCCAGCGTCACCGACCCGTCGCCGGTGTGAACGCCCAGGGGACACACGTGTCTCCACATGGTCAGACGTAGATACGGCACTTTGGTGAGAGGAGTTCCAGAAAGAATGTGCGTGGGGAGGACGTTCCGGTGTGGGGCAGACATTCTTGTCCGCCAGGTGCTGGACGCTTTCGTGTCCCGGTTACTTCAGTGGTCCCTCCGGGACCCTCCGTCTTCCGCCCATTGGGATGTCAACCGGGGTACCCTTACCGCAAAGGGCACAAAGGACTTGCCAAGAGCGCGAAGTGGTTTTCGGCTGGCCCAATCCTTGGCTGCCGAGCCAACTGTCCCACCGTCAGCCCGCCCGTGATCGCCGGAGAGAAACTTTTCTCAGCGATCCGGGTTTAACATCTTAAGATAACGACAGGAGTGTCTCATGAACCCCTTTTCTTGCCCGTTGAAGTGTGTCCTGCGACTGGCAGTGGCACTGGTGGCGATAGCGAGCCTGATCGCAGCAGTCGGCTGCGGCAGCAGTTTCAACAGCGGGGGCGGCGGGGGGCAGAATCAGGGTTTCAGCAATGCGAGTTTGAATGGGCAGTACGCGTTTACGCTGCGGGGAGTGGGTACGCCGGACGGAGTGAACGCCTTCCTCTTTGTCGAGGGAGGTGTGTTTACGGCCGACGGAAACGGGAATCTGACCGCCATCACCGACGACTTCATCGAGAATTTTCAAGCTGGCTTGAACAATCAGGCGACCGGCACCTACAGGATTAACAAGGACGGGAGCGGCGATCTGTTATTCAAATTCACCAACGGCACCCAGGCCCAGTACCGCATTACGCTCAGCAACGACAGCCACTTCTACATGGAGGAAGACGAGGGATTCAACACGAGCAGCGGCTCTGGCGAAAAACAGGATACGACGAAGTTCGCGAGCGTGCCTTCCGGCACATTTGTGCTCCAGACACACGATTTACTTGCAGGAAACTCCAAGGTCGGAGTTACGACCTGGTCCGCGGGACAGATCTCGGGAACCGGGGACGTTCTTAGCGGAGGAACGCTGTTCTCCCCCGTCACGATTTCAGGAACGGCACAGGCTCCCAGCAACACCACAGGTCGTGGTTCGGTGACCATCACGGACGACACTGGAACGAGCCACTATGTCTACTATGTAGTGAATGACACGACGCTCCGTTTCCTGAACATTGACGCAACATCGTCGCTGGGAATCGGGCGGGCCGAGGCGCAAACCGGAGGCCCATTCTCCTCCGCCTCACTTAATGGCAGCTACGTTTTCGGGAGCGCAGGCGAAACCCTCCTCGTCGACGGAATTCACTCGATAGGACTCTTCACAACGGATGGCGCTGGCAACATCACCGCTGGCAGTTTCGATTTCGTGCAGGATGGCAATCCGGTCACGGGCATCTCTCTCAACCCGGGCAGCACCTATACAGTGGCTGCCAGCGGACGGGTAGACCTGATACTCAATCTCTCTACCGGAATCACCAACGAGAAGGTGATGTACCTGGTTAGTCCATCCCGCGCGCTTTTCCTCGTCAACGATCCCACAAACGTGGAGGACGGCACCCTTGACAAACAGTCTGGCACTTTTTCGAACAGCAGCTTGAACGGCCAGGCGGCGTTATTCATGGATGGATTTGACGGAGTTTTTGAGGATCGCGTGGGCACTTTGACGCCCAACGGCACGGGAGCGTTACGCACTAACTATAGAAGCAGCTTTTTCGATGCGAACACGGCAGTTGGCAGCAGCAAAGACTTTGCCTTCTCGGGCACCTACACCGTAAGCGGCAATGGACGCGCGACGGCACAATTCACGGGATTCACCGATAACATGTTGTTCTATCTTTCATCGACCAACACCGGCTATTTCTTGCAGGCGGATCAAGGAATTGATATGGGCGGGGCATTCACGCAGCAGACGGGACCGTGAAGAAAGAGTGGTTGGTGATTAGTAGTCGGTGGTTAGTTAAAGGTTCAACGCGAACCATTGTTCGATAGAGCTGGTTTCAAAAATACTTTTGAGGGTTAATAGACGCAACCCTCACGGGCTAAAGCCCGCGTCTTTATTGGCTCTTCGCGGCACGGCTGAAGCCGTGCCCTTCCCAAAACCGATTTGGGAAGCCGGTTCTGACTACTAACCACCAGCCACTAATCACCAACCACAGTCCTACGCGATTACTTCCGCCGCGATCTTTTCGGTCACGAAGGCCTCGATCACGTCGCCGACTTTGACATCGCCATAGTTGGCGATCGAGATGCCGCACTCCATGCCGTGGCGCACTTCGGAGGCATCGTCTTTGAAGCGGCGCAGCGATCCGATCTTTCCCTTGAAAACCACGACGTTGTCGCGCAGCAGGCGCACTTCGGAATCGCGCTTGATGAAGCCGTCGGCCACGCGGCAGCCCGCGACCGTGCCCACCTTCGGAATGCGGAAGGTCTCGAGCACCTCGGCGCGTCCCTGGTAGGTTTCCTTGATGGTGGGTTCGAGCAGGCCCGACATGGCGCGCTTGATCTCGTCCTGCAGCTCGTAAATGATCGAGTGCAGGCGGATGTCCACCTTGTCCTGTTCCGCCAGTTCCTGCGCCTTGCGCTCGGGCCGCACGTTGAAGCCGATGATAATGGCGTTCGAGGCCGAGGCCAGGAGCACGTCGGTTTCGGTAATGGCGCCGACGCTCGCGTGCAGCAACTTCAGCCGTACCTTGTCGTTTGAAAGTCTTCCCAGCAGGTCGCTCAGCACTTCCACCGAGCCCTGCACGTCGGCCTTGAGGATAATGTTCAGCTCCTTCATGCCGGCGGTCTTCAACTGCTCCGCCAGGCCCTCGAGGGAGACACGGGAGCTCTTGGCGAGCGTGGCTTCGCGCGCTTTCTGCTCACGGTACTCGGAGATGTCGCGCGCCTTCTCGCGGTCGGTCACAACCACAAACTGGTCGCCGGCCTGCGGCAGACCTTCCAGACCGAGAATTTCGACGGGCGTCGAAGGCGGCGCCTCGCGCAACGGATGCCCGCGGTCGTCGAACATGGCGCGGACTTTGCCATAGACATTGCCGACCACGAAGTTGTCGCCCGCATGGAGCGTGCCGTTTTGCACGAGGATGGTGGCGACCGGGCCGCGTCCACGATCCAGCTTCGCCTCCAGCACCACGCCCCCGGCGGCGCGCGTGGGCACCGCTTTCAGTTCTTGCAGGTCGGCGGTCAGGCAGATCATTTCCAGCAACAGGTTGAGGTTGGTCTTTTTCTTCGCGGAAACGTCCACGAACACGGTCTTGCCGCCCCAGTCTTCCGGCATCAGGCCGCGATCGGCAAGCTGTTTCTTGACGCGGTCGGGCATGGCTTCGGGCTTGTCCACCTTGTTGACGGCCACAATGATCGGCACTTCGGCGGCGTGAGCGTGGTCGATGGCTTCCAGGGTCTGGGGCATGACCCCGTCGTCGGCGGCGACGACCAGCACGACGATGTCGGTCGCCTTCGCGCCGCGGGCACGCATGCGGGTGAAGGCTTCGTGGCCCGGCGTATCGAGGAAGACGATCTCGCGGCCAAAGGCGGGAGATTCGGTGTCCAGGATGCGGACTTTGTAGGCGCCGATGTGCTGCGTGATCCCGCCGGCTTCGCCCCCGGCGACGTCGGTCGAGCGAACGGAGTCGAGCAGCGTGGTCTTGCCGTGGTCCACGTGGCCCATGATCGTAACCACGGGAGGACGCGACACGCTTTCCGCGCCTTCCTCGCCGCCTTCGGCGGCTTCGGTCATCTCCTTCGAGGCTTGTTCTTCGAAAGTGATGACCTCGGTGTCGGCACCGAAGAAACGCGCCATTTCGGTGGCCAGTTCAGCATCGAGTGTCTGGTTGATGGTGGCAAAGACGCCCCGGGCGAGCAGGCGGGCAATCAGATCTTTGGCGCGAAGGCCGAGTTTCTCGGCCAGGTCTTTGACCGAAATGCCTTCGGTGATGGTGATGTTCCGCGTGATCGGCAGCGGCTCGTTGGAAATCGTGACCCGCGGCGGCGGAACGTAGCCCTTCATCGGGCCTTCTTTGACGCCGCGCGGAACATAGCGCTGTCCTGGACGGCGCGAAGGCGCCCCCGGACGGCTTCCCGGCCGGGTGGTGCCCGGCGGCGCCAGCGCTCCCGGGCCCACGCCCAGCGGACGAGTTCCGGTGGGCGACTGCCGTGTGGGATGCAAGGGACGGCGCTCCCCGGGACGCAGCGGCGGCCGCGCTCCTGGCATTTGCGGACGCGAGCGCTGAAAAATCGGTTTCCCTGGTTCCGGGCGTCCGGGTGCCGGGCGCGCGGTGGCTCCGGGCACGACGGGCGGCGCCTTGTACACCGGACGGGGTCCGGTCTGTGGCATGATCATGCGCGGCTTGGGCGTGCTGAAGACGGGCGCGGGCGGCCTTACGGGCGCGGCCAGCGGCGCGGGCGGTTGCGATGCTGCCATAAGTGTGCCGTCGGTCGGCGGAACGGGAGGCGCGAGGCGCGGCGGAACTACCGCCGCGGGCGGCGCTGCCGTCGCGGCTGGGGTTGCCGGCGCCACCACCGGAGGTTTGGGC
>JBAVUO010000055.1:0-62827 GCA_049696815.1 Terriglobales bacterium | reverse complement strand
CACCCGTTCGGCGGCTTCAACATGTCGGGGACGGATTCAAAATCAGGCGGTCCGGACTACCTGTACCTGTTCACACAAGCGAAGAGCGTGGGCGAGAAGCTCTAGCACCGTAATTGCGAGATTGTTTACCGTTGGTGGCCGAAGGGTAGCGCCGGCATCTTGCCGGCTGTCCCGAGGGCGTCTCGCCCTCGGCGCGGCGGGCGAGGACGCCCGCCGGACGGCCGCCGGGGCGGCGGCGCTACTCCAGCCGCTCCGAACCTGCGATGGCTTCCATTCTCATCCGGGAGCCCTTCGGGTTCCCGCCTATTTTTCGGCGCTCAATTGCTCGGCAAGGTAATTGCCGATTCCCATTTCCTCGATGGCGTGGAGCTGGGACTCGAGGAAATCCACGTGCCTTTCTTCGTCCTTGAGTACCTTTTCAAAGAGATCGCGCGTTCCATTGTCGGAGGCCCCGACGCAGATTTTCAAAGCGGCGTTGTATTGTCGGACTGCATCCAGCTCATCTTTAAGATCGTCTGCCAGATGCTTTTGGACGGAGGCACCGATCTTGGGGATAAGAGCGATATCCACCTTGGGCACGGCGTCGAAGAAGACGATGCGTTCGATGAAACCTTCGGCGTGGTGCATCTCCTCGATGGCGCGCTGTTTGGTGCGAGCGCCAAGCCGCGCATATCCCCAGTTGTTGCAGATTTCCGATTGAACCATGTACTGGACGATGGCCGTCAGTTCCGACGCCAGCGCCGCATTCAGTTGCTCGATCACCTTCGCATCGCCGTGCATAGCACTTCCTCCGGGTCTTATTTTGCTACCGGGAGAGCGCTGCGGCTGTGATCCTGCGCACACGGTCTGGTGTCGAACCGTATCCCAAACCTAGCGGACATTTCCCGCGGGGGCGACCTCGAGCGTTCGGACCAGCCACGGAATGATCACTTGTTTAAAGATGACCGGATCGGGCCAAACCTTGACCTGGCGCCCGAGATGCCCGCCCTGGGGATTGATCCAGGCGGTCTTCGGGGTGTCGCCTTTACTGAGGAGCAGGTAAATGTCGTCGATCGGGACCTGGGTGTCGAGCACTCCAGCGAGGATCAGCATGGGCGCCATCGGCTTGCCCAGCAGACCCTGTTTGACCAGCGACATTTTCGGGAGGAACTCTGCCATTTGATCAAGGGTCTTCACGTTGTCCAGGATAGCCATGAGCGCTGGCACCTGGTCGAAAAGATATTCTCGGTTGCCCTGCAGAGAATTCATCAGGAATTCCTTTTGAAAGAATCTATCGGTCGGCGGGGATTGCGCGCTGCATCCCTTGAGGCGCGCGTGTTCCACGATCGCCATCTTGGTTGCCCAGTAAGCGCCCCAACTCACGCCGTGCACGGCGACTCTGGTTTTGTCGATCTCGGGCCGGGTGGCAACGTAGTCGAGCACGCGTGAAAGCATGCGCTCGGAGTTCTCACTGACTTTGATCGGGGACTGTCCGGTGCCGGGGCCATCCACCGCGAGAAATCCGATGCCATACGGCAGGATCGCACTGAAGCTCTCCGACAAATCTTCTTTGCGGCTGTCGAGACCGTTAACCGCGATCACCAGCGGGACGGGCCCCTTGGCATTTTTCGGCAAGCGCAGGTAGCCGATGATTTCTTTTCCCTCAAAGGGGATGTGAACGATTTCCAGCGGCGGGTCCCAGAAGCGCGCGTGAGCCAGAAAGGCCTCGATTGCCTTTTCATAAGAGCGCTGTTTTCCCGGAGATGCGGGAATCGGCCAGCGGCCGAAGGAATAGAGACGCCAGGCCCGGACGTAATCGGCGTTCGCTTTCGTCGGGTCGGTCTTCTCCAGCGACTTCGCCTCATTCATGTAGCGATCGGCTACTCCCATAAAGCCCGCTGCCCACTCATCTTTATCTTTCGTATGGATGGAGGCGAAGGCTTCCTTCACGTCGGCCGGATCCAGTCCGATGAGCGGATACACTCCGTTTTCTGCGCGATAAACGGCTTCGGTCTTGATTTCGTCAAGCGTGCGCTCCTGCTTCTCTTGAGAGAAGGCCAGGCTGCTCATAGCAAGAACCAGCAGAACGATTGCCGAAGTTGGAATGCGATGACGCGGAATGGGTATTGGCACGAATTGTCCCCTTCTGGTTTCAGTGTGTTTGCGTGTGCTCAGCCTGCGGCTGAAAGGTTGATCTGGCGATCGGAAAAACGACATAAGACTCTCGAAAATCCGAAAAAATTGGGGCCGGATTGAGTCCGGCCCCCTGGGGGAAGCGCAGGCAGTGGTCAAAAAGTGAGTTTCAAACCGAGTTGAACCGCGCGGTTGCCGCCGGAACCAACGGCGGGGTTGGCGGCGGCGACGTCCGGAGTAGCGCAGCCGCAACCGAAGCCACCCACGGACGGATCATTGAAGCCAAAACCATTCTGTCCGCCATACGGATTGGCGAAGTTGGGATGGTTGAAAATATTGAAGAATTCCGCCCTGAACTGGGCGTGCAACCGCTCGCCGAAATGCCAGTTCTTCGCCAGCGAAAAGTCCACATTTCGGAAACCGGAATCGGGGAAGCTGTTGCGGCCCAAGTTGCCGAAGGTCCCCAGTGCCGGAGGAATCAGGATGGAGTTGCCTTTGGCGTAACAGCCAAACAGGTTGAGGGCAGCGGTCGCCGCGCCAGCAGTTCCCCCATCCAAAGCTAAGGCCTTATCGGTGCAGGCTGCGGGCAATCCGGTAGGACTCCCTACGGTGAATTGGGGAATTCCTGTAGGCCCGGACTTAAAGTCTGAGGTCTTACCGTAGAAATTCCACCGTATGGGGCTGTTCGCGGGAGGGCTGAAGGGCAGCGGACCTACCCCGGCAGCGTCTGTTCCCAGGTCGATTGTTCCCCAGTACTGCGGACTCTGCACGGTCACGATCGAGTTGATCTCCCAACCTTCCAGAGTCTGCCCGTACCCTTTCTTGCCGGGGAGGGCGTAAGTGAGCGAAACCGTGAGGCGATGACGAACATCGAAATCGCTGTTGGCGTATTCCCGGCCCAGGTTCGAGGAATCCTGTGGCAGTCCTGCTCCGTAGCCAAAAGCCCAGTTTGCACCGACGTTATCCAGGGCATGCGAGTAGGTGTAACCGGCCACCATGCTCAAGCCATGGAAATTTCTGGCGTTCAGCGTCGCTTGCAGGCCGTTGTAATTGGACCGATAGACGTTGCCCATCTGGAAAATGTTGCTCAAGTAGGGGAACTTCGCATTGAACGGCCGTGCAGCCTGTTCGGCATCGCCGTCCGCCGCGCAGACGTTTGGATCGTAGTTGCTCTGGATACAACTCGTAATCAGCGCTGGCGACCACCCCGTACCCACCGGCGGCTGATTGATGTCACGAATCCCCGTCAGCCTCCCACCGTGGTTGCCGACATAAGCCAGTTCCAGCGAAAGGTTCGGGGTAAACGCGTGTTGCAAACTGAGGGTCCAGTTCCACACGTAGGGAGTTTTCAGGTTGCGGTCGACACCCAAGATCGCGCAGGGACTGGCGACATTGGGATCGCAATTAATTGGCTGGGAGAGATCGCCATAGATTGGACCGTTGTCCCAGGGAAAATTCGGAAATACGGTCAGATTGCCGGTTGTGATTGTGCCGCCGGCGGTGGTGGTTCCGTTGATGATGGCGCCGGTAGGCACGCTCGGAAGGCCGAAGCTATTGTTGAAAGCGACGAACGACTGCCAGTTTACCGTTTCGTAGACCAACCCGCCGCCGCCGCGGATCACGGTCGTACCTTTGCCGTTCATATCCCAGGCAAATCCGAAACGCGGCGCAAAATTCTTGTGATCGGGGTGGTAAATATCACCTACCCCTGGCTGCCCCGCCTGTATCAACCCCGTGGGCGCGCTCGGATCGAAGTTGCCGAGCAGGTTGTGGGCTTCCTTGACGATCGAGTTGAATTCATAGCGCAGTCCAAGGTTGATGGTCAGGTTATGGGAGACGCGCCAGTCGTCTTGAACAAAGGCGGCATAGGCCCAATTGCTGAGTTTCCTTTTGGGATCTCCGGTAAGCACGGATACCTTGAAAGGCGCGCCCGCCAAGAAGTCTTCTAGTTGAGAAGTGTTGAGGAAACTTCCCGGGTTGTTAGGATCGGGCGTGTTACCACCCAGGAATGTGATGCTACCCCGCGCATTTCCGAAGGCGGCGTTGGTCACAGCATCTCGATGAATCTCTCCGCCGAACTTGAGGGCGTGCTTGCCTGCCGTGTAGGAAACGTGGTCGATGAACTGCGTGATGGTGTCAGGTCCCTGGAACTTGGGCCATTTGAAGCCACCCAAGCCCGGAAAGAAATAACCGCCAAACCCGATGCGCGGCAATCCGCCCGTGAAGGGGCCAGAGACGCCGGTGTTGAGTCCGTAACTGGACGCAGGCGCGTTGAGATCGCCCGGTAATGTCGGCTGGTAGAGGCGGTTGTATCCAAAGCGCGCTTCATTGACCCAGCGGGGACTAGGATTCCACGCCCAGCTTCCGCCAAACACTTGGGCCCGCGTGTGAATCTTCGATCGCCACTTCGATTGCAACTCCGGAAAGTCTTCGACCGTTCCCGAGTTGTTCCCGAAGAAGTACATCCCGTTGATGTGGTTCTTGTCGTTGAGGTTGACATCCACTTTGCCGAGTGCATTGTAAACCGTGACTTGGTTGGAGAATCCATTCGGGATGTTGATGTCTGGATTGTTATTCGTGGGGAAGCCTGTTCCGTTGCAGCTAACCGTGTTGCCTGAGAGCGCGCATCCGGCGACCTGCAAGCTGGCGGGGCTGACCGTAATTCCTCCTGCCTGGAGGTTAGCCACCGCGTCGGGAATACTGTTGGCGCAGTCGCCGGTACCCGTGAACAAACAAAACCCTGGGTCTCCGGATGCAACGGTGGGCATCGTAACCATGGACGGGCTGGTGACGCCTCCAAAAGAGTTTCCTACGTCATAAATCTGTCCTTCGTAGGCCCCAAAGAAAAAGGCTTTGTCTTTGACAATCGGCCCACCAAGACTGCCGCCGTATTGTTCCAGCGTTCTTGGGATCTTGGGATTGGATGCGGTGTTGAAAAAGTTCCGAGCGTCCATCGCGCCGTCGCGCCCAAACGCGAACCCACTGCCGTGAATCTGGTTTGTGCCCGCCTTGAGACCGACGTTAACCACCGCCCCAGGCTTCCACCCGTATTCGGCTGGTGCGTTCTCTTCTATGTTGAATTCCTGGATCGAGTCGATCGGCAGAATGGTCGCCGAGTCGCCGGCGATACCGGCGCCGTTGATGATGGCTTGGCCGGAGTAGGGCTCGCTGTTGAACAAGCCCTCCACGAAGTAGGCGTTGTCTTCCGCGCGCAGCCCGTTGGTGCTCGTCGTCGAGAAGCCGCCGCCAGGATATCGCGTCACGCCGGGACGAAGTTGGAGCAGGTTCTCGTAGTTGCGGCCGCTCAGCGGCAGATCGTTGATCTCCCCATTGCTCAGCGTGCCGCCCAAAGTCGCAGAGGTAACGTCGAGCAGGGGCGCTTCACCGGTTACGGTCACGGTTTCTGTGACGTTGCCCGGCGAGAGCGAGAAATCGATGTCCACGTCTTTCGCAACTTCCAGCAAGATGCTAGGGCGCTCGGCCGCCTTAAAGCCTTTGGCCTCGGCGCGAACGGCGTAGCTGCCGGGAGGCAGCGCCGGGATGACATACACTCCCGACTCGTCCGTCGTGGCCGTCCGGGTCGTCCCCCGCTGGACGTCTTTCGCGGTCACGGTTGCGCCCGCCAGGGCCGCGCCCGACTGGTCGTGAACAGTCCCCAGGATGCGGCCAGTGGTGGTTTGGGAAAAGAGGGGAACGCAGACGGCGAGCACCACGCAAACGATGCCAACGACCCGAATGCCTTTTATCGCAGAACGCATTACGGACCTCCAGACGAGGATGGAACCAATGGTCGGACAGCTATACCACTTTGCCGGACGGAATGTCAAGCACCAGGTAAACGGCGACCTTGACGTGGACTAGGTGTCCAGTAGTATTGTGGTCAGACCACAATAATTAGGCTTCTCGTTGAGTCGCCTCGGCTGCAAAATGGTTGGTTTCTTAATACCCAGAGTGGAAAGGACAAGGCGACCATGGCAATTACTACTGTGAACCCGGCAACCGGGGAATTAGTGAAGAGCTTCGAGCCTCTCTCCCCGGCGCAGATTGAACAAAAGCTACAGCTGGCGGCCTCGACGTTTCAGCAATATCGGCGCACCCCGTTTGCCGAGCGGTCGCGCCTGATGGTCCGCGTGGCGGAAATCATCGAAAAGGAGAAAGAGGATTGCGGGCGGCTGATGACGCTCGAAATGGGAAAGCCTTTGAAGGCAGCCGTCGGGGAAGCGGCGAAGTGCGCGACCGCCTGCCGCTACTACGCCGAGAATGCGCAGCGCTTTCTGGCGGACGAGATCGTCGAGACCGGTGCCAAGCGGAGCTTCATCCGCTACCTGCCGCTAGGGCCCATTCTGGCCGTGATGCCGTGGAACTTTCCTTTCTGGCAGGTGCTGCGCTTTGCGGCGCCGGCGCTGATGGCGGGCAATGTCGGGCTGTTGAAACACGCTTCGAACGTCCCGCAGTGCGCGCTGAAGATTGAAGAGATCTTCCGCCGCGCTGGATTTGCCGAGGGCGTTTTCCAGACCCTGCTCATCGGGTCGGGGCCGGTTGACGGTATCTTGAACGACCCGCGGGTCGCCGCAGCGACGCTGACCGGCAGCGAACAAGCGGGGATCCAGGTGGGCGTGTCCGCAGCCAAACGGATCAAGAAGGTGGTACTCGAACTGGGTGGCAGCGATCCCTTTATTGTGATGCCCAGCGCCGATCTGGAGGCGGCGGTGGCGAACGCGGTGGATGCCAGGATCCAGAACAACGGGCAGTCGTGCATTGCCGCCAAGCGCTTCATCGTGGCGGAAAAAATTGCGGATGAATTCGAGCGCAAGTTCGTTACCCGCATGGAGGCGCTCCGCATCGGCGATCCGTTTGACGAGAGCACGCAACTGGGGCCGCTGGCGAGCGCAGATGCTGTGAAATCGCTCGACGCCGATGTAAAGAAGACGATCGCGGCCGGCGCGCGCCTGCTTACGGGTGGGAATCCCCTGAAACGCCCCGGCTACTTCTACGCTCCGACCGTGCTCGACAACATTCCGAAAGACTCGCCTGCATACAAAGAAGAATTCTTCGGGCCGGTGGCTTCCATCTTCCGCGCAAAAGATGTGGACGAGGCGATCCGGATTGCGAATGACAGCCGTTTCGGTTTGGGAGCCAGTGCGTGGACCCGGGACCCAGTTGAGACCGAGCGCTTTGTCAACGAACTCGAAGCGGGCATGGTCTTCCTGAACAAGATGGTAGCTTCCGACCCGCGCCTCCCCTTCGGGGGCGTGAAGCAGTCAGGCCACGGGCGTGAACTGGGAGTGCATGGGATCCACGAGTTTGTGAACATCAAGACGGTGTGGATTCAGTAGGTGAGAAAGGCGGTCGTTGGTCGCTAGTCGTTCGTCCTCTGGCTAGCGACCAATGATCAGCGGATTGTTCCTAAGCGGCTTATGGTATAGTGGTTGGACCGCTGTACCTGAAGGGCCTAGTTTTGAGGGTTGCGATGACAAATGAAGAATTCGACCCCCTGCATTCCAAGCCGGTGTACCGGACGGTGAAGACGTCGCGCCTGTACGAGCAGATTGTGCAGCAGGTGGAAGAATCCATTCTGAACGGCCAACTCAAGACTGGGGACCAACTGCCGGCGGAGCGCGATCTTGCCCAGCGCTTCGGGGTAAGCCGGACGGCGGTGCGCGAAGCCGTCAAGACGCTGCGTGAAAAAGGCCTGGTCGAAGCCTACTCCGGGCGCGGGACGTTCGTGACCAATGGGACTTCCCAGGCGATCCGGCAATCTCTCGATTTGATGATCCGGATCACCCAGCAGGACGGATCTGTGCACCTGGCGGAGTTGCGCCGGATCCTGGAGCCGGAAATTGCGGCTCTGGCGGCTCCGCGAATCGAAGAGCAACTGCTCAGCACCATGCGGGAGGCGGTCGCGACCATGGATCGCAACCTGCACGATCCGGATGCTTACGTGGAAGCGGACCTCGATTTCCACCTCGCCTTGGCCGAGGCGGCCGGGAACCCGTTGATTCTTTCGCTGCTCGATTCCATCGTGGGGCTTTTGCGGGAACAGCGCAGCCGAATTTTTACGGTGGATGGAGGTCCGGAGCGGGGACAGTTCCATCACAAACGAATCCTGGCGGCGATTGAGCAGCGGGATCCGGAGACGGCGCGGGAAGCGATGCGGGCTCATCTCAAACAGGTGCTGGAGGACTCGTCCTCCACGGTGACAGACTATGCGCCGTCCAAGCCAACTTCATAGAAAGGGAAATGCTCGATGGCGAATCTTGGGTTTGTAGGCTTGGGCGTGATGGGCGGGAACATGGTGGCCCGCCTGCTCGAAAAAGGGCACACGGTTACCGGATACAACCGGACGCGTTCCAAGGCGCAGTGGCTGACCGACCGCGGCATGCGGTTCGCGGACTCTCCCAAGGCCGTGGCGGCGGCGTCGGATGTGACGTTCACGATGGTGACCAACGCGGCGGCACTGGCGGCGGTCACCGACGGGCCGGATGGATTGCTGGCCGGGATTTCGGCGGGCAAGTTCCATATCGACATGAGCACCGTGAGTCCGGAAGTGAGCCGGGCGTTGGCCGCCAAGGTTCGTGCGCAGGGCGCCGACATGATCGACGCGCCGGTTTCCGGCAGCGTCATCACCCTGCAGCAAGGCAAACTCTCAGTGATGGTCGGCGGGCGCAAAGAGACTTTTGAACGGCTGAAGCCGCTGCTGCTCGATATCGGACCGAAGGTGACGCACGTCGGCGACAACGGTGTGGCGTTGTCGATGAAGATCGCGGTGAATCTGCAATTGGCAGCGCAGATGCTGGCGTTCTCGGAAGGTGTACTGCTGGCGGAGAAGAGCGGAATTCCACGCCCAGTTGCCGTGGACGTCATGGTGCACAGCGCGATTGCTTCCCCAATGATCCAGTACCGCGGACCGTTTGTCCTCGAGCAACCGGAGGAGGCCTGGTTCGACGTCAACATGATGCAGAAGGACCTGCTGCTGGCCATGGAACTGGGCCGCAAGCTGAACGTTCCGGTTCCCACCACCGCGCTGAGCAACGAGTTTCTGACGGCCGCTCGGGGCATGGGCTGGGAGAAGCTGGATTTTGCGGTGGTGTTTGACGTTCTGGCGCGCATGTCGGGAGTTGCGAAATGACCACCGCAGCCCAGCCAACCCAGACTCCGGAAAAAGTGGATTTGTGGCTCCGGATGTACCGGCAGATGCTGGCCATCCGTCTGTTTGAAGCGCAGGTCAACGAACTCTATACCCGGGCGTTGATGCCGGGTCTGGCGCATCTTTACATCGGTGAAGAGGCGGTCGCGGTGGGCGTGTGCGAGGCGCTCCAGCGCACCGACTACATCACCAGCACTCATCGCGGCCACGGACATTGTTTGGCGAAAGGCGCCTCCCCCGATCGAATGTTCGCCGAACTGCTGGGCAAAGAAGCCGGGTACTGCAAGGGCAAGGGCGGTTCCATGCACATTGCAGACCCGGCGACCGGCAACCTGGGAGCGAACGCGATTGTGTGCGGCAGCGCCGGGATCGCGACGGGAGCGGCCTTTGCCGCCAAGCGTCTGGGCACGGGCCAGGTGGCAGTATGTTTCTTCGGAGAGGGCGCTCTCGGGCAGGGTCTGCTCTACGAAGAGATGAACCTCGCCCAACTCTTCAAGCTTCCGGTGATCTACGTCTGCGAGAACAACCTGTACACGGAATACACCCACTATTCGGAAACCACGGCGGGAAAGATTGTCGACCGCGCCACCGCTTTCGACCTGGAAACCATCAGCGTGGATGGGCAGGACGTGCGCGCGGTGCACGGCTTTGCCGAGCTGCTGGTGAAGCGCGCGCGTCGCGGCGAAGGACCGGCGTTTCTGCTTTGCAACACCTACCGCTATCACGGTCATCACGTCGGAGACATCAACCGCGAATACTACCGCTCGAAGCAGGAAGAGCAGACCTGGAAAACAGAACGGGATCCGATCGTCAATATGGGGAAGTGGTTGATCGAACAGAAACTAACCGACACCCCCGCGCTCGACCGGATGCACGCGGAGATTGAGTCCGAAATGAAGAAAGCGGTGGAATTCGCGGTGGCGGCACCGTACCCGAGCCCGAATCAAGTGGATCAGGATGTCTATGCCTGAGACGGCCGAACGCGAACTGACTTTCGCGCAGGCCATCCGCGAGGCGCTGGCCGAAGAGATGCGCCGCGACCCGACGGTCTGCATCATGGGCGAAGACGTGGCCGAAGCGGGCACTCCCTTCAAGGTTCTTTCCGGCCTGGTCGAGGAATTCGGCAAGGACCGGGTACTCGACACTCCGATCTCAGAAGCTGGCTTCACGGGACTCGCCGTGGGCGCCGCCATGACCGGCCTCCGCCCGGTGGTGGACATCATGTTCGGCGATTTCATCACCCTCACCATGGACCAGATGGTCAACCAGGCCGCCAAGGTCCATTACATGTCGGGCGGAAAGTGGAAGGTGCCCATGGTCATGCGCACCACCATGGGAGCCACCCGCCGCTCCGCCGCCCAGCACTCGCAATCGCTGCACGCCTGGTTCTGTCATGTGCCCGGATTGAAAGTTGTTTTGCCGTCGACCCCGTACGACGCCAAAGGACTTCTCAAGTCGGCCATTCGCGACGAGAATCCCGTCGTCTTCTTTGAAGACAAGATGATGTACAAGCTCAAAGGCTTGGTGCCTGCGGACGACTATACCGTCCCGCTGGGCGTGGCCGATGTGAAACGGGAAGGCGAGGACATCACGCTGGTCGCGACCAGCAGCATGGTGCAGATCGCGCTGGGTGCTGCGACCCTGCTCGAAGAAATCGGAATCAGCGCCGAGGTCGTCGATCCGCGCACCATGTGGCCCCTGGATGAAAAGACCCTGATCGAATCGGCGAAGAAAACGTCGCGCGCCATCGTGATTGACGAAGGCTACGAAAGATACGGCGTCACGGCGGAGATTGCTTCCGTGATCGCCGCCGGCGCATTCTATGATTTGGACGCGCCCGTGAAGCGCATGGGCGCGATGCATGTTCCGATTCCGTTCTCGCCGCCGCTGGAAGATTTGACGGTGCCGACGGAGCAGACCGTGTTTGAAGCTGCGCGTACTCTCTGCGGCCGGTAATTGAGAGGTCAGAGGTTAGAGGTCAGATTGCAGAGGTGAAAACCTAAGTATCGGAGCATCGAAGGTTCTTACCTCTGCAATCTGACCTCTAACCTCTGACCTGCTCTCTAAGGAGATATTTATGGCTCTACCTACGTATGGAACGATGGCTGTGGACTGGGAAAATCGCGTGGACTTCGACCGTTTGCGCCGCGAGCGCCTGGCCAAGGCCAAGGAACTTCTCGCCAAGTCCGAGATGGGCGCGCTGCTGTGCTTCGACATGAATAACGTCCGCTACCTGACCGCGACGCACATTGGCACCTGGGCCCAGGACAAGGCTAATCGCTTCACTCTGCTGCCGCAGAACGACGAGCCGATCCTGTGGGATTTCGGATCGGCCGCGAAGCATCATCAACTGCACTGCCCGTGGTTGGGAGAGCGGTCGCGGGCGGGCATCTCAATGCTGCGCGGCGCCATGACGCCGGAGATGGGGCGCGCCGAAGATGTCGCGAAAAAGATCCGCATCGAGCTCGAAATGCGCGGGCTGCACAAGGAGCCGGTGGGCATTGACATCGTCGAACTGCCGGTGCTGTTTGCGCTGCAGAAAGAAGGAATCAAAGTCGTCGACGGGCAGGCGCTCATGTCGGAAGCGCGGCTCATCAAGACGCGCGACGAAATCACGCTCTTGAACACGTCGGCCATGATGGTTGACGCCGCCTACGACGAACTCTACCGCGCCATGAAACCCGGCATGAGCGAAAACCAGGCTGTGGGACTCGTCAGCAAAGTGCTCTACGATCTCGGCTCTGAGTACGTGGAAGCGGTGAATGCGATTTCCGGAGAGCGCTGCAATCCGCACCCGCACGTGTTTTCCGACCGCGTGCTGCGTCCGGGCGATCCCGTGTATTACGACATTCTGCATTCCTACATGGGATACCGCACCTGCTACTACCGCTGCTTCACCATCGGCTACGCCTCCCATGCCATGAACGACGCCTACAAGCGTTGCCGGGAATACCTGGATGCGGCCATTGAACTGGTGCGTCCGGGGCGGACCACTGCGGAGATCGCCGCCGTCTGGCCCAAGGCGCAGGAATTCGGTTTCCCCAACGAGGAAGCATGTTTTGCGCTGCAGTACGGCCACGGTATCGGCCTGGCCATCTGGGAGAAGCCAGTGATCAGCCGCCTGGTGTCGCTCGATCACCCGTGCGAGATCAAACCGGGTATGGTGTTTGCGCTCGAAACCTTCTGGCCCTCGACCGACGGCTGGAGCGCGGCGCGCATTGAGGAAGAAATCGTCGTGACCGAGAAGGGTCACGAGGTCATCACGCGCTTCCCGGCCGAGGAGTTGCTGGTTGCGGGAAGGCACTATTTCACGGTCGACGGTCCGCTGCCGGCGATCCGCGAAAGCGAATCTGCGCCGAGCCGGCGGGTACGAGAAATGATCGAGGCCAGTTCCAAGCAGGAACGAGTTGGCGTAGGCGACTAAGTCTCTACAGAGATTTTCCAGACACAAACTATGGCTATCAGTGTGGTCATGCCCGCGCTCGAAATGGCCCAGGAAACTGGCAAGCTGATTTCCTGGCTGAAAAAAGAAGGCGAGACCGTCGCCAAGGGCGAGCCCCTGCTTGAAGTGGAGACCGATAAAGCGGTCATGGAAATTGAATCGCCGGGTGACGGCGTTTTGGCCGGAGTCAAGGTGCAGCCGGGCGCTGAAGTACCGGTGGGCCGGACCATCGCCTGGATCGTGCGCCCCGGAGAGGCTCCGCCCGCCGACGAAGCTCCGGTGGAATCGGGCAGAAGGACCGCTGCCACGGCTCCGCCGGCACCCGCACCGTCGGCCGCGACCACCCAAGCCGCTACCCGCGACATCAAGATATCTCCCAAGGCCCGCCGGCTGGCCGCGGAGCGCGGCGTAGATCTCAGTCGAGTGAACGGGTCAGGTCCCGGCGGCGAGATTCTGGCATCGGATATTCTCGGCGTGGTCGAATCCCATCCCGGTTCATCGCCCGCCTATGGCAGCCCGATCTCGCGGCTGATGGCGGAGCGCACCACTCAGAGCTGGACGACCGTTCCACACTTCTTCGTTGTCCGCGAGGTGGACGCGGGCGTCCTGAGCGAGCGGCGCGAAAGCCTAGCTCCCGGCATCGAACAGTCTCGAGGCGTCAAACTCACCTATACTGACCTGCTGGTCGCACTCGTCTCGCGAGTACTGCTCAAGCATCCACGGATGAACGCAAGTTGGGCTGGGGATGCGATCCGCACCAACGCGGACGTGAACATGGGCGTGGCTATGGCCGTCGACGACGGCGTAGTCGCCCCGGTCATTCACAACGCCCACAAAGCCGATCTCGGTGAAATCGCGGTCGAGCGTCGCGATCTTACGGAGCGGGCCCGCACCGGCAAATTGCGCCCGTCCGACATTTCGGGCGGCACCTTCACCATCAGCAATCTCGGCATGTTTGGGGTGGACGCATTCAGCGCCATCATTACCCCGCCGCAAGCCGCGATTCTTGCCGTCGGGCGCATCGCGGAACGGGTCGTGCCCGTGGACGGCCGCCCCGGCATCCGTCCCATGATGACTCTGACGCTTTCGAGCGACCATCGCGTGGTGGACGGAGCCCGGGCCGCCGAGTTTCTCCGCGATGTCGTCGAGGCCATCGGCAACCCCGGCAAATGGCTCGCCTGATGGCGGGCCTTGATCGGGGATAAAATCAGTCGCGTCCTGCATTCATGTTGGGGGGATTATGTTTGCAAACGTGTGTTGGAGTTTTCCGCGGCGAACAAGAATTGTCTTGTTGGGAATCCTGATGACGGTTCCGGCCTTTGGCCAGGATCAATTGCCCAAAGATCAAAAGCCCAAGGATCAAACGCGCAAAGTCAGCGAACAGATTTTGGCACCAGCCGCAAGCGCAGACGCTGATTCCAGCCAAGCGCCGCTGGTGCTCACGCTCCAGGACGCCCTGACGCGCGCAAAAACCAACGATCCGCAGTTCCGGGCCGCCCTCACCGAACTGGGACTGGCCCACCAGGACGTCGTGCAAAGCCGCGCCGGACTGCTGCCGAACGTGAGCTACAACATGCAGTTCATTTATACGCAAGGCGGCTCGCCGTTGGGGCAGCGCTTCGCGGCCAACAACGGCGTCCATGAATACATTGCCCAGGGAAACGTTCACCAGGCGCTTTCCCCGGGAATGCTGGCGGAACACCGTCGGGTCGAAGCCGCTGAGGCCCTGGCGCGGGCCAAGTCCGAAGTGGCTACACGCGGCCTGGTCGTCACCGTCGTTCAGTCCTACTACGGATACGTTGTGGCCCAGCGCAAGTACGCCACGGCGCAAAAGGTCGCTTCGGAAGCGGATCGGTTTTTTGGGATCAGCCAAAAGCTGGAAAAGGGTGGCGAGGTCGCACATTCCGACGTCATCAAAGCCCAGATTCAGAACAACCAGCAGCAACGCGACCTGCAGGAAGCTCTGCTGGCGATGAACAAGAGCCGCCTCGATCTTGCCGTCCTGCTGTTCCCCGATTTCAACCAGAACTTCTCGGTGGTGGATGACCTGCGCCTCCCGGAATCGTTGCCCGGCTTCGGCGAAGTGCAGGCCGCCGGGACAAGAAACAATCCGGAATTGCGCGCGGCGCTGGCAGCGCTGCGGCAATCCGACCAGGAAGTGAAGGTTGCCTGGACCGCCATGCTGCCTTCCGTTGGGCTGGACTACTTTTATGGCATCGACGCGAATCAGTTGGCCACGCGCAGTCCGCGAGGATTCCGCAATCTCGGCTACGCCGCCACGGCTACGCTTGAACTGCCCATCTGGAACTGGGGAGCTGGTGCCAGCAAGGTCCGCCAGGCGGACTTGCGGCGAGATCAGGCCCGGGTTGAACTGAGCTTCGCGCAGCGCCAACTGCTCGCCAACCTGCGTTCGTTCTATGATGAGGTGCGGATCGCGCGCTTGCAGTTGGAGTCGCTCAGCCAGTCCGCCGAACTGGCGGCCGACAGTTTGCGCCTGACCACGTTGCGCTACCAGGCCGGCGAAGCCACCGTGCTCGAGGTGGTGGACGCCCAGAACACGTTCACCCAGGCGCGGAATGCGTATGATGATGGCCAAGTCCGTTTCCAGGTCGCCCTCGCGAACCTGCAAACGCTGACGGGGAGCTTCTGACGGATGAGATTGCGCTTGCGGGCTCAATTCGCTCTCGGTGGCGCGCGCCGGTTGCCGCGCCTGACGCGGATTAAGCGGGCGATTCCGTTGATTACGCTGGCACTCGGCTTCTCGCTGATGCCCGGCTGTTCCGGCGACAAGCCGGAGGAGCCGGCCGTCAGCGTTCAGGTGGTTCCGGTCAAGAAGACGACGATAGAGCAGACGGTCACGGCGCAAGCCATCCTCTTCCCGCTCGCACAATCGGCCATCGTTCCCAAGATCAGCGCGCCGGTGAAGGCCTTTTATGTCAACCGGGGCAGCAAGGTCCGTCAGGGACAGTTGCTGGCCACACTGGAGAACCGGGACCTGGCCGCAGCGGCCCAGGAAAACAAAGGAGGCCTCGACCAGGCGCAAGCCGCGTACCAGATCACGACCGCGGCCAGTTTGCCCGAAGAGATCCAAAAAGCTCAAGGCGACGCCCAGGCTGCCAAGCTGGCGTACGAAGCCGAGCAGAAGCTATACGACAGCCGCCAGGATCTGTTCAAGCAAGGCGCCTTGCCCCGCAAAGATCTGGACCAGGCGGGAGTGAGTGTGACCCAGGCGCGCAACCTTTACGAACTGGCGCAGCGCCACGTCGATGCGCTCATGGCCATGGGCAAGCAGCAGGAGCTCAAGTCGGCCGCCGGGCAGCTCGAGTCCGCGAAGGGAAAGTATCTCGGCGCCGAGGCGCAACTCGGCTACTCCGAGATCCGCAGCCCGATTGCCGGAGTCGTCACCGACCGCCCTCTCTATCCGGGCGAGATGGCGGCCGCGGGATCGCCGCTGTTGACCGTCATGGACATTTCCTCGGTGATCGCCCGCGCCCACATTCCGCAAGCGCAGGCTGCCCTGTTGAAGGTGGGCGATAAAGCCACGGTCGCCGTTCCCGGCGAGGAGGACCCGATCACGGGGAAAGTCACGGTGGTCAGCCCGGCGCTCGATCCGAACAGCACGACGGTCGAAGTCTGGGTTGAGGCGCGGAACCCCAAGGGCCGGCTGCGGCCGGGAACGAGCGTGCAGATCTCCATGCTCTCGCGTGCCGTGCCGAACGCGCTGGTCATCCCGGGCGCAGCCGTTCTAACCGCGCCGGACGGCGGCACCTACGTGATGGTTGCGGGCTCCGATGGTCGTGCCCATCAGACGATGGTGAAGAGCGGGATCCGCCAGGGTGATGATGTGCAGATTCTCGACGGTCTCAGGGAAGGGGATCGGGTCATCGCCTCGGGAGCCTATGGCCTGCCCGACAAAACCAAGTTTCGGGCCGAAGCTTCGCAGGAGTCCGGCCAGCGCGACCGGCCACCCGCCGGCCAAGAGACCGAGAAAAATGCCAAGTAGGCAGGATGGCCATGAGCAACGGTGAACCTTCCTACTGGTTTTCGCGCCATTCCCGCTCCATCATCGTCCTGATCATCACGCTGGCGATGGTCGGGGTCTATCTGGCGTTTACCATCCCGGTGGCGGTCTTCCCGGCCACGAATTTTCCTCGCATCCTGATTGCGGTGGACAACGGCGTCATGCCCATCGACCAGATGACGGTCACCGTGACCCGGCCCATCGAAGAAGCCGTCAACAGCGTGCCGGGGCTGCAACAGGTGCGCTCGATTACGAGCCGCGGATCGGCCGAAGTGGATCTGTTCTTCGACTGGAACGTGGACATGTTCCAGACCTTGCAATATGTGAATGGCGCGCTGTCGCGGGTACAGCCCGACCTGCCTCCCAGTGCGAAGGTGGAGGCCCACCGCATGACCTTCGCCAGTTTCCCCATTATGGGCTACAGCCTGACCTCCGACACGGTTCCTCAGACCCAACTCTGGGAGATGGCGACCTACGAACTCAAGCCCCGGCTCAATCGTTTGGATGGAGTCGCCCGGGTCATCGTGCAAGGCGGGCAGGAGCCGGAATTTCACATTGTCCCCGACCCCGCGAAGCTCCTGCAGACGGGCGTTACCGTGCCCGATTTGCTGGAAGCGATGCGGCGGACCAACTTGATCGATTCTCCGGGCCTGCTGGAACGCAACCACCAGTTGTATCTGGGGCTGGTCAACGGGCAGGTTCGCGATCCGCAACAGATTGCCGGCACCGTGATCAAGATGACCCCCGCCGGCGTGCCCGTGCGGGTGGGCGACGTCGCCACGGTGGAATCGGCAGTTCGTCCTCTCTATACCATCGTCACCGCGAATGGGAAGCCGGCTGTGCTGCTGAACATCAACCGCCAGCCGGAAAGCAATACCGTCGAAGTAGCGGATTTAGTCCACGCCGAAGTGGAACGCATTCGAAAGTCCTTGCCGCCGGGCGTTGAGATTCGTCCTTTCTACGACCAGTCGGATATTGTCTCCCAGTCCATTCGCAGTGTTCGTGACGCCATCCTCATCGGGCTCATCTTGGCTTCGATCATTCTGGTGATTTTCCTGCACGACTGGGGCACGGCGCTCGTGGCCGGACTGGTGATCCCGGTAACCATCGCGGTGACCTTCATCGTGCTCAAGTTAATGGGGCAGAGCTTCAACCTGATGACGCTGGGCGGTCTGGCGGCCGCGGTCGGTCTGGTGATTGATACCGCCATCGTCGTGGTGGAGAACATCGCGCTGCACCGCGATACGGGCCAGACCCGGCTGCAGGCAATTCACAGCGCCCTGCGCGAAATCACCGTACCCCTGGTGGGTTCGACCATTACACCCATCGTGGTCTTCCTGCCGCTGGTATCCATCACGGGCGTTACCGGGACATTCTTTCGCGCCCTGGCCGTCACCATGTCGGTGTCGCTGCTCACTTCGCTGGCGCTGGCACTCACCTGGACTCCCAGCCTGAGCCAGTTCCTCATCAAACGATCTTCCAATCAGGCAGAATCGCCGCCAGATGTTTCTTTGGAGCCGGAGACGGAATCTATCCGCCACCTGATGGAAGTGGAAGAAGCCTCGCTCAGCGGCTTCTTTGTGAAGGTGATTCGCTTCCACGAGCGCTGGTTGCGGCGCGCCCTGGAACGGCCGCGGTGGCTGGCGGGCTTGAGCCTCGGGCTCATCGTCATCACCTACGGTTGCTACCAGTTTTCCGGCTCCGATCTGCTGCCGGAGATGGATGAGGGCGGGTTCATTCTCGATTACATCATGCCGGCAGGCAGTTCCCTGGCTGAAACGAACCGGGTGGTCGGGCATATCGAGCAGATGCTGCGCGAGACCCCGGAGGTCGAGAGTACGTCGCGGCGAACCGGCTTGCAGCTTGGGCTAGCCGCCGTGACCGAGGCCAATACCGGGGACATCTCGGTGAAGCTCAAGCCGTCACGCAGCCGGGATATCCAGGAGGTCATTGAAGATGTCCGGGCAAAGATCAAAGCCCAGGAACCGGCGATCGATGTCGAGTTCGTGCAAGTCCTGCAGGACATGATCAACGACCTGATCGGCGAGCCGCAGCCCATTGAGATCAAGCTCTTCTCGCAAGACCCTGCCCTGCTCGCGGAATGGGCGCCGAAAGTGGCCGATGCGATCAGCAAGAACAAAGGCATCGTGGATGTTCTGAATGGCATCGACAACACCATCAGCGGCCCGGCGGTCATGTTTCAGGTCGACCCCGTGGTCGCAGCCCGGGCCGGCTTTACGCCCGAGGAGGTGGCTACCGATGCCGCCGCCATTCTCGAAGGGGAGCCCGCTCCAACCCCGGTGATTACCCATGACCGGGCTTATACCTTGCGCGTGCGCTTCCCGGCGGGGAACCGGGCGTCGCTGGAGGCGATGCGCGACACGCTCCTCGTGAGCTCGACCGGCAAGACGGCCACCCTCGGATCGCTGGCCACGCTCACTGAGTTTCCCGGGCAGACCGAAATCCGGCGCGAAAACCTGCAGCGCGATGTCGTGATCTCCGCGCGCCTGGAAGGCACGGACCTGGGCAGCGGGATCGCCAGCGTCCAGAAAACGGTCGAGAGGCTGCATGTGCCGTCTTCGATCCGCCTGCAATACGGCGGAACTTACCAGGAGCAGCAGAAGTCGTTTCGCGACCTGGTCTTCGTGCTGATCCTGGCGGTAGTGCTGGTGTTTATCGTCTTGCTGTTTGAATTCCGGACATTTGCCGCCCCGCTCGCCATCCTCGCCTCGGCCCTGCTCTCGACTTCCGGCGTGTTTGTTGCTCTGTTTATCACCCGCACGACGTTCAACATTTCCTCTTTCATGGGGATGATCATGGTCGTCGGAATCGTGGCCAAGAACGGCATTCTCCTGCTTGATGCCGAACAGAAGTTCCGCGCCGCGGGATTGTCTTCCACCGAAGCCATCGTCCAGGCGAGCCGCCGGAGATTGCGGCCGATCGTCATGACCGCCCTGGCGGCGATGGCGGGAATGTTGCCGCTGGCCTTCGCGCTGGGCGCCGGCTCGCAGATGCTGAAGCCCCTGGCGATTGCGGTGATCGGAGGGATTTCGATCTCCATGGTGCTGTCGCTGATCATCACCCCGGCGGTACATTTGTATGTGACGCGGAGGGCGCCCGGCGCCCTGTGACGACCGTTGGCATGGGAAGGCCGGAGGGTTCCGGTGTGAAAAAACTTGCACACCGACGGGGCGCGATTGCTGGTAGAGTGAGGGGAGCCCCCCTCCAGGTAGGCAAAGTAACCGTTTCGTGCTCATTGGCTGGGAGTTGCCGCCAATGGCTTACCCGAAAGCGGATCAGAAGGGGCGGCGGGCACATGCGGTTGGCAGGGCGCGTGCATCTAATGAAAGAGCGCTGGCTTGCCAGCGCAGGGGTTACCCAATGAGATCCGTGTCGCTTTTCGCTTTGATCCTGGCTGGCTTAACACTAACTACCACGGCGCAAGACTACAAAACGCCGAAAGCTAAGCCCTACCACAGCGAATCGAAGGAGAAGCAAAGCAAGACCGGCGGGACCAACAAGCAGCTCACGCCACAGGCCGCGAATTCCCTGGAACTGCGCCGCCTGGAGGCGCAAACCGCCAAGGTTTCGGCGTCCAACAAGGGCGCCAAGCAGCAGGCGCGCTCGGCCCGGGTCGTGAAGACGGAACGCGACAAACCGAACCCGCCGATCCGTTTCTCATCGGCTACGGGGACGCACGCCGGTATGACCGACCAGGGGAAGAACCCGTACAAAGGACGCGTGCGGCAGAAGGGCAACAACAGCCACTGACCGCCGCCCGCGGTTTCAGTCAGGCGGGCGTCGATCGATTTGCAGCCGGAGCGGCGGGGACCGGTGCAGCCTGCGCCCGGGGCGCTTTCATGGAGTACTTGACCAGGCAGTACAAGGCCCGAAATCCATCTTTCCAGCCGATCTTCTTGCCCTCTTCGTAGGTGCGTCCCGAGTAGCTGATGCCCACCTCATAAATACGGAGTTTTCGCTGCGCGACCTTCACGGTTATCTCCGGTTCGAAGCCGAAGCGGTTCTCCTTGATCGGAATGGACTGGATGACCTCGCGGCGAAAGACCTTGTAGCAGGTTTCCATGTCGGTGAGATTGAGGTTGGTTAGGCAATTGGAAAGCAGGGTCAGAATCCAGTTGCCGACGGAGTGCCAGAAATACAGGACGCGGTGCGGAGCCCCACCCAGGAAACGGGATCCGAAGACTACATCCGCCTTGCCTTGGAGCAGGGGCTGCAACAGCAGCGGATACTCCGCGGGGTCGTACTCGAGATCGGCATCCTGAATGACGACGAAGTCCCCGGTGGCTTCCTGGATACCGCGGCGGAGCGCCGCCCCTTTGCCCATATTTTGCGGCTGAAAAAAGGTACGGACCTGCGGGTGCTGGCCCTGCAACTCGGCGAGAATGTCGTGCGAGCCATCGCGCGAGCCGTCGTCCACGCAGATCAGCTCGATCTCGATGGGGACGGAAAGAACCTTCTCGATCACCTCGCGCAGGGTGGCGCGCTCGTTATAAACGGGCATTACGACCGAGAGCTTCATAGAGGATTTGCGCCTTCGATTGTAAACCGGTAGCGCCCGGCCCGGCAGCCGGGACCGCGAGATGGGCATACCCGGCGTTACTGCGCGCCGCGAGCGCAGGAGCTATACTCGCGTGGCGCGGAAAGTCCGGCCTCACGCGTGGCCATCTGGGATGAAAACCCTCCGCAATCTTCGACTTCTCGCAGGCGCGCTTCTGTTGGTCATAGCCGTCGGCACGGCCGGGTTTCATTACATTGAAGGATGGCCGTGGTTTGACGGTTTCTACATGGTCATTACCACCCTGACCACGATCGGATATCAGGAAACCCACCCCTTGTCGCACGCCGGCCGGGTGTTCAACGTGGTGATCATCCTGGGTGGGGTCTCGCTGGTGTTGGTGGCGATCGGGTCGCTGACCCAGGCTTTGCTAGAATTCGAGTTGCAGAACTTCTTCGGAAGGCGGCGCATGGAGCGTGATATTGGCCGGCTGGCGGATCACTACATCATCTGCGGCGCGGGACGCGTCGGCCGCAGCGCTGCCCGGGAACTGGCGCGGCGGCCCGTGCCCTTCGTCATCCTCGAGCATAACGAGACCAAGGTGCAGAAGCACTCCGCCGAGAACTGGCTGATGCTGGTGGGCGACGCCACCCAGGAGCAGATCCTGCGCGATGCGCAGATCGAACGCGCCCGGGGCCTGGTCGCGGCCACTACCACCGACGCGACCAACCTCTACATTGTGCTCACGGCGCGAGGCCTCAATCCACGCTTGCGCATCATCGCGCGCGCCAGCGAGGAGATGGCGGAAAAGCACCTGCTCGCGGCCGGCGCCGATTCCGTGGTCTCCCCTTATGTTTTTGCCGGACAGCGCATCGCCCACTCCTTGTTGCGCCCGCATGTGGTGAGCTTTCTGGACACCGCCACCACCCACCTCGGCATGGACCTGGAGATTGGCCAAGTGCCGATCAGCCGCCAGAGTCGCTTCGCCGGCATGACGATTGAGGGTTCGCGCATCCGGCAGGACCGTGGGGTCATCATCCTGGCCATCAAGCGGGCGGCGGGCATGCACTTCAATCCCTCACCCGACGACCGCATCGAAGCGGGCGACTACCTGATCGCCATGGGCGAGCCGCAACAACTCCGGGAACTGGAGCAGACGGCCGAACCACAGCTATGAAGATCGTAAGCGCGGCAGAGATGCGCGAGATTGACCGCGCCAGCTCGGAACGCTTCGGCGTGCCGTCGCTGACGCTGATGGAAAATGCCGGCTCCGCGGTGGCTCGCTTCATTCTCTCCGACTACCCTCAGGTCGAGCGCGTGAGCGTGATCTGCGGCAGGGGAAACAACGGCGGCGACGGCTTTGTGGTGGCGCGCAAGCTGCGGGACGCCGGGCGGGCCGTGCGCATCCTGCTGTTATGCGCTCCCGAAGAACTTCGCGGCGATGCCGCCGTCATGTTCCGAAAGCTGCCGAGCCCGCCGCTGGTCGCGCGGGATGCCAGCGATCTGGATGCTGTGGCGGCCGGAGAGATGTTTTCCGCAGACCTTCTGGTTGACGCAATTCTCGGCACCGGCTTCCGGCCGCCGGTCAGCCCGCTGTACGCGGCCGCGATCGGCGAGATGAACGAAAGTTTGGCTCCGGTGGTGGCGGTGGACATCCCGTCGGGAGCCGATGCCGACACCCTGCCGACGCCGGGAGCAACCGTTGCCCGTGCCGATGCCATCGTGACCTTCACCGCTCCCCGGCCGGCCCACGTCTTTGCCGATCTGACGGCTGGCCCGACGGTCATTGTTCCCATCGGCTCGCCCGCGGAAGCCATGGTCTCCCGGCTCGGCCTGCATCTCAGCACGCCCGCGGATTTTGCGGCGCTGCTGGCGCCGCGCCAGCGCGATGCCAACAAGGGCAGCTATGGCCACGTCCTCGTGATCGGCGGCTCGCTGGGCAAGGCGGGAGCCGCGGCCATGGCAGGATTTTCAGCGTTGCGGGCCGGCGCCGGGCTTGCCACCGTAGCCACCCCGCAATCCGTGCTTTCGACCGTGGCGGGATTTCATCCCGAACTGATGACCGAGCCGCTCGAAGAAACCGACGCCGCGACCATCTCGCTGCGCAACTTGGAGCCGCAACACGTCGATTTGCTGGTCGAGCGAACCAGCGTGCTGGCCATCGGTCCTGGGATTTCCCGCAACCCTGAGACTGCGGAGTTCGTACGAGCCCTCGCCCATCGTTATAAAGCGCCGATGGTTTTGGATGCGGATGCCCTGAACGCCTTCGAAGGCTTGGCCGGACAGCTTACTGGCCACGGCAGGAACCTCGTGATCACGCCGCACCCCGGAGAAATGGCGCGCTTGACCGGTCTGAGCGTGCCAGAGATCCAGGCGAACCGGCTGGAAGTGGCGCGCACCTTCGCCCGCGAGCACGAATTGATCGTTGTCCTCAAAGGCCATCGGACATTGACCGCATCGCCCGACGGCGAAGTCTGGGTGAATCCTACGGGCAATCCCGGGATGGCAACCGGCGGCAGTGGAGATGTGCTCACGGGAATGGTAGCCGGTCTGATCGCACAGCATCCGCAGCACATGCTTGCAGCCGCCGCGCTGGCAGTGTATCTGCACGGTCTGGCGGGCGACCTTGCCGGCGCCGCAGTCGGGGCAACCTCTCTGGTCGCGACGGACATGGTGCGTTTTCTTCCCCAGGCTTTTTCTTGGGCGCGGATCGCGCCGAATTCCGGGGTCCGCATTCACGCCTGAGCCCCAAGCCATGACGACGGCCTTGGAACATTCAACGTGGCGCCCGAGTTACGGGCGATCACGCCCAATGGTGCGGGTTTTCGCCAGGCTCGAATGGATGAGGAGTGGGAAGCCTCGGTATAATTATGCAAGCAAACTGCGCCTGGGTAAGTCAGGCGCAAGACTTTGATCAACATCTGGGAACTAGGGGCGCGCCCCGAGGGGAACGAGCGATGGAGGTTGGTCCAGCCGACGGCAACCGCGAGCCGATGAAGCAACTGACGGCTTATATCGCCGAGAAAGTCATCCGGAGGAGCGGCACAGAAGTCAGCGAAGACACGCCCCTGGTTTCTTCCGGGCTAATCGACTCTTTTGCGCTCGTCGAGATCTTCCTGGAGCTGCAAAAGATCACCGGCCGCAAAGTTCCTGCCAGCAAGGTGCAAGCCAAGGACATGGATACTGTCCGTCTCATGTTTGCCACAGCCGAAAAGTTTGGCAAGCCCGCGAAGCAATAAGAATCAGCCACAAGCCTGGCAGAACAAACATGACAGAACATATGCCCCGCAAGGTGAGGTTCCCGATTCGCGCTGGGGATGAAGGAATCAACCGTGATGCTAGCGGCACAATGCACGGTTGACTTGCGTGCCGGGGCGGTTACTGTTTGGGATGCGCCGCAAAAAATTGCCAGCGCGCGGCATTGTTCTTCTGAACTTCGGCGTGCCCCACGTTCGGCTCCCAAACGAACTGGACTTCCACGTTGTTCGTGCAACCGGTGGCGTCGTTCCCCGTCATGTCGGGGGTAGGCATATCGTCCGTGCATAGCGTCTGCTGGGTTTGCAGCTGGGTACAGGCATTCTGTTGCACCCAGTAGTTGAAGGATTGATCGACCGTGGCGAGCGTGGTGCGTAACTTGTTGATCTTTTCCGTGCCGTTATCGCAGGGCTGCACATTATGATCGGCGGTACCGTGCCACTCCTGGACTGAGATCGGCGCAAGTGGAGGGCCTGGCATGGTCACCGGGAGGACAGGTTGCGCGACGATCGGACCCGACATCGGAGCAACCGCGGCCACCAGATCGGAGAGTTCGACGCCGACGCGTTGCGCCATCTGACCGCCGGTGGAGAATCCAGCGACGTAAATCCGCGTGGGGTCGACATTATACTGAGCCGCAAGATTCGTTATCAGCTGTCGCAAGAAGCCGGAATCGTCAGGCGCGGGCGATCCGGGGAACGCAGCGTCCAGGTAGTATGCATTCCAGTTCCACTGATTCGTCTGGGCGTCATAGGTCGAAGCGGGCTGAACCAGAATGAAGCCGTTCTTATCCGCCAATGACTGCCAGCCCCAATTCATATTGATCGGCGGAGTCGGGGTAGTCCTCGTCCCATGGAGCATGAGGAGCATAGGTGGGTTGGGAGGAAGATTGAGAGGCACATAGACCGCGTAATACCGGGTCACGCCTTGCCAGGTCATCGTATAGTCAGTGAAGGGTGGGAGCTTTGCTGCCGCACCGGTCGCGAACAACAGCACCACAGGAACGGCCAGCATCAGTTTCCACAAAAGGAGCTTGACCGGCGTTGTTTTCATTGCAACGTCCTCCCCGCATGCCACACACCCGCGCATATTCTAGCCCGCTTCCACCCACCGCAACAGTGTGAAACAATCTTCATTTCTAGAGGCGCCCCCTGCGGTTTTCATCCGCGCCAGTCGCCGCTTTCAACCATGACATCTCCCACGGTTTAGAGGTCATGTCCTGTGTTCCGTTGACCGGGCGCACAACACCGTCCATCGCAACGGTAAGCTTAGGGGTTCTTCCGGGGGAGTGATACTGCGAGCGATTCTAGCCTACGGTCGTATCGACTGTCCAGTCGAATCAGGAGTGGTTTGGGGGCTAAAACACCGCGCTCTCACGCAAAGGCAAGCCCTCATGGTTGCTCTCCCTTGGCCAGCATTTCCGAAATCCTGCCGCGATCAATCTTGCCGTTGACATTCAACGGCATCTCCTGGAAGTGACAAAGCCTGGTGGGAACCATGTAGCGCGGCAATCTGCGTTCGCAGGCGGCGATGATGTGTTCGTCGTGGATGGAGCTTGATCCCGAGAGTACGCCGACAATCCCGGAAGCCGTGCCATCGGAAACCGGCCAGGGGATGGCGACTGCGAGTTCTGTACCGGCGGCTTCGCGCAATACCAGGTCGATTTCCTGTAATTCCACGCGATATCCGCTCACCTTCGTCTGAAAGTCGCGGCGACCGAGATAGAACAAACATCCCTTCTCATCTTGCCGGACCAGGTCCCCGGTGCGATACCAGAGCACGTCTCCGGTGTGGGCAAGATGAACGAAGCTGCGGGCAGTCTTCTCCGGATCGTTGAGGTACCCCGTGGTGACCTGCGATCCCGCCAGGCACAGCTCCCCGGTTTCACCCTTGGCCACCGCAGTGAGGTTGTCGTCCACGGCGCAAACCTGCTGGCCTTCAAACGGCCAGCCGATGGGCACCAATCCGCGGACGCACTCGCCGGGCGAAGTCTCGCGATCCCAGCGGTAGTACGTGATGGCGATGGTCGCTTCGGTCGGCCCGTACAGATTCTCCAGGATGGAGTTGTTTGCCGCCCCCTGCCAGGCTGCTGCCAGGCTCGCAGACAGCGCCTCGCCGCAGAACAGACTCCAGCGCAGACTGGGGAAGGCTCCAGGCTCCAATAGCCCTAGCTTCGATGCGAACATAGCGACCGAGGGGACGGAGAACCAGACTGTTAGTTGCAACTCGTCGATGAGGCTTGCCGGAGTGAGCGTCTGTTCAGCATAGGGACAGAGGGCTGCCCCAGCGTCCCAGCAGGTAAAAAGATCATGCACGCTGAGATCAAACGTCAGATCGAAGTTCTGCGAACAACGGTCACTGGCGTGGATGCCAAACCGCTTGGCAGCGTAGTCCATGTACGCCGTGACGTTCGATTGGCTGACGGCTACTCCCTTCGGCACCCCTGTGCTCCCCGAGGTGAACAGTAGATACGCAGTTGCGTTTCCCTCCACGGTAGGCTCGATGGGATCAGCAACTTTCCGCAGCTCTCCTGCGGTAATGGCTCGATGCCGGGAGAGAAACCGGTTGTCGGGTTTCCAGCCAGCATCGGGGATCACGAACGTGAGGGGCTTGTCCAGGAGCGGAAGCAGTGCCTCCAGAGTGGGTGCGCACTCCTTTCCCACCACCACGGTTCGGCAGCCGGACGCATTCAGCATGACCAGCGTCCTTTCCACCGGGAACTTGGGATTCAAAGGAACGTAGCCGCGCCCGCTTCCCAGCACGCCCAGAATCCCGCCATAGGCTGCGACGCTTCGATCGGCGAGCACGGCAACTACATTCTCGGAGGGATCCAGATTGCCCTGTAGACAACCCGCGATCCTGCCCGCGTAGCTCCAGAGTTGCTCGTAGCTCAGTGACGCTGCCCCCAGTTCGAGGGCCAATCCGCTGGGATTGGCGCGGAGGGAACGAAGGAACCCACTGATCAAACTTCTCGGGTGTTGTGGCAAGGCCATAGGCTGCGCTAGCTTCCTTTAGGTGGCAAGGGCCGCGAACCGCGGCCCTCCGAACGATCTCCAGAATTCGCTACGGGAGTGGCGCCCGGCGAATGTTCCAGGATCCGAAACAGTTCGTCGGCCGCGATCCGGTACCCTTCCGGTTTCAAGTGAGCGACTCCCAGGTAGAGAGAAGATTTCTGATCGTCGAGAATGTCCCCCAGATAATAGAAATCAGGAAGTCGCAGCTCCCGGGACCTGACGTAGGCCGCACGGTAAATCAAGTCCAGACCGGGGAATTTTTGATATTCCAACCGCTGCAACTCTTGTTCATGCGCGGTCAGTTGCTTGTGTCCCACGGCGATGTTTGGGTACCAGGCAAATACCGGCCGGAAACCGTACTGCTTTGCCAAGAGGTCCACGATTCCCATGTTCTGGACATAGTTCTGGATGACGCCGTCGGAGAGTTCCTCGGCTTCCGCTTCTGAAATGCGGACTTTTTCTTTCTTGCCACGGGGAGTCACGGTCGAGGCTATCCCCTGGAGCAGGCGATAGGTGTTGGTCCGATGAAGATACGAGAAGCCGGCTCTCTGTTCGACACTCCACTCGTCCAGGTACTTCTTGAATCCGTTGAAGTTGCTGTGCACGTCGGCTCGTCCGCCTTGCAGGGCGGTAAACGCTTCGGAGCCGCCGTCGTAGAAAACTACCACCTCGGGTTTCCGGCTCGCGTGCTTGAGTAGCTCGATCAGTTCGATGACCTCTTGCGTGTTTGCCCAACCCATTTCCCCGTAGTTCACAATGCAAACCTTGCGGCCCGATTTCTCATAGTCGGCCGCCAGCAAGGAAGGGATGGTTTCCCCGTCGGCAGCGCCCGAGCCCCACATCACGGAGTCGCCAAACATCCAGATGGTGAAGGTCTTGCCATCACATTGCGAGTGCAGAGTTTGGCGGATGCCATCCTGGTCGATCGAGATCATTTCGCCGTGGTACGGCGCTCGACGCCAGAGCACATACGGGTGGTACATCACCGTGCCGGCCTCGCCCAGTTCTTTCATATACTCGCGTTCGGAAGCACCCCCGCCCGACAATTCCAACCTGACCAACGGATCCAGGTTGTCGTGGGGAATGGCGGCATAATGCCAATACGAAAGGAGTTCACCGCAAGTGAGCAGAACCACACCCAAGGTCACCGCAACCCATAAACGGACGGCGAAGCGCTTGAGCAGAGACAGGTACTCCGTGGTGGGAGTTGGCTGGGTCCCCTGGATCTTTTCGCCAGCGATCGGAGTGGATTCTGTAGCCTCCATCAATCGAAATCTCCCTTGTGCATTCCAAACACGAGCCTCATTTTAACCCGCTTCCAGCGGCCGCGACAGTGTGACCTTGACCACCGTTGTCGATGCCGCCGGCACCGGAAGGAAGCGGGGCGAAGGCTCTCCTGGGGTATTTAATTGAGCCTGCTTGCACTAGAAGAGGCCGTACATCACCGGCCCAGTGGAGGCCGGCCCGGGCTGGAAGATCAAGTTCAAGTAGAGCGCGAGCACGACGACCACAGGGGCAATCCACACCCAGCGTTCGTTGGCGACCGTGGCCAACAGGGTTCCCCACCGGTTGGGCGAGACTTGTTTCCCCGCAGCCTCTCCCATGCGGTCAAGGAGTGCGCTGCTGCCGATGACGGCGAAATACCCCAACCCCGCCAGCAAGTTCATCACGTAAAAGCTGTGCGCTAGCGTCAGATGCGCATAGCGGCCGGGCGAAACGATTGCCTTCAACATGGCAAATGCCTGCGGAATGCTTTCGGCGCGAAAGAAGATGTAGCCGATGCAGATGGCGGAAAACGTGAGCGCCCATGAGATGCCGGTTGCCAGAGTCCCGGTCCACTCGAAGTCCAGACGCTTGCGCAGTTCCTGCCATTGCCGGTGGGCGACGAGCAGGAGCCCGTGGTAAGTGCCCCAGATCATGAACAAGACGCTGCCTTTGTGCCACACCCCGAAGACAAACATGGCGATGACCAGCGAGAGATTGCGCCACCAGACTTCGCGCCGCATGGTCGCCAGGGGCAGGAAGAGATAGTCGCGGATCCAGAAGGACAGCGACATGTGCCAGCGCGTCCAGAAGATCGATGGGGTCGTGGAAAGGTAGGGCCGGTTAAAGTTTTCGTGCAACCGGATCCCAAACAAGCGCGCCACTCCAATGACCATATGAGAGTAGCCGCAGAAATTGAAGTACAACTGGAAACCGTACCCGACAATCAAACACCAGACATCAATTCCGCTCATCGCTCCCTTGGTTCGAGCAAAGGCCGCGTCAATTCCCGCCCCGGGGGAGAGTCCGGCACTCATCACGCCGGCCAGCACCGACATCAGCAAGCCGACGGAGATTCGCCGGACTCCCGTTTGCAGATCTTCCGAACTCACCGACCAGGTCTGGCGGAATTGCGGCAACATGCTGGGCATCCGGCAGATCGGACCAGACAGCACGGTAGGCCAGAACGCCATGTACAGGCCGAACTCCAGCAGCGTGGGATCCAGATCCTCTTCCCGGTACAAATCAAACAAGTAGCTCAACGCCTGGAATGTCCAGAAGGAAACGCCCACCGGGAGAGCGATGTGTTTCACCAGGGAAAGGGGAGAGGCGGATGGCACAGCCGCGCCCAGCAAAGGCAGGTATTTAAAAACGCTCAGCAGCGCCAGATTGAAGATGACGCCGGTCCAGAGCCGCCCGGCCGTGATGCGAGCCTTCAGCCACTGGCCGAGCGCGTAGTTCATCAGGGTACTGAAAAGGAGTACGACGATGAGCCACGATCCCCAAGTGGCGTAGAACAAGTAACTGGCGGCGAGGTAGAGCAATTGCCGGCCGCGAATGGAACGCAGTCGCATCGCCACCAACCACATCACCACAATCGCAATGCCATATTCGAGCAGTTCGATCATCATTGGAAGCTACCGGACGCCTCGCACTCTTCAGGATGTAAGGCTCTCGACCGCGGCGTGATTCCCAAGGCTAGATGTTTTTATACCACCGCCAGTGTTGCGGATTCCGAAGTCCGCATTCAGGCTTCGCCACCAGGCCATTCAACGTGGGATGTAGTGGTTGAGAATCGGGATGATGTAAGACCCGAGGCCCAGAATGCGCGCTTGCGCCGCATCGGGGGACTCTCCGCGAAACATTGGGGTGGTCAGGCGTATCAGCGCCCCGTCGCTGCGGTTCAGACGAATGGAATCCGCCACCAGGTAGTACTTCGCCCAGTATTCGCTGGTCACGACGCGGTCATGCGCCAGGTACCAGTACAACACGAGTTGCCGTTCTCCCGCCTTGGCCACCACGTACTGATTCGCCGGGAATGAAGTTCCGTCACCGCGGGGGATCCGAACGACTTTTCGGTGGGTCGGCACCCACCCGGCGCCCGGGAGACAATTGCTGGGAGAATGGATAGTGTCGCCGGCTTTCTGCGTGGGAAAGTAGGCGATGAACAAATCAATCCCTGGCTGCGATGCACTGGCATTTTCATAATCCCGCACCAGGAATTCGCCGGCCCCGAGAATGTCGAGCGTCTCCTGGTCGATGCTGACGTCGCGCCCCGCCCAGGGGCCGAACTGCGAGGGCAGCGAATTCAAGGCTTCGCGGTGCGGGAAAGATTCGCCCTTCGGATGGGCCTGGAGCGCGATCCCAGCGGCCAACATGAGCACTGCCGCAATCCAGAAACGAAGCGACCAGCTCCGCGCGGGTGTTACTGCCGGCCCCGTCGCAGTCCCGGGTTTCCCGGGGGTACCAGAGGACGCGGATTTCGCCTCCGGGCGGTCTTTCCAAATAAGCGAGATCACCCGGTGCAAAGTGAATAGCATGATCATCGAGACCACGAAGATCAGCCATCCGGAGAACTCGTGGTAGAAGCCTTTGGCCTTGTCGGGATCCCAGTATTGCACCAGTAAGCCGGTACCAAAGATACGAAAACTGTTGGCCGCCACCGCGATCGGTACCGCCGAACATGCCAGCGCTACCCGCACCCATTTCCGGGTCTCCATCAGGTATCCGTAGATGATGGCCAGCGTCACCAACGAAAGCAGCGAGCGAATGCCGCTGCATGCTTGCGCCACTTCCAGCGGCATGGAAGGCAGATAGATTACGTTTCCTTCCCGCAGCACCGGGACCCCGGCAATGGGAAGCAATTCGGCAGACAGCTTCGAGGCCAGCAGTTGCAGAGGAAACGTCACCTGCTGGAAGATGATCTTCGGGATGGGGATCATCAGGATCAGAAACGCCCAGGGGAACAACCCCGCCCGGAACAGTGGCCATCCGCTGAACAGCACGATCAGTCCGGCCAGTAGGACCAGGAGCGAAAGCCGGGAGAAGAACAGCTCCGCGCCCAGCACTCCCAGCATCAGCATGAGTAGGGCACAAACCAGAACCCCAAGGCCGCTCCAGGAAGGGACCGGTTCGAACGACGACAACCGCTTACGGTTCAGCCACAGAACGAAGAGCGAGAAGGCGGGCACGAAAATGCCGTGGGAGAAGTCCGGATCGTTGATCCACTGCCCGAACAGGCGCGCAAGAATGGAGCCGTAGAGCCAGGCAATAAGCAGCAGAATCGCGGCTCCCTGCCACCAGGGGAGGCCGAAGTAAAACCACCCCCTCCTGCCCACAACAAGGGGGGCCACCTGCACTGAATCGCCCATGGCGCGCTGGGTTGAGGATATGCGAAATGCTTCCGCCGGTGCAAATCTTAATCGAAGCTTGGGCGGGTCCGAGTAACCCCCGTTGGAACCGAAGGTCCCACTCAAGGCAGTGAACCAGGGCAGTGGCAAGAGGAAAATGAGGGAAACTATTTCCGTTTCTCCGAACTCATCCAGTACAGGCGGCCCACGTCCGGAGGAGGCTGAGAAATACCCTTTGGCTCCAGAGAGTTATGGTTGCCGCTGAGGGAGGAGATGGCAAGTAATCTCCACCCGCATTGCGTAGAAGTGGGTAAAACATTTCCCATTTATCCGCAAAGGTGGTAAGGTGACACTCGCTCGGAAATTCCAGATGGACTCGCAAGTCATTGAAAAATAAGCACGTATTATTTTTGTGGCGACTGTCGCTGTGTGCTTAGATGGCAGCAAGTGTGCTCTGAGGAGGGAAGGGTTTTCTCTGAGACATGTCACCCCTCAGTCTCGGAACAATACACCAAAGATGAACAACCACGGTTCCGAAATCCTGGCACACACCGGGCCCTCCCCAAACGGGGATACCCGCATCTGGCTGGAAAGCGTCAGTCCGGGCATGCGCACGGTCGAAGCCGTGATTTGCGAACTGTCCCAGAATGATGTTCCGGTGCTGGTGGTGGCGGAGCACGGGGCCGGGAAGGAAGCGGCCGCCGAGCGCATCCATGCGCTGTCTAATCGTAGGGAAGAGCCCTTCCAGGTGTGCCAGGGTGGAGAAGCCAGCAAGCCCGTCCTAGCAGCCTGGGAAGAACAGGGCGGAACCGTCTATCTACAAGACGTTGGGGATCTCGATTCGTCGGCGCAATTCGAGCTGGTTCGCCAGATCGCCTTGAGCGCCGCCGACCAAACCCGGGTGCCGCGGTTTATCTGCGGAACCTCTCGTGAGCTTGAGCCGGAGGTCAAGACCGGGAAGTTTCGGGAGGACCTCTATTACCGGATCAGCGGCGTCTGTCTGCGGTTGCCCCCGCTGCGCCAGCGGAAAGAGGACATTCCCGTCTTGCGGGATTGGTTCGTGTCGGCAGCGGCGCGCGACTTGAGCCGTCCGGTACCGATGCTCAGCCGCGAAACCCAGAATTTCTTCCTGGAGTACAACTGGCCGGGCAATATTCGGGAGCTGAAGGATGCCGCCCGGGCGATCGTGGCGTTGGGAGACGAAGCGCTGGCCATGGGAGGCCTGCGCTCGCTGCTGCGCCGTGCCGGGCATAACCACAGCGGGGAGAAGATCTCGCTGAAAGAGGCGGCTCGGGCCGCATCCCGGGAAGCCGAAAAGGAACTCATTCTTCAGGTCCTGACCCGGACCCGGTGGAACCGGCGCCGGGCCGCGCAAGAACTGCAGATCAGCTATAAAGCGCTGCTCTACAAGCTCAAGCAAATCGGTTACGAAGAGTACGGCGCCTGAGAAGGATTAGGAGTTCGAGAGGAGAAGATATGAAGCGAACCTGGATAGCCGCGGCAGCGGCGCTGCTTTCGATCGGCAGCCTGGCTTTTGCGCAAGATGCCGCGCCGGCCCCCAGCAGTCCCACCCCGGATGCGACGACCAGCGCGCCCTCGGCGAATCCCACCGTACCCGAGTATGTCATCGGTCCCGATGACGTACTGCACATCGCGGTCTGGAAAGAGTCGGATCTGACGGCCACCTTGCCGGTGCGTCCCGACGGCAAGATTTCACTGCCGCTGCTCAACGACGTGCAAGCGGCGGGCTTGACGCCCATGCAACTGGCCAGTTCTCTGGCCGAAAAGCTCAAGAAATACCTTGCCGACCCCCGCGTTACCGTCGTGGTCACTCAGATCAACAGCAAGCGGATCTACATGGTCGGCGAAGTGGCCCACACCGGGGCCATGCCGATGCTGCCTAACATGACGGTGCTGCAGGCGTTGTCCACGGCCGGACTGACCCAGTTTGCCCACACCAAGAGGATTTACGTGATGCGCAACGAAAACGGCAAAGAGGTGAAAATGCCCGTGAACTACGACAAGCTGGTCAAGGGCAAGGAGATGGACCGCAATTACGCTCTGCGGCCCGGCGATACCATTGTGGTTCCGTAAGAGAGACTGGGTATTCGATATGAAATTCTCGCGGACAATCCGGTTGCTGCTGTTGCTTCTGGGTATCAACCTGTGGGCGGCGGCGCAGGACGATTCCGCGTCGCCCCAGCAGCCCGCTCCCACTCCTGCGCCCGCCTTCGGGCAGAACGCTCCCATACTCAATCCGGAGAATCCTCCGATCTCGGGTCTGGACCAGCCGTCGCTGGAGCTGCGGACCGCGACGCGCAGCTTCTTCTCGCCGGGTTTGATGGTGAGTGAGTCGGCCGATACCAACCCCAGCAACCAACTGGGCACCAGCGGCTTCAACAACGTGAAGTCGGTCACCCACGTTCTTGGCGCTTTGGATCTGCAGCGTTTCTGGCCCAAGAGCGATCTTCTCGCGGAGTATCTGGGCGGGGGAGCGTTCTATAACAGCGGCCCCGATCCGGTGCGGCAAATGCAGGCGCTGGCGGCGATGGGCGTTACCCGGTGGCGGACCGGCCAGCTGACCCTGCGTGATTCCTTCAGCTACCTGCCGGAAGGTTCCTTCAGCCTCGGAACTTACGGCGGAGCGCCGGGCCTGGGACTGGCCCGCGGGGGACTCGGGACCGGAATCCCGGGCGGAGGCTTACCCGGCACTCACTTTTTTGGCAATGGAGATTTTGGCGCCATCGGGTTTCAGCCCAGAACCGGGAATACGGCAATTGCCGATGCTGTCGAGACCCTGACGCCCCGCTCGGCGATTACGGTGGCCAGTGGCTTCGCCCTTTCGCATTTCCAGAATGGGAACGCGAATCTGATTAACAGCGAACAGTGGACCTTCGAAGGCGGATTCAGCCACCTGCTGGGGCGGCGCGACCAGGTCGCCCTGGTTTACGCGTTCCAGGATTTTCTGTTTCCTTTTACCGCCGGTGGGGATATCCATACCAATGTCGCCAACCTGCGCTACGGACACACCATAAGCGGCAGAATGAGCCTGCTGGTGGGAGCCGGTCCGCAGTACATCTCGATCTATGAGCCTGGCAACCCCTCCCAAGTGGACCGCCGGTGGTCTTTGAGCGCGCAAGCCCGGCTGAGCTACAAATTTCCGCGCACCACCCTGTCACTGGCCTACGAGAAGTACACCTCGCCCGGATCGGGTTTCTTTGCCGGAGCTGACACCCAGGTAGGGAGAGCGAGTTTCATGCGCCCGCTGGGCCGGACCTTCGAGTTCTACGGCGACCTTGGCTATTCCTACCATAAGCGTTTGCAGCAGTTGCTTTTTTCGGGAACGGCCGGGCAACGCTACAGCGACGGTTTCATCGGAGGCATCCTTCGCAAAAACATGAGCCGCAACTTTGGTGTGTTTGCCGCCTATCATTTCAGCGAACTGGCGTTCGACCGTGCTTTTTGCACGGCAAGCAGCCCTTGCAGCCGGATTTCGAATGTGAATATTGCCACCATCGGTGTCGACTGGCATCCCCGGCCAGTTCGTATTGAGTAATTCTTGGGCCGCCTAGGCGGCCGGATTGGTGAAGGTTATGACTGAGAATCGCGAACTGACGATAGACGATTATCTGGCGATGCTACGGCGGCGCCTGAAAGTGATTCTGCTTCCGGCGCTGCTCGCCCCGCTGGCGGGCTTTCTGATGTCCTACGTGTTCCCGCCCAAGTACACCTCGCAGTCTCTGGTGTTGGTGCAGGGCCAGGAGGTGCCGGATAACCTGGTGCAGCCGGTCATTACTGCCGATTTCACGCAGCGGCTGTCGACCATGCAACAGCAGGTGCTGGCCGCCAACCGGTTGCGGCCGATGATTGAGCGCCTGGGCATCGTCAAGCCGGGGGATGAGGGAAAACTCATCGAAGATATCCGGCAGAACATGGCCATCGACCCGGTGGTCACCGATATCTCGATGGCGGCGGCGCAGTCGGCGGCGACCAAATCGAAAAAGAAGCCCACCGGCACCACCTCGGTGCCCGGTTTCAACGTGAGTTTCTCGAGCAGCGACCCGCGGCAGGCGCAACTGATCTGCGATGGGATCACCTCGTTGCTGCTGGAGGAAAACCTGAGGACGCGCTCCAAAGTCGCCCAGGACCAGGTCGACTTTTTCAACCGCCAGGTGGACGACGCCAAGCGCGCGCTGGACGACCAGGACGCCAAGCTGGCCAACTTCAAGCGGCAATACATGGGACAACTACCCGGCGACGCCGAGAACAACCTTCGCATCCTGATGTCGCTGAACACACAACTCGATGCCACTTCCCAGACTTTGAACCGGGCGCAACAGGACAAGGCCTATACCGAAAGCCTGCTGGCCCAGCAGTTGTCCGCCTGGAAGAGCTCGCAATCGAGCACCAATCCGCAGACGCTCCAGCAGCAGCTCGACGCTCTGCAGGCGCAATTGCTGCAACTGCAGGCGCGCTACACCAATGACCACCCCGATGTGGTCAAGACCAAGGCCGACATCGCCGAAGTCCAGAAGAAGATCGCTGAAGTGAACGCGACGATGGGCAAGGCGACCGACACCACGGAAAAAGCCAACGCCTCGGAACCGCCGGAGATCCGCCAGTTGCGTCTCCAGGTACACCAGTACGAAGGTGTGATCACGCAGGCAACGGCCGATGAGAAGAAGCTGCAAAGCTCCATCCAGCTCTACCAGAGCCGGACCGCCATGAGTCCAGGCATCGAAGAGCAGTACAAGGCGCTGACCCGCGACTACGATAATTCCCAGAGCTCTTACCGGGATCTACTGGCCAAGAAAAGCGCCACCGAGCTGGCCACCAGTATGGAGAACCAGCAGCAAGGCGAGCAGATGCGTATTCTGCAGCCCGCCGGACTGCCGGCGCAGCCCAGCTTCCCGAACCGCCTCTATTGTGCTGCCGGCGGTCTGGGCGCGGGACTGGCGCTCGGCATCGCCATGGCCATGTGGTTTGAGTTGCGCGACAAGGCCATCCGCACCGAAAAGGACGCGGCTGCGGCCATGGATCTGCCTCTGCTCGTGTCCGTGCCGTGGGTGACCGAAGACGAAGAGGCCGACGCCAGCAGCAACGGGCGGCGGCATTTCTGGGGCCGGCCTGAGGGTCCCCAGGAGCAAGAAGCTCGGGAGAAGATCGGGGTTTAAGACAAGCGTATGTACAAAGAGTTTTTTGGACTTCGCGCCAATCCGTTCAATGTCAATCCGGACCCGCGTTACCTGTTCCTGACGCGGCACACGGAAGAGGCCCTGGCCTGTCTGACCTATGGCATCCAGAGCCGTAAGGGATTCGTCCTGCTGACCGGAGAGGTGGGCACGGGCAAGACGACGCTGATCAACAAGCTGCTGGAGTGGTTGCGCCTGCAGCAGGTGGCGACGGCGTTCATCTTCAACTCACGCATGGATGTGCCCCAACTCCTCGACTTCATGATGGCCGACTTTGGCATCCCCTGCGATACCAAGTCGAAGAGCCAGATCCTGCAAAGGCTTTACAACTGGCTGCTCGACCGCTATCGCGCCGGCGAGACCGCGGTCCTCATCATCGATGAGGCGCAGAACCTCTCCGACGAAGTCCTGGAAGAGATCCGGATGATGACCAATCTGGAGACCTTCACCGAGAAGCTCATGCAGATCATCCTGGTGGGACAGCCGGAACTGGAGCAGCGGCTGCGGCAGCCGCAGTTGCGCCAGTTGCGGCAACGGTTGACGCTGCGGGCGAAAACCCACCCCTTCAACCTCGAGGAGACCCGGTTGTACATCCAGCAGAGGTTGCGCATCGCTGGTTCGAACGGCGACCCGATTTTCGATCCCGATGCCCAGGTGGCCCTGTACCGCTATGCCACGGGCATCCCGCGCGTCATCAACCTGCTTTGCGAACACTGTCTGGTCAGCGCGTTTGTCGACCAAAAGAAGTTGGTCACGACCGAGATTGTCGAATCCGTCGCTAAGGATTTTGACCTGTCCGATGGCAGCGCGGCGGGAGCGGTCACGCCGGTGGTTCCGGCGTCTTCGGAAAAGTTTGATTTAGTGGAAGCACTGCGGACCCTGGCAACGCTAGCCGACCGGCTGCGCCAGTCCGATCAAGACCTCCCCAAGGAAAGGAAACTATGAGCCGAATCCATGACGCTTTGAAACGCGCCGAACAGGAACGAGCAACCACGCAGGGGGGGCACGTCGAGCCTACCTTGGAAGAGCAGCCAGGTCTGCAGCCCGTGAGCATGCCCGCGTCGGCCCATGCGCCTTCGGCGGTCAGTCCGGCGATGGCTGCGGGGTTCACCTATGAGAGCCTTCTGGCCCGCTGTCCGGTGACCGCCTGGAACCCAGACATGCGCACCATGCTCTTCTTCCAGGAGGAAGAGAATCGGGTAGGGGCCGAAGAGTTCCGCACCCTGCGGTCCCGGCTGTACCAGATTCGGGAGAAGTTGCCGCTGCAGAAATTGATGGTGACCAGCGCGCTGCCCAAGGAAGGCAAGTCGTTTGTCGCGGCCAACCTGGCGCAAGTGATGGTTCGGCAGCACGGCCGCCGCGCTCTGGTGATCGATGCCGATCTGCGCGCCCCGGGCATGCACCGTCACCTGGGAGCCAAGCAGACCCCGGGATTGTCGGACTACCTACTGGGCGAAAGCGATGAATACGCCATCCTGCAGCGCGGCTCCATGGAGAATCTGTTCTTCGTGGCCGCTGGCCGCACGGTGTCGAGCGCGCCCGAACTACTGTCCAATGGCCGGCTGAAACTTTTCCTGCAGCGGGTCGAACCCTTGTTTGACTGGATCATTCTGGACACGCCGCCGGTCATCCCGGTTTCGGACTCGACTTTGATGGCGAATTTCTGCGACGGGGTCGTCATGGTGGTGCGGTCCAATTCGACTCCTTCGGACCTGGCCCGGCGCGCCCGGGATGAATTCCAGGATAAGTTGCTGCTTGGCGTGGTGCTGAACGGCGCGCATCCCGGTCAGGATGCGCGGTCGGCGTACTACTACGGCGAGGCTCAGACCAGCCCTGCCTAAGGCGAACCGAGGTCGTGCGTGATCCGGCTCTTCAATGTTTATTACCCGGTCCGGACTCTGATCCTGCTGGCGGGCGAGGCCCTCATTGTTTGGAGCTCGCTACTGCTTGGGGCCTGGATCATTCTCCGGGACGATTGTTACCTGGTGTTGAACTACGAGGGCGGCTATATCAAGATCCTCGGAGTTACCGCCATGGTGTTGCTGTGTTCGCACTGGTTCGACCTTTACGACACGGCTCGTCTGAACACCCGGGGGGAGCTCTATTTCCGCTTGCTCCTGGTGCCGGGGCTGCTGGCCTTTGTTCTGGCTGGCGTGAGTTACGCCCGGCCCGACTTCCTGCTGGGGAACGGACAAACCATTGGCCACGCGAGTTGGTTGTCGGCGGGCCTGGTGATCCTGACCATCGCCATGTTCGGTTGGCGGATTGGCTACAGCTGGCTCGTCCAGCTGCCCATTCTGGTCGAGCGCATCTACGTGCTGGGAACGGGCGAGCGCGCCCAGCGCCTGGTCCAGGGCCTGCGACAGAACCCCGAACTGGGGGCCGAGATCGCCAGTTGGACGGGCAAACTGGAAGGCGCGGTCACGCGCGAGTCCGTGGCGGCTCACCTCATGGAATGCGTCAAGAAACAAAAGGTCCATCGGGTGATCGTGGCCATGCCCGATCGTCGCGGCACCATCCCGATGCAGGAGTTGCTCGACCTGCGCATGCAAGGGGTCAAGATCGAGGAGGCGACCTCGTGGCTAGAGAAGATGTCGGGCAAGATCGAGGTCGAAAACTTATATCCCAGCTGGCTGGTTTTTGCCGATGGTTTTCGCCGCGGGTCCACCTTCATGTTGCTTCGGCGTGTGCTCTCGGTCGTGATCTCGTCGCTGGGCCTGATTCTGACCGCACCCCTGCTCCCCCTGATCATGCTCATCATCAAGCTCGATTCCAAGGGGCCGGTCCTCTATTCACAATCCCGCGTGGGCAAGGGGGGGAGCATTTTCAAGGTTTATAAGTTCCGCACCATGCGGCAGGACGCGGAAGCCTCCAGCGGTCCCCAGTGGGCGGGCGACAACGACCCCCGCATTACACGGGTGGGCCGGTTCCTGCGCTCCTCCCGCCTGGACGAGATCCCGCAGCTATGGTGCGTTCTCAAGGGCGACATGGCGTTCGTGGGGCCGCGGCCGGAGCGCCCCGAATTCGTGGCCTGGCTCTCGCAACAGATCCCCTACTACGGCGTGCGCCACATGGTGCGCCCGGGGCTCACCGGCTGGGCCCAGGTCAAGTACAAGTACGGCAGCACCGTGGAAGACGCCCGGGAAAAGCTGCAGTATGACCTGTTCTATATCAAGAATACTTCCATCGGTCTGGAGCTGCTGATTGTGTTCCAGACCATAAAGACGGTGTTGCTGCGCCGGGGCGCGCAATGAAGTGGGTGTTCTGGATCGCCTCCACGGTCATCGGCTACTCCTACCTGGGGTATCCCGCCTGGCTGTGGCTGCGCGGCCGGTGGTCGCCGCAGCCGGTGCGCCGGGGCGTGGTGGCACCGGAGGTATCGGCGCTCCTGGTCGTGCGGAATGAAGAGACGGTCATCACCGGGAAGATCGAGAACCTGCTGGGGCTGGATTACCCGCCGGAGAAGCTGGAAGTTGTGGTCGTCTCGGACGGTTCGACCGATGGCACAGCAGCTCGGCTGGCTCGGTTTGCTGAACATCCGCGGGTGCGGATTCTGCTGAAGCCGTTGTGGCAGGGCAAGGCTGCGGGTTTAAACGATGCCATGAAGCTGGCGCGCGGAGAGGTCGTGCTGTTCACGGACGCGCGGCAGAAGATCGAGTCAGGCGCTCTGCGGCAGCTGGTCGAGAACTTCGCCGATCCCGCGATCGGCTGCGTCAGCGGTGAACTGATGCTGGGCGATCCGGAAAGCGGAGAAGCAGGAAAAGGCATGGGGTTGTACTGGCGCATCGAGAAGGGGATTCGCGAGCTGGAGTCGGCCTCCGGGTCGGTCGCGGGAGCGACCGGAGCGATCTACTGCGCCCGGCGGGCGCTGCTGGAACCGCTGCCCGAAGGCACCATCCTCGACGATGTGCTGTTGCCCATGCAGGTCGCGAAGAAGGGATGCCGCGTGGTCTTTGACTCACGGGCCCGCGCCTGGGACGCGCCCGACCTGGGAGACGGCCGGGAGTTTTGGCGCAAGGTCCGGACTCTGAGCGGCAACTACCAGCTTTTGCAGATTGCGCCCTGGCTGCTGAGCGCGAAGAACCCCATCCGTTTTGAGTTCCTCAGCCACAAGCTCTCCCGGCTGGCCGCGCCTTTTGCGCTGCTGGCGGTCTGGCTGGCTTCACTCTTCCTGTCGCAACCGTTCTATCGTGCGGCGCTGGCGGCACAACTTGGGTTTTACGGGTTGAGCCTGGTGGCGATAGCGGGCGTCAAGATCGGTCCTCTGTCGCGGGTCGCCGACGCGGCGCGCATCTTCGTCGTCCTGAACTCAGCCGCCATGGTGGCCTTTGTCAATTTTGTCACCGGGAGAAAGGCAGTTTGGATCCGCTAAGCGGCCATGAGAATCCTCTGGGTCAAAGCCGATAAGCTCCTGCCCGTCGACAACCGTGGCAACGTCCGCATGGACTACATCCTGCGGTATCGGGCGGCTGCCGGAGACGGCGGTCCGGCACGACTGGCCAGCGATGGGCGACTGGTCCAGCGGAATTTTGCGGTCGGTAGTGGAGAAACGGTCTTCTGCGGCGAACCCCGGTTCCGGCGCGCACGGCATGAAGAAGAAGCGAGGACTTTGTGGCCATCGGCGATAGCGTAACGGCACCAGCGGCGGACATCCTGGGCAAGCGGAAGATCGCGCAGGCCGTGGATCCCACCAAGCGCGCCTTCTTCTGGCTCAGCGCTTTCTTCGTGGTCTACTGCGCCCGCCCGGAGGATTGGCTTCCGGGCTTGAAGTACCTTCCTCTAGCCAAGATCACTGCCATCCTGGCCATGTGGGCGCTTTTCAACGCCATGGGCCGGACCAAGCGCACTTTCAAAGACATCCCCACCGAAGGAAAATTGCTCCTCGCCATGATCGGCCTGCTCTTTGTGTCCGGCTTTCTGTCGCCCGTGTGGAAGGGTGGAGCGGTTTCCCGGACGACCGACTTCTCCAAGGTCTTTATCGCCTGGGTCCTGATTTTCCTGCTGATCACGACCTTTCAGCGTCTGAAGCAGATTATCTACATTCAAACTGCTTCCGTAGCGGTCATTTGTTTTGTATCCGTCATCAAGGGCCACAGCACTCCCCGCTTGAATGGTGTGCTGGGCGGAATCTATTCCAATCCCAACGATCTGGCCTTTGCCATCGTGATCACACTGCCCTTTGCGCTGGCCTTCCTTTTGACCAGTCGGAACGCCATAACGAAAATGGCCTGGATCACAGGCATGCTCGGCATGGGGGTGGCGCTGGTTCTTACCGCTTCGCGGGCTGGGTTTATCAATCTGATCATATCCGGCACGGTGACTCTCTGGCATTTCGGCGTCCGGGGACGGCGGTTTTACCTGATCGTGGCCACCGGCTTCATCGGCGTTTTGCTCCTGGTGACCGCGGGCGGCACGCTCTTCGAGCGCTTCACCGCGCTTTCCGGGGAGAGTGGTGCGGCCCAGGACTCGGCCTACGAGTCCTACCAAGCCCGAATGTACCTGATGCAAAGAGCCTTGGATGCCATCGAACACTATCCGATTTTTGGGATCGGCGCTTCGAACATGGAGACCTACTCGCTGATCTGGCACCAGGTGCATATGACGTATCTCCAGGTCGGCGCCGAAGGCGGTATTCCGGTCCTGATTCTCTATTTGCTGTTTATTGGAAAAGCGTTTAAGAACCTCCGCATCTTGCGCAAAGCGGAGAAGCAACTCGATCCCGGAATGGTATTGTTCACAGGGGCGCTCCACAGTTCTTTCATAGGTTTCGTGGTTGGAGCATTATTTGCTCCGGAGGGCTACCAGTTCTTCCCCTACTTTGCCGTTGCTTTTACCGCCGTCATGGTGCAGATATACAAAGATCAGACCGCCGAGCCCGGGCTGGCTCCGGCGCCCAAGAAACCGCGTCATTTCCTGGAGGCTTATGGCAATTACGGACGAGCAGGCGCAGTCACGCCTGTCCGCTGACTTGCAGGCGATTTTGCGCTGTTTGAACTGCAGTGCGAGCCTGGAAAGTGACCAGGCGGGAGGCTTTGTCTGTCCCGCCTGCCGCCGCGAGTATCCCAACGTGCAGGGCATCGCGCGTTTCGTGGATGCCCAGGACTATGCCGCCAGTTTCGGTTTTCAGTGGCACCGCTATCAGAAGACCCAACTCGACCACGATGAGGTACGAGAATCGGATTGGAATTTCCGGGTCAAAACCGCCCTCAGTCCGTCGGAGTTAAAAGGCAAGCTGGTTCTCGACGTGGGCTGCGGCATGGGCAGGTTCGCCGAGGTAGCAACCCGCTGGGGTGCGCGGGTGGTCGGCATCGACCTCAGCGCCGCGGCGGAAGTCGCGGCCAGCAATCTTGCCGACCGCGACTTTGTGGCCATGCAGGCGGACGTATTCAACCTGCCCTTCGCCCGCGAGAGTTTCGACCTCATCTACAGCGTCGGTGTCCTGCATCACACGCCGAATTGTGAGGCAGCGGTCAAGGCACTGGAGAAGTATCTGAAGCCGGGTGGAATTTTGGCGGTGTGGCTCTATAGCGGGTACAACAAATGGTACCGCTTTAGCGATTTTTGGCGGAAGTACACGCACAAAATGAAGCCAGCAACACTGCACGGCATCCTCAAGGTCGGGGTTCCGTTTTTCTATCACCTCGGCCGGGGTCTGCGCCGGGTGCCGGTGGTGGGAAGGCCGGTGGCCGGAGCGATCCAGCACGTTTTTCCCGTGAACCGCCAGAAAGATCCGGAATTGCGCATGCTCGACACCTTCGACTGGTATTCTCCCAAATACCAGTCCAAGCACACCTATGAGCAGGTGTTTGGCTGGTTTGAAGATATGAACATGGAAGATATGCACGTCGGTCAATATTCGATCGCCGTCCGTGGGCGCAAGCCAGACAATCGTGGGTAGCGGTGCAGTCCTGGCGGCCCCACCTGCGATGGCCGCATTGAGTAACCATGAGTTTCAAAAGAAGACTCGGATACGCGCGCAAAGTACTGCCTGGCATGATCTGGCAGGGGTTGCGACCGGTCCCCCGCGGACCGCTGCACCTGATCCTTGCTTTGGCGGACCATTTCGAGCCTGCCATCGACCCGAGCGACGGCCAGAAGCGCGCCCCGCGCACGGAGCAGGAACGGCGGGTGCAACTCTGGTGCAGCGAGTATCCCAAGCTGGCGGAGCGCTGGCGCGATCCCGAAGGCCGCCCCTTCGTCCACACCTATTTTTATCCCGCTGAGCAATACGACGAAGGATTGGTCGAGCTTCTGGCAGAGCTTTGCCATGACGGATGGGGCGAACTGGAAGTGCACTTGCACCATGGTATTTCCCACCCCGATACGGCAGAGAACACCCGCCGCCTGCTCACCGAACTCCGGGACCGGTTGGCATTCCGGCACCACTGCCTCGCCACCGAAGACGGATCGGACCAGCCCCGCTACGCTTTCGTTCACGGGGACTTCGCTCTGGCCAACTGCGCCGGGGGACCTTTCTGCGGCGTGGATTCGGAAATGAAAATTCTTGCCGAGACCGGTTGCTATGCCGACTTCACATTTCCGGCAGCGCCCTTTCACCCGGCACAGATTCCTAGAATCAATTCGCTGTACGAGTGCGCGCTGCCCCTGGAGCAACCGGCCCCGCAGCGCAGAGGCAGGGACCTTCAGGTGGGCCGGAAGCCGGAGATATTTCCGCTCATGGTCGAGGGCCCCCTGGTATTCGATTTCAGGCGAAGCCTGCGATCTGGGCGGGCGGCGCTGGAATCGGCTTCGATCACCAGCGGCCGTCCGATGACTCTCGAACGGCTCTCCGCTTGGAAACAAGCGCGAATCCATGTCCGGGAACGGCCCGACTGGTTGTTCATCAAGTTGCATTGCCATGGTATGGACCCCACCCAGAAGGAAGAGTTGCTGGGGGCGCCGATGCGCAGGTTTCTTCAGGATTTGGTGGATGGCGCCCGGGCGCGGAACGAAACCCTTCACTTCGTGACCGCGCGCGAGATGACGAACATTATTCTGGCGGCGTGTGATGGAAAAGAAGGGAATCCCGGTGACTACCGGGACTACCGATTCAAGCGTTTTGCCGAGCGGCCGCTCTCTGCGGGCCGAGAACGTTCCGCGGCCGATGTGAGAAGATAAAACGAATGTGTGGAATCGCCGGAGCCGTCAGCGCGACGCGGGAGAGCAACATCAGCGAAGCCCTCGTGCGCCAGATGTGCGACCCGATCATCCATCGCGGCCCGGACGACGAAGGGATCTTCGTCCAGGATGGCGCCGGACTGGGGATGCGCCGCCTCAGCATCATTGACCTTTCCGGCGGCCACCAGCCCGTGTTCAATGAGGACCGCACCGCGTGGGTGGTTTTCAACGGCGAGATTTACAACTTTCCCGAACTTCGACCGGAACTGGAGAGCCGCGGCCACCGTTTCTACACCAAAACCGATACCGAAGTCATCATTCACCTCTACGAAGAGATGGGCGCCGACTGCGTGCAGAAACTGCGCGGCATGTTCGCCCTGGCCATTTACGACAAGCCGAAACGGAAACTCATCCTCGCCCGGGACCGGCTGGGCAAGAAGCCGCTGCACTACGCCCAGGTAAAAGACAACCTGTACTTTGCTTCCGAAATCAAGTCCATTCTGGCGGTGGCTCCGGAACTGGTGGAAGTGAACGCGCAGGGCTTGCTCGAATACCTGTATTACGGCTACGTCCCCGATCCCATTACCGCATTCACCGGAATCCAGAAACTTCCGCCGGGACACCTGCTCGAGTTCGAGAACGGCGAGATCCGGGTCCGTCAGTACTGGGACTTACCGCAGTACGGCACGCATTCGCCAAAGAACGAAGAAGAATGCCTGGAGGAACTGGAACACCGTTTGTTGGAGGCGACCCGCATACGCCTGATCTCCGATGTACCCCTGGGAGCGTTCCTCAGCGGTGGGACCGACTCCTCCACCGTGGTCGCGCTCATGGCGCGTGCCAGCTCGGGGCCGGTCAAGACTTTTTCCATCGGATTTAAAAAAGACGATTTTAACGAGGCCGAGTATGCCCGCATGGTGGCCCGGAAGTTCTCGACCGATCATCACGAGATGATCCTCGAGCCCGATGTGGTCGCCACCGTCGAGCATCTCTCCAGTTCGCTCGAAGAGCCTTTCGGCGATTCCTCCATGCTGCCCACCTACTACGTTTCGCAGATGGCGCGCCAGCATGTGACGGTCGCCCTTTCCGGCGACGGCGGGGACGAGATCTTTGCCGGGTACGACCGTTACCGTATTCATTCCAACCGCCGTTTCTTCGAGTATGTTCCGGAATGGGCACGGAAGTTCTACCGCGATCGGGTCTTCCCGCGTTTGCCGAATGGCATGCAGGGCCGCCGATTCAGCTACAACGTCACCTTGCCCTGGCGCGAACGGTATGTGGATGGACTTTCCTTTGTGGCCCAATTTGAACGGGATGCTCCGCTGCTGTCCGACGACTTTCGCCAGGTGCTGCGCCAAAGCGATGATCCCCAGAACGCATTGCTGCGCTATTTCGCGAAGGCCCCCGCACACGATCCGGTCAGCGAACTTCTCTATGTCGACACCAAAACGTATATGGCGGCCGACATTCTGACCAAGGTGGACCGGATGAGCATGCTGAACTCCCTGGAAGTCCGCGTCCCCATCCTCGACCATCAGTTCGTGGAATGGGTCACCGGTTTGCCAGCCGAGTGGAAGCTGCGCGGGGGAACCCAGAAATATATTCTGCGCAAGTTGGCCGAGCGTGTCGGCGTGCCTCGGGAGGCGCTCGATCGCCGGAAACAAGGATTTGCCCTGCCCCTCAAGCACTGGATGCGCAACGAGCTCAAAGAGGTGCTCTTGATTCTGCTGGAACCGCGCACACTGCAGCGCGGGTATTTCGAGGCAGACGGGATTCGCCGGTTGATGAACGCCCACCTGCGGGAAGGCCAGGAGAGCGGCCGCATCTGGCGTCTGCTGATGTTCGAGTTGTGGCACCGCAACTTCCTCGAAAAATTCACCAAGCCGGCAGGGCTGTTTTCGCACCCGCTCACCGTCGATTCGGCAACCCGGACTGCCAGTTCGTCTCTCAAGATGGCGTCTTCCCCGGTGGGGGAGTGACTTGGCGGGAATGGCGAGCCCGGCCGTAGCAGAACGGAGTGGTTTCCTCCATCCCCCCGTCAGCCTGTTCCTCATGACCAATACCTTCGAGACGGGGGGATCCGAGCGCCAGTTTGTTCTCCTCGCCCAAAGTCTCAGCCCGGAGCACTTCCAACTTCATTCCGGCTGCATTCGGCGGCTTGGTCCGTTGGCCGACGGTTTTGGCGACGTCCCGGAATTCCGCCTGGGCGGGAGCTTGTTCGGATGGAGATCGCTCGGAGCTCGCTGGCGCCTGAGCCGGCATCTGCGGCGCAACCGGGTGCAAATTGCGCATGCCTTCGACTTCTACACCAATCTGACGCTGGTTCCGGCGGCCCGGCTGGCCGGCGTGCCGGTGGTCATCGGCAGCCATCGGCAGCTGGGAGACTTGCTGACGCGGGCGCAGTTTCGCGCCCAGGCGGAAGCGTTCCGCTGGTGCGACGCGGTCGTCTGCAATTCCCAGGCGGGAGCCGACCGGCTGGCCGCTCATGGCCTGTCCCGCGACAAACTCTTTGTCGTCGGCAACGCCCTTCCCGCCGAGGCTTTCGCCACCACTCCGGCTGCTCTGTCCCGCCTCCCCGGCCGAAGGCGCGTGGGGATGGTAGCCCGCATGAATGCGCGCTACAAGAACCACTCCGGATTTCTGCGGATCGCGGCCCGTATCCACCAGCAGTTGCCGGATATCGAATTCCTGCTGGTGGGAGATGGTCCCTTGCGCCAGGAAATCGAACAGGAAGCGCAAAGTCTCGGCTTGGGGGCGCACGTGTTTTTCCTCGGAGATCGCCGTGATATTCCTGCCGTGCTGGCTGCGATGGATGTGGCGGTGCTCACCTCGGACTCCGAAGGTCTCTCCAATGTGATTCTGGAAGCGATGGCCGCCGGCCTGCCCGTGGTTGCCTACGACGTCGGTGGCAACGCTGAGTTGGTGAACCAGCAGCGCGGAGCGCTGGTCGCGGCGGGGGACGAAGCCGGGTTTGCCGATGCGGTCGTGCGCATTCTTGGTGAATCCTCGCTGCGGCAGCAGCTCGGCTTGAATGCCCGCAAATTCGTCGAGGAGAATTTCAGTCTCGAACGCGTGCGCAATCGCTACCAGGAACTCTACGCAACTCTTCTGCGCAAGAAAGGGCGAGGGGCCCCGGTGGCATGACCGTGCCCGGATACGGAAACGCCAGGAAGCGGCTGAAAGTCGCAGTTGTGGCGCCCAGCCTGCGCTACGTCGGCGGGCAGGCAGTCCAGGCCGACTTGCTCATGCGCCTGTGGCGGGACGACCCAGACCTCGAAATGAGCTTCATCGCGGTCGATCCGCCGCTGCCTCGGGTGTTGGCTTGGGCCGAGGGCATTCGCGGCCTCCGGACAATCCTGCGCGAGCCGATCTACTTCCTGCACCTTTGGCGCGGGCTGCAAGACGTGGACATTGCCCATCTCTTCTCCGCGGCGTACTGGTCGTTCTTGCTGGCCCCGGCGCCCGCCTGGCTCTTTGCCAGACTCCGCGGCAAGAAGGCGCTGATTAACTATCGGAGCGGGGAAGCGCGCGATCACCTGCGGCGCTTCCGGTCCGGGTCGTTCGTCCTCTCGCGAGTGGATGAAATCGTCGCGCCCTCGGGTTACCTGGTGGACGTGTTCCGCGAGTTCGGGCTGAATGCGGTGGTTGTACCCAATGTGGTGGACCTCACCCAGTTCCACTACCGTGAACGCAATCCTCTGCGTCCGCATCTGGTGTGTACGCGCGGGTTCTCGGCCTATTACAGCGTCGATGTGGTAGTGCGCGCCTTTGCAGAAGTGAAAAAAGTCTCTCCCGGGGCGAAGTTGGATCTTGTGGGCGGTGGGCGGTTGGAGGCCGACGTCCGCAAGTTGGTGGCGGACTTGAATCTCGCCGACGTGAACTTCACGGGCGTCGCTTCCCGTGAAGAGATTGGGAAGTACTATGACCAGGCGGATATTTTCATCAACGCTTCCTGGCTCGACAATATGCCGGTTTCCATCATAGAAGCGTTCGCCTCCGGGACGCCGGTGGTCACCACCTCGCCCGAGTCCATTCCTTACCTGGTCGAGCACGACCGGACTGGCCTGCTCTCGCCGGTCGGGGACGAAAAGGCCCTCGCCGCGAACGTGCTCCGCTTGCTGCGCGATCCGGCGCTGGCCGCCCGCCTGGCGCAGAACGCCCACCAGGAGTCCAGTAAGTACACTTGGGAAGCCGTGCGCGGGCAGTGGCTTAAGCTGTATCGGGGAATAGTGGGGAATCAGAGGCCGTAGTCTTCTCAGTAGAGACGTAGCTTGCTACGTCTCTTGTTGGGAGACGCAGGACACGGGCGGCCTGAAGACGCGGCAAGCCGCGTCTCTACGGGGAATCTCTGACTGGTTCCAGCTATCGCGTCGAGGCCAGCCGCATTTCCGGCTCCCCCGCCTCACCGTGCGCTTCTCCCTCCAGGCAGACCCGGTGCCACAACTCCAGGTTGAGCAGCCGCCAGATGCGGTCGTAGTTATCGCGATGCTTCGACCGGTGCTCGTTGAACAGCCGCTCGATGGCTTCGCGGCGGAAGTATCCGCGGTCGAGGCTTCGTGGCTCAAGCAGCATTTCCCGGATCGACTCCAGCCGGGGCCCGGCCAGCCACCCGCTCCACGGAGTCGGAAATCCCAGCTTCGGCCGGTAGAGAATGGAATGCGGCAACAGGTCGTGCACCGCCTTCTTCAGGATGCGCTTTCCCGCCAGCCCATGGATCTCGACTTGGCGGGGGATCCGGGTCGCGAATTCAACCAGCACATGATCGAGAAAGGGAACGCGGCTCTCGATCGACGCCGCCATGCTCATGTTGTCCTGCTTCATGAGCAGTTCCACCAGGTAAGTCTTGATGTCGGTATAGAGCAACCGCTGCAGCATCTCGCCCGACGAGTGCTCCCAGGTATCGAGTACGTTCCGGTAAGCAGTGCTCGGCGCAAACTCATGGGCGCACGCGCTCGTGAGCAGCTCCGTTTGGTCGGCCTCGCCAAACGCGGAGAAGAAGTTATCGAAGTAGAAAGAGGACCAGGCGTTGCCATCTTTGGCCAGAAAGGTGTGCTCGAGCTTGCGGCGCAGCTTAGCGCCGAGCAGAGGCGATGTCGCAACCGTGTTGCGCAAGCCGCGCCGCAGAACGCCGGGAACAACGCTCCGGTACGCGCGATCGAGCGCCGCGTTCTTCAACGTGAAGGCGTAGCGCGAGTAACCGGCGAGGGTCTCGTCGGCGCCCTCGCCGGTGAGAACCACAACGACCCGTTCGCGCGCCAGCTTGGCTACGAAGTAGAGAGAGACGCTCGAAGGCCACACGATCGGTTCGTCCTCATGCCAGATCAGGTGCGGCAGGGCGCTGAAGAAGTCCTGTTCGCCGACCAGCACTTCGCGATGCTCCGACCGGATGTGACCGGCCACGATGCGGGCATACGACAGTTCGCTGTATTCCTGCTCTGGGTACCCGACCGAGAACGTCTCAATCGGGCCGCGGCGGATTTTCGTCATCAGCGCCGCCACCGCGCTCGAATCTACGCCGCCGCTGAGGAACACGCCGAGGGGCACGTCGCTCATCAGGTGGCTCGCGACCGCGCCTTCCAGCAACTCGCGATAACTGCGAACGTAGTAACTCTCATCCCGCGATTCGTGCACTGACGACGCATCCAGGTCCCAGTACTGCCGGGCATCCGGTTTCCCGTCGAGCCTAAGCTCCATGGTGTGCCCGGGCAGCAGCTTGCGGATCCCCGTATAGAACGTCTCCTCGCCCGACAGATATCCGAAGGCGAGAAACTCGGGCAGGACTGCGCGGTTGAACTCTGGGCGAATGCCGCCATGCGCCAGCACGACTTTGATTTCCGAGCCGAAAAGCAGGCGCTCCGGCGTCAGCTTGTAGTAGAGGGGTTTGATCCCCAGCCGGTCGCGCGCAAGGAAAAGAGTTTTTTTCTTGCTGTCCCAAATGGCGAAGGCAAACATGCCGCGCAAGTGCTGGACGCACTCCCGGCCATACTCTTCGTAAAGATGGATGATGGTTTCAGTGTCGCTGTGGGTGCGGTAGGAGTGTCCGCAGGCGATGAGTTGCTCGCGCAGGCTGAGATGGTTGTAGATCTCGCCATTGAACACAATCCATAGCGATCCATCTTCGTTCGAGATGGGCTGGTGTCCGGTGGCGAGATCCACGATGCTCAGCCGGCGCATGCCGATCCCCAACGGGCCGTCGGTATAGAAGCCTTCATCGTTCGGCCCGCGATGGATCATCGCACGGCACATTTCGCGCAGCGCATCGGAGCCAGCCCGGGCGTCACGTCCGAATTCAAGAATTCCAGCAATCCCGCACATTCAGTGTTTCTCCGCGTATTTCGACGAAGGGCTCGAAGAAGTGTTTCTCCCGGTGTCCGGGGACATCGTCGCGCCGCCCGTCAGCTCGCGAAACAACGGCGACGCCGAAAACGGGCCCGGTTCGGCATGCATCACCGCGTCCTGCTGCCGCCACTCGAAAAAAGCAGACGGCCCGGTCGCCGTGAGCAAGGGCTGACCCTGCCATGCGACCTGCGTGCCGCCAATCACGATCAGGTGCGCCAGACCTTCCTTGCGGATGCGGCAGTACAGCAATTCCGCATCCGAAGACCACGGGCCAAAGGTCCAGGGACGCTTGTCGAGGGCGAAGCAGAACCCATGGTTATCGTCCTGATCGACCAGTTCATAGGCCTGAACCGTGGCTTGCCGCATGGCAACCAAGCCCGTCTTGCCATCCAGGCGAAACCCGGCGGAGCGCGGCATTAAGACAGTGGCAGTCTCTGCGGGAAGCGGCAGACGAGCGTGACACCGCACCACCGGCGCTGGTTGAAAGATGCCGTAGGCCGGCGAGACCAGAGTTCTTGTGATCTCCGTGCGCCAGGCCGCTTCTTCGGGCACAATCAGGTGCAGGGCAGGATGCCCGGAATCGGTACCGCCGGGCATGGGAATTATCAAGGCACAGCCGCCTGCGTCTCGGACCTCAAGATCGGGCGCAAAGTGCCACAGCGCTTCCAGTTCGTGCTCCTTCTGTCCGAGCGCGACGTCGCGCACCAGACACGGACCGCCGTTCACCTTGAGCACGTGGCGGCGATGAATCACGGGATCCTTCAGCCGGGCATATCCGTCGTGGCTGCCCGCGAAGTAGCTGAAGGTTTTTCCTGCAATCCAGTTTTCCGCCAATGTCGTGGGGATCGCGGTCCAGGAAAAGGGCCCGTCGGGATTGGCCTGGTCCATCCCGTCCACCCGCAAGGTGTTGTGGGCCCCGGTTCCGCGGAAGGCATTGCGGTCAGCCGGGTCGGCGGAGATGTACACGCCGCTGCCCGCATCGACCAGCCAGCGCCGCCCGTCCATGGTCAGTCGCAGGCTGAGCGCGTCGGCGTGGCCGTGACCGGCACGTCCTACGCCCTGCGGACCCGCATCCACCACCATCTGCTGCGGGCACGGCTGGGCATCAGTCAGAACGTAAACTCCGCCATCCCGGAATGCGGCCGGATGCGGCTCCGGATTCGCCATCGCCCGTGACAAGGCCGCGACCGCCTGCTGCCCAAACAACCAGATGGATTCCTCGGTCAGGCGGGCAGCGCAAAGATCTTCACGTCCATATAGCAAAGCCCCGATGGCCAGGGAGTCCGTCATGTGCTCGGTGCGGTTGCGCCGCGGATTGAATACGCGCCCGCCATCATCGTCCCCGAAGCTCTCTGCCGGCCCCGCCTGGGATAACGCCTGGACCACATCCAGCATCCGTCCCAGAACTTCATCGAAAGCCGGAGGAATGTCCAGCCCATTACGGTCCGCCAAAAGCCGCGCGTAAAGAAAGAAGTCCAGCGCGTACACGTGGTAGTAGAGCGATTGCTCGAAGTAAACGCCATCCGGACGGACCTGCTGTTGCGCCTCGTGCAGCACGGTCCGCCATGCGGCCTGTTGCCAGCGCGCCGCCGCCGGAATCTGCGGATAGAGAGTCCCGATGGAGAACAGCGCGACCGCCTCTCCCAGCAGGTGCGTGTTGGGCGAGAAGTACGTCGACAGAAATCTTTCGATGTAGCGGCCGTGGAACGCAATTCCAAAGCCCAGGCCGGAACGGAATTCGGCGTGGCCGGGGGTTTCCGAAAGCAGATGGTCCACCCAGATCCACGACAGGCTGCGGAAGGCAACCTCGAGCGTGCTGGCCCAATTAATCCCGAGCGGGTAGGGGTTGGCCTGCATCCAGCTGCGCCATTGGGCGATCAGCTCGCGCATGTATTTCTCGTCCCCGCTGAGCAGCCCGGCCTTGGCCAGCGTGACCAGGTGCTGGTGCCGGTTCAATTCCCAGGTGACTTTGTGGTCGCCAGCCACGGCGAACTCGAGAAATGGAATCCTGGGCCAGGGAACGAGGGGCGCGCGCTTGCCGTGGACGCGATCGAGATGCCAGTCGATCTCGCTGCCGTAATCGAGGTTCTCGTAGCCGAGCAGGCGGAAACGATGGCCGCAGATCTCATCCGCCTCGCGGAGGATTCCAGCAGCCTCTTCGGGCAGATGTGTGCGCAACATGCCAGCGCGCTCGGCAATCTCGCTGCCGGCGAAAAAGAAACGGCCCTTGCGGGAGGGGGAATCGCTGAGCCGCACCGCCGGCGGCTTGATCCCCAACCGGTAGCGCAGCAGGTCGCGCCGCTTGTGGACTTCCTGCCCGGCGCGCGTGCGAACTTCCTCCCAATCCATCTGGGACAAGCGTGCCAGCTTGTTGTGCCATCCGGAGGCCACGGATTCCCCTATCTTACATGTGAAAAAGACAGACCCGGCAGGGCGCAGTACTCCTCTCGCGCCGCAGTCCCCCATCTCACCGCAAGACGACTGCCATGCTCCCTCCATGACGGAGCGAAGCGGGTTGCTCTAAGTTGCTGTTTCGGCGAGGACTTCGAACTGGAATGCCGAGCGACCGCGCCGAATGGCTTCTATTTGTCCTATTCCCGTTCCACCGGTGGAAAGAACTTATCCACTTTTTCCTTGCCGGAACATGCTTTGCCATGACCCCAAACAAGTTCCAATAAACCGTTTATACTCAATCAGTTGAGGCCATTGTCCTGGGGTTGATCCGAGGCAACGGAGAGCGGTTTGCTGTTGGTGTCAGTGCGGCCGGTATCGTTCGCAACTCAAATCTACGATAATCGTTTCGCCATAATCGAGAGTGTCGGACTGTTCGGAGGAACCGCTTGGGCCTGTCTGTCAGTGTGTTCGGGTTGGGATATGTCGGGTCGGTATCGGCCGCCTGCTTCGCCTCCATGGGGCACAAAGTAATCGGGGTGGACGTAAGCCGCGCCAAGGTCGAGATGATGGACTCGGGCCGGACTCCGATCATTGAAGCCAGAATGCAGGAGTTGGTGGCAGAAGCCAGCAGGGCCGGACGTCTGCGCGCAACTTCGGACGCAGCCCATGCAGTCTCGAATTCCGACGTCTCGTTTGTCTGCGTCGGCACGCCCAGCCTGAAGAGCGGCAAGCTCGACCTGAGCCACATCCAGAACGTTGCTAGGGAAATTGGCGCGGCCATCCGCCAGAAGAAATCGCCGCACGTTTTCGTCTTGCGCAGCACCGTGCTGCCGGGGACAACCGAAACCGTGGTCCTGCCCATCCTGGAGAAAGAAAGCGGCAAGCAGTGCGGCAAGGATTTCACCGTTTGCTACAACCCCGAGTTCATGCGCGAGGGAAGCGCGGTCGCCGACTTCCTGCAGCCGCCCTACACCATCCTCGGAGCGCGCGATGCGCGCCACCTTGCTCCGTTGCGCGAACTTTACAAGGAAACGCCGGGAACGCTTTACGAGACCACGATTCCCGTCGCGGAAATGGTCAAGTACTTCTCGAACTGCTACCACGCCTTGAAAGTCGGCTTCGCCAACGAGATGGGGACCATGTGCAAACACCTGGGAGTGGATGCGCAGGCCGTCACGAAAATCTTCACCTCCGACACCAAGCTGAACATTTCGGCGACGTATCTTTCTCCGGGATTTGCCTTCGGCGGTTCCTGCCTGCCCAAGGACCTGCGGGCGATCACCTACAAGGCGAAGGAGCTCGATCTGAAGCTGCCGCTGCTCGAATCCATCATGCCGAGCAATGCGGAGCACGTGGACCGCGCCGTAGAAATGGTGATGAGCACGGGCAAAAAGAAAATTGCGCAGCTCGGCCTGAGCTTCAAGGCGGGCACCGACGACCTCCGCGAGAGCCCGCAGGTGCAACTGATCAAGCGGCTGATGGGGGAGGGTCTTGAAGTCCGCATTTGGGACGAAGATGTTTCCCTCGGACGGCTGGCCGGCTCCAATCGGCAATACATCGAAGAAGTCATTCCCCACATCGGATCGGTGCTCTCGGCGGACCTGGAAGGCGTACTGCGCGGCGCTGAAGTCGTCATCCTGGGAAACAAGTCGGCCAGCAAGGATCAGCTAGCCAGATATCTCACACCCGGGCAGATCGTGATTGATCTCATCCACCTCGACCCCTCGCGGCGTCCGGAAGGCGCCGGGGCCTACGAAGGAATCTGCTGGTAGCCGGTCGGACGGGGAGGGGTCGCGCGCGAGCAGCAGTTTCTTGGCGGGCTGCAGCGGAACCGCACGGCCGCAGAAGGCAGCGGCGCGAAAGACTATGACGCGGCGCCGCCCGCAGGTGGGTCGATTCCCATGATTCCGATGTGCGCCGTTCTGGCCAGCGGTGTGTACGTCTTCAGCCAGAGCTTCACATCGTAAAACTTGGGATAGAACCAGCGCATGAAGCTAAGTGGCAGACTGCGATGCCGTTGGGCGGCCGGGGTCACCAGCGGGTAATCCAGTTCGGTTAGCAGGTCGCCAATCACGCTTTCCATCTTGGCGGTTTCGTCGGGCGACAACACCGTCTTCCAGCGGCCCAGCGCGCTCGTTTCCATTTCGCGTCCATCGCCCCGAAACGACGAATTGGGTTTTTGCACCGCCCCCAATGGATTCCTCAGAATGCGGTCGTAGTCGAGATCGTGCTCAATGAAGGCGCCAATCCGCGCCAGCGTACCGCGAGGATTCTGGACCAGATCCTCGTAACGCACTTCCATGTAATCCCCGCCCATGCGCTTGCCGTACTTGCGGCCTTTGCTGATAATCCAGTGCCAGAAAATCGCCGGCGCGAACAGCGCTCGTTTTCGGTCCCAGGGCAGGGGCCTGATCCAACCGATCCTCTTCAGGGAGACGGTGACATCCCGTCCATCGCGGACAATGTGTACAACGAGCGCGTCCGGAAACAGTTTCTTGATCAGGGGCAGATAGAGCAGGTGATTGGGCGTACATTCGGCCCAGCGTTCCACGCCCTGCTTGCGGGCAATCGCTTCCATCAGGATTCGGAGGAAGTCGCCGGCATTGTGACACTCCTCCATGATCCGCGGTTCAATCTCTTCGCGGGTGAGGCCGGAACGGTAAAACAGCTGGCTTCTTAGCCAATGGTCGAGCAGCCTGCGGCGACTCGCGCGCTTCGACAGATCGCCGAAACGCAAGCCAAGCAGATTGAACACGTTGCTTTCCGCGTGGTAGATCGCAAAACCTCCCGAGGAAAGCAGCATGTGATACAGGAGTTTGGTCCCGGAGCGCCCCGAACCCAGCACGAACACCGGAGCCTTTGAGCGCGGACCATTTGAGCGCCGAGCTTGAGTTGCGCCTTGGCCCGCTGGGCTCTCCGCCGAGGTTTGAGGTGCCGGATTCATGAGCATTGCTCGCGAGGTCGTTCTCCCGCTAAACCATTGATTTTACAAGTTATTCTCACCCTTGTCCAAACCTGTTGCAGGGCGTGGTTTCATAGCCCGCCTGCGCTTCGTGAAGAAAGCGGGTTAAGCGTCCCACTGGTCCACCGATGGGCCAGGCGCGGCTTCCTGGCCCCGCGATCCGGACTGGCCCGATGGCAGATCGGCTGATGCGTCGCGCCAGCCGGCGGGGTGAATCACGGGCTGCCGGATCGTCTCCAGCAGGCGCAGCGGAGAGCCTTCCCCCAAATCCCCCGTCACCGAGACGCCGCTACTGGGGAAATCCGCAATCGGCCAACGGAACTGGTCAAACGCGTGGCGCACCAGCGCAATTTTTTCCGGATCATAGGCCAGCAAATGCGCGCCAACCCAGTCCATGGCGGCCGGGTTGTTGCTGCCGAGGAGGAGTCCCAGGTTGAGAGGTTGGGGCGCCAGCGGACCATTGCCTTGGCCCGCCACGACGGCGTCGGCCACGTGGATCACCCGGCGCTGAATTTCGTCGCTTATGGTTCCGTCGCATCGGCCGTACAGAAGAATGCGATTCAAATCCAGGCAGGTTCTCCAGATGGTGTCGTTGCCAGACCAGGAGCCATCGATGCCGGTGCGGTCTCCCTGGGCTCGGGAAGTACGGACAACAACGGCAAAAAGAAGCCGCCACAGCATGCCCGCCGCGTAGGAAGAGGTGAGGTTTTGCCGATCGCTGAGGTACTCGAGGGCCCGCTTGAGGGCGCCGTTGCCCGGGTAGCAATCGCCTCCGCGTTTCGATCCGCCGAGCCGGTGATGCGGCAGGTATTCCTTGTTGCCGTTAATGCCAATCAGGTTCTTGAGGGCGCAAGTGATGCCCGCCTTTTTGTGCGTCTTCAGTTTGGGCAGGTTGATGATGATGTCGGCTTCGACCACTTCTCTGGCGACCAGGTATTGGTGGACACCCGCGTGATGCGTCTTGGCCATAAGCCGGGGGTCGTACCAAGCCACCCGGAACGGGTTCCCGGCGGCGCTGATCGGCTCCAACAGGCTTTGGCGGCCGAGATCGAACAGGGCAAAGCGATCTTCCGACTGCAGGTTCTCCGCCGCGACGCGCACCCCGTGCACCAGTACGCCGATCGTCCGGCGAAAGTCGCGAACACCTTTGAATCGGGAATCGAGGGCCATTTGTGCCTGCGCCCAACTGCCGAGCCCGGAGCTTTTCACCAGTGCGTCGAAGTTGCATCCCTGAATCGGGGCGTCGCCGACCAGGACCTCCGCGGCATCGGTGCGCAACGCCGCTTCCACGGCGGCGCGGATCAGGGAGGGATGAGTCACCAGGCAGTCCAGTCCGCCAGAGCCTTCATTCTGATGGAGGACAAGATTGGGTTTAATCAGAACCCGCGCCCCCCGCGGGATGACCTTGCCGAAGGGGCCGCGTTCATTGGAATTGGAATCGGACCAGCCCATCGCGTCGGCCAGCCGGCGCAGAGCTTGGGAAACCGGATTTTCGGCTTGTTGTTTTTCGGTTTGCTGCAGCGGGGGATACGAGCACGACGGAAGGCGGGCAATCCCAACCTTCGACGTGAAGACCTGATGGGACAGAGGGTTTGCCGTCATGTTCAGGAAGCCGGTACCGCCGCGCCGGGCACGGTCGTGCCGTCCGCGCTCACATCGGAGCGGGTGAAACGGTGTTTACCGGCGGTAGAAAGCGGAATCGCAGCCACCTCGCGCACTTCAACCCGGATGGCGTGGCCGGGACAGATTGCCTGGATCTGGCGGATCGATTCCCCGATCTTGTCCTGCCGCGCTTGGCTGTCGCCGGGTCCAGGCACAATCGACAGGATGATTTCATCCGGCGCGGTCTGATGGAACTGGAAAGTCGCGATTCCTTCACTGCCGTACATCAGGTGGGTGAAGAACTCTCCGTGAACCACGCGGCCACCCGGGAACACGAAGTTGTCACTGGTGCGCGCGATTTCCAGCCGCATCAGAGGGAAATGATTGCCGCAGGAGCAGAGTTCCTGCGAAAGATAGCCGCAGTCTTCGTTGCGATAGCGAATAAACGGCATGGCATAGTTGCGCAGCGACGTCACCAGGAACGGCCGGGGACCGTTAGCGAGCGCCTTGTCTTCCTCCAGCACGACGAAGTCGGCGTTGACGTGCATCTTGCCCTCGGGGCACTCGGCGGCGATATTCTGCACTTCGGCCGACCCATAACAGTCGAACACCTTGCACCGGAACACACGCTCCATCACTTCACGCTGCGGTTGGTAGAGTTTCTCCGCGGTCGTGAAAACGCCCTTGATCCGCTCGACTTGCTGCCGCTGGCGGTCGAGAAACGCGGCGAAACGCGCGATCGTGGAGGTGTATCCGAGGATCACCCGCGGCCGCACCCACCGGAAGCGCTTGGCCCAGCCGGTCATCTCCGCTTCTCCCGAATAAAACGGGTCGAACTGGTAGGTTCGCCGCGCGAACTGCCGCAGTTCGAATTCCACGCGGGACATGGCATATAACTTTTCGTTCCCACCCCAGACGAAAGCGATCATCTCCCCCGGATGCCAGCCGCACTGTTTCAGGTTCCGGTAGGTTCCAGCATCGCTGGCCACCATGTAATCGCGGCTGCGGAAGAACTTCAGGGGCACGCCGGTGGATCCACCGCTGAAATGCGGGCGCAGCTTTTCCGGCGGCACATCTTCACGAGCCATGTCACGCAGGTTTTCCCGGATTATCTCCTTCGTCAGAATGGGAAGCTGGCGGAAATCCTCCCAGCTGCGAATGTCCTGACTGTGCATTCCGAGACCGCGAAAGACAGTTCTGTAATACGGGACGTGAGCTTCGGCGTGCGCCAGAAGCGCGCGCAGGTCGCGGAACTGGTTTTCACGCACTTCTTCGGGAGAGCGGAAGGGAGCACCCTCAATCTGTTTCAACACCCCAAGCCTGTCGAACCGGCGCACCCGGCAGGTGAGAGCCAGGAGGGCGCGTCCGAAGAAAGGTCCGCGGTCGGCTGAGGGCCCCATAGGGGTCTATTCCCGGGCGCCGGCGCCAATCGGCGCACCCCGGCGCAACTTGAAGACACGGTTCATGATTGATGGATGGGAGAGGCTCGTGAAAAAACTATAGCACACGACTCTAGCGGGCTTGTGGGAGAAGGTCCTTCAGAGGAGTCAATCTGGCGCCATCGATAAGCTCGACATTTCCAACCCGGTTGTAGGTGTGCACGGCACAAAATCCCTTCCAGAACTCGGGAGTGACGGTGAGCAATGTCCGCTCACCGTACTGGGATGGAGTGAGCGCCGTGATCTCATTCAGAGAGAAGCTATAGCCGTAAGTGGGGCAGCAGCTTTGGCTGGGCCGGACCAACCGTCCTCCCGCTTCGAAGACTCGCCCCGCCCCGCGATTGTTGCGGGCGTCGGTCGAGATGGGATTGGCCGGGTGAAAATGCCACGGTCCGGTCAGGGACTCGGCGTACAGCAGCAGCAGGGAACCGGCCGTGGGATCAGGCTCCGAGCGGGTGGTCATCAGCCACCACAGGCCGTCATGGTGCCAGACCGTCGTGTCCACAAATTGACCCTGAAGGAATGTGTGCGCGTGCTCCCACTGGCCGGGGAATCCCTGGCAGCGGAAAAGATCCACCCGATTGGAGTCGTACGATTCCGGGATCATGAAAATATCGGAACCGGAGCGAAAGACATGCGGGTAGGAGTAATGCCGGTCCGGACTTTCCAGACAGGGCACGGGTGAAAGTAGGCTCCCGTCGGAGCCAAGTTCGGCGCAAGCGATGCGTCCCCGTTTCGTCAGATAGGAATAGTCTTCGAAGAAAACCCAGTTCTTGCCGCCATGTTCAAAACCGAACGGATCGGCCCAGAAATGGCCCTTGGGAGCATCGATCCAGCGAAATCCTTCCAGGGTATGACCGTCCTCGAAGAGGGGCTTGCCCTGTTCCCGAACTCCAATCTGCCAATGCGGAACCACGCGGCGGCGAAACGGATAACGGAGCGCTTTCTTGAGCAAGACCGGACCCAGCCAGCGGACCATGTCCAGGTTGGTCGGCAGGCGATACAGTTTCCGTTTTCCCCTGTAGGGAACAGGGGGAAGGGCGTTCTGCTGCAAGTGTTCCCAGCCGAACTGGTGGAGTTCATTCAGCTTGCGAATGATGAAATCGGTTGATCCCCAATAGGGCGCATAGCGGTTCACCGACATGCTGATCGTCGGCTGCGTAGTAAACAAAGACTTGCACAGGACTAAGCCACCGTCGAGTTCTTCGGTCAAGACTTGCAGCAGCACCCCCGAGAGCGGGGAACCTTCCTGCAGTTCCCAAAAATGCGCGGGACCGCCTCGATAGAATTCATTATCGCCATGGTGGTAAGACCAGACTCCGTATCGCGCCGCCTTCAGTATGTCTCCATGCAGAATGTTGAAACCGAACCGAATCAGGACGTCCAGGTTCTTGGACCGGATCTTGTCCAGAGCGTCCTCCGGGAAACGATGAACGAACTTGCTGCCGATCGGCTCCACGGTAATGCTTTCGATGCCGGCCAGCAGACCCGAACCGTCGCTCTTGTCCAGAGGGTGGTTGGGCGGTTTCTTGCGCCGATCCAGGCGAAGATACAGGCTGTAAAGAGACCGCTGCCGTAGTTTGGCGTCGAATAGCCTTCGCCCAACGCTGCCCATCCACGAACCGGCTCGAGGGTTGGCGGCGGGAGGCGTTGCCGCCTTTCGAAATACCAGCAAGTCGATCCTGGCAAAGTTGCTCGTCTGAATGTCTTCGATAATGCGGGCGTAGAAGAGGGACAGTTCCGTACTATCCAGCAGCAGGCCAATGCGAAGAGGGGGGCGATCGGCGGGAGAAAAGCGCCACGGCGAAAGTCCTGGAGTGATGATTTCCTCGGGCTGCCCGGTGTTCCCAGAACTCATTTCGACCTACTCGACGCCATCGAGCGCGGCTTCCACGGCATCCACATCCGCCCCCAAGTCGCGGCCGCCGGGGGCAGCGCCGGCGCCGGGCGAAACTTTGGAACAGCCGGCCGTCTTCTCGCGGCAGAGCCGCGGGTCCCTGGCTACCCCGTTTTTCAAGTCGCGAATGCCCGCCGATCCCGAAGAAGTGACGATCGTTCCCGACGGCCAACCGCCGCCCCCGTCAATGATGAGGTTGTGGTCGAATCGGTAGTTGCTGAAACATTCCTTCAGAACCGCTTCCGCACCCTGGCGTTGTGTTCTGCCGGCGCAGTTGTCGCGGCCGCCGCCGGCCGAGGCGAGCGCAGGACGGCGCCCTCCGATGGAAAACACACTGTTCGTCAAGCTGAAGTTGTCGATCTTTGCTTCCTTTCCAATCAGGGACATCAGCGGGCCGGGAACGAAAGCGGTGATGTGGTCCATCTGCAAGTCGTGCAGAGGCGGATCCACCACCAGCATCTTGAGAAAGACGCCGAATCCCAGGTAGTCCTGCTCGTGCACATTGTCGGCGATGAGATCGTGAATGCTGTAGCGCCCGCCGTCGGTAGTGGTGCCGCCGGCATCCGACCGTATGTTCGCAATGGTCAGGACACCGGCAACATTGCGGATGCGGTTATAGCGCATCGTGACGTCGGTCACCTGGCACTTGGGGCACTTGTTGCTCTGGTTCTTCGGATTGAGCAGGACGGAGAATCCGGTCTGCGTAAAACCGCCCCAGGAGTTCTCCAGCAGGTTGGCCTCAAACAGCACCCGTTGCGCGTTTT
>JBAVUO010000054.1:0-2176 GCA_049696815.1 Terriglobales bacterium | reverse complement strand
CCGAGTGAGTTCGCTTGTCAGATCGCTCTGAATGGCGATCTGCCAAGCTCACAAGCTGCCGAAAACTCACCTTGAAAGTGTTATAGGAAAAGGGGACCGGTCAAAGCCGGAGAAAGTCTCATTATCCCTGGACTAAAGATGGGGGGCAGGTCAGATTGCCGGCAAAGAGATCATACTGTCTCAATTGAAGGCCGCGATCTTCAAGCTGTTGGTACTCAACGTGGGTCAGGTAGTCTCAAGAGAACGACTCTCTCACCCCATTTCCGGTAGAGAGATTCGCTATTTAACCCCGCACATTCACGAGCTGCGCAAGAAGCTAGGCAAGAAGTTCCGAAAACGCATTCAAACGATTCCAGGAATGGGCTACGTATATATCGCGTCGGATGTCGAATCGTCATCCCTCCGGCGAACCGAATGCCATGGTAGCTTTTATGCTACATAAGGACAAACTCAAAAGTCCGGACAGTACGTTCTAGCTAATTGTCCGACAGACGTGAAAATTTACAACTAGAATCTCAGTCTTTGGACCTTCAGGCTCCCGTCGGTGCTTCGACGAATCTCGGAGGTGAAATGTGGCATTAAGAGCGTTGCTTGTGCTGGGGTATCCTTGTTTCGCCGCTTGTACTGACGCAAAGCGCGGTCGGTCAGGCAAACCTACGAACTGGCAGGTCTGTTCAAGCAGGCTGACACCGTCGCCCTTGTGAAGGTCGTTTCGGGAGGCACGGAAACCTACAGTGTCCACCTTTTTCTTCGTGATATGATAACCGATTACTCCCGCGTGCTGCCTCAGGAGGTCCGTCATGTCCCACCGCTTAGTGTTCTTTGTTTTGGTAGTTCCGATTGTGTCAGTGTGCCTCAATTTCAGCGTCGCTGCCGCCACCGGTTACGATGGTCCGGCGCAACTGCCGATAGCGACCGTTGCCAGTTCGATGGCGGAAACGCCCGCGCCAGGATCCGTCATCAGCGTCAATGCCGGCGACGACCTGCAGGGAGCGTTGAACAGTGCCCAATGTGGCAACACGATCCAACTGCAAGCCGGCGCAACCTTCACGGGAACATTCCGATTCCCGGCCCTGAATTGCGATAACAACCACTGGATCATTGTTCGCACCAGTTCTCCTGACAGCGCTCTGCCCGCCGAGGGACAGCGCCTCACACCTTGCTATGCCGGAGTGGCTTCCCTGCCGGGACGTCCGCAATACCCCTGCAACAATCCGCAGAATGTGCTGGCCAAGCTTGTCTATCCAGGAGCCGTGGAGGGTCCGGTCATCTTCAAGTCCGGAGCGAATCACTACCGGCTGATCGGATTGGAGCTGACGCGGCCGACCGGGACCAAGGGAGCACCCATCCTGATGTCTCCGGAACCTGGAGGCACGGCCGCTTACATCGTGCTGGATCGGAGCTGGCTGCACGGGACGACGCAGGATGAGACCAAGGATGGTTTCAGGCTCTCCGGCACGAATTACGTGGCGGTCGTGGACTCCTATTTCAGCGACTTCCACTGTACCGCTATCACCGGTACGTGTACGGAAGCGCACGCGGTGAGTGGAGGCACCGGAGATACCCAGGATGGTCCTTACAAGATCGAGGACAACTTTCTGGAAGCCTCGAGCCAAGCCATCCTGTTCGGCGGAGGCGCGGCGACCACGACTCCGACCGACATCACCATTCGTTCCAATCACTTCTTCAAACCGTGGCAGTGGATGAAGGGGCACACCCCGTTCCAAGGCGGAGATTCGGGCAAGCCGTTCATTGTCAGGCACCATCTGGAATTCAAGAATGCCGTACGTGTGCTGGCAGAAGACAACCTGATGGAGGACGTTTGGGGAGGTTTCGGCGAGTCGGGCTTTGCCATACTCCTCACTCCCAAGAACCAGCACACTAAATCAGGAAACAACGTCTGTCCGATCTGTGAGGTCACGGACGTCACCATCCGATACACGCACATCTTCCATGCCGGAGGGGGTATCGTGATAGCCACCGACCTTTCTGGAAATGGAAAGGGCGGAGCACCCGCCACGGCAGGAACCCGCTTTAGCATTCACGACGTTGAGCGGCCCCCCGATTTCTGACACACAATGAGGGTTAGTTTCCGGCAAAATCTACTACCTGAGGAAGGGAGATTTGCCGTGAAGAGGAAGCGGTTTTCTGTGGAACAGATCGTGGCCGTGCTGAA
>JBAVUO010000053.1:0-98981 GCA_049696815.1 Terriglobales bacterium | reverse complement strand
CATCTTCCATGCCGGAGGGGGTATCGTGATAGCCACCGACCTTTCTGGAAATGGAAAGGGCGGAGCACCCGCCACGGCAGGAACCCGCTTTAGCATTCACGACGTTGTCATGGATGACATCAGCCGGAAGTACGTTGGGGGGGGCAGGTTGTTTTTAGTGGCGAACGCGTGGCCGGCTAATCCGGTGAATACGATCACGATAGATCACATCACAGGGTTCGCGGATTCCAATGGCGGCATCCTGACCCTGGGGAACCAGAGCTCGAATCCAGCGATGTACGGATTCGTCTTTACTAACAGTATTGTCACAACGGGCAGGTACCCGGTATGGAACGTGGGTGGCAGTGGCGGTTCCACAAGCTGCGCCTACCAGGGCACGCCAGCCTTCAAGATCGCCAACTGTTTCACCACCTATACGTTCACCAACAACGCCCTGATTGGGTCTCCGAAGACTGATCCCCCATCTTCCTGGCCGGCAGGAAACCTGTTCCCGTCCAATCCGGACGGTGTGGACTTTACCCAGTACGACAACGGCAACGGAGGAGACTACGAGCTTCTGCCCGACAGCCCATACAAGAACAAGGGTACGGACGGTCGCGATCTGGGAGCCGACATTGTTGGGCTGAACGAGGCTCTTGCGGGAGTCGAGTAAGTTCCGAGTCTGATGGGTCGAACTGAGTTCCTGACCTGAAACCGATTACGAGCGAGCCTTGGGTTGGTATGGCAATTCTTCAACTAGAGCGAAATGGCGCGCTCTTCGAAGTGCACGGGCGAGTGCGCCCCAAAAGTGCTTGACACCGCCGACATTGTTAGAGAGGCGATGTTACAGGAGTCGCCGGGCGCGGGCTGCCGTCGCACGACCGTGGCAATGCTTGGCTGGACCAAATGCCCCGGTCTAAACGGATTATTGTCGCTTCGATCCTCAGCGCTAGTGGCCACGACTGACGCCTGCGGTCTGACGATTACCCACACAGCATGAGTAGCTGCTGTCAAAAATGGAAAACCACACCGAGCTTCGCGTCTATGAAGAGCTGCCGGCGACCGCTGGGATCAACAAAATGCAAATCAGGACCAACCTCGATTTTCAACTTGGGCAGCACCGGAAAGCTCAGACCTGTTCCTACATTCAGACCGAATACGTTGGATCCGATTTTCGGTAGATAAACGCCCGGCCCAGCTTGTGCATACACACGTGTCCAACCAAATGGAAAGTAAGCCTTGGCGTCCACTGAAAAGTTCCTATAGTAGAAAGTATTCGGACTACCCTCAAACACATGGAGTCCGAACATCGCGACGAGCGAGAGGTTGTCTTTCCACGGATACTCGGCGTCCACTGTCAGGCTTGGGCCTGGGTCGAAGCTTTTCTTGAAGGACCCGATCGGCGAGTTCAGGCCCAAGTGGAAGCTGTACCAGAGACCACCCCGCGGAGGAAATACCCCCCCGCCGCCTGGTGGGACGAAAACGGTTTGAGTGCCTCCATCAGTCCGCGCGTTGCAGACGCTTCCCGGATATTCGGTTTGCACCGACCACGGGCCTCCTCCGGGATTGACCACAAAATCCTCAAAGCAGCCGTTCTTGTCCGTGACCACATCGTGGTAGATCGGTTTGCCGTCGGGCCCGGTGTAGGTCAGCGTAATGTGTTCGAAGGGACGCGGCGGGTTCGTGCAACCCTGCGTCGTCAGTACTTGGCATTGCCCACCACCGGTGGTAGCCGCGCTCGAAGCCGCCACGCTCGACGCGGCTACGCCCACGGTCCTCTTGTCGCAGCTACCGTAGGTGCTATGGACCGTCAGGTCGGTACTCTTCTTCAAGTTCACTTGTGCAACGCTGGCTCCCAGCGGGACGAGAGTATCTCCTGCCGGATACCACGCCGTTGCCTTGATGAATTCCGTGCTGCAGATCGGGTACGTCAATGGAGCCTGAATCGTCATTCTCGCATCGACGCTGCCCCCGACGGGAAGATACGCCTTGCTGGGAACAATGGTCGCCGTCCATCCCGTGGGAACATCATCCGCCCGGAGATACGCAAAAATTGGGTGATCGTACGGATTCGCTACTTTGAAGTCGTCCTGCACAGGGGGGTAGGGACTGTGCGACGTGAGATCGTAGGAGTCGATATTTTCCTGCGAAGCCTGATTGGCAGGATTGATGTCGTTGAACACGGTCGCGATCTTGACCTTCACGCAAGTGTGCACATGGTCGGATGGCGGGGTTGCGGGAGTCCACGGAACAAAAACAGCTAATCCTGCATCGGTCGGTGGTAGGTCAGGAACCACCGTGAAAAAATGCTCATTCCAACTCACGTTGTCCCCCGTGTCAGGGTCCACGTCTCCACCATCAATCGCGTGATGAGGCTCGGATATGTAGAAATCCACCCGCACATTGTGCGCCGTCCCCGGTCCGTGGTTGTAAATCCTGGCATACAATCGGTTCACCACGTTCGGTTGCGGCAGATCCCCGCGATCCACCTCCGTCCGCCCGTTATCGGTGTCGAATCCGCAGTTGCCCGCATTGCACGCCGGGCTGTCTACCCAAATGTCCGGGCTTTTCCAGTTCCCATCGTGGGGATGGATCCAGACGTCGTTCTGATCCTCCGGTGGGTCGTAAACGATATGGACCCTGTAGTCCTCCGTGCCAGTCTTGGGTAGCACCTCGACGTTCAGCCCGATGCTGTCGATGTTGTTGACCGTGCTGACCGCGGGAGCGGGCAGCAGCCCCGCATCCGTGAGATCGTTGCTGGTTCCGGGAGTTGCATCGATAAGCCGGACTGGGCCAAAGCCCTGACCAATATCCTCGTTCACGTAGTACACAAGCACCGCGTCACTTGGAATGTTCGAGTCGTACGGGCCCGCCTTCTTTCTCGCCTCGATGTAGTAGGAGACCCTTTCCTGGCTGCGCTGCGTCACGTTCGGCGTGGTCCCGACCTGGATGACCACCGGATTCCCCGAGGCCGTTTCTTCCCTGAAGATTGGAAAGGTCTGCTCAAAACGGTGATTGGGATCGGGGTCGGCGGGCGGACGAGGAACAAACGTGACATTGGCATCCGACAGCCAACCGGGTTTCAGCTTGTCCCACCCGAAAAAATGCACATTGTTGAAGTTTCCGCCGGGATCCTTCGCCATGTTGCTCCAGCCGTCCGCGTACGGCCGCGGAAAGGTAACTCCCTCGTGCGGATACAAATCAAACATTCCGAAGTGGTGGCCGAGCGCGTGGTCGAACCGCCCCGGCGTTTGATTGAAAGCGTGCACCGAAGCCGAAAAACGCTTGTTCCCAGCGCCCGTAGGAATCGCGTACGGCCAGGGGCCGGTGGTCGCCCACTCTTTCTGCCCTCGCGTTTCCCCGCCCGAGCCGTCATCGTTCGTAACGATGAACATGCGGTCCACGATGCTGAAATCAAAACCTGGGTCGCCGACGTGGACACCCGTGATGACATCCTGCACCAGCTCGATCAGCATGTTTCCTGTAGTCTCGTCGTAGTAGTGGGCCCGGCTCTTCCCTAAGTCAAGCCAGCCTCGGACCGCCGGAGCTCCCAGCGTCGCCTGCGTGAAACTGCCTTCGGAGAGGTAGGCGCTCATGTCATTGACGATCGTGCCCACCTGGGCCACGGATAGCGGCGCATTGGGGAGCCCTGCGTCATTGAACCGCACCATCACCACCAGCGTGCTCTGCGCGCCGGTGGTAGAAGGCAGCGTGGGGCAGTCGCCTGTAACGTAAATCTTGCGGGCTAGGAACTCTGTGCAAAGCTGCGTGATGTGCGTGCCAAAGAACTGCTGCAAATCCGCCGTCAGCATCGCATCGGCGCCGTCTTTCATGGACGGAGTATCGGGAATATTGAAATGGCTTTGCAACACCAAGCGGTCCGTAGTGGTCTTGCCGAGGCTATTGAAGAGGTTGAACAACGCCTGGGACCAAATCTCTCCGTTGGTGTGGGGGTCGCCGCCGCCGACAAAATTGTCCATCGTATTCCCCGTGTCAAGCCTGCGCAGGCAGGTGCCCTCCGTAACAGCCCAGTCCGCGAAGCACGCCTGATCATGGCCGCTCGCCACTAGCTCCGCGTTATAGTCACTCATCGCCCAATAGTCGCCGAACCCCTCCCCCATTGCGCTACCGCCGTCGCTGCTGATGTATTTGCCCACGGCAGTATTGTCCTGGATCGAGTGTCCGTACTCATGGACCACCGCTTCGGCGTCTTCCGCTACCCGCTGTGGGCACTCGCCAAAAGCCAGATACCCCGCCCCAGCCGGAGAGTTCACGTAATGTGCATTGCAACCGTCGGAGAAACCGCGGGAATCCGCCGCAACCGTACGGTTGTTGACGTTGATAAATCCAAGCTCCTGGATGTAACGCTGGGTTCGGTCGATGGCATAGTAGATGTTCGTATCGGCAAAGTTGTCGGAATTTGACTGAAACACGAAATTTGGATTGGTATTGACGCTAACCGGTGTGTTGCTCGGCGATTCAATATCTTGCAGCTTCACAAATGGGCCGTTTAGCACAAAGGGCCCGGCTGCTGGGTCGTTTAGATCGAGCAGCGGTTGCGTATAGTAAGGATTGGGGTTGGTGTTGGGAACCGCCGTATCACGGATCGTATTGTCGTTCTTGGACGCCACGGGGTTCGGATTGAAAACTTGCCCCGTCCCGGTAATGTCGTCCGACTGCACGCCATTCTTGGTTCGGAGTATTTTTCCGGTCGCGGCGTCCACGACAAACTCTTTCCTCCCGAACGGCCGCGTAGCCGTCACCAGCACCTTATAAGCGCGAACCGGATATCCCTGCAACGCAAAATACACATCGTCAACTTGCACAGGCTCTTTGAGCTGCAGTTCGCTCCGGGGCAATGGGATAAGCGGCGCGTGGTCCTTCTGGCGCAGATCCTCGGGCTTTTCCGGTGTGGTGCGCAGAAATTCGGCGATCGCAGCCTCGGTTGCCTGATCCCTGCTCAGCACGGGAACGCCTGCGCCCCGCGGCTCAAAAGGAGCGTAGCTGCTCACCACATGAAGAATGCGGCCATCTCTGCTCAAATTCACCTGCACGCGCCCATTCTCGACCGGTAGCCCGTTCACCATCTGCTGGAATTCCACGTGCCCGCTGATCTTGCTCACCACCTGCGACAAAACGCGCATATCCCCAAGGTCAGACTTCAAGCCAAAGAGTTGCGAATTCTCTGTTAGAAAACTCCGCGCTGCCGCTTCCGGCTTTTCTCCATAGGATCGCGTGCCCAATCCCACGATCGATTCAATGCGCCTGTTGTCAGCGCTCAATCGCACTTTCCAACCGGGTCCGGCCTTGCGGAGAAATTGTTGAACGATTGGGCTTGACGCAGCCTCAGGATGCTGAGACGACCTTTGGGCGATGCAGTGCGCATCGACGAGGAACATGGTAACCAAGCCAAGCGAAGCGAACGTCAGTACTTTCATCGTTGCCTCCTACTAGTCCGCAGTGGGACTACCCACCCACTCTTGTTAAATTTCTATACAAGAAATTGCGCCGCAGCGCTCAGAACTTAGTTCTCCCTCGTTCAGCGACTTGGTGTTCAATGTTTTTGTGAACGATTCGCTGGTTTGTCCGTTGTGGACGCGCAGCAGAACACTTTGCTTCTCCGTGAATGGCTGCCTCGCCCCGTCATAGATCTTCAACCTGATCTGCGCTTTGTCCGCCGTCACATTTCACCTCGCTGCCACGAAACACCAACCAACGGGAGTGCCAAAATGCCCCTAGTGCCCACCACGCGGTTTGTGAGAGCCCCCTGTGCCGTGTCGCCTGTTGCTTGGCCACATTTGTGTTTCCCCCCGTCCTCGGGCATGTGAGCCGCACCAGGGGAAGGCCGAAAGGGTTTTCGGCCTTCCCCCTGGATGGCACAAGCCGTCAGCTAGCGAATGCAGAAGGCGATGTGATCATAGAAGGTGCCATAGACCGCACCATATCCCACCGTAAGGCGGAGCGTCGCCGAGATCCAGACGATGTAGGCGCACGGCCCAAGCTTGGAGATGTCGAAGTCCTGGCCGCCGGCGGGCGACACAGCCTGGCCGTCCGCGGAGATGGGAGGATTGACCGCGGCGGGCGGTGGTATTCCAGGACCCTCGAGGTAGACTTGGCAAGTGCCCAGGTAGGGATGGTACGCCGTGAAGAGGGCGTGTACGTCCTTACTGAGCGGAGAACATCCGCCCGCCAGCAGTTCCTGGACGTCGAGCGAGAGTACCAGAATGCTGTCGCCGCTCGGGGGCGTGACGGTGTAGCCCGCCCAATCGAGATGGCGTATGTACTTGAAGTGGGTGTTACTGAGTGCGATCTTGTCGAGGTTGTTCGCGCCCACCGGCACCGCACCCAGGATCTTGCGCGCTTCAAAATAGATCTTGAAGTGGGGCACCTCTGATCTGTCCGCCGGCGACGGAACGGAATCACCGGCCTTCAAGGGCAGAGGCGGTGCAGCGACTGTCAGGTCGAAACTCTCGTTGGTCAGCTGCGTGGTATCCAGATTGGCGAGGATCCCGCTATCCGGAATGAAACGACCCACGCCGCCAATGAACAACGAGTTCTCGCGCGGGACTTCGATCCAGCCACCCGGCTTGACATCCTTGTTCACCGGAACAACCAGGGACGGACCGAACTGCTGCGGGATGGTGGCCGTCGCGCCCGGATTGTTCACCCAGTAATCTGCAGACCCCGGCACCCAGGCACTGAGGCCGGCGTTCCACTCGAAGTATTCCAGTTCGCCGATCCGGCTGGCCGGGATCATCCCCGAGGTGACGTCGGCCGGACCGCCACCCAGCGGGTACTTCTCCCACCGGAAGTGGTATTCGAGGGCGTCGGGCGCCGTCCCGTCAGGCATGATGCCGATCAGCGGTATGGTGCTGGTGAAGGCAAGATTGCCGGTTGTCGTCGTGCCGTTAGCGGTGAAGTCGGTCGTGATCTTGTACTCGCCGACGTGGGTGAAAAGGGGGATCGTGGGAGCCGGCGGGCACACGCAGACGCAGAAGACCTTGCAGATGCTGAAGCAGATCCAGTGACAGAATTGCAGGCAGAAGGGCCCGACCTCGAACTGCTTGACCAGCGTCGCAAAGGTGTCGGCATTTTGGGCGAGCACCGCGTCCACCAAACTCGCGAAAGCACCTTCCTTAGCCGCCAGTCGTGTCGCAGCCTGAGCAAAAGCGCGCATCTCCTCGATCGACGTGTCGGTGCCGGGCGGGAAGGCGTGGCAGAGCGGCAGGCACACCAGGATGCACCGCCAACTGCAGATCCACTCGCAGATGTAGAAGCAATCGCCCTGTTGTCCAAAAATATTCGTGAGCGCCTGGCAATCAAAGGCAACCGCTGCCTTGATTACTGCGGTGATCTTGGCCCTGTCTTCGAGTAGCACCCGGACGGCCGCACCCGCTGTAGCGAGCGCGGAAACGAAGTCCTTTTGTGGGATGGGCCGCGGCGCGCACGCGACCTCGCACACCAGCCGCCATTGCACCATGCAGGCCCAGTGGCAGAGAAGATGGCAGTACGGCTCGATCTTGAGCTTTTTGACGAGGGTCGAGAAGCCCTGCGCGTCGCGATCGCGGACCGTGTCGGCGAGGCGTTCGATGAGCTCCTCGTCCCCTGTGATCTTGACGACGGCCGCGGCAAACTTCGGAATGTCGTCAACGGTGATAGGCTGGCGCGGCACTCCGCAGAGCTCGATGCACTCGAGGACGCACTCCTTGCTGCGGAGCCAGAAACAGACAAGTTCACAATCGGTAATCTTGAGGTTGGTGAGGAGGCGTTGAAACGACTCGCCATCCACGGCCCGGAAGGCATCCACTGTGGCCCGGAAGATGGTGTCATCCTGAGCCAGGAGACCGAGTGACTTGCCGGCGTTGGTAAGACTGGCGATGATTTCTTGACGATCAACTGCGTTGCTCATATTGACCTCCCTTTGTTGACCAGGAGAGAGGATCGGCTCGGCCCATGCAGGTGCGAGGCGTCGATCCTGTTGGGAGTTATCAGCCCGCCGAAGCGCTGAGTGTCCACGAGCGACTCTCCCTGAGGACAGGCTTAGTCATCTTCACGAGGCAAATATCAGCCTGAGACTGGCCCCGCTTGGCGATTGGCCGTTGCGGGGAGGCTAGTATGTCGGTCCCTTCTCGGACTGTTTTGAGATCTAGCTGCAGGTCACCTTCCAGACTGGCTTGATCGAAGGGATACCGAATGCCCTGAAACCCCGCCGGCTTCGGTCACCCTTCTGCCGTATAGACGCGCGCGTAAGCGCGTTGCCTAGCAACACTTCTCCCCCAGCCCCTGGTGCTAGAGTCTGCCGCATCCCCACAGCAGTCTTCTTATCGTAAGAATAGTGCTGAAAGGAGTGTCAGCGTTTCACCGTATCCAAGGAAAAGGCCGTTTAAGAAATGCGGCGACCGGAGGGGTCGTTGCGAATAACGACGTACTAAACTGGGATCCTATTCTCATAGAACGACAGCCGGGTCCCTTTCCCTTCGCGCCTTTTTGAAAAACTTCACTATAGACAGATTCCGCTGCTGACTTGGGCCACGAACTCTCTATCAGTTGCGGTCTGTTGGAATTATCGGAGCAGCCGTGCACAACTCCCGCGTAGACTGTCCCAACAAGGCCGGAGGGGTACTTTGCGCCAAAATACGAGGAATTCCGGCCGCGAACGATCTGGAGTCTTTCCAATGCTTTCACGTCTGTATTCATGCATTCAAAGAGCTGGATCCCATCCCGCAGTTCAAGGCCACGGCGAAAGCTGGGCGAATTCCTGGAGGCGCGGTTCTCACACTCTTTCTGGCCAGCGGGGCGGTTTCGACTGGCCGCCCCTTCCCAACTGGTGCGCCTTTTTGCGGCTATAAGATCCTTTAGAACCAAGGCGCGGCTGGCGGACCTTCCGGCTGTCTAACCCCCTGGGAGGAATTCAGCTGCCGCAGACAGGCTGCGGCAGAGCGTGTTCCGCAGCCTGCTAAGGCAAGTTATCAGCGTTCACCCACTGCCCGTCTTTGAAGACTTCTATCTTCGTGACCGGGTGAACCTCCCAAAGCGTCGACCGGAACTGTCCAATCTGTGCGCCGTGCTCCGGATCCAGCAGCGTCCAACCGCTGATGCGAACTGGGGAATTTGAATTCACCCAGGGCGAAAGATTGGCGGTCGTCCACTTCGGGTGTTCTTTCCGAATGCGAGGCGTGGTCTCCACTACCACCGCCGTCGCCTCGGCATCTCCGAAACGTTCGGCGAAAGGCATATGCCAATCCACCTCGTCCGGGTTCACAAAATGGCAGTTAGTCGACTCCCCCGAGCCTTTATCTTCGACCTTGATCTTCACCAGATAACCCACTACGGAAACCGGAACACCTTCGTAGGGTTTAATGACTTGCATCTGTTGCGAAGTCCACTGGGCCAGGGACCTAGGCGCATGTGCAGGGAAGGGCAGCGCCTGCAATGCCTTCCAGGTTACCTCGTGAGGACTGGTGGCGTCGTCACTCCGATTCTTGCGGGCATTCGTGAACGAGTCTCCGCCATCTCCGGTTGGGCCACAGTCGCCATCCGGGCCGGCAAAGGTGGTTGAGTTCGGAGCAGGTTTCTCCCAGTCGGGCGAAAACGCGCTCGCGACCCCGGAGGGCGGTGTGGGCGGCGTCCCCGGAGTAGGGGCAGTGGGCGCCGGTGTTGGCGCCGGAGCGGGAGCAGTGGTAGTGACGATGTCGATGCTACGGGAATAGATCCATCCTTCCGCCTCTGGATCCGACGTGCGCACGTGGTAATAGCCATGTGTTGGCGTGGGATCGATAAGGTCGACATCAATGCCGGCGTCGAGTCGCATGATCGGCGGATTCTTGCTCGAGGGATCCTTACGCAGAGTCCCACGATGCTTAAGTACAGCCTGCTGGGCGGCCGTCTGCACGACCAGTCCCAAGCCCAAAACGATTACCCACAGGAGCCAATTCGTTTTCTTCATGCCGGTACCCTCTCCTTTCGTTGTTCTCCAATGTGAAGGGTTGCTGTCCGATCCAGAGGAGAAGGGCATTCACACGATCTCTGGTCGCCGGAGTAAGTTGCTGATAAGCGACGTAGGCCACTGCCATGTGTCCGATGGCACCCCAACCAAACAATGGCGTGTTGATCGTCATCACGCACGCCAAGACGAAAGCCAACGCCGAATGAGCCATCTTCATAAGGGGCCTCGTTAATCGCCGGAATCCCAGCGCGTTCAGAAGATCCCCGCTCGAATAAGCGGGGAAGTCATTTCTACAGCAATTCTAGAAATAGCGCCTCGGCAAATCATGTGACAATACTCTAATTGGGGTCCAATCGACCTTTTTGTCCGTGATGCAAAAACAGCAGAAAGCGATCCTTGGTCACGTCCAGCTCGGCCAACGGACCATCCAAGCTTTTCAATGCCCGATAGCCAACGGCGGCAAGCTCTTCGACGTGCGCCATCTTCTGTTCTAGAAAATGACCAAACGAAGCAAGAGCACTTTGATGATCGTTTATCCCAGCTGGGATCACTAATGGTGGAGAGACGATCTTGGATAGGTCGAACGGAGCAAGGGTGTTAAGTCGTGGGGAGCTGAGCTCGCCGAGAATTGGTGCGAACGTCGAAGCCTGTTCGACACGCCTGCCCAAGCGATCGGGTCTTAGGCCCCATTTGTCGATGAGGAACTTCAGAAGAGAAGTGTGATCGAAGAGTGTGGAGAGATAACCCTTCTTGACCCAGGGGGAGATCAGGATAGCCGGCACGCGAACCCCGTACTGGTCAAACGAGTACTCTTTCAGATCGTCGTCGGGAGCAATAGTTCTCGGCGGGAAGACATGGTCGTAGAAACCACCGTGTTCGTCATAAAGCAGTACGAACAAGGTCGTTGACCACAAGGCATCATTCTTTCTCAGGGCATTGTACACCTGAGCGATGAGGTACTCGCCTCTCTGAATATCAGTGGGCGGATGCTGGTCGTTTTCATCCGCACCGCCATAAGACGGTTCTATGAATGCGTACTCCGGAAAACGTTCCTCGGAGCCGGTTGCATCCGCAAAGAATTGCTCCATTCGGTGAAAATGGTCAGGTTTGTCCCATAGACGGGCCAGCAGCAGGCAATGTGGGGTCCCGTGGTGATAGATGCTCCAGTTGCAGTGATTGTTGTCGTCTAGCTCGTTGTAGATCGTGTTTTGATCGTAGAAGTACTCATTCTTGATGTAATGCCCGGATGGCATCTTGACGTGCCCTTTTGAGGTTCCTGTCTGGACAAAGAAGCGATTCGGCCAAGTAGGCCCCGGCAGAGAAGAAAACCAGTGGTCGCACACCATGTAATTCTTGGCAAGAGTGTGGAGTACGGGGAGGCTTCCTTCGGGGTAGTACCCCATGATCTGAGCCCGCTGGCTAGGTGTGCTTGAGGGATAGTGCTGTGCGAAGTTCGTAACGAAGCTACCGCAATTGTTCGCAATCTGCTGCAGGCTGTCAATATGCTCGTGGTACGGGTCCACGACAATCGAATAGGCACTTGTTGCAGCCTGGAGAACCTTGGTGGAAGCGTCGGGCCAGTCAGCGTTGGATCGAGGGTCAGATGGGTCCACTCCTTCCAAGCCGGGATAAAGAGGCTTCATCCAGCCCAGCAGCTCATCGAAAGAGTGGTTCTCCATCATCAAAACGACGATGTGTCTTATTGGGTCGTTCGACGCCACAAGATACTCCTCCTCTAGACGGCCACAGCCAATGCTCTTGTCAATGCATCGCGTAGTTGTGCAACCGAGCTGGAATCGACACTCGTGCCATGCTGAATGCCATGCTCGGTCGCGAATTGAGCGAGCGCCGCCATCGTGTGGTCTCCAGCGATCCCAGCGATCGAACCTGGGTGAAAGCCGAGATAGGTCAAATACAGTTGTGCTGCGCGGACGTTCAGATCCGGGAGAGCACCCGCAGAATATTTTTGGTATTCGCCGTTGAGTCGGATGTCATACCGGTTGACTGTGTAGTTCGGGGCATTGTAGCCACGCGCAAAGGGCGCCCAACCGTGAGCCGGCAGAGATGCGCCAAGTCCGGTTCTGATGAGAAAATTCCCGGCGGCCGTCAATTGTTGGTCCTCGGAATCCGACATCGCCGCGACCATCGCTTCCACATTCTGGAACCGCGCGTTGGCGTAGTTCATTCCCATGATCTGGCCAATCCCCCAGGAAGCACTTTGCAGGGCAGCAGTGCGATTCTGGAGGTTTCAACTGCAAGCACTGTTCATACCTCCGGCGCGTGCACCCTGAGGTTGCTCGCAACCGTTGCCAAGCCATCACTCGACAGCGCCGCTGGTTTCGTTTGACTTGCCGATATGCTCGTCAACACGAAAGCGATGAGCGCGAGACATGTTGCGAACACTCGATTCGAAGTCATAATGCCCTTCGGGACGCTACGCTGTTGTTATGTTTTTGGTTTCTCTGGAACTTTGAAACCGACGTACGTTCCCGAACTAATGCCCATGAGTGTAAGAAGTGATGCGTCGAACTCAGGCATCGACATGTTCCGGTATACAGCCCAAACGAAAACGATTCCGAGGACAATGGTCCAAATCGTGATTTGAAATCGGTGAAAGCTGATACCATCGCCACCGTTGAGCACGTCCTGAATGAAGCCGCTGCTGCTGGCCGGAGCCGGAGGCGAAGGTAACTGGGCGATGAGCGAATCGACTTGGGTGAGACGAAGTTTCTTCTGAGTGAGCTCTGTCTCTGCGGCGGATCCAGGCGGAACACCTGCCAATGAGAGATCCTTTATCCGAGCATTCAAGGTCGCCTTCTCCGCGAGTAACGCATTCATTTGTCCTTGTGGGTTAGCGTCTTTGTACTTGTCGACGAAGATCGCGGCTAAGCCCGTCGTGGAGCTGATGCCAAGCAATCCCAATACCGATCCCATAGGGATGTGGATTTGGCGGGTGCTAACGCAGATATAGGCATACGCGGCCAGGACGAGGTAAAACCAAAATGCCATCTGAACAAGACCCAGACTAAATGGCGAACGCAAAGGCAAAGAGGGACGGGTCCCGACCGCAGAACGTAGCAGATCTGTTTTAGCGGCCATGTACACTAATGCGGCCAAGAGCACTATGAACCCGGTCAGCAAGTAGGGCCACTTGCTTGGATAAGGGACAATGGTCACGACTGCGTCGGATTCGTACACCTGCTTGGTGTCGGCCACGCCAATGCTAATGGGAAGCTGATTCTCGCTGCTGTGCCGAGCAGCATCCACAATCGCCGCCCATGCCTTCCAGTCTGCGGAATCTGCGGTGTCCATCTGCAGTACGAAGTTGAGGTATTCCTGATTGGAGGGCGAAATTGAACTGGGAGCAATGTTTGCAAGTAGATACCCGCCTATAAAGAGACGCAGTGTCGCAGGGCTCTTCTTCTGTTGGTAAATCCAGTCGTGCAAACCCATAATGCAGACGGTTACCTGCTGACCCATCTTTATCTGTCTCGTCGTATTTAGAGGCGCCCTACCTGACACCACTACCATTGCCGACGATTCGCCGCTAGTGGAAGAGGGTTGCTGCGCCCGCTGTGCTTTTTGAGCGGCATACTCTGAGCTTGCGCAGCTGGAGTTGGGATCCAGCGGCGGCACAGTGGAGGCAGCTGCTGCGACAGAAACTTGAAAGCTACAAATGAGTACTACAACCAGTGGCAAGTTATGTTGAGGACGGTACATCGGCGGATCCTCCTCCCCAGTGCTCTGCAGTTGTCTTCGATCAAACAAGTCACGTGGTCAAGGCCTTCGATCGATGGGGAAGAGGAAGCCTTGGGTCTTTGCTTCAAAACTCCGGGCTCACGAGACTGCTATTCGTTCGACAGGCCCATATGCTACCCCCGCTAATTGCTATGTCAAGCGAAAAATCCGTCGCCACCGGCGACGGCGGCCGACCTAGTCTTTTTTCTCTCGAAGAAAGGGTCTTGACGCTGCGGTTGCGGTACTGCAAATGCGCGTCAGCGGAGTAGAGAGGAACGATGGGAGACCTGCTGCGTTCCTTGTCGAGGAGGGCGATGGTGAGCCTGTCCCATGGCAGCTTCCGGTCGTCATCTCGGTGAGAGATGACCGCGAACCCCGCCCAGAATCCGGCCAGAGTTATCACGTAGATTAAAGTAGCTCCTGCAGCTGGCACAAGCAGTCCGCAAGAACCATGATGAATGGCCAGAGTGCGAAAATCAGGTGTCGCCATCCCCAGATGGATTGCGGTGCCCATTCAGAAACGGCGCACGCCAAGGCGGCGGGCGCGAGCACAAGAACCGCTAACCATCGACTTCCTGCTTTCTGTCGCTTGCGGTAGACAAAGAGGAGAATCGCAACTGCCCCGAAAATCAGAATTGACGTTTCCACACGAAATCTTGGAGGGTCGACGCAGCCTGCTAAATCAACGAAAAACCACCAAGAGTCAATTAAATGCTGGCTTAGAAATCCAGCCGATGTTTTTTCCCGGCAAAGTAAGCATGGCATTCTCAGACTTCCTTGTGCGGAAAGGGAATGATTGTTGGACCAAATAACAAAGGGCGACCGCTACGTGTGACCGCCCTTTTCCGAAACTGTCTGCGGTTAGGCAGCTCGGACGTTCTCAGCTTGCCCCCCTTCGGTCCTTTCGTGACCTCGAACTCAACCTTTTGGCCCTCCTGCAAGCTCTTGAACCCACCCCTGGATCGGAAAAGACGTGTGTTTGCCATTGGGGTAAGAATTTGAGTCGGGTATCGATTGATTACGGATGAGCCTGAGCAAAGCGGAGATACCGCACCTCTGTCCATTCGGTGGTCTTGGCTATTCCGCCGGCACCTGCATCTCCGGCATAGGAGTGCCGGCGAACAGATAGCGGCACGGCTTCGCTAGTAAACGCACCCATTCCCCGGAACGCTTGACCCGTGCGCTTTCGGTAGCGATGCCTGTATCGGCATACATCTGGCGGTAAATCTTCGAGATAAGAAGAAATGCCAACCGGCCGCGGCTTGACTTGATGAAGCGGGAACGCTTCCAGATGCGACCGAAACTGTAGAAGCTGTCCCAAACCGCCTGGGTCCGCGAGCGGATTTCCTCCGCCGACATCACCGGATGATCCCAATACAACTTCGGACGAAGGGCTTGCGGGATAAGCCAGCGCCGGGTGAGAGGGATTCCTGCGATGGTCGGCGGGTTCGCTCCCAGCCCCTTTTCCCAGCGGTTGAAATCCACGGTCCCCGGGTAAGGGCTTAGCGTCACGAATTGAGCAAATGTGAGATCAGCGCTTTATCGCGGCAGCGGCCGTGGCGTCGAAGGTTTCCGGACGATCGCTGGGCAAACCAAGAATGAACGAGCCGAGCACATGCACTCCATGGCGGCGAAAAGTCCTCAGACGCTCGATCAGGTCCTCCCCGGCTAGGTTGAAACCCTTGTAGACATCTTTCAAGCCAGCCGGAGTCACGGATTCCACTCCCACTAGGGCGCCTTTGATGTGTGCCGCTTTGATCGCATCCAGAAATTCAGGGTCTTCGGCCGCCTCCATAGTGATCTGGGTGAAGAAAACCGTGTCGTCTGGAAGCTGTGCCAGGCGAGACATCAGTTCAAACCTTTCGTCGCGAAGTGCTTTCAATTCATTCAGCCGGGCTGTGTTCTGCTGGGCTGCCAAGTGAAGGTCGGTCAAGGTCACCGGGTAGAAATTGTCGTCTGCCAGCGCGATGAACCGAAACCCGAGGCGGCGCAACTGTACAATTTCTTCCATTACAACATCTGAGGTGCGTTGGCGAGGGCGCTGGCCATCCGTACGCCAGACCGAACAAAAAGAGCAGTGTTTGGGACAACCTCGAACTGTCTGCACCGACGCCCACATGTAGCGATTGCGTGGAACGAGATCCCACCGGGCCGGAACAAAGTCGCTGGCCTCAATCTGGCCGCCCACGTAAACCGGTTTCGGAGCACCCACACGGCAGTCCGCCAGCACCTGGGCCCAAACAATGTCACCATCCCCATTTACGACCGCATGTGCGCCCCCAAGCTCAAGCGCTTCCTCGGGATACAGCGTTGCATGGATCCCGCCAAAAATCACATAAGCACCCCGCTGCCGTGCCATCTTTCCAATCTCATAGCCACGCAAAGCGTTTGCGGTGTGAATGCCGATCCCGACGGCGCCTCCTTGTTGAATTCGGACAGGATCTGTCTGGAATAGCGTCTCATCCACGAGCTTGGGATCGCCGAAGCTCTTCGGCGTGGCGGCAGCGAGCACGTACTGCCACCGTGGTGTGATAACCGCGGTTCCGAACGACACATCGCTAGGGTTAATCAGGTGAACGTCCACGCAGGGCGCTCCTTTTACTCCGTATTGCCTCCGAACAGTTTACGAGTCACCTAGGCGCTGTACAGCGGGACGCAATTCCGCCTCATTTCGTGCACTCTGAAATGCGCGTGCGGGTACTCGAAGCAGGGCCCGTCAACCGGGACTACAATAGAGGACGTTGACTCGTCAACGTCGCACAGTATAGCTCCGCAGAAAGCGTGTGAAAACCAATTCCTGTTTGCCCTGGTTCTACGACCGGCAAGGGGCAAAAGTAATTAGCTCTTGTCCCACGCAAAGTCTCACTTCCATGCAGGTGAAAGGGATTTCGCTTGGCTCTTGACGACATAACGAAACTCATTGATGCAGGAAAGGAAAAGGGCTATCTCACCTACAACGAGGTGAATGACTTGATTCCGCATGACGTCCGTTCCCCAGAGGACCTGGACGACCTGCTCACCACCATCGGTACGCAGGGCATTGACGTGCTTGGGGGCCAGCCCAAGCTATCTTCCGCGGCGTTGAAAAATAAGTTTGAGGAAGAAGTGGAGCCCGGCGAGGTCATCGGACTCGTTCCGCCCCCAGGCGCTCTTGAAAAGACCAACGATCCGGTGCGCATCTACCTGCGCGAGATGGGCGCAGTGCCTCTGCTCACCCGCGAAGGGGAAGTGGACATTGCCAAGCGCATCGAGCGCGGACAGCTGCGCGTGCTGAAGGCACTTTCACGCTCGCCTATTGTGATCCGTCAGATTTTGGCCATCGCCGAGGATTTGAAGCGTGGCTTCCGCCCGATTAAGGAAATTGTCGTCTTCGATGAGGAAGAGATGACCGAGGAGATCCTGCAGAACCGCGTCAAGGACACTACGCACCGCATCGACGAGCTACAGAAGCATTACAAAAGAGCCAGTCAGCTAGCCGTACGACTACCGACCATCCCGGCAAAAAAGAAAGCACGCGAATACCGCCGCTGCCGATGTGGCTTGGGCCGCGAGATCGTTCGGATTTCGCTCATCATCCGCAACCTAGGTCTGACCAACTTCGAGCGCGAACGCCTGATCGATCGGGTGAATAAAACCGTGGACATCATGCGCTCGCTCGACCGGCAGGTCAGCAACCTGGAAAGGAAGATTGAGAGCGCGCGCAGCCAAGAACTGAAGAAAGAGTACCGCAAGACACAGCGGCAGTATCGCGCCGATCTGGAAGGGCTGGAAAGCGATGCCGGCGTGAGGTTCCAGGAGCTGCACCGCACGCAGCGCGAAATCATCCAGGGTGAGATGGACAGGGAACAGGCCAAACACGAGCTCATTGAAGCCAACCTGCGCCTCGTGGTGTCGATGGCCAAGAAGTACCCCAACCGCGGGCTTCAGTTCCTCGACCTGATCCAGGAGGGCAACGTCGGCCTGATGAAGGGAGTGGACAAGTTCGAGTACCGCCGCGGCTACAAGTTTTCCACCTACGCCACGTGGTGGATTCGCCAGGCAATCACCCGAGCCATTGCCGACCAGGCGCGCACCATCCGCCTCCCGGTGCACATGGTCGAGATCGTCAACAAACTGATTCGCGCCTCGCGGCAACTGGTCCAGGAGTTGGGCCGCGAACCCACGTCGACAGAGATTGCTAAGCACATGGACATTCCTGCGGCCAAAGTGCGCAAGGTGCTCAAGATCATGCAGATACCGATCTCGCTGGAGACGCCGATCGGCGAGGAAGGGGATTCCCACCTCGGCGACTTCATCGAAAACCGCGCCTTGGTCTCGCCGGCCGAGGCCGTCATCAACGTGAGCCTGAAGGAGCAGACCGCGCTCGTGCTGCACACCCTGACTCCGCGCGAGGAGAAGATCATGAAGATGCGCTTTGGTCTGGAGGACGGCTCGGAGCACACGCTGGAGGAGGTTGGCCGATCGTTCGCCGTCACCCGCGAGCGCATTCGCCAGATCGAAGCCAAGGCCATACGCAAGCTGCGCCAACCCTCGCGCTCCCGCAAGCTCAAGTCATTTCTAGAAGACGTGCACGAATGACGCCGGAATCTGTGCACGCTGGGAGCGGAAGTCGAGGGGGACGGCCGGTGTATCCCTTCGGTCTGTCCCAAATATGCACGCTTGCTGGCAGGGGCTGAAGAACGGCGGTGGGGTAGCTGGCGTTGATCAACTTCCCGGTGGGGTGTTCTAAATAATGTGGTTTCGGACCATGCGTGCCAAAAGGCAACGGCTTCCGGTCATCGTGCCGCTCTGTAGCTGCTCCAAAAACGGTATACCAAGCCAGCTAGAGAGACTACGGTGAGAGCGAGTGATCCGATCCACCACCAATCGAACTTCGGCGTTTTCATAACGGGGTGGCCCCGTGCAGAGAATTGCGCGGATCTTGGGCCAGAGTCAAGAAACCGAAGTACCCGGTAGTGGCGCAGTTTGAAATCCGCAGACCCTAGCCGGGGAGCCGGGGTTGTGGCAAGCTGTGGACATGGCAAAGAAGCGTACAAAAGCGGACAAAGCACAGCGACAGTCTGATGAACTGGAAAACAAACTGGATCGGCGTCCAGCCCAAGTGCCGAAGAAGAAAATGACCCGCGAGGATTTCAGCCAAGCCGCTGCCCGGATCGTGCGGGAAGCTACCGAGAATCACTGAAACATCCACACCAGCGGCAAGGTGGGTGTCGAAGGGTGTCAATTCCGCCGTTCGCGAATGCGGATAATGTTATTTTTGGCTGAGCAGCCAGTGAAAGAAGAAGGCCCTCGCGGGATCTGAATTGCCCAACGAAAGACAAGGTCGAATCGATCCGAAACGGCCGCTAAGGCCAAATCAATTCGCCAATCGCTCCCTTTCCTGCTGCACCGCGTAAGAGATCATGTTCCTGTCGCGCATGTCCCACTCGCGCCTGTCCGTTCGCACGCCCGCGTCGTAGAGAAGCGGCTCTGAGGAGGCATTAGTCGGAGACGGCCCAAAGTCGTTGAATGAATGGGAACGCGCAGCATACAGCATCGGATATTCGTGGCTGTGCAAGTCAAAAAGGGTCTGCTGGTCGAGCAGGGTGCTAACAAGTTCGCCTTCGTCAGTCAGCGTGAACTGCGCAACGAAGGAGCTCAGTTCACGAACGCTAGCGATCTCAACATTCCTTCCGATATCTTGCACGCGCTCCCTGGCGGCTGCTTCGTTTTCTGCCGCAGCGACGACGCAATTTCCGTTTCTCATCCGTAGGACCAAGATTGTCATTTTAGCGAGTCTCCAGGTCTTGCCGTGCTCACACATGCCATCATCATGGCTTGAGTTGGCAATCTCCCAAAAGAATGCTAGCGACGAGAACTTGTAAAAGCCCTGACCTCGTCACCCTCAGGATCAGCTTTGTCGAGGGCCCTGTGAAGCTGTTGCAAGAGGCAGGTGAGTTTCTTGAGGTCTTGTTCCTGGGAGGCCGCTACGGCGAAGTATTGCCATGTCATTCGTGGGTCATCCGCACCGGTATTAGGCTCCAGGTGCATGGAAACGTGACGAAACATGTCAACCTCCCGGGGTTGCCGTGACTAAGAGGAGGGAACTTCAGATAGACTGCCTTAGTTCAGAGGATCTGAAAGAGGAGAAGACGTAATTCGCTCTATTTGACAGCATATACCGAATCCTGGTGTTGTCAATTTCAGCTGGAGACGGCCCTCGCGACTTTGGTGTCCTTTGCCTTTCCGACAAAGGCAAATCCCCGTGCCTGTCCAGTAGTGCGATCCGTCACAATCGCGATTCCTTCCACCGTTCCATTGCCCCTCTGATGGGATGTTTTTTCAACCGGGTTCAACAGCCGCAATAATTGTGGCAATGATGGGGATTGGAATCATCGGCAATCTCCTTCGAACTGAATTGAAGTGCGTTCAATCCTTGGTGTCGCTAGGTTCCTCCGTTTGCAGGTTGCGCTAAAACCCCGCTGGTGGGCCCTAGGGCAAATCAATGCCAGATTAATTATCCACTTTCCCAAGACTTTGCGCTGTGATCGCGATTCCGAACTCTAAGCTGTACTGCCGTCACAGAAATTCATTGATCCTGAGGATTAAAATGGTGGGTGTCCGATTAGCACGGAAGAGAGGTGTGCGATGACCCAACTAGCGATTCGCGAGAACTGGTTTGAGGATTTGGTCGCTGCTGACTGGTTGGCCCGCGGTTACGGAGCCGGAGCGCTCTCCGTTCGCTTTGGTGCCTCCAGCCGAGGTCTGGGTGGATAAGGAGGCGAAGGAGTATCACCTGCGCCTGGCCCTTCCGGGCGTGGATCCGAGCACGGTGGAGTTGAAGGTGCTGGGCAACCTGCTGACCATCAGTGCCGAGCGCAAAGCCAGCCGCGAGGCCAAGGACGTGGATTACCTCTATCGGGAGCTCAGCTATGGCACCCTCAGTCGCACGCTGACCTTGCCTGAAGGGCTGGACACGGAGAAGATCAACGCGGAGTACAACAACGGCTTGCTCGAAATCACCGCCCCAGTCGCGGCCGCTGCGTTGCCGCACCAGGTGGAGATCAAGGGCCTGCCGAAGGCGAAGGCTGCCTGAACTGTTGGCTGTCGCATCCCGCCCGGAGCCCCAGGGTTCCGGGCTATTCTCTCTGCCGGAAACTCATCGCCATTTCAGCGTTCGTGCTCGTGAGCGGGTTGCTAATGGCCGTCAGCCGCTTAAGCTTTAAAACTGAATAATCGGATTGACGGCTTTTTGTTTTGTGGGAGTCGGGGGCGCAGCCGACAAGCCAGAAAGCTATTGGGACTGAGCCTGCGCAACTAACCAGTCGTTGAACCCGACGCCCCCTCAGCGCTGTTAGACGAAACCGAGGCACGAGCCTATCTAGCAGACAAAGGAAAAATCGATGAGCACAAAGGTGGGTGTGTGGATTGACCACAGGAAAGCTGTGATCGTGGCTGTTACGGACCAAAGGGAAGCAACAACGCTGATAATATCAAAGATTGAAAAACAGCTCGGACGTTCTGGTGGTGCACGCTCTACGACTCCCTATGAATCACAGCAAGTACCGGCAGATGATACCCGCGAAAGAAAGTTCACGGGACATCTCAACATTTACTACGATGCGGTGATTGCGAGTATTCGTGATGCAGAATCTATTCTGATATTTGGGCCTGGTGAGGCCAAGGGCGAGCTGAAGAGACGGCTCGAGGGAGACAAACTTGGTGGGCGCATCGCCAGCATTGAAACAGTTGACAAGATGACGGATCGTCAAATTGCGGCGAAAGTCCGGCAGCACTTTGCAAAATAGGCAGATGATCCAAAGCAGATCGAGAAGACAGCAATGATCATCCGCGCTTACGGGCACTCGACAACGGAGACCATGATCGCGACCCCGTGGAAGGGATTTCTTGCAACACTGGGATTCTTTTCCGCGGTGAGTGCCGGAGAACGGGGAGGGGCGTCCATCAAGCACAAGTACAACACTTTCCCATTTGCGCGCACGCTCCCTTTGCGAGCGAGCTCAGCACCGTGAGGCCCCAATGTCTCAAATGCGCAAAGATATTCTTACTGGCAGCTGGGTAATCATGGCCGAGACCAACACGGTACGGCCCTCGGATTTTCAGTTCCAGAGATTCGTGAGGGAAATGAAGTTCTGCCCATTCTGCGAAACCAACGAGGCTGCTACCCCGCCGGAAGTCTTTGCCATCCGAAATCCGGGCTCGTCCCCCAACGGGCCAGGGTGGTCCGTGCGGGTGGTCTCCAATTCCAATCCACTCTTGCGGATCGAAGGGGAATTGGGACGACGCGCTGAAGGGTTCCACGATCTGATGAACGGCGTGGGCGCCCACGAGATCATCGTGGAAACACCCCGACACGACCGTAGCTTACACGAACTGGAAGTCCACGAACTCTCTGACGTCATCAGAGCTTACGTGGCTCGCATCATCGACCTGGAGGGGGATAAGCGGATGCGCTATGTGCTCATCTTCAAGAATCACGGCGAAGGAGCCGGCGCGCACACCATTAGTCATTCCATCTCGCAATTGATGGCCCTGTCGGTAACACCGCGCTCACTTAAGACAAAGCTCATGGTCGCTCGCGACTACTTTGCCCTGAAGGAACGGTGCATCTACTGCGACGTACTCCAACAAGAACTCAAGGGCCGGCGGCTAATTGCCGAGAATGACGATTTTGTGGCGTTTGCTCCATTCGCCTCGCGCTTTCCGTTCGAGATGGGAGTGTTCCCCAAATCTCACAACAGCGCGTTCAGCCGGATCAGTCCTGGGCAAATTGAAAACCTGGCGCGGATTCTACGCGATGTCCTGCAGAAGTTGGACCACACCTTGGGCGGGCCACCCTACAACTTATCGCTCCAGGACAGACCCTTTCTGCGGCCGAGAGCGGGCTATTGGAACACAATCGAAGACGACTTCCACTGGCACTTGCAAATCTTGCCGCAAATCGTCCGCGTGACGGGGTTCGAGTGGGCATCCTGGTTCTTCTACAACCCGGTTCCGCCGGAAATTGCCGCTCAATGCCTCTCGCCGTTTCCGTAAACCGCCTTGGGATCGGTCAAGAACTTGAAGGCTCACTCCCGTCTGTTGGATTCCGGACTCACCGGCGCGCACGGTTTGATCGCGACAATTCTCGAACCAAATGCTGAAAATCGGGGGGCAGTTTGCAGTCAATCGAGACGCTCTCTCCCGAGCGCGGATGGACAAACTGAAGATACGCGGCATGAAAAGTCGTGAGTCTGCCAGCATAGTTTTGAAAAACCGCCGCCACAGAGGAGCCTGCCGGCCAAAACGGGTGTTCGGGCGCGCACGTTGCACCAGCAGTTCCCGGTTTCGAAACCCGCTCTTTTGACCTTCCAGAATGCTACCTCGACAGGATAGCGCCACCAGGGGTTGTGTAAAAGCCGAGCGTGCGGAATCTGAGAGTCGGGGCACGATTGGAAACTCTTGAAACTAGCGCCGTCAGTACCGAAGTGGGCTCAGAAGGTGTTTGGGAAGGAATTTGATAATTGGCCCGGCCTGTGGGATCGTGGTCCGGACAAAACTCGGTAAGAAATATTTCTCTACGCAGCAACTGTGGCCACTGGTATTCGCAACACGCAAGAACCTGGGTTCTCGTTTGAATGCACTGGTCAAAATTGACCAGCTTCCTGCGGAGTAAACACGCATTATGCAGCCATGAGAGTCACCGAGAAACAAGCACTAGCGGTTCGCTGCCCCACCTGTGGGGCTAAGCCAGGAAAGAAATGTGAGCTTAGCACCGGCCTACCGCGTACCGAGCCCCATCGAGATCGGCGCCTGGCAGCTTCGGACAAGTAACTCTCTCCGCAGACACGGAATCAGCGCACCTTAGTACGTGTCAGGATGCCTCATTGTGGCGATTTGCGCCGCTTCGGTTGCTTTTAGAAAACACGCAGAACCGCACTGGCATTGTATACACGTTCAGTGCGTCGTGATGGCCAGCGAATGATTGCGGTTAAACAGGATTAGCTCGAGATTTTGATTCTCGTTAAGTCGCATAATTCTACTCTCCAGATCGGAGAACGCTCTCAACCTCTGGCCCACTCTGCGTCGCGCTGGGACGCCCGCCGTTCCTCGGCGCTATCCAAATAGCAGCTCTGTTGGATATGGCGTGAGTGTGCGGAAACGGTGGCATAGGGCACACCCAGAAAACGCTTGGCAACGACTCCAGTTACTTCGAGGCTGTTGAAGTTTTGGTGCCTCACCTTCACCAGAATTCGTTTCAACGCGTTTTGGATCTTCTTCGCTCCGAGAGCACCAAAGAACATCACCTTTACTTCTGCCGCCATGAAGAAGAAGTTCCATCCAGCGGCGTGGATCTTGCGATCAAGGGCAAAGCTATCGAAAGCTTTGACCACTCCCCAGTTCCCTGAGTAAGGCTCACTCTCCAGCCCAAGAACCTGGGCGATGAGCGGTTGCTCCTCGATCAGAATCGTACCGACTTGAACGGTCGGCGGCATAAGTCCTTCAGAGAAACCTGGCCGCGCGGTTAAGCTCGCGTGAGCGCAGTCACTACGATCAGCAACAGTGAAGCGAATATCAGCCACCGCTTCCCAGCAGCACGATTTCGCTAAGCAGGTCAGTCTTCATTAGCTCTTCCGGGTGTATTTCATTCCTCCCCTCGCGGAGACGTCCCGTCGAGGCCGGCCGTGACGAGGCGGCCTCTAACTCGCCTTCTTCTTCGCCTCCTGCTCGCGCGCTTCCCCCTCATGGGTCAGTTGCATGCCCTTGAGATCCACTTCGAGAGACAGCCCGGTCAGGTCCGCGCTGTTGGCAATTCGGAATAGGGCTTCGGAAATCCGGCCGACTGCTTCCCTCACCAAGCGTTCGTGCTGCTGTGGATCGGCGACGTACTGCGCCATACCCATCTGGGTAATGGCGTTTCGAATGTGGTGGTTCAGGAAGGCGAGTTCCAGAGTTCGTCGGATCGCTCGCTTGCGTCGCTGTTCGATAACGATCGTCACCAGGGCGGTAACGATAACCGCTTCCACTAAAGCTGCGGTCGTCGCGCCTACATACCACGAAGCGTTTCCTTGCAACCGCACAGCATTCAGCGCGACGCCAATGAACGCAACCACAACGCCTATCACGCTTGCGGTGATCAGAGATTGGAAGAGAGACGCCGAACTAAATCTGAAGACATTCTTGCGGTGCTCGTAGAGGTGGGCCAGTTCATGCTGATAGGCTTTCATGACGAACCCCGCGTCACAGAAAATACCCGTAATGTTACTCTACCACTGGCCTAATCTTGCCGGTAGTGTCATGTGAGATTACCCGCCGGCTTTGCCAGGGTTTTGGCTCCGCAACCGTCGAACAAGAATTGTATTTCGGGTGGTTGGCCGCACACCGCGCCGCAAGAGATGCTGGCGGGCCGACAACCCCAGATCTCGCCGCACGCGACCGCAAACTCGACGCCCCACGCTTAGCAGCGCCAATTCCGCCGCCAGCAGACTGATCAAGAATCACTCCTCCAATCACGATGTGAGGTACAATGATTTTGCCAGGTGAAACGGCAGCGGGCTCTGCAGGGATGCAACCATGCCGAAGGATAGCTTGGTGTGCTCATCGAGACGATCACTGCATCTGCGCGAATATCCTTCCCGCGCTCCTGCCCACCCGCATCGGATCGGTAGACCCGCATGCCTTGAAAGTCACCGCCCGAAGGACGGAATCTACACTACCGGAGAAACGCTCCTTCCCACTTCAGGCTGAGGCGGCACATTTGCGGTTGGCGCGCAGACTCGTGCGCATAGCAGCGCGGGGCGCGAGGAATGAAAGACTGCCTCATGGAAGAAGGTTCCAAAGTTCGCAAGATCGCGTTTGTCGGCGACCACTTGCCGCGCAAGTGCGGCATTGCGACGTTCACGTCTGACCTGCTTGCCGCCGTGGCAGCTGCGTATCCCCAAAGCCAGTGTTTCTCAGTGTCGGTGAATGACATTCAAGGTGGCTACGAGTACCCGGAAGTAGTTCGCTTCGAGATTGAGGAGCAGGATTTGTCGTCTTATCTACGTGCTGCGGACTTCCTGAATATCAGCAACGTGGACATCGTCTCCTTGCAGCACGAGTTCGGCATTTTCGGCGGGCTCGCCGGCGGCCATATCCTGGCACTCCTGCGCGAACTGAGAATGCCCGTTGTCACTACCTTTCATACCATTTTGCGTGAGCCGAAAGCCGACCAACGGCGAGTAATGCACGAGTTAGTCGCGCTCTCGACCCGGCTCGTGGTCATGGCTGAGCGGGGGCGACAGATGCTGCAGGAGATTTACCAGGCACCGCCGGCCAAGATCGATTTCATCCCGCACGGCATTCCCGACGTAGGTTTTGTCGATCCGACCGATTTCAAGGACCAGTTCGGAGTGGAAGGCAGGGTGGTGCTGCTCACGTTCGGGCTGCTTTCGCCGAACAAGGGGATCGAATACGTGCTCAACGCCTTGCCGCACATTCTAGCGGAGTTTCCCGACGTTGTTTATATTGTGCTGGGCGCCACCCATCCCAACGAACTACGCGAGCATGGCGAAACCTACCGGCTCAGCCTCGAAATCCTTGCCAAAAAGAACAAGCTCGAGAAGAACGTCATCTTCTACAATCGGTTCGTAGAACTTGAAAATCTGAAGGAGTTCATCGGCGCCGCAGACTTTTACATCACGCCTTATCTCAACGAAGCGCAGATCACGTCGGGCGCGCTAGCCTATACGTTTGGCGCGGGCAAAGTGGTAATTTCGACACCGTACTGGCACGCTGCAGAATTGTTGGCGGAAGACCACGGCGTGCTGGTGCCGTTCGGCGACGCCCCGGCCATAGCCCGCGAGGTAATTGGTTTGCTGCGCGACGACACCCGCCGGCATGCCATTCGCAAGAATGCTTACAAGCTGGGCCGTGAGATGGTCTGGAGCAACGTGGCGCGGCTCTATATGCGCTCGTTCGAGTTGTCGCGGATCGAGGGGGCGTCGCGATCTCGAAAATCTCTCGCCACGAAGACGCTCGACCAAAAGCCGCGGGAACTGCCGGAGTTGAAGTTGAGTCATCTCTCGCGTATGACCGATTCGACCGGAATCTTCCAGCATGCCATTTTTAGCATCCCGAATTTTTCGGAAGGCTACTGTACGGATGACAACGCTCGCGCATTCATCCTCGCGGTACTGCTCAGTGAATTGGGAGAAGAGCCAGAGCGCGTGCGGACGCTGGCCACAACCTACGCGGCGTTCTTGCACCACGCGTTCGATCTCAGAGTGAAACGCTTCCACAACCACCTGAGTTTCGACCGCCGCTGGCTCGACGAACAAGGGTCAGAGGATTGCCAAGGGCGAGCCCTCTGGGCGCTGGGCGTGGGCGTGGGGCGTTCGCCTTATCGGGGCTTCCAGATCATGGCTGGACAACTCTTTGCGCTGGCGTTGCCAGCTCTGACGGAGTTCACTTCGCCGCGGGCGTGGGCGTTGGGCCTTATCGGCATTCATGAATACCTGCGCCGGTTGAGCGGTGACAGCCTGGTCAACCAAACCCGTGAGACACTCACTTCCCGGCTCATGGAACTTTTCGAAAGGACCGCCCAGCCGGACTGGTGCTGGTTTGAAGAGGATCTGGCTTACGACAACGCAAAGCTCCCACACGCCTTGATTCTGAGCGGACGTGCAACCGGACAACAAGCGGTGCTTGAGCGAGGCCTGCAGGCCCTGCGCTGGCTGACGGAATTGCAAATCTCCGAGAAGGGTCACTTTCGATCCATTGGCACCAACGGATTTTATCGCCGCGGCGGCATGCGCGCCAACTTTGACCAGCAGCCCATCGAGGCGCAAGCAATGGTCTCAGCCTGTCTTGAAGCCTATCGCGCCACATCGGACCTCTGGTGGTACGAGCAGGCGCAACGCGCCTTCGACTGGTTCATCGGCTGGAACGATCTCGGATTGGAACTCTGCTCTCCCAAAACAGGCGGCTGCCGCGATGGGTTGCACGTGGATCGGGTCAACCGGAACCAGGGAGCGGAATCAACCCTGGCCTTTTTGCTTTCGTTGGCGGAGATGCGCTTGGCGCAAAATATGCTGACGAGTTTTAAGGAACCGATCGCCGTCTAAGAATAATCGCGGTCTCCGGTCTCGTTTCTCTGGAATAACCAGTCCATGAACGCCAACTCGATTCACGTCAAACGCACGGCCACGGTCCTCCGGCCTGACCAGTCCCGCGTTCTTCTGCGGCCATTCAGTCCGCAGGATCCCCAGCGGGCCGGCAGGATTATCGCCCGGATCATGTCGCTCCCGGAAAACCGAGTCGGCCCTCTCCTGGACGAAGTATCCGCCGAATTCTCCCAGCGACACCAGCAGATCCACAAATCCTTTCTGGAACGATTCGAACAGGTCCGAGACCTCCTGTTGACCGATGAGAAAATTTCAGAACAAAGACAGCTGTTGATCGGCTCCTATTTCGTTTGCGAATTCTCCTTAGAATCCGCAGCCCTGTTCAATCCGTCCATCGTCCCGCACCCTGACCAGTCTGGCCTGCCTCCCGGCGCTCTGCGTTTTATCCTCAGCTTGCGCGCCACCGGGGAGGGACACATTTCCTCCATCACTTTTCGGACGGGTATCATCCATGTCGACCATCGAATCGAGGTCCTACCCCCAAGCGGCTTCCTCACCGAGCCGCGTCAAATCCCGAACCCGCTTTACGAGAAGGCGCTCTTCGAGCGGAAACTCTTTGAGCTGGGATTGACCAACGAATTCACGCGCCGGGCTATGAACAAGTTTGGGGAGTCGTTTGCATTGGATGAACTTCGCGCCAATCTCGAAGCCGAAGGGAAGCAGTCCCGCCTGTCGGATCGGAACGCCATCCGGGGAATTTTGATGCTGGCCCGGTCCAACTACGAGGTTCAGTTTCAGCCCCAACAGCGGCTGTCTGAACGCGTTATTTTCCCGGCCACGCCGTCGCAACGCAACGGCATCGAAGACGCCCGGTTCGTCTGTTTCCAGAACGATGACGGCACCCACGTCTACTACGCCACCTTCACGGCCTTCGATGGCAAGGTGGTCTTGCCAGAGCTGGTGGAGACTTCTGACTTCCTCCTCTTTCGGTTCATCACCCTGAACGGTCCGGCAGCGGAAAACAAAGGCATGGCCATCTTCCCCCGGAAAATCAACGGCCTCTATGCCATGCTTTCCCGCCAGGACAACGAGAACATCTACCTCATGTTTTCCGACAACGTCCACTTCTGGTATGAACGCAAGGTGCTCCTTAAACCGATGTTCCCCTGGGAGCTGGTCCAGCTTGGGAACTGCGGGTCCCCCATTGAGACCGAAGCAGGCTGGCTGGTCCTCAGCCACGGTGTCGGCCCCCTGCGAACGTACTGCATCGGCGCGTTCCTCCTCGATCACGACAATCCCGGCAAAGTGATCGGCCGCCTCCGCGAACCCTTGCTCAAACCGGACCAAAGGGAGCGTAAAGGCTACGTGCCGAACGTCGTTTATACCTGCGGCGCTCTCCTCCACAACGGCGAACTGATCATTCCCTATGGCATGGCCGATCACGCCACCGGTTTCGCTACCGTTCCCCTCGATGAAGTGCTGGCTGCCATGCACTAGGAAATGTCGTCGAACAGTATGACAAAGCCCGACAAAAGAGTGGCTGTCCTGTCGCCGATAGCCTGGCGAACGCCTCCTCGGCAATACGGCGCCTGGGAAACGGTGGCTAGCAACATCACCGAAGGGCTCGTCGCCCGTGGCTGGGATGTGACGTTGTTCGCGAGCAGGGATTCTGTGACCCGCGCTCATCTGCATGCCGTGGTGGACAAGGGGTATGAAGAGGATTCCGCCGTCGATCCCAAAGTAGCCGAATACCTTCACATCTCCGAAGCGTTCGAGCACGCTGCTGAGTTTGACCTCATCCACAGCCACTACGACTTCATGGCTTTGACCTACACCCGGCTGGTCAAGACACCGGTCCTGACTACCATCCACGGATTCTCGTCAGCCAAAATCATGCCCGTCTATCAGAAGTATCGTGACGGATACTTCGTTTCCATCAGCGACTCCGATCGAGCCGCAGGGCTGAATTACCTGGCGACAGTCTATGACGGCATCGACCTCTCGTTGTACCCGCTTCAGGAAGCCAGCGGTGATGACCTGATTTTCCTCGGTCGGATCCACCCGGATAAAGGTGTTCATCTGGCCATCGAGGTTGCTCGTCTAAGCGGAATGCGTTTGATCATCGCTGGTATTATCCAGGATGAGGCCTATTTCCGGGAGCAGGTCAAACCCCATCTCGACGAGCAAAACATCCTTTATATCGGACCGGTGGGCGTGCCGGGCAAGAACGAACTGTTTGCCCGAGCCCGAGCTCTACTGCATTTGAACACTATCCCGGAGCGATTCGGACTTGTCCTGGTCGAAGCCAATGCCGCTGGCGTGCCCGTCATCGCGATGAACCTCGGCTCTTGCCGTGAGGTGATCAAGGACGGGCAGACCGGTTTTCTGGTTGACAACGTCACTGAAGCAGTTCGGGCCCTTGGACGAATTTCTGAAATCGATCGTCGTGCCTGCCACCGCCGTGTCCGGCAATACTTTTCGATCGATACCATGGTGGAGGGATACGAACGGGTTTACTCAACGATTTTTGACCTGGAAGCGAAGAGACGACCATGAAGCCGGACATTGTCAGACGATACCGCAACAATCCCATCCTCACCAAGGCCGAGATCCCCTACCCAGTGGAAACCGTTCACAACGCGGCGGTCGTGAAGCATGAGAACGAATACATCATGCTTTTCCGCTCCCATCTCCGCACCGGACGGTCCATCATTGGTTTGGCACGCAGTCCCGACGGATTCCGCTTCACCGCCGATCCACAGCCCTTCCTGATTCCTGACCGGGACAGCCCTTTTGCCGCCTATGAAGAGTTCGGCGTGGAGGATCCACGCGTGACCCGGCTGGAAGGGGAGTACCTAATCACCTACAGCGCCTACTCGCGAAATGGAGTCCGGGTCGCCCTGGCCAAGACGAAGGACTTCAGTCAGGTGGAAAGAGTTTCCCTAATCACGCAGGCGGATTATCGGAACGTGGTGATCTTTCCCGAGAAGTTTGATGGCCTTTATGCCCGGCTTGACCGTCCTCATTCGGAAATCGCCCCCTGGTCAATCTGGATTTCCTATTCTCCGGATCTATGCTATTGGGGCCAATCTCAGCTCATCATGAGGCCTGAACCATATCACTGGGATGAAATGAAGATCGGTCCCGGCGCGCCGCCGATCAAAACGGACCAGGGATGGCTTTCCATCTATCACGGAGTTTTCCGAACTATGGATGGATCGGTCTATCGTTTGGGGGTTGCTCTTCATGACCTTGAGAACCCGGCAAAGGTCATCGGTGTGGGCGACTCGTGGATTTTGCAACCGGAAGATCCTTGGGAAATAACTGGATACGTCCACAACGTGGTCTTCACCTGTGGTGCCGTTCCGGAGTCCGATGGAACCGTGAAAATCTATTGGGGGGGCGCAGACACGGTCATGTGCGTGGGCGAAGCGAATGTCTCGGATCTGGTCGCACTATGTCTGCATCACGGCAGACCGGCAAAGTAAGCATGGCATTTCAAGAGCCCTAATACCCCGAGGTCCGGATGGTCTGGAGCTACTTCAACAACCTGGAGCAGGGACAGACAGAGGTTGCGCATGCGATTCGAGAGCTCATTAGCAAGCCGCTATCCTCAATGATTGCGATTCTCGATAAGCAAGGCGTCGAGGAGGGAGGCCGCCTAGAAACGCCAGCCTCGTGTCGGGGCGTTGAGTTCAGTTCTCAAGCCTGCCCGGAGCGAAGCCGAAGCGTGTCATGACTACCCTTGAGTTTCTCGGAGATGATTGGCAGCTGTCGCACGCGCTTGCCCGTGGCAGCGAAGATGGCGTTGGCGACGGTGGGAGCAATCGGAGGAGCCGCGCTTTTGCCGAATCCTCCCGGCGGACGGTCGGAAGCGACGATGTAGATTTCGACTTCCGGCGCCTCATCCATGCGGATTACATCAAAGTCGGTAAAGTTTTCACAGACGGTGCCGCTTTCCGCCTGCCCTTCCCATGGGCGCAAGATATTGCTGACGAACGAAGATTTCCAGATTGAGCGGTCAATTTTATTCTCGATCCTAATGCTCGGATGGCTTCGAGTCTCCGGGAAAGGCCCACAGCCGGCGAGATTTTCGCGACCGAGTCTGCCACTTTCCAAAATTGACACTTCTCGAGAGCTGCGCGCTTAAGGCGTTTTCACGCTCGCCCATGTGATCCGCCAAATCCTGGCCATTGGCGAGAATTTGAAGCATGGCATACGCTCGATCAATGAGATTGTCGTCTTCGATGAGGAAGAGATCACCGAGGAGATCCTGCAGAACCGCGTCAAGGACGTCACGCGCCGCATCGACGAGCTGCAGAAGCATTACAAAAGAGCCAGCCCGCTTGCCGGACGATTTTCTGACGATCCTGGTAAAAGAGAAAGCACGCGAATACCGCCGCTGCCGATGCAGCCTGGGCCGCGGCCCACGATGCACGATCATGCTAATGCACTGCCGTCGCCTTCACGGTTTCAGTACGCGAAGGCAGATTTTCACGCTTTTGTTGCTGAACGTTGCGAGATGATTTCGTCACTGGTGAACAGACTTTGCGACGGCGAGCCGAGAAAAGCAGAAGACGGACCCACTTGGTCCGCCTCTGCCAATTAAACTTACAAACTCTAGTTCTCGCACAGCAGCACGCCCTCGGTTTCCTGCGAGTCCACCGAACGGTAATACAGCTTGTTGGCTTCGAGGAAGACCTCGATGAACGCCGGCCGGGTGGTGATCGTGCCCTGGATCAGGGCCTCGGAAAGCGGGTCTTCGATGTACTTCTGCAGCGCGCGCCGCAGCGGACGCGCTCCATAGCTGCGGTCGATCAGCGTCTGGTTCAGTATCCACTTCTTGGCCTCGTCGGCCACGGTCACCGTGATCGAGCGCTGCGCCAGGTTCTGGTTCAACTGGTTGACCATCAGTTCGAGGATCTGGATCAGGTCCGTCTCACTGAGCGCCATGAACAGGATGATTTCATCGACGCGGTTGAGGAACTCCGGATTGAAGGTGCGCTTGACCTCGCCCTTGACCAGGTCTTCGACCTTCTCGGAAACCATCTCGTCCTTCGTGGACTGGAAGCCCAGGCCCTCGCGCTTCATCAGGTGCCGCGCCCCGATGTTCGAGGTCATGATCAGGATCACGTTCTTGAAGTCGACCGTGTTGCCCAGGCCGTCGGTCAGTTGACCGTCTTCAAAAACCTGCAACAGGATGTTGAACACATCCGGGTGCGCCTTCTCGATTTCGTCCAGCAGCACCACGGAGTAAGGCGCGCGCTTGACACGTTCTGTCAGCTGACCACCCTCTTCGTAGCCCACGTATCCGGGAGGCGAGCCGATCAGCTTCGAGACCGAATGTTTCTCCATGAACTCCGACATGTCGAAGCGGACGAGCGCTTTCTCGCTGCCGAACATGAACTGCGCCAGGGTGCGGGCCACTTCGGTCTTGCCGACGCCGGTCGGTCCCAGGAACAGGAACGATCCGATCGGACGGTTCGGGCTCTTCAACCCCGCGCGTGAGCGGCGGATGGCGCGGGCCAGGGCGCTGATGGCTTTATCCTGCGAGATGATCCGCTTGTGCAGCTCTTCTTCGATTCGCAGCAGCTTCTGCGTTTCTTCTTCTTTGATCGAAGTGATGGGCACGCCCGTCCAGCGCGAGACCACATCCTCGATGTCCTCCCGACCGACGACGCCGGTGGAGGACTCATCGAGGTGGTATTTTTCGCGAAGAGCGCGCAGGTTCTCGCGCTCCTTGCGTTCTTCGTACGAGTAGAAGCGCGCCTTCTCGAACTCGTGGTTCGCGATGGCGTTCTCCATACGGTGGACGATGAACTTGATGCGCTTCTGGACTTCGGTCAGTTCTTCCGGCAGCGAGGTCTGGCGCAGCTTTACGCGCGCGCCTGCTTCGTCAATCAGGTCAATCGCCTTGTCGGGCAGGAGGCGATCCGGAATGTAGCGGTTGGAATGTGAAACCGCGAAGTTGATAGCGTCGTCCGTGTAAGTGACCGCGTGGAACTTCTCGTACCGGTCCTTAATGCCGAACAGAATCTTGATGGCATCGCCTTCATCCGGCGGCGGAACCTTGACGGCCTGGAAACGGCGCTCCAGCGACCGATCTTTTTCGATCGACTTGCGATACTCGCCGGGCGTCGTCGCGCCGATACACTGAATTTCACCGCGCGACAAAGCCGGTTTCAGGATGTTGGCCGCGTCTAACGAACCTTCGGCATTACCCGCGCCTACCAGCGTGTGCAGCTCATCGATGAAGATGATGGCGTTCTGCGACTCCATCAGTTCCTTCAGCATGGTCTTCAGGCGCTCTTCAAACTGGCCACGATATTTGGTGCCCGCCACGATTAATGACAGGTCGAGGGCCAGGATGCGCTTATCTGCCAGGAGCGACGGGACTCCGCCATCGGTGATGCGCTGCGACAGTCCTTCGACGATGGCAGTCTTACCTACGCCTGCCTCGCCAATCAGTACTGGGTTGTTCTTGGTGCGGCGGCAGAGGATCTGAATCACGCGCTCCAGTTCGCTTTCACGTCCCACCAGCGGATCGAGCTGGTTGTCCATCGCGGCCTGGGTCAGGTCGCGGGAAAACTCACTCAGCAGGGAAGATTCGCGCTGACGCTGCGGCTGAGCTTCTTCCTGGCTGGTACGCGCCAGTTCCTCGCGGATGGTCGAAAGGCGTAAGCCGCGTTCGTGCAGGATCTCGGCGGCGAAGCACTTCTCTTCACGCAGCAGTCCCAACAAAAGGTGCTCGGTTCCAATGTGCTTGTGCGAAAGGCGCTCAGCCTCCTCGGCAGCGTAAGCCAGAACCCGCTTGCACTCGTTGCTCGACGGGAGGTCGACCGAGGTCGAGACCTTTTCCCGGATCGTGGTGTGCCCCTCAATCTGCGTGCGGATGAACTCGACCGAGGCATGACAACGCAGGAACCGGAAGATGAGAGCTTTGTCTTCGCGCAGAAGTCCCAACAGCAGGTGCTCCGTCTCTATGTAAGGAGAACCGGACTGACTGGCCGCGTAGCGCGCAAAGAAGATGACGCACCTGGCTTTCTCCGTGTAGCGTTCGAACATATAAGCCCTCTCCCCGCCAAGTTCACCGGGAAGGTGTCAGGTCGCGCGATAGTGGGCAGCGAGCAGATCGTTTGTGCAGTTCTTTCTTGCAACTGTAAAGCGCCGTCCGGCGCTCGTGTTCTAACTTGTGAAGATCGTTGAGCTTCCGCCGGACCTGAGGAAGCTCGACGGCTTTGGGGGAGCGCCCCCTCATTCAATTAGATTCCTCTGGTACGGTGGTTGCAAGACCGACAGATCGACCCTGCCTAGCCGCGCGCGGCCGGACACCCAATGGCGCTTGTTGCTGCGTGGTCTTTATGCGCCCTTGTTCCCGGCGGGTGGGGTGAGACCGTGGCGGATTGGGCGAGGTGGCAATGTGTATTGTGAGCTGGCGTCCTTGCGCCCGCTCGTGATCTATAACCGTTCCTTAACAGCGCAGCGCACTGTTATCATGCTAAGCGCCAACGGTAAATAGCTAAGTTGAGCGGATGCGACGATAAACGACTATCCCTTGCGCCAACCAAAGCGGCAATATTGATAGACGTCTCCCCCCAAGACGAGCACAGGTATGCGTTGAAGGAGCGGTGCATTTACTGCGACGTGCTGTATCAGGAATTGACGGACCGGAAGCGTCTCATAGCAGAGAATGATGATTTTGTATCGCTTGCACCTTTCGCCTCACGCTCTCCATTCGAGGTGAGCGTATTCCCGAAATTTCACAGCAGCGCCTTCAGCCGGATCAGTCCCGTACAAATTGAAAAGTCGGCACGGGTCCTGCGTGATGTCCTGCAGAAGTTGGACAAGACGTTGGGTGGGCCGCCCTACAACCTGGCACTCCGGGACCGGCCGTTCTTGCGTCCCCGAGAGGGCTACTGGAAGACGATCGAAGAGGATTTTCACTGGCATTTGGAAATCTTGCCGCAAGTCATTGGCATGACCGGTTTTGAGCCGGCCTCCTGGTTCTTCTACAATCCCGTGCCACCAGACCTTGCCGCTCGATGCCTCTCAGGTTGACGAAGCGAAAGCCCAGAGTTGCCTCGTGGTGCACGACAGCGATCTCTTCCCTCAGCCAGGGATCTCACCTAGGTAAAGCCTAATCGACCGCGATGCGACGCAAAAGCCTGAAGTCATTGAGAAGCTTCGCTGTGCCCAGCACCACGCTGCATAACGGGTCGTCGGCGATGTATACCGGCAGGCCGGTTTCTTCCCGGATCCTCTTATCCAGGTTTCTCAGTAAAGCACCGCCTCCGGCGAGCACGAGGCCGCGGTCGCTGATATCAGCAGAGAGTTCCGGCGGAGTGCGCTCCAAGGCTACCCGGATAGCGCTCACAACCGCTGAAACGGATTCGCTCAATGCCTCGCGAATCTCGCTGTCATCCACGGTGATCGTCTTGGGCACACCCTCGATGAGACTTCTCCCTTTGATCTCCATGGTCATGGGTTTCTCAAGAGCGTATGCCGATCCAATCTCGATCTTGATCTGCTCAGCCGTACGCTCCCCGATCAGAAGGTTATATTTCCGCTTCAGGTAGTTCATGATGGCTTCATCCATGTGATTGCCGGCGATTCGGAGTGAGCGCGAATAGACTATGCCAGACATGGAAATGAGGGCGACGTCAGTGGTGCCACCGCCGATGTCCACCACCAAATTGCCGCCAGGCTTGGTGACAGGCAGACCGGCGCCAAGGGCGGCCATCATAGCTTGCTCCACGAGACGGACTTCTGCGGCCTTGGCTCGGTAGGCCGAGTCCGTGACGGCGCGCTTCTCCACCTGCGTGATCTCGGAAGGGATGCTGATGATAAGGCGGGGATGCACAAGCGTCCTGCGCTGATGCGCCTTTCGGATAAAATAGCTCAGCATCTTCTCGGTGACTTTGAAGTCCGCAATCACACCATCCTTCAAAGGTTTAACAACTCTGATATTGCTGGGCGTGCGGCCGAGCATCTCCCTGGCTTCCTTGCCGACCGCCCGCACTTCGCCGGTGCTGTCGTCAAGAGCAACGGCTGAGGGCTCGTTGACAACGATGCCCCGGCCGCGGGCGTAGACACGCGTATTAACGGTTCCTAAATCAATAGCCAGGTCTTCAGAAAACAAACTTCCTAGTGGGCGCAAATTGTGGAGGGAGACTCGAGTTGCCCAATCGGTGTGCATAACGCAAGGGCCATGGTCATCGAAGGAGTTGGCAAGCTGCCGAGCTTCGTGTTTGCGGGATCTGTGGGCGTCCGAAGATGCAGGGCGCTCAATTCCTTAGGACAGGTCCCGCTGACGAAGTCGAAACGACGCCTACGTCGCTTCACACACGTTCAGTTTAGTGCTTGGCATCGGGAGAGTCAGTGATCTTGAGTCGCGCGGCCTCTCCAACCCGGCAACAGGGGTGATTCTCGCGATTGAAGTTTCTGCATGCTTGTTTGCTGCGATCCCGCATCACAAACGTCCCGAGAGTGTGTGCTTGATGGATCAAAGAACGCGGCTCCTCGTTCGGCCGTGAAACAGAAGCCGCCGGATGGATGTGCCCGGAAGGAGGTTGCCCAATATCACTGCAAAATCGCTTCAAAAAGGTGCCTAATTAAGAGCAAGAAGCTGTAAGCCAGAGGTTCTGCAACGGATCCGCTTGGTGACCGCCGAGGAGGTTCGCCGTGAAGACTTTAATGCACCTCAAAAGGTCCGGCGATAGCGATTTCCACGGACATCCGTTCCACACGATATTTTCGCTTATCGCAGGCTTCGTTTTGGTAGTCTTGGTCGTCTTGATGCTTGCACTCTCGGCGAAGTAAAGGAGGAGTCGGTCGGAAATTAACAGCTTCAAAAAACAATACCCGGAAGCCTTCCAGCGGAGTTCGACATGTCTGGATTTCCTGTGCAGCTTCGCTGGAGCCGGTTCGTAGGCGTCCTTCGCAAGCTTGGGTACAAGCCCGTGAAGTCGCATCGGGGTTCAGACAGGGTGTTTTTCATCCCGACACGAACGCCAAATCTAGTTTTGTTCCATGAACCACACCCAGGCGACACACTACACAAAGGAACATTGCACGATTCGCTTCGCAAGGTTCAGCTCAGCCCAGACGAATTCGTCCGGTTGCTTAAGGGACGTTGAGCGACGACCAAATCGCCTCGTCCAGGGAAGATTCGTTCCCACCAAACACCATGTCAAACCTTCGCTGAAGAAGAACGTGCGAATCAATGCTGAGTATCCGTCCATGCAGTTCATCGGAGGCCGGAGGACAATAGCGCACAAGCTGCCGTTCGGTCCCAATCGCGGTGACTTCAACTTGTGAAGGAGGATCTATGGTAGGAGCAGCTAAGCCAAAGGGAAGTTCTCTGCATATTGGATTGAACCGAGTTGACCCAACTCACTACGTCGGCTGGAAAGGGGAACTTGTGGCCTGCGAGAACGACGCCCGAGACATGGAAACAATCGCAAAAGGCCAAGGATTCGCTACCCAGTCACTGTTGACGAAAGCTGCCACTTCCACTGCGTTGCTGGACGCAATCGAAAAGGCCGCTAGGGGACTGGTCGAGGACGACTTTTTCTTACTGACGTACTCGGGCCACGGCGGCCAAATTAATGACGTCAACAATGATGAGCCTGACGGACTGGAGGAGACGTGGGCGCTCTACGACCGCGAGCTAGTCGATGATGAACTGTACGCGATGTGGTCGCGTTTCCGGCCCGGCGTACGAGTTTTCGTTTTGTCCGACAGTTGCCACAGCGGGACTATGACCAAAGCCATGTTTCTAAACCCCGCACCCTTCCTTCCTTATTTGGAAACGCGTGTGCGCGCAAGCACAGGCCCCAATCTCAGGCCCAAGTTCCTGCCCCCTGACGTGCAGTCGAAGATTTACAAGGAGCGGGCAACGCTCTACGACGCCATTCGCAAGAAAACCCCACGTAGAGAAAAGGTCAACATAGAGTGCAGTGTTATCTTGATGTCTGCTTGTCAGGATAACCAAGTGGCAATGGATGGAACCAAGAATGGTCTGTTTACTGAGACCCTGCTGAGAGTCTGGGACAAGGGCAGGTTCACCGGCGGCTACCACCACTTCCGCAGCGAAATCGCTGGTTTCATGCCGCCGACCCAGAGCCCGAAGTATACGATCGTGGGCCATCGGGAGCGTCCTTTCGAACATCAGAGACCGTTCACGATCACTGTGCCGCGAGTAGCCGCTGCCGCCTGAAAATAAACCGACAATGGTTTTTCTCCCTGGGGGCGCGAGAACTCGGCGCCCCCAACATTGTTTGGCGGCACAAGTATGATACCGGGTCCGATGGGTGGTCAGTTCTTGAATATCTTCATGGAACTGCTCACAAAGCACCCTGAGTACACGGTCAGTCGCGCGCGATACGGAGCAGTGAAAGCTCTGAGCGAGATGCATGGGAGCAACGACAAGCCCTACGGTCCGCAAGCGCCGGTGTTCACGCTGGTGGGTAATGGCAGCCTTACTACGTGATGCTCGGGGTCTTGCCATCATGCCACTTCTCGTGGCACGAAGCTGAGATCGCCCCTCCCGCTCTGGTTGCCTTCGGTTTGAATCAGGCGCTGCCGAGGTCTACAATTCTGTCGTATCCAGCTTTTCACCTGGAGGCAATATGCCTCACTACGAATTCTTCTGCCACGCCTGCAAGAAACTTTTCTCGAAGATCCTATCTCTCGCCGACTACGAGAAGGGCCGCGTCGTGTGCCCGAAATGCGGCAGCAAGAAAGTCGAGCAGCGCTGGTCCGCCTTTACCGTCATCACGTCGAAAAAGAGCGCGTGAACGGGCGGGGGTGCACCTATGCGCTTCGACAAGTTTTCCTTCGGTTCCATCCGGATCGATGGCGTCACCCGCGACTACGACGTGGTGATAGACGGCGGCAAGATCCGCAAGCGCCAGAAAAAACCGTCTAAACAATTCCGCGACGAGTTTGGACATACTCCCCTATCCATCGAGGAGGACATACCCTGGAAATGCAGGCGGCTGGTAGTCGGCACCGGAGCGCATGGAAGGCTGCCGGTGATGAAGGAAGTCAAACGCGAAGCGGAGCGCCGCAAAATCGAATTGCTCGTTCTCCCGACGCCCAAAGCCATTGAAGCGTTGGAGCAGGAGGCTGAAGAGACGAACGCGATCCTCCACGTGACGTGCTGAGTTTACCCTGATTCGCTATGGGCGTGACTGTAGAGATGCATAATACCGGCGATGTGGAGTTGCAGCGGGACGTGGTCGCAATTGTCGAACACGTGCTTTCGGATCGGCCTGGGGACTGGCGGGCGGCGCTTCAGCCAGCGACCACTGCGTGCGCCTACCGAGGTATGATCTCGGTCAACGCCCACTCGATTCGATCCACTTCTTCACGAATCACCCGGATCGCTTGCTGATTGCTCGGACATGGCACGGGTGTGATTGCTTCTACCGCCTGACGAATCTTGCAGTTGCGATCCCGAATCAAGTTTATTCTCGCGGAGGCGTCCATTCGGTATTGGTAAATCCTTCTAGCCAGTTTCGTAGTCATCCAGGCGAACGATAGCCCGAAGAACATCTCGATTGGAAGACGATCGGTTGCTCCATCGAAATCGAGGAACGCGAATCGATACACGGCTTCGCCAAGACCTAGTGAAGCGAATATCACTCCCATCCCAATCAATCCAAGCGTCAAGCGGTCACTGGGTCGAAGTGCCACAGACGATTGCTCACTGCCAAAGTTTTGCGCGAATGCCATTGCCCCCCAATGTGATGTGAGAGTTTTACTATTTTATGCCGAATCGTTTTTTGTGAACAACTTGTGAGCCGTGACTTCCATTGAAAATCCGCCTCGTCTCGGAACCTTTTTGATGCTCGTTGGTTCCTGAAGAGGGCGAACCTGCCCTCCCCCAAGCTGATTCCCCGGAACTGGGTCGGCTCGGAGACCATTTAGCGGACACCACTCCCTCCCATCCTGTTTCCAAAGTGAGTTCTTCGCTACTACCTTCGGCTATCCCTCGGGCGCCGGCGCGCAGGCTAGCTAACTTGACGCGCTGAGAGCACATCCCGCGCAGTCGTCCAACGAATACTGGGATAGCGATCGTTGTCGAGCGGCTCTAGCTTTGCCCGGCCGTCGAACATGTTGCGCATGTACTGCATGCCCTGCCATGCCGGGTAAAGTTCCTTCTCTCCGGGAGCGACCGTGCGCGCGACCTTGATAAGCGTGCCGAGCATTCCCAGACCTCCGGCGTGGAACAGGCGGAACTCCTTTCCGATCACCTCACTTACGACCGCCGTCAGTTCCCGGGCGCTGAGTTGATCGCCAGCAATTCGTAGAAAGCGAGGGGTGGACGGATCAAGAGCCGCGCTCGCCGTGAATGCAGCCGTGTCGTCCATCGTCGTGAAGTCCATGCGCTGATCCGCGTCGCCCCAATAGAGGACTCGCTTCAGTTTGAAGAGAATGAGCGGCACCTGACCGGTCAGCATATCGGCAAACGCACCGTTGAAGATCGTGGTCGCTGAAATCGAAGTCTTATCGAGGCGCTTGTGGAAGTCTCGGCGCAGATCGAGATTGCGATTCTCTCCGGGTGGAAACTTGGTGAAATCAATCGAGTAGTCGGACGGAATAAAACGTGGCACTTCAGCCTTGATCGCAGCGTCGAGCAGAACCGTTTGCGTTTCCACGATCACGTCCCGCAATCCCTGCAGCGCGGACACCACGCAGGAGGCACACGAGCATGCCGGTATCACTTGGGAAGCGCTGCTCAAGTCGACACTGGCAATCGTTACGCCGAGCTCCTGCAGTCGCTCAAGCTTGTCTCGCGCAGTGCCGTGGCGAACAAGCGCTCTTACGCGGGCTCCCCGTTCGAGCAAAGCTCGCGCGATGCGTCCGCCGAGATTACCGGTAGCTCCCGCCACGACGATGGTCGGGTCATTCATAATTCCGATATTAGAGAAAGGACAGCGTCGATGAAAAGTGGGCGCAGATCCGAGTGGGAGTCACATGCGGCATATGAGCGGCTCTTGGGCTTCGGGCCCCAATAGCTCTTCACTTCGATAACACTCAGAAGTTTACAATCCTACCGTTTCTCACGTGGTCATACCAAGTTTAGTGAGTCGTAATGACAAAATCAGTAAGCGGTCAGCGGTGCCAACTCCAGACGGGCTTGCCTTTGTCGTCGCGCAGGACGAGAGTGTCCGTACCCTTCACGACTTCGCGGGCGAGGATGAGGTCGGCTTCGCCCTGCTTGACTTTTGAGCCGGTGAGGGCGATTTCGTCTCCTTTGCTGAAACTCTCGCCCATGTTGTCGAGAAAGGACTTGGGGCAGAGATACACGTCGACGGTGTCCGTCCCCGACTTCACCAGCAAGTGGGCAACCTCTTTCTCACTGCCCTTTGGGGGCAGCTTTACTTCCTCCACGGTGCCTTTCATTTTTATCTCGGTGTGCAGATCGTATTTGGGCGGGCTTGTGCTTGGGACTTTTTGCGCAACGAGGGACAGAGTGCAGAGAAGTGCTACGGCCGGAAAGATCGGCTTCCAGAAGCCCCGCGACGGGTTGGTCTCACCTGAACCGTCCATGGCTTCTCCTTCGTGCAGCTAGATTAGGAATGAAGCCATACTGGCGAACAGCGCTATCGTACTCCATTGTCAACACGGCGGATCAGTACGCGCGGGAATTCTGCGTGTGGCGGGTGCTGGATTTTTCGTGAGGTGCGGGGCGCGGATTTTGCGGGGTTGGGTCACGCGACGGCGCCGGAGTTGAGATCTACAGTGATGCCCCATTCCCCAAGCAACCATTCTGGGACATAGCACCGATTCCTGTTTCGCTCGCACCAGGCGCGCAGCTCACGCGAACAGGCATACGTCCCTGCCGTAAGCTGCAGTTGCCTGACCCGAAGTTCGAATTCAGTAGGGAGGGCGGGAATGAGCGAAATGGGACGCCCCCAATTGGGGTTTCCGCGTTTGCGCTTTACAGCGGGGAGAGCAACCGGTATCGCCATAGGCCCGATCATACTCCGCCTGGGGTGACTCGGCGGCAGAATCCTCACACGGGTGGCGCCTGGATTGCGGGAGCGGGAGGCGCGGTGATATTTTTGGGCGGTATGGCGGTGATGGTGGAGATGCGCAACAATTGGTTACGAGGGGTACGCCAACGGCATAGACTGCGGAGCGTACAGAGGGAATTGGCTTCGCTCGCGTGAGCTTCGGATCACCATGATCCCTGCTTCCTACAAACCGACAAAGAGGTTCATGCAGCTGGCCATCACGGAAGCCAAGCGCGCCCGTGATAGAGGCGACTATGCCATTGGCGCGGTCATCACACGCCTCACGGGCAGGCGTGAAGTGGTTATTGCCAGTGCCGGTAACCGAGTAAAAACTTCGGGGTCAAGCATCAAGCACGTAGAGCTGGAAATGCTCAAATATGTGTCGAGCGGCTATGGCCGCTACCTGCCCGACTTCGTGCTCTACTCCACGCACGAACCCTGTGCCATGTGCGCCGGCGCCTGCGTGTGGTCTAGAATTGGCGCGGTCGTCTACGGCGTCTCCCAAGAAGACATTGCCGCTTATGGCCACAAGCGCGGTACGGAAGACTACAAGTGGCGAGCTTGCCTCATCCCCTGCCGGCTCGTCTTCGAGAAGGGTAATCACCGCATCCCCGTCACCGGCGGTTTTCTCCGACAAGAATGCCAACAATTGTTCAGTTACAGGCCTTTATAACGGCACCTGCTTTCATGTACATACATCGGAGCGGAGTCGGGCGCGGTTCAGGAGGAATCCAGAAGGTTTGGTTGCGCGGGCAGGATTTGCACCTGCGTTTAGAGGTTATGAGCCTCTCGTATTGTCCTACGCTACTACCGCGCTACAAGAGTCGAACATGGAGAAAAATGGTCCGGGTGGCAGGAGTTGAACCTGCGTGGACATGTGCCCAAGACATGTGGGTGGCCGCTACCCTACACCCGGATCTGGTTGTTGAAAGCGGGAGAGGGCCTTTCCGCCCTCGCCCGTTTTACCCCTTCACGCAGACGACCTGGCGCAACGTGTGTACCACGTCTACCAGATCGCGCTGCGCTTCCATCACGGCATCAATGGACTTGTACGCCATCGGCGTTTCGTCGATGACGTCAGCGTCCTTACGACACTCGACGCCGGCAGTTGCCTTGGCGTGGTCATCCAGCGTGAAGCGGCGCTTGGCTTCGGTACGCGACATGGCACGTCCGGCTCCATGACTACAGCTCATGAAGCTTTCGGGATTGCCCTTGCCGCGCACGATGTACGAGCGCGCTCCCATGCTGCCGGGGATGATTCCCATATCGCCCTCACGCGCACGCACCGCGCCCTTACGCGTGATGAGCACGTTCTCGCCGTAGTGGTCCTCCCAGGTCACATAGTTGTGATGGCAGCTCACGATTTCCATATTGGTTTCGAACGCCGGGACTTCTCCCGAGCCCTGCACCGCCGTGATCATGTTCTGCATCATCAGCTCGCGGTTGGCCAGTGCGTAGTCCTGTGCCCAGTGCACTGCGCGGACGTAGTCATCGAAATGCTCCGTCCCCTGCGGCAGGTACGCGAGGTCCTGGTCCGGCAGGGTGATCATCCACTGGCGCATGTCGTTCTTCGCCAGCTCGATGAAAAACGTGCCGAAGCGATTGCCCACACCGCGCGATCCCGAGTGCAACAGGAACCAAACGTTCTCGCTTTCATCGAGACAGACCTCGATGAAGTGGTTCCCGGTACCCAGCGTCCCTAGGTGATTGATGCGCTGCACATGGTTTAGCTTGGGATACTTGTCGATGATTGCCTGGTAGGCGGACTCCATCTTCGTCCACACTTCCAAATGATGCGCCGGAGCATCCGACCACGCACCGCGGTCGTTCTTGCCGCCGTTGTCGGTACGTCCGTGCGGCACCGCCTTTTCAATCGCAGTGCGAATGCCGTGCAGATTGTCGGGCAGATGGTTGGCGTGCAGAGAAGTCTTGACAGCCATCATGCCACAGCCAATGTCCACCCCGACCGCCGCCGGAATGATCGCCCCACGCGTCGGAATCACGCTGCCCACCGTCGCTCCAATGCCCCAGTGCACGTCCGGCATCGCCGCGACCCACTTGTAGATGAACGGCAGCTGCGCGACATTCAGAAGCTGCTGGCGCGCGGCGTCCTCCAGCGGAACACCCCTGGTCCAGGCCTTGATAGGTACGCCCTTGTCCGGCTTCATCACATTGTAAGTTGAATCAGTCATCGTATTTTCCTCAATCGATCCACTCAGCCATCACCTTTGCGTCAAGAATCTGGTCGGGGAGGGGAGATTCGAACTCCCGATCTCGTGCTCCCAAGGCACGCGCCTTCAACCAGCTAGGCCACTCCCCGAAATGGTGGCTCGGCACGGAATTGAACCGTGTCCACTGGCTTTTCAGACCAGCACTCTCCCGTCGAGTTCCCGAGCCAAACTTGGTGGACGGTGCGAGGCTCGAACTCGCATTTCACGGTTGCAGGCCGTGGGTAATCCCCTTATACGAACCGCCCATTTGGGGCGAGATGAGAGAATCGAACTCTCGTAACTGGAGCCACAATCCAGCGCCTAAGCCATTCGGCCAATCCCGCCATCGAATTTGGAGCTGCTGGCTGGATTCCCACCAGCATGGACCTGCTTACAAGGCAGGTGCCTTTGTATGTCGGCCACAGCAGCAAACTCTTGGAGCTGGCACGCAGCCTGGAACTGCGGTCGGGCGCTTACCGTGCGCCTGCTCTTCCCGTTGAGCTATACCAGCGGAGCTGGCGCGGCGATTCGAACGCCGATCACGGACTTACGAGGCCCGCGCTCTTCCCACTGAGCTACGCCAGCACAAGAGCTCTGGAGGCGGTGGGGAGAATTGCACTCCCGATGATCTGCTCTGCAGGCAGACGCCTTGCTGTCTTGGCTACACCGCCTCGAACATTGGAGCGGAAGGCGGGACTCGAACCCGCGGTCTCGACGTTGGCAACGTCGCGTCTTCGCCACTAGACGACTTCCGCCTGGAGCGAGCAGCGAGAGTTGAACTCGCGTCATCGGGTTGGAGGCCCGAGGCACCAGCCGCTATACCATGCTCGCCCTTCAAACTGGCAGGGGTGACAGGATTCGAACCTGCTTGAACTCGTTTTGGAGACGAGCGCCCTTCCCGTCGGGTCATCACCCCTGTGGCGGTCGCAACGGGAGTTGAACCCGTCCCTCCTGATAGACAGTCAGGCATCCTGCCGCTAGACTCTGCGACCGCTTTCCAAACTTGGCTGCGAGGGCACGATTCGAACGTGCATGAACCGGGTCAGAGCCGGTTATCCTAGCCAATTGGATGACCTCGCAATTCTGAGGAGGGAACCTGCGGACACGGTATGTTTTCTGGACAAGAGAAGTAACCGCATCCTTCGCCACTCCTCGAATTCTGTGCAACCCTCCTCACTGAACGTCCTCGTTTTCACCTGCCGTTCCAAATTGGCTGCCGGGGAGCGATTCGAACGCCCGTATCCGGATTCAAAGTCCAGGGTCCTGCCACTAGACGACCCGGCATCACACTGTCAGGGGTATCGCCTTCACGCAGCGCATGCACAACACCGCCGATTCATCGACGTTGTGGCCGAGCTTCCTGCGATCAGCCCGAGCCCGCTCCACCAACTCGCGGTGATCTCCGCCGCGGTCGCAGTAGATCTCTGTTGCGACCGCAACTTCAACACCGTCAATTTCCATCACTTCAGTACTCATAACTTGGTAGCGGCGAGGAGAATCGACCTCCCATCTCAGCCTTGAAAGGGCCGCATCCTTGCCTTTAGACGCCGCCGCCTCCTGGTAGCGCATGCTGGAATCGACGCTTCACCTCCTCCGAGAAGGCGGCTTGCCACGAGCCAAATACACCCCAAAAAGCAAAGCCCCCGATTCGTATCGGAGGCTCAGAAAACAACGCGCTATTGATCGCCCCCGTTACATGAACGTACCCTGGCCCGCTCCTTGCCACGTCGCCGTGGCTGGTGTCGGGAAGCAATCGGTATGGGGCTTGCGCATCATTGCGTTTATCTCAGTTTTCACTCTTACATCATTTCAAGAATCCGTCAAGACCCAAAAGTGGGGGGCGGGCCGGGAGTCAAACCCGGATTTGCAGCTTCGGACGCTGCCGTGTTGTTCGCTTACACTACCCACCCATTGGAGCTCGCGCCGGGAATCCAACCCGGATCTCTTCGTTAGGACCGAAGCGTCATCATGCCTTAGACCACGCGAGCCTATCTGTGGAGGGGATGCAGAGAATTGAACTCTGATCTCAAGGTTCGTAGCCTTGCGCCCTCATCCGTTGGACGACATCCCCACATTGGAAGCGGCAGAGAGATTCAAACTCTCATCACACGAGGTAGAAGCTCGGCGCATTATTCATTTATGCTATGCCGCCTCTTGGTGCGGGATGCAGGAATCGAACCTGCTTCGTCTCGCTTAAAAGGCGAGTGCATATCCCTATCTGCCAATCCCGCAAAGTTTGGTGGGTGACGCTGGAATCGAACCAGCCTGGTCTCGATTAAGAGTCGAGTGCATCTGCCATCTCTGCCAGTCACCCTTTGGTGCACAAGAAGAATGGTGCAGGAAGAAAGAATCGAACTTTCACCGCGCGATTATCGATCGCGTGCTCGACCTTCGAGCTATTCCTGCAATCTGTTGGTGCGCCGTTCGGGAGTTGAACCCGCATCTGTTGGGTGTAGGCCAACTATTCTGGTCCGTTGAACTACCGGCGCAAATTTTGGTAGAGGGTACAGGAGTTGAACCTGTCTGGCCGCGCTAATCTGGCGCCGAAGTGGGTATAAGTCACTGCCCCTCGCCGGAGGCCCCTCCATTGGTGGCTCGCGATGGATTCGAACTATCCGCGACGGCTTTATGAGAGCCGCGTTCTTCCTACTGAACTAGCGAGCCCCGCTCTCATTCACATCTGGCTGGCCGGGCAGGATTCGAACCTGCGCATGGCGTGATTAACAGTCACGTGCCTTTCCAGCTTGGCTACCGGCCAAAAAGTCGAAGGCCCCGATTTTTGGTCGGGGCCTTCGGAAATTCAATCTGAACTTGGAAACCTAAATGGTCAGACCAATCCCGAGGGCCCAGCGCGATTGACGCGCCGTCTCATCATGGATTTGGTCTGTATCGTCATTTTCGAGTTTAAGTATAGCACGCCTTCTGCGCCAGTCACAGACCGTCAAACAGCCGTACCCATCGCCTGCTCTTCCGCGGAACGGCAGTGCCTCACGTGTCTGAAATAGACATTGCCAGCTATTTTCCTTCCGCACTTGCATTCCCTGATTACGAGTGCGTGCTTTTGCGCCCGAGGAATCGTCTTGCCGTTGGCAGTCTCTGAAACACCGTACTCGCTCATCAGCCATTTTCTTGTCGCGGGATCAATGAGCGCCATGTTGATTTCGTGTCCGTGCTTCCCGCAGAAGTCCTCAAACGACCTGTCGGTGACGAACGTATCCACAAGCTTAACTTGGCCGGCGCAAATCAGATTCTGCACGTCCGGGACCGTAAGGTCCAAAAGCTTGGCCGCTCGTTTCCAAGAGTATGCGTTCTCCTCAGCAACGCCAGTATCACGGCTGTGGATGGTGGGGGAATCGTTTGCTGGACGGTTCTTCACGCACCAGACCGCTAATGAGCTTGCGGTAATGCGCGAATCGCGAACCCGCAGCATGCCGCTTCCGACGAGATACCAGAGCCTGGCACGGCTCACGCGCAACAGCCTCCGCAAAGCGCGCTGCGACCACCCGTCCGTGACTCTTGCGCTCATTCCAAGTGCTCCAAGCCGGAAGCGAACAGCACGGACAGAACGGCTGAGGCGCTGGGCGATCTTGTTGACCGGTTCGTACCCAGCCCAATCCAAGAGCTTGTCGTCATCTTCCGGAAGCCAAGGACGTGAGAGCGGCCGATGAAAAGAGCCGTTATTCTCGGACTTCTTCAAGTCCTGGTCCTTGTTGAGAATTGCCAGTCCGGAAGTCCTTCGTAGCTGCCGGATACGTCGCCAACAGTCCCCTCGCTTCCACTCCGGCACCAGTTGCAGGATCTTGTTGATCGCCTCGTGCTTTTTGCGGGGTCCGAGCTTGATCCCAGCGATCAGCAACTGGTCGATGGCCGGCAGCAAGCGAGGGTTGATTGCTGCCTGACTACGCGTGCGCTCGACAACCCCGGACATACAAAACTCTCACAGCCTCTGGTCGGAAATCCGGGCAAAAAGGAACTCTCCGAGGCGAACCGGCAGAGGTTCTTGACGATCGCGTCGTCCACGACGGGTCGTCTGCTTTTCTTCCCGGACTGACAGCCCGGCGCTTTTCGACCGATTCATTCCCCACTCCCTGAGTCAGGTCTTGGTTCACAAACTTGCGCTAAACGCTATGTTTTCCAATTCCTGCCGCGAAACTTACTCGGCCCGATAGGAAGGCGCTCTCCGGACGCCCTGTACCGATTCGCTTCCGGCTCCAGTCGATACCGCGCTGAGGGTCCCCACAGCATCCTCAAGGGTGCGAAGATGGAGACCATGCTGACGCACTTCCCCTGTTGACTCGTTATTTTTCTTTTTCGTGGTCGGGATTCCGGGCAGTGGGCAGATTCGTCATTTGAGGTGAGATTGGGGCTGGTTTGCCTTGAGTGGGAACACCTTTCAGATTGGGGTCGGCGTCGGGAGCTCAGGCGCCGGGGCGCTGCCGATTACGCCCTTGGAATGTGACGGGAGAGATCGGCGAATCGGGTGCCGAGAGTCGCTCATCAAAAAAGAAATTTGAAAGCAAGATTCGGAATGCCAGCTCTAAGGCGTGCAACCTAAACTTGGATTGTGGAGACTCTTCATGGATCCAAAGGAATTTCGTGAAGTCGGGCACCGGGTTGTGGACTTCCTTGCTGAGTATCTCGATCATATCGAGGAAAGACGTGTCTTCCCTGACGTGGAACCGCGGACGGTGAACGAGTTGTTTGCTGAATCCCTGCCGCAGGACCCGAGTTCAGCGGAAAGTGTTTTGAACGAACTTGAGAACAAACTGCTCCCGTACTGCACCCACGTGGGCCACCCAGGGTACATGGGCCTGATCACACCGTCGCCCAACCCGGTGGGTATCATTGGGGACTTCATCTGCTCAGCGATCAATCAGAACGTGGGAGCGTACTCGATCGGCCCATCCGCGGTCGCGATGGAGCGCCGCGTAGTGCGCTGGCTCACGGATCTTTGCGGCTACGGCGCGAAAGCAGGAGGCAATCTCACGAGTGGCGGGATGATGGCCAACTTCATCGGCCTAAAGGTAGGGCGCGATGCGGTGACGCACGACGTCGCGCAGCACGACGGCATCCACGATCGCTGGGCGGTGTACGCCTCTGAGGAGCGGCACGTTTCCTTAGATAAAGCTGTCGATTGCGTCGGCCTCGGCCGAAATGCTCTGCGCGCGCTGCCGACGGACGCGAATTTTCAGCTGCGGCTCGATGCCCTCGAAGACGCCATCGTGCAAGACAAGAAGAGTGGTATTCGCCCAATGTCTATTGTGGGCGTGTTCGGAACCACGAACACCGGGGCGGTCGATAATATCCGGGAATTGCGACGCATTGCGGACCGCGAAGGTATGTGGCTGCATGTAGACGCCGCCTATGGCGGCGGCATGTTGCTCTCGCATGAGTGGCCGATGCGAGATCGCGGGCTCGAACTGGCCGACTCGATCACCATCGATCCCCACAAGTGGTTCTTTGCTCCACTTGATGCCGGGGCCGTGCTCGTTAAGGATCAGGACCGGCTCACGGCATCATTTGGAATCAAGCCTTCATACCTCACGGACGAACTCGACCAGGCCAACGAGCGCTATCAGTACTACGTGCATGGTTTCGAGCAGTCGCGGCGCTTTCGCAGCCTGAAAGTGTGGATGAGCTTCAAGCGCTACGGGGCGCGCCAGATTGGCGAATGGATCGACAACAACGTGCGACAGGCGAAACACCTCTATGCTCTTGCCGAAAAAGACCCTCAATTCGAGCCGGCCAGCAACCCACCCATGTCGGCAATCTGCATTCGGTTCAAAGGCGCCGGACTGAGGGCGGCAGAATCGAAGGAATTGCATGCGGGAGTCGCGCGGCGAGTCGAGCAGAGCGGCCGTTTCTGGATGTCGACGACCGAGCTCAAGGGAAAAATCTGGTTTCGCATCAACCCGGTGAACTTCCGCACCCGCAAAGAACACATGGAGGAGCTGTTTCGATTGCTCCAGCAGGAGTGTCTTGCGGTCTTGCGAGGGAGAGGTGTCGCGAGCCGGGCGAGTGATTAATGTGTCAGCAAAAACAGAGTCCAAGTAGGTTCGAGCCCAGTCTTGCCTAATTGGCGACGTGTGGGTCGTAGGCAGGAACATCCTCTGAGACGGCGAGTATGCACGCTTGCCCCTCGAACTGAATCTTGTCGGCGGAATAAGCTGTGAGCTTGATCTCCCCTGATTTGACACGAAGGCGCGTGATCACGTTCCGAATCGGTCCGCCTTTGTTCAGCTGGGCGATCATGAGCTCTCGGTCTGCGGGATCCTCCCAAATCCTCAATTCGTGGACAGTACGGCCGACCGCCTCGGCGCGCGAATAGCCGTACCTATGCTCGAAGGCGGCATTCACGTCCAGGAACCGCCCTTCGTTCACGGTCGTGATGGAAAAAGGGACCGGACTCGAACGAAACACTTTCTGAAACTTCTCCTCCGAAATTCTCCGGCTGCCCTCTGATTCCGCCAGGGCAGCTTCGGCTTGTTTGAGGTCGGCTATGCGTTTTTCGAGCTCGGACCCGTAAATTTGAGCGGTTTGGTAGAGCCGGGCATTCTGGATTGCCGCGGCCGCAGGAATAGCCAGCAATTGCGCACGCCGGAGGTGCTCCTCGGTAAAGCGGTTGGGGTCCGTGTGGCCGATAGAAAGAAATCCCAAGAACTCCCCGGACGCAACCAAGGGGACGCACAGCCAGGAGCGAAACTGTTTGTGTCCTTTGAAGGTCTGCCATCCTTCTTCCCGGATCGTATCCGCGATCAATACGCTCTTTTGTTCGACCGAAATCCGCTGCAAGAATGGAGACTTGTCCGCGATGAGGGTCAACGGCGCTCTGTAAGATTTGGCCGCGGGCTCGGGATAGAGCTTTTCACCCAGCGCCAGCCAGTGCGGTCCACCTTCCGGAACCAACACCCGCGCGCAGGTGTACGGAACCAGCTCTGCCAGGGATCTCAGCAGCGCATCCATAACAAAATCCATCCGTAGGTCTTGGGTTAGCGAAAGAGTCGCTTTGCGCAAAGCCTCGGCTTCGGCCCACGCTGATTTCGCCAGAGCCAGGTTGGCCGCGACTTGTTCTTCCGCTTCTTTCTGCGCGGTGATCTCCAGGGCAGTCCCGACCAACCGGCGTACCTTGCCCCCGGCATCTCGCACCGGAAACCCGCGAACCCACACCCAGCGGATGTCGCCTTGGGGGCGAACAATTCGGAATCTCTCATTGAACTGTCCGCTTCGCGTGGCTTCGTCAAGCTTGGTGAGCACAGGGACTCGATCTTCGGGATGGATCAGCTCTTCATAAGAGGAGGGACTGTCCCTCAATGACTCGCAGGAGCGGCCGGTGATCGTCTCGTAGGCCTGGTTCACGAACAGGGCTTGCTTGGTATCGGCGTCGATCATCCAGAAGATCTCCTGGATGTTCCTGGCCATTTGCTGGAACCGTTCTTCGCTTTCGAGCAGAGACAGTTGGGCGCGACGGCGTTCGGTGACGTCCCGGAGAATCATGACGTGCTGGCCCGGCAAGCAATCTGCCTTGGCGGTGAATTCCACGAAAACTGAGGACTGGTCATTTTTCAAGAGCTCTGCATCGCTTTGCTGGAACTTCTGGGCGAGAAGCCGTTGCCAGGCTTCCTGGAATTGGTTCGAATTCTTGTAAAAGTGGTCGATCGATTGGCCGATCAGCTCCGGGCGTTGTATTCCGAGGAGGTACTCGGCTGCCGGATTCGCTTCACGACAGACCGCCCGATCATCAAGGATCAGGATGGCATCCAGTGCATTCTCAAATACTGATTGGAATTCGCGCTCGGTCGTGTTGAGGGCGCCGGTGATCTGGCCTTCTTCTTTCTGCGCCCGAAACAAAAACTTGGAGAGAAGCAGCACAACGGTAGCGAAGGCCGCTAGCAGGGCGAGGAGCAGAACCGCGGGCAGTTCTGCTCCGCGGAGCCTGTACGCGAGGGTCACCGCAATGAGAGCGACTGAGACGAGGCTTACAGTGACGGAAGCCACGCGCCAGCCGAACTGATTGCCCTGAACGGGAAAGAGTGCACGGCGGAGTCGTTCGGCCGGCTCCATGGAAATGCCACGCATGGGAGCTCTCGCTACAACCGACAGGTCTGTGACGTGGATGTCTCAAAGGCTTATCGCACTCGGCCTGTCTCTGGCAGATGGTAGGCGGACGGTGCGGAAGGGTCAAGTTTGCCCAGGGGGTTCGCCGCTTCCAAGCACAAGCAGAGAAGCAGATTCCTCCGCCTCCGCTTCGCTCGGCGTCGAAATGACAACAATTAAGTACTGTTGATCGCGTCGCAGCAAGTTCCCGTCATGCTGTGACCATCTTCGCCGACCAGCTCTTTACGAATGCTCCGAAGCGGTCGAGCGCCTTGGAGAAATTGTCTCCGGCGGCGGCAAAGCCCAGGCGGAAATGCGAGGGCGCATCGAAGCAATCGCCGGGAGCCAGCAGGATCCCACGCTCGGTGGCGGCCTGGCAGAACGGGCGGTCGTTCTCTCCGCTCACCAGCCAGGGGAACGCGGTCATGCCGCCTTGCGGCGGAATCCAGCCGAGTACGTCGCGATGGTCCGCCATGAAGCGCTCGAGGAGCTTGAGGTTTCGGGTGGCGGCTTCCTGGGTCTTGCCGAGCACGACGTCACGTTTGCGGATTGCGATTTCCGAAAGAATTTCTCCGGTGGTGGAGTTGCAGACCGTGAAGTAGGCGCGCGCGGTCCAGTATTGCTGGCGGCGCTGGGCGTCGTGCTCGATCATCCATCCCGTGCGCACGCCGGCAATCGAAAATGCCTTCGACAGGTCGGCGATCACGGTGGCGTGCGGCAGGCGCGCCGCCGATTTCGTTTGCCTTCCGTGGTAGATGGGATGGTAGACCTCGTCACTCACCAGCTGGATTCCGCGCTCGGCGGTGAAGTCGTGCAGGGCTTCCATTTCGCCGTCGCCGATGGTCGCGCCCGTGGGGTGGTGCGGGCTGTTGACCAGGATGAGCTTGGTCTTCGAGTCGGCGAGCCGCTTGATCTCGTCGGGGTCGATGCGGAAGCCGTTCTCGCGGCGCACGCGATAGAAACGGGTTTCCAGGCCAAGAGATTCCGGGAGCGCCGAGAAAGTAGTGAATCCAGGCAGCGGAATGATTACGTTCGCGCCGGGCTCGGCGGCCAGCCACATCAGGGCCACGAGCGCCTCGGAGGCGCCGGTCACGATTTGGACGGCCTCTACCGGGACACGCTGCATTTCAGCAATCGCCTCACGCAGACCGTCGGCGCCGGCGGGGCGGCTGTAGACCAGGTTGTGGTTTAGGAAGCGGTGGCGCGTTTCGTCGTCGGCGAGGGCGAGGATGTCGTTTACGGTCCAGGTCGGTCCGGTGCTCGCAGCGAGGTTGAATTCTATGTCGTGTTCGTACTGGTCGAGCCAGGCATCGAGCAGGAAGGGCTTGAGTTGCATGCGAGCACCTCGAAGGAGAAGTTGGTTCCTGTTATTGATTCTGCGAGTCGGCGCACGGATGATTTTTTAGTTTACGAGCGATGAGAATCCAGCGCCTAAACGGTTTGCTGCAAACCCACGTTGGGCGGCCTCAGTTCGTATGAACTTGGAAGAATTCCGCAATTCTCTGGCGAGCAACCGTCCTCCCAAGGAGCTAAGCCTCCCGTTAGCAGCCCTGTGGTGGGATGCGAAAGGCGATTGGACGAAAGCACATGAATCCGCGCAACAGGACGAAGGACCGGCGGGTGCTTGGGTACACGCATACCTTCATCGCAAGGAAGGTGACTTGTCGAATGCTGGGTACTGGTACCAGCGGGCGGGAAAGCCTCCAGCCCGCATGGCGCTCGATATAGAGTGGGCTGAGATTGTCAGCTCGCTAGTTGATGAGAGCCAGCACTCGAGATGAAAAAGGAATTCGAAAATTCACACTCTGCGGTCGGATTGTGATCGTGCAACTTCAGATTTTGCAGATGAGTCCTGCCGCATCTTCGCGATGAAGGCCTGCAAGGATTTTTTCGGGTCCACCGGGAACTGCTGTTCCAGAGCACGTAGTTCTGCCATGCGGTCTACGCGGAAGTTTCGAAAGTCCTTCCGCATTTCGCACCAACTTGCCAGGGTCCAAACGCCACCCCAAAAGTAGAGGCCCAGAGGACGAACCCGGCGCTGAGTCTCTTCGCCGTCTTCCCGCGTGTAGCTGAATTCGATGAATTTCCGGTCTGATGCGGCAGCGTTCAGTACGTCCACGCTGCGCTTTAGTTCCGCGCGAACCTGGAAATTCGGAGCATAGAGTAGAGTTTGATCCACCTTGTCGCGCAGATCGGGTGGAAGGACAGCCTCGATTTTGTGCAGCGCCTGAGTGGCAGCCTCACCCTGTTCCGCGCCTCCCCATGCACGCACCATGCGGGCGCCCAGAACCAGCGCTTCGATTTCAGACCGGGTGAACATCAGAGGTGGGATGTCGAAGTCCTGGCGCAGCAGGTATCCGATACCGGCTTCACCTTCGATCGGCATACCGGAGAGTTGCAGATCGCGAACGTCGCGATAGATCGTGCGCTCGGAAACCTGCAACTTCTCTGCGAGCCGCCGCGCGGTGATCAGGCGGCCGACTCGCAGGAATTGAACGATCCGGAAGAGCCGATCGGCGCGTCGCATTTCAATAGGTGTGGAGGCCGACTTGATTGCCTTCGGTGTCGATTATACGGGCGGCCCTCCCCATACCCGGAGGCAGGTCGATAACAGTGACCACCTTGCCGCCCGCTTTCGGAACGCGCTCAAGCACCTGGTCGAGAATGCCATCGGCATTGAGATAAACCACGGAACCGGCAAGTCCCGGACGGAGGGCGTCTTCTTGCAGGACGCATCCCGAGATCGCGGGCTTCTCGTAGGCAAAGACAGCTGTCGGGGTGCCCATGAAGTCCATCTTCTTGAGCTCTTGGCCAAATATGGTCTCGTAGAAGGTGACGGCGCGCTTGAAATCGGCGCTTGGAATCTCGAACCAGACTACGTTGTTCTTTACGGCGGTTTCGGTGGTCATGATCTTCTCCTCGTGCGATGAGTTCGCAACGAGAAGGATGATAGGAAAGGGCTCCTGACAGCATTGTGTCAGTAGGGTTGCAGGAGCCAAAACGAAACTTGATCCGGCTTTCGAGATTGCATGGGTGTTCGACGTTCGGCAAGCGTGAGCGCGAGATCAGCAACAGCCGCAAGGCTTCCCGCGCATGGCTTCCCGGCCTTCCCAAATCATGACCGGCAGGATGACCAGAGCTGCGACTGGATCTGCCCATCTCAGGTGCCAGATCGCATTGATTCCCAACCCCGCCAAAGCGATCACCGAAAGATAGGCACACAATGCTGACTCCGCAGCATCGGCTCGCAGGGCCGCGCTGCCGGTACTTGCGGAGAGACGCCGCTTTTCCCTGGCAAGCCAGGGCATAACGGCCGCAGCGACGATGAGGACGACAATCCCAACCAGTGTGGGCTTGGGTTCGCTATATCCCAGCAGACTCATGGCCGATGCAAGGGCTGCGTAAGCAGCCAGCGCAAACAGCAGCGCCCCGGCAATCCGGGCTGCTAGCTTTTCCGCGCGCTCGTGTGCGACAGCGACACGAAATCTCCAGAGCACCACGACTGCCGAGAGGAGTTCAACGGCGCTGTCCCCGCCGAAAGCCAGCAATGCGGGGCTACGCGCGCCCCACGCCGAAAACAGGGATACCGCGGCCTCGACGCTCATCCAAGCAATGGTGATGGTTTGCACTCTTTGGATTCGCCGGACAGTGTCGGGTGCGGCGACTTGTAGCGCGGAAGCCATTTGGGTAGAACCATGCAAAGGTTAGCAGCCTGGGTCTAAAGTCGCTTTAATCCCTATGTCCTGTTTTCTTGGCTGTGTTAGCGGGTGCTGTCGGCTCAATAACCGTCGACGCCAGACGAGGGCGTAGCATAACTCACCGTAGCAGCGCGTACGCCGCGACCGCGGCGATCGCGAGTGCAGGCCACACCCACACCAGGTTGGCGCGCAGCGGCGGCAGCGGACACTCGCTGAGCGGCTCGAGGCGCAGGAACGGGATGCGACCCTTCTTTGCTACGAAGTCCTCAACTTCGTCCCGGATGTCCCAGGAATCTAGCGACCGCTTCCACATCCACAGGGGACCCATTTCCCGGAGATGCCAGTACAGCCGCCGTAGTTCTTCATCGTCAGCGATCACTCGAGCCACGGCACCGAACGCAGGCCCGCGTGCCTGCACCGTTACCCGCGGGTCGGCCAGGATGTTCCGGTACCACTGCGTGCGCTCGCCCCAGCCAGCCCCGATGTAGATGCGGCCGTCCAGCACAAAGTGCACCAGCATGGTGTGCCGCGTCTGTCCCGACCGGCGCCCTTTTGTGGTCAGAACCAGAAAACGGAAAAGGCGAGCGCGGACCAACAGTGGCTTCAGTCCCAGCCGCCAATACAGCAGCGGCATGCGCAGGAGCACCCTGCGCCATCCCCGGCCGGGGTAAGGGATCCAGCCCCGCCGCTGCTGGAAGTGTCCGGTAACTGGATTCGGCGGCACTATTCGAGATCCTCAATTATTTGTTCTTTTGAGCCGCTTTCCACTTGGCCCAACGCGCACGCTGAGCGGCAGCAATCCGTTTGCGCGCAGCCGCTGACATGGTCCTCCGCTCCCTGGTTATTGTCCGATCACGCCCGAATCTCCTTCCGACAGTCCCCAAACTGCCCAGAACCTTCAAAGCCGCATCCAGTTGGTCCAATTGTCCCTGCGCTTGGGCTCTTTCTTTCTTCAATTGTCGGACTACTTTGGCCAGGTTTAGCATGGTTCCTCTCGGGCAGGAATTGTACCAGCGTATCCGCGCTTGAAAGACTCCCCGGCCCCGATTTCTCACGTACCCAAAGCAGGTTTCGCCAGGTCACCGCAGGAGGGGTGCCATGAGGCTCCGTCGCAATGAATACTGCCCAATTCACCGATCACGCTTTTGCTGTGGCTGGGAACCCCTACGGAAGGAAACGCACAGTTTTTCCTCGATCTTCGGCGGGAATCTGGCCTCTTCCAGCGGCCGCGTTAACGCGTCTGATCGTCGTGCGTGGTCGCCCGCTGGATCTCCTCTGCGGCTAATCGTGACCTCTCAGACATTGCGCGGCGCCGATATGAAGTGCTAGTCTTGTTGGCGAAGAAAAGGCGAATACAGCCGGGAGCGCCGCATGACCCTGTCCGAGTCCCTAGCCCCACGATCGACCACAACCCTCGATACTGTTCACGAGATTCTAGGGGCGCTGGTTGCACGCTATCGCAGGGACGAAGTGCTTACCTCGGTGCGGCAGATTCCAGCCCGAGAGGCCAAGTTTCGGCCGATGCCGGGCTGGGTGACAAGTGCCTTGTCTGAGACGTACCACGCGAAAGGGATCCAAGAACTGTATTCGCACCAAGCCGCCACGGCCGAGCTAGTGCACGACGGGAAGAACGTGGTCGTGGTGACGCCGACGGCATCGGGCAAAACCCTCTGCTACAACCTGCCGGTATTGAACGCGGTGCTCGAGAATGCGGATACTCGCGCTCTCTACCTATTTCCGACCAAGGCTCTGGCACAGGACCAACTCGCCGAATTGCACGACCTCGCCACCCGACTCAATGACTGCTTTGGCGTGTTCACCTACGACGGCGACACACCGAGCGACGCCCGCAAGGCGATCCGGGAGCGCGGACATATTGTTTTGACGAACCCAGACATGCTGCACACGGGAATCCTGCCGCACCACACCAAGTGGATGCGGCTGTTCGAGAATCTGCGCTACATCGTGCTCGATGAATTGCATACCTATCGCGGAGTCTTCGGCAGCCATCTGGCGAATGTGCTACGGCGATTGAGACGGGTTCTTCAATTCTATGGTTCCAATCCGCAGTTCATCTGTTGTTCTGCCACCATTGCAAATCCCGGCGAACTGGCCGCGCAGCTCATCGAAGGAGATGTTGAAGTCATCGAGGAGAATGGCGCTCCGGCCGGAGAAAAGCTCTTCGTTTTCTACAACCCGCCGATGGTCAACCGAAACCTTGGCATTCGGCGCAGTTATATCAATGAAGCCACACGGGTTGCCAAAGAAGTGCTTGCCCGCAAGCTGCAAACGATTGTCTTCGCCAACAGCCGATTGCATACCGAGGTTCTGCTCACGTATTTGCAGCAGGCGAATCCGCCGAAGCCGGGTCAAGCAGAGCCAATCCGCGGCTACCGCGGGGGGTATCTGCCGGGGGAACGGCGCGAGATTGAACGTGGGCTGCGGGACGGCCGAATCCTGGGAGTCGTGACGACAAATGCTCTCGAGCTCGGAATCGATATCGGGTCGCTCGATGCCTGCGTAATGGCGGGATATGCAGGGTCCATTGCTTCCACCTGGCAGCGAGCCGGGCGGGCAGGCCGGCGCAGCGGGAGCTCGTGCTCGGTGTTTGTCGCGTCTTCGGCGCCGCTTGACCAATTCATCGTGCAGCATCCGGACTACTTTTTCGGCAGTTCGCCCGAGCACGCACACATACAGCCAGACAACCTGGAAATTCTCGTGAACCATTTGAAATGTGCTGCGTTCGAGCTGCCACTCTCGCCCGACGAACGATTCGGCAACGTCGATCTCCCTGAACTCTGTGAACGGCTCGGTGAAGCGGGGTTTCTGCATCGTAGCGGCGGGAAGTGGCACTGGGTCGAGGAGGCGTATCCAGCGGACACGATCAGCCTGCGATCGGTAACCTCCGATAATTTCGTGATTATCGACACGACGGGTGAAGAGAATGGCGAGCCGGAGGTGATCGGAGAGGTCGATTTCTCTTCCGCGCTTACGACTGTCCATCCGAAAGCGATCTATATCCACCAAGGCCAGCAATACCACGTGGAACAACTGGATTTCGACAAGCGTAAAGCCTACGTGAAGCGGGTGAACGTGGACTACTTCACGGATGCCATCCGCTACACCCAGGTGCGAGTGCTTGAAATCGCTGAAGAGCAAAGCATTCCTGGTCCGGCAGCCCGGGCCCACGGCGACGTCCTTGTGCGCTCGCAGGTTGTGGGTTTCAAGAAGATCAAGTTCTTCACGAACGAGAATGTCGGCTCGGGAAAGCTTGAATTGCCGGAGAATGAGATGCACACGACCGCGTTCTGGGTGACGCTCGGCCACAGTTTGCTAGCGGGATTGCCCTTCACGCTTTCCGAGCGCCAGAGCGGCATCTTTGGATTGCTTTATGCCCTTGAGTCCATGGCGACGCTGCTCATGATGTGCGACCGGCGGGATCTGGGCACAGCCGTGGGAGAGCGTCCGCCGAGCGCGGCTTCCGAGATCGACTGGGAGGATTTTGCGGCACCACGCACATCGGACATAACGGAGTTCTTCGAACCCAACCTCTATCTCTACGACGCCTACCCAGGTGGCATTGGATTCAGCGAGCCGCTCTATAGGATCTCGAACGTGCTGCTTGAACGTACGCGCGAACTCATCAACGGGTGCCCCTGCGAGAACGGATGTCCATCGTGCGTCGGGCCGGCCGGAGACCGGAGTGAAAGAACGAAGAACGTGGCGCTTGCGATCCTTGAGCGATTGTGCGCATGCCCTGTTGTCGGCTATTGACGAAACGGCTCGAGGGGATGGATTCGGCGCAAAAGTGAGCCAAGTGATACAGGACCGATTTGTCCGGCTGAAGGCGCTCCAGCGCCCTTCTCCTCCACCGCTGTCCGGCCTCGAATGGAAGCCTGCACTGCCGCACATTCAGACCGAGCCGCGCCACACAGTGGCGCCAGTCCAAGATGGAGCGGACGGGCTGGAGCGGATTCTGGGGGCCTCAGCAAAGACAAATCAATACGGCGACCATCTCTCGTTGCATTGCTGGTTCGGCAAACCTGCGCGATACACGCCGAATATCCAAGCCCTACAGCTGCTCATGCCCGACGCGCCTGAGGATGTTGCTGATCCCGAGCAGTGGCTTTTTCTTGACACGGAAACCACAGGACTTGCGGGCGGCAGCGGCACGTATGCGTTTCTCGTCGGCATCGCATGGTGGGAGGGCGGTGGGCTTGAAATCGAACAGTTTTTCATGCGCGATTACAACGAGGAACCCTCGCTGCTGTTCGCGCTAGCGGAGCGGCTTGCCGAGCGCCGGGTGCTGGTGACATTCAACGGCAAATCGTTCGACTGGCCGTTGCTTGAAACCCGCTACCGCATGAGCCGGAAGATCCTTCCACCTGCTCCGCGAGCACATCTCGATTTCCTTCATCCAGCGCGAAATCTGTGGCGGCTGCGGCTTGGGTCGGTACGGTTATCAGAGCTCGAACGGCACGTGCTGGGATGGGATCGAGGCGCAGATCTGATCTCGGATCTGATCCCCCGAATTTATCTGGATTTCGTCCGCGGCGCACCGCCCGAGCGGCTCATTCCGGTCTTCCATCACAACCAGATGGACCTGCGCGGTCTCGCCGGGCTCTCAAGCCGGATTCTGTCGCTACTCAGCGATGCTGAAACCCAGGGACAGGATGGGCTCGAACTATTTGGAGTGTCCCGCATCTGCGAAAGGCGGGGAGATGCCACTCGCGCGCGGAGGCTCTACGAAAAGTCGATTGCGTCCGTGCTGCCCGCTGAAACCGAGCGTGCAGCGCGGCACTCGCTTGCCCGGCTCGCGAAAGGCGATGGCGATTTCGCAGTGGCCTGCGAGCTTTGGAGAAGAACGTTGGGAAATTCGCGCCAGGGCTATGAGGCTTACGAGCAGCTGGCGATTTACTACGAACATCGGGCTCGCGACCCACAGCAGGCCCGGGAAGTTGTTCGCCAAGCGCTCGACGAACTCCGCCGCGCAAACCACGCCGGCACAATCACCCCACGTGCCTATCGCGAGATGAAGGCACGATTTGAGCATCGAATGGTTCGACTGGAACGAAAAGGCAGGAGGCCGCTACTGGACGCTTTGGGCGCAGGAGTACGCCCAGAATGGTGAATGGGATGGAGGAAGGAAGAAAACGTTTGCTGGGAATCATCGCTGGCATTCTCGTGGCGCGTCATCTAAAGACGACCGAGGATCTTTTTGACAGCCGGCCGTGTCCACGCACGGAGTCGCTGGTTGCGTCCGCAGTGCAATGGGCCGAGCGGATCATGAGAAAGATCGACAGCGTGTTCGCAACTTCAGCGGATGATAAACGATGGCCGCGAGCTTAGAGGAGATTCTCGTTTCGGTGTGGCGCCAGACCTTGCTAGAGGAGGCCAAGACCGTCACCGTCGGTGGCAGGGGTTTTCCAGTGCGGCGGACGAGCCGATCGCGATTGCGCGAAGTGGATTTTCAGTTCGAGGGCCACGCGCTGCGTGGGCTGGAGCAAAATCCCAAAACAGCTTCTCGCTGGGCGCGACTGGCACGCGAGGGAAAGAAAGTCATGCAGTTTCTAAGCGCAGGGCGCTACATTGCGGTTGTCGTGGATGGAAGGGTCCAGTTCTACGGGAAAGCGGCTTCGTCCGGATGAACAAGGCAAATAAGGCGAACCCGAGGTGAATAACGGCATATTGGAATTGAAAAGGCGACGTGTCAACAAAGGCGCTAGCCATCAGACAGCAAGTCGGTGAAATTGACTGAAGTCCTGGGTGAGGTTCTGTGATGAGGGGTTCGGATGTCGAAAGTGCTCCTGAACGGGGCCGGGCTCTCAATGCGGTCGCGCTGCAAAATGCCGTCTTGTGCGCTGAATGTGATGTCGTCAGCGACAGCCCCCACGACACCCGCTTGGTCTGCGGTAGCCGCTCGCTGTTTAACATAGCTCGCATGTTCGGCGGGAATCTTCCCAAGGACCGCGCAAGCTTGATCACCTCAGAGGCACTGGAGATCACGCCACGCGAGATTGTGCTGACTTTCCCAGGAACTCACCGACTCCGAAAAAAGGCAACAGTCTAGTTACCCCAAACACGGCCGTGCCGCTGGACGATAATGGAGCTGATGAAGTTGAACGTGGAATGCTATTCGGGCCGAAAGGCAGATGAGCGACCTATCCGGTTCTGGCTCGAAGGAAGACAGTATCTCATCGAGACGGTGCTGGACCAGTGGTACGCCCCGGAGAGCATCTTTTACAAGATTCGCGCTGATGACGGGAACCTCTATATTCTTCGACAACAAACATCGACACCCGATGGGACGTGGGACCTAGTTTCATTTCGGCAGAGAAGAGAGGAACGCTGATACATCCGGAAGGCCAATTCGCCTGCACGCAGAACGGCAGGGCGACGCCTGTCAGGACGGCCTATTCCACTGCCACTTTCGTGCCCTTCTGAGGCTGACTCGACAAATGCTCAATGCGCGCGTCCAGCATCTCCCGGAGTGCCTTAAGAAACTCGACGCGTGAGTTGGCCAAGTGCTGTCGGGCAGCCGGCGAAATTCCCAGGTACTCGCGAACGGTATCTACGATCTCGCGGCATGGGCATGCCTCGTGAGCGTCATGCTCCCTCGCCGTTGACTGAGCTTCCTGTGGCTCGTTCATTGCGTCTCCTTCATTTCGACCGTCAAAACACGATTTTCCAACCGCGCTCTGACCGGGAACAATCCTGCCATCGACCGCGGCAGGCCAACATGGCGGCGAAGCGTGCCGATCTCGACCACCAGTTCGTCGCCTTTCTTGAACAATCCGATTTCACCTTTGGTGGCAAACGGCAGCAGCACCCGAACTTCGTAGGCGCCGTTTTGTTTCCCGAAGGTGAAGGGCTTTTCTGTCCGCGTAACCGCCGACGGATCTTCCCCTGCAGGATACAGCACTCCTGCCAGCTCCTCCAGTCGTTGTCTCCCCAGGACTTCATGGGCGAACAAGGGCACACGCTTCACAGGAACTGGAGCAAAGTATTCTTCGATCTCGTGCAGAATCTTGTCCTGTGAGGTGTGCCACTCGTTGAACCAAGCGTCGCTGACTTCACTCGGGAGCAGGCGGTTGACGATGACCGAATCCACCGTCAGCCCATGCAGGGAAAAATATACAAACGCGCGTTCCGTCTCGCGTAGGACCATTTTCTCCGGGTTGGTGACCAGCCGAACACTGGTGGTGTGCGGGTCTTCCATGATCTCATCCACGCCTTCCAGCTTGCCAAACAGATCACGGATATTGACGAAGTAGCTGTCCGCAGGGAGTTCGAACGGCGCCACGCGGTTGGCGATCGGCCGCACCGCCTTCAAGAAGTTCCGCTGGAAGGGAAAAATGTGCTTCATGTACCAGTCGAGCGTGGTGGGCATGCTGATGAAGCGCATGGACTCGGCAGTAGGCGCGGCGTCGAGGACGATCACATCGTAGCGTTGCTCGCGCTGGTATTGGTTGACGTACATCATGGCGCTGAGCTCTTCCATGCCGGGCAGAATGGCAAGTTCCTCGGCCTCTACGCCGCTGATCCCGGTAGTGCGCAGTACCGAGGCCACGTAAGAAGAGATCTCCTGCCAATGACGCTTGATCTCCTTCTGAATATTGAGCTCCTGGATCCAGAGCCGATCACCGACCGGCAACGGGTCAGAAGTCTCGAGGTGAAAGAGGTCGGTCTCCAAGTCGAAGGAGTCTGCCAGGCTGTGTGCCGGGTCGATGCTCATGACCAACGTGCGATAGTTGAGCGCGGCAAGTTTGACGCCAGTGGCGGCGGCCAGGCTGGTCTTGCCTACACCGCCCTTGCCCGTGAACATGAGGATCCTCATACCCCCATTGTAAGGGCCGGATGTGCGCGGCGTTTTGTGCGAAAAGAAGTAAGGACGGACGCGATGTCCGGGGCCATCGGAGCCGAGCGATCCAGATTTGCCGGCCATAGAACGCAAGATTCAGAGCGCAGATAGTCACCCCTGCAACCGTCAGAACGGTTGCAGAGATGTCCGGATAGACGAGCTTGTCCAGGTAGTGGAGCAGGAACCCACCCTGGTACGGCTGAACTCCAGCTTTGGCTTCAAGCCAGTTCTCCAGCACAGTCAAAGGACACGGCCAAGGAAGCAATTCTGTCAGAATTCCCCAGATGAGAGAAGCGATATGCAGCCAGCGGAGAATCGGGCGCGAGCGCGTCAGCAAAGCACCGAAGACTACCCAGAAAATGAACAGCGCATGCACCAAGAGGACGAAAGTCGCGAGTGCAGAATAGAAATTCAAAGCAAGAGTAGCCACACGCATCCCTAGGATTTACAGCAATGGCGGCTGCCGATCGGCCTGATAGAAATTCCCAGGTTCCGGGACCCAGAATAGTATTGTTGCCGGAAGATTGTGCGAAAAATCATCCATGTCGACATGGACGCGTTTTACGCTTCGGTCGAGCAGCGCGATGATCCGCAAATGCGCGGCAAGCCGGTCATTGTCGCTTGGCAGGGCCGACGTTCTGTCGTCTGTGCTGCTTCGTACGAGGCCAGGAGTTTCGGCGTGCGATCGGGCATGCCGACAGTACGAGCGGAGCGCTTGTGTCCTGGTGCGATCTTCGTCGCTCCGGATTTCACACGGTATCGGGCGGTCTCGCATAGCGTGCGGGAGATCTTCCAGCGTCATACGGACCTGATCGAGCCACTGTCGCTCGACGAAGCATATCTCGACGTTACCGAGAACAAGACGGGCTTACCAACAGCCACCCTGGTGGCACGCACAATCCGTGAGCAAATCCGTCAGGAATTGAATCTCACAGCCTCTGCCGGCGTGGCGCCGAACAAGTTCCTAGCCAAAATCGCCTCTGACTGGCGCAAACCTGATGGACTCTTCGTCATCCAGCCCGAAGACGTAGAAACGTTTCTGCCACCACTGCCGGTTGCACGTTTGCCTGGTGTAGGCAGAGTGACTGAAGAAAAGCTTGCCAAGCTTGGAGTACAGACGGTGGGAGATTTGCGAAGTTTGGATTTGCCCGCGCTCGAACAACACTTCGGCCGCTACGGTCTGCGCCTGCACGAGCTCGCCCGCGGTATCGACGATAGTGAAGTCGTCCCGGACCGGCCGACGCAGTCCATCTCCGTCGAGGACACCTTTGAGCAGGATGTGTCATTGGCGGAAACTGAGCCCATGATCCGACGCCTCACAGAAAAACTTTGGTCTGCTTCGTGCAAAGAGTCACGGATAGGACGCACAATCGTCCTTAAATTGAAGACAAGCGAGTTCAAGATTTTTACCCGCAGCCATACGCCAGGCTCTCCTCCCTCGTCTTGCGAAGAATTGACAGACATCGCGCTTAAGCTGCGAGAGCGGGTGGACTTGGGTCCGCAGCAGCGTTATCGGCTGGTTGGCGTCGGTTTGAGCAACTTTCGGGATGCCAAAGACACCGCTGCGCAGCCGGACCTTTTCTAATTGCACCAGTAAAGAGCTGGCCAATGCGACCACTCCGAAGGATGCGGTGCGCTCGCTACAATAAGAGCCGTCATGGCCGTAGTCGTCGAAATGCAGAACACGGGCGATCTCGCCAACCGGTCCGAGATTGTCGCGTCGATCGAACACGCACTCTGTCAAGAGCCGGGCGATTGGCGGATCTCGATTATTGGCTCTCGCGGCAGTGATGAGTGGGAGATGAAGGTTGAAGGACCTCGCGGGTTCGAGCGACTGTACACTCTGACCGGCAGCGCAGGCGAGCACCAACCGGAAGTGATCCGCTCCATGCTCTTCAAGCTTCTCTCCACTAGACCCAGGCCCTTCTAACGCCTAGAGCGGCGTTCCTGAGACTCAAACAAGCCCTTTCAACGCCGGTCTTCTTTATAGTTAGTTGAACCACGACCGCCACATCAAAGTTTGAATAATATTTCTTCACGTCCTCGGCCCCGTACTTCTCCCGGAACTTCTCGACCACCGACTTCACAGCATTGACACCGGTGACTGGCGTTGCCCGGAATTCGGCCTGCATGCCTCGCGCATCAATCTGAATCGACGGATTCCGGAGTACGTTCTTGTACCACTGCGTGTCCGAGCCCTGCACTGGCAGGAGGTAGACCTTCTCGCCTTCCAACACGAACCAGACGGGAATCGAGATTGTCAGGCCAGACTTCCTGCCGATGACGCTGAGCTTAATCTGGCGGTGTCTAGCAAGGCGGTCTTTCAGATCGTTCTTCTTCACTTTATGGCTCCGTATTTCTTCAATATCTCAGTGGTTTTCTCAATCGGAAGTGCCTCGACGGTGTGTCCCCGTCCGGTGACGGTCGTTGCTCGAAGCAGGGAGTTGTACACCGCCTCCTCGGTGGCTTCGATCACGGCCAGAAACAGGGGTGACATCGCATCATTCGGCAGCGCCTCGATGTGCCGGGGTGACGCCTTGTCCTCCGACCGTATCCGTATCTGGGGCGTGGTCGAGAACGCGATCGCATAGTCCCCGCTGCCGTTCGAGCCCGCAGCCCCCGTGCGCCCCAGCCCCAGCATCGCCCTCGCCGCCAGCCGCTTCAGGTTTCGTGCGTCCACAGGCGCGTCGGTCGCGACGACGACCATCACCGATCCGTTTCCCCGATCTGTCGCGCTGCCTTCCTGTTGAAGCTCTTCGCGCAGGTAGTAGCGGTCTAGTTCCCGGCCTACGGGAGCGCCTGCGATGGTGAGCACGCCCCCAAAATTCGTCTGGACGAGAACCCCGACCGTGTACCCACCCAGCTTGGGAGGCAGGCGGCGGGAGGAGGTTCCGATGCCGCCCTTGAAGCCGAACGCCACCGTTCCGGTGCCCGCGCCGACCGAGCCCTCCTCGACCAGCCCGCTCTTGGCGTTCTTGATGGCGGCGAACACGTCCTCCCGCGTGATGTGCCGTCCCCGGATGTCGTTCAGGTATCCGTCGTTCGTTTCCCCGACCAGCGGGTTGATGGACTCGACATCCTCGTTTCCGGGCAAAGCCAACATGTAGTCGATGAGCGCGTCGGCCACACGCGGCACGCTCAGAGTGGATGTGAGTAGGATGGGGGTTTCGATCTCCCCAAGTTCGTTCACTTGCGTCGAACCAGCCAGCTTGCCGAAGGCGTTGCCCACGAAGACCGCGCCGGGCACCTTCTCGCGGAACAAGTTGCCGGGATGTGGCAGGATCGCGGTCACGCCCGTGCGCACGTCGCCGCCACTAATGTTGGTCGTGTGCCCGACCTCAACGCCAGCGACATCGGTGATCGCATCGAGCGGCCCAGTCGGCATGATGCCGACCTTTAGCCCCAAGTCCAAGGCACGCGGCCGCGCCTCGGGAGCCGTGTTCTGCGCGGCAGCGGTCACCAGCAAGACCGCCATGGCCGAGAGAATCTTCTTCATCATCGCGGAACCAGATTATATCTGCGGCTCTCGGTTGTCATTTGACAATTGCGACAACTGCTCGTCGCAGGCAGGCTGCTCAGAACCTTTACCCTCCTGACCACCTGACACCGCAAATCCCGTCGTTTACGTCTCAACAACTTGCGGGCATGCTGGCGACACCCTTTCGGACAACCATGAAAAGCGCCAAATCAACAGCGCCCTGAACGGGGTGACTGCCGTCACTGCTCAGCGATTGCTTCCGCCGCGACAATCATTGAGAACGTTAGTCGACCCACGCGAGGGTCATCAAATGAGTCTCGAATCGAAATTAGCCCTTCGCTTCTCGATTGCGGTAGTTGGGTTCGGGCTCCTGCTGTTCATTCCGGCTGGTTCCTTTGAATTTTGGCAGGGCTGGGCTTATCTCTCCGTCTGGTTTGTCCCTGGCGTTCTCGCTTTTGCTTATTTCTACAAACACGACCCAGAATTAGTCGAGCGACGCCTGCGGAGGAAGGAAAAAGTCCGCGAACAGAAGCTCATCATGAATTTCGTCTACTCTTAGCTGGAGGAGAACAACAAGTGATCACGGAAAAAGTAGCTAAGTCCATATTGTGGCCATCAGGAATGCACCCGATTTCTGCACGCCGCTCACGGGACTTCGGTAATAGCTGTCACGGGATGAATCTCCATCCAACCGTGATTCGCTTCGGAATCGAACACGTAGGAACCTAATACCCGAACGTGCTTTCCCTTTGGAAATACTTCCACTGCAGAATGGAAATCCCGGCACGCGGCTTGAGCATCAGCCTGTGTCACCGGCCCTTGGCAGACGAGCTCTACGACCAAACATCCAGCCTGAACTTGCGTGTTCTTATCGTTCAGAAGATTTGTGGACTCAGGGTCGAGCTTCAATTGAATGTGGTCATCCCCGTCAGCTTCCCGCTTAACGTGATGGATGGTTCCGGTTACAGCAATACACTTCTCCACCACCTTAAGCCGCTGGGGGTGGTAAACATGCTGCCAAAGCGATGCATCGCAACCGTTGGCGACAAAGCTCTTGGCCGCCGCCTTGAAGGCGGCTGGCACGCCGCTCGGTTGAGTTGCCTTCGACTTTGTACTGTGGATTGTCTTGGGCGATTGACCCGATGCGGTGAGGCACAACGACAAAGCTAGAATTCCTACCGAGGAGAAAACTCTCGTAGTCATTTTGGTCTCCCTTCAACGAAGTAAGTCAGCAACGCTAGCGCATGGAAGCACCGGCAGAAGCCCGTGTCGAATTCTTGAGCGAGTCGCATTGTTAAGTCCCTGCGCGTACCAAATCGCGGAGGTCTACTCGACAAGCCTGTAGGGTGGGTCAAACTCGGGTAGGCTCGCCTGTTTACCTGCTATCCAGCGAAGCATATAGACCTGCGTGGGGTCGGTCAGTGAATTCGTAATCTGGTTGTATAGAACCTCCAGGATCGCATGGTGCAGCAAGGTCCTTGTAGTAGTCAATGTCCGGCTCCACCCTGACGCACGTGTCAGCGCCAAAGGTTTTCTTATCGTTTTCGTGGAAAGTAAGCTGGACATTGGCTTCGCCGAAACGGATCTCCTTGAAACTGGAGGTCGCGTTCCCGTGGAAAAATGACGGGTCAATCGTAAGCGTCTGACCAACACACCTGTTCGACAGGTGGGGTCTGTGTTGAAGTGTCCGGATGACCGCAAAAACAGAGTTGTCAGCGCCCAAGCGACGTACCCGTGCGGAAGTTCAGCAGTTGGTGGCCGAGTTTGTGAGCAGCGGTGTGCGGCGGAGCGAGTTTTGCCAGAGTCGAGGTCTGAGCTTCAGCACACTGGATCGCCATCTAAAGAAACTGCGTTGGAAGAGAAGGCGCAAGCCAACTTCCTCAGCCGGTCGTTTGGTGCCGGTGGATTTGGCGGCCAAGGAATCGCCCACGCACTTCGGGGCAACTTGTGGGCTGGCCGTGGTGTTGCCGGGCGGGTGCCGGATCGAGGTACATCCTGATTTTGATTCAAATACGCTCGAGCGCCTGGTGAGTGCCCTGGAGCGGGTGTAGGCCGTGTTTGGACTGGGCTCGGCTACACGGATCTATCTGGCCGCCGGGGTCACCGACATGCGCAAGGGGTTCGAAGGGCTGTACGGTCTCGTCCGCGATCGATTGTCGTGTGAGCCTCTGAGCGGGCACCTGTTCTTGTTCTGCAACGGCCAGCGCAATCGGCTGAAGGTCCTCGTCTGGGACGGAAGCGGTCTCTGGGTCTGTGCCAAGAGGTTAGAGAAAGGGCGTTTCACCTGGCCGGAATCCGGCGATGCTCAGGGCAGGGTCGTCCTGAGTCAGGAAGAGCTGTCCCTACTGTTAGGTGGGATTGATCTGGCCAAAACCAAGCACAAGCGGTGGTATCGGAAAGCTCCGCCCGAAGGACATGCTGCCGCGCGAGTTGCTTGAACGATTCGAGCGACTCTGGTAAATCAGTAAGCCATTGTGAGTGTGCCCTCGATTCCTTCAGCACCGGCCGATCTGGAACTCATCGCACAACTGAAGAGCAAGTTGCAGTACGCGGAGCTACGGATTCGGGTGCTGGAAGAGCGATTGCGGCTGATTCGGATCGAGAAATATGGAGCGGGCGGAGAAAAACTTTCACAGGCGCAAATGCAATTGTTCGAGCTTGAGCCTGTCGTCAGTGAAATGATCGAGCAGGCGGAGGGCGAGCAAGCGCCAGTGCATCGTTCGATGAAGAAGTCGGCCAAGCATCCGGGCCGCCAGGAGTTGCCTGCGAGTCTCCCGAGGGTAGAGCGGGTTCTGCCTTGCACGCCCGATCAGCGCGTGTGCAGGCGCTGCGGCAGAGAAACGGTAGTGATCGGCTACGAAGAGAGTTCCCAACTGGACGTGGAACCGGCGAAGTACTTCGTACTGGTCACGAAACGAGAGAAGCGGGCTTGCCGGTCGTGTGAGGATCTCGGCGTCGTCTCAGCGCCCCTGCCGCTACGGATCATCGAGAAGTGCCTGGCGAGTGACGGGATCGTCATCGAGACGGTCGTCGGCAAATATTGCAATCACACGCCCCTGCATCGGCAGAGCATGATTCTGGCAAGGGACCTCGGCTTGGAGATCAGCCGCGCAACGCTGGACGGCTGGGTCCTCAAAGTGGGCGAGTTGCTAGTTCCTATGGTCGCCGCGATGAGGCGAGAGTTGATCAGCGGAAGTTACATACAGGCAGACGAAACCCCGGTCGATGTGCAGACACGCGAGGGCCGAGGACAAAATCACCATGCGTACCTCTGGCAATACAGTCGCCCGGGAGGAACCGCGGTGTTTGACTTCCGATTGGGTCGGGGGCGCGATGGACCGAGGCGTTTCTTGGGACAGTTCGAGGGCATTCTCCAAACCGACGGCTATGCAGCGTATGACCAAATCGGTGGGCCGAGAATGGTACATGCCGGTTGTTGGTCTCATGCAAGAAGGCAGTTTTTCGAAGCAGTGCAACTAAATCCGCGGGACACGGTTGCAACCCCGATTGTGGCGCAGATGGACAAACTGTTTGCCGTCGATGCAGAAGCTCGCCGCAAAGCGTTGACTACTGCAACGCGCCATACCCGACGTCAGGAAAGAGCGAGGCCTCTTCTCGACGATATCCGCAGCAAGATCGAGGCAGCGCAGTCCTCTGCTTTGCCTTCCAGTGCACTTAGCAAAGCCTGCCAGTACGCGCTCGCACTGTGGAAGAAGCTCACCCGCTTCTTGGAGTATCCCGAATTAGAGCTAAGTACCAACCTGGCGGAGAACTCCATGCGTCCGGTAGCTCTTGGTCGAAAGAACTGGTTGCACATCGGCAGCCCACAAGCGGGACCGAAGGTTGCTGCGATTCTCTCGGTCGTGGAAAGCTGCCGTCGTCTGCAAGTCCCGGTGCGCGATTATTTTTCCACGATTCTCCCCGGGCTTGCCGATCTCCCGATCCGCTGCCTTCCAGACCTTACTCCCGCTGTGTGGGTCGCCCGGCATTCATAGACTCAAGCGAGATGGGTATTAGCGTGAAGGGGCCACGCTTTCTGAACTGCTTCAGCCGTCTCGGGAGAGCATTACTTCTTAAAGAGCAGGTCAACATCATCGACCAGGGCCTGGGTCAGGAAAACCCGCCTATGAATCGATCGCTCAGTTCTTAAGAGGCACGCCGAAGGCGCGTGTGCTACGAGACTAGGGGCGATGGAGATCTAGCAGGGCGACTTCCGAGCGCTCCTGCTCTCGCTCAAGAACAATGTCATTGCCGTCTGCGGAAATGTCGAAATCGCGAATGTCGAAGTCGGGAGGAAGATTCGTCAACTGCCGTTCGGCGCCCGTCTCCACGTTGATAAGCCAGAGATTCTTATGGCGAATCTCTCCTCGCAAGACCACGAGTTCGCGTGCTGTTGGCAGGAAGGCCAAATGTCTTGCCCCGCGAGTCAAGCTGAAGGCGTGCAGGGGAAACCCTTCAGCCTTCGCAGTAACCGCTTTAACCGGAAACGCGGCGCCTATATCGGGGCCTGAATAAACAAGGAATCGGCCATCAGGTGACCACGCGGGATCGAGTGAGTACTCGTCGATGAAGATAGTGGGCGGCCCACCGTCGAGCGGCACACGGAACAAGTGGGGAACACCATGATCGTTGGCCGCCGAGGTGACCGACTGGCCATCGCGTGCCCAGGCAGGAGCGCCTTGCAAGTCGAGGGCATCGGTCACCATCTGGGCGTTCGCGCCATCGGCTTGCATCACGTACAAGACTGCTCGGCCCTGTTGCCGCACCGAAAATGCGATGCGCTGTCCATCGGGGGCGATCGCAGGGCCGCCAATGACATGCGCTCCATGGCCAGTCCATAATTCTGTTGCCGTTCCGTTTGCGAGCTTCCAGATGCCGTCGCTCGAACCGGTCGCAGAGGCATACAGAAGATAATTTGGACCGAGGCGTGGGGACGACCCTGTGTCGGTCGGGAGCGGGATTCGAGTAGGCGCCTTTACTTCAGCCGTTGAATCGGCGATGCGTAAACGCCAGAGCGTCGTCAGTGGACTTGTGAGCGTGGCGACCAGCCGGCGGCCGTTCGCGCTGGCCGCCAACGACGTGTACCGCTCGAAGCCGGAACTCACGCGGTGGGGAACGCGGCGATTGATGTCCATGCTATAGAGCCATGGACCCGTACCATCAGGGTCGCTCACGAGATACATCAGCGTTCGCCGATCCAGGAAAACGGGATGACTTAGGCGACCCACGTGCGACGTGATCCGTTCGGGCAAGCCACCCGCTGGGGCGATTCGCCAGATATCCAACTTGTCCGGGAGGCTACCCTTCACGAAATAGATGAACGCGTTGTCTGGCGACCACAAAGGAAAGTGCGCGTGGACGCCGGCTGGCGCGGTGAAGATGGGTTGGCCCTTGTTCAGCAGGCTGCCATCGGAAACAAACATCGGGTCTCCGGGGCCGGGCGTGTGGTACGCGAGTCGGGAACCGTCGTGCGACCAGTCGAACTCAGCCACACCTTCAAGGTATGGCTTCGGCTGTCCACCCAACGTCGGCACGGCCCAGACACTGATATCGCCTTCGCTCGTTGCACTTCGCCTGCGAACCCAAAATGTGACGAGAGAACCGTCGGGCGAGAATCCCAGCGTGCGGACCGATGGATTGACCAGTTCCGGCTGGGTGCCACGGGTTAAATTGTGGAACTGGCCCGAACCCACCTGCGTGACCCAAACGTCCATCTGTCCGTCGCGATCCGACAGAAATGCCACGAACTGTCCGTCACGCGACACCGCAGCCGCCTGCTCCACTGCCTCAAAGTCAGTGACCGTTTGGAATCGCGCGCCAGCAATGGGGTCTCGCCAGAAATACTCCGTCCTCTGCAACCAGACGATCACGCCAATCACGAGCAGGGCTGCCGCCGCTGCCAGCGGCAGAATAACTCTCCACGGGGAGCGAGGTGCCGGGACCGGCGAAGGGGGAGGCAACGCAAAGGGGGCGAGAGACCGAGCGTCGCCTGTGGTGGACTGCATTACTCGGAGATTGCGGCTGCGAGCCCACGCGTCCAATTCGGCCGTAAACGCATAGACCGAGCCGGCCCTGTCGTGCAGGTGGCGGTGAATGGGCATCCCCTCGCGCTTCTCCCAGCGCTGGACTGTCGTGGCGTCGCGCTCGAAATGAGCCGCGATTTCCTTCCAGGAATCCAGCCGCTCCGTCAGTGGCTCCTCGGGTGACGGTTCTCCAGGGGATGGTTCGCCCACCGCATGCTCCGAACTGGTTCGCATTTGTCGCAAACCGAGAGGTCGATTATACCCGCGCTGGCTTCCAGGCACAGCAAAGAACGGCATTCGACGGCAAAGTAAAGAAACAAGGGGAGATCTGCACATTGCTGTTTGACCGCGTCTACCAAAGTGGGCGATTATGGCCGCTCGTCTGAAGTGAATTTCAAATTTGGAGGTCTTTCATGAAGAGCAAAGCTTTCCTGTGGGCGGCGCGGATCATCCCGGTCCTGATGCTGGCTGGAAGCATCAGCGCGCTGGCTCAGGATTCGAGACATACCAAACTTAGCGGGTTGGTCAATGCCTATTCGCCCCAAACCACAACTGGCCCCTACGAAATTCGAGGCCCATGGTCGTTAGAGTTAAAGGGACGCTCAGGCAAGGCGAATTTCTCCGCAGCCCTGAACATGGAACTCTCGGATGGCTGGGTCTTGACGAAGAACAATGGGGATTTTGATCCGAACGCTAGGGGCGCCCACACTCACCATGTCACCCTGGTCAATGGCGATGTCACGCTGGTTAGTGGAGGGTTCCAAGTATCTGGGACCGCCACGATCACGGTAAATGGCAGCCCCGCACCTATTTCACCATCTCCTTTGGTGATCGTGGTCACGGGCGGCACCGACGTCGCATTCTCCAATGTCGCACTGACTTTCGGCTCACCGGGCTCCAACCATTTTGGAACCGAGGCCCTGCCGGGCGTAGTTCGGCGCGTTGAGAAATAAAGGCAGATCGGAGCGGGTGGGGGCCGCTTTGCGCGATTGGCTGGAGAGCGATTTCTCAGCAGATCGCACCCGCTCAGCACCGCCCAACGTACTCAACAGGGTTCCCGGTTGTGTCCGTGCGTCTCTAACCAAGCGACGCCACGAAAAAGGAGTTCGATATAACGGTAACGCATTATGACGTGGACAATCCCAGTTGCACGCTGGCTGGGAATTCCAATCTGTCAACCGTGTGTTTGCTCTGACACTTACGGTCAATCTCGGGTGCGAAGAGTTTCTTGGGTACGGCCGCCTTCACTTCAGCGACGAGCTCGGGGAGCGCGTATCCGAAGAAGCGGTCTTGGGTAAGCGTCGCCCATTCTATGCTGCGGAAATAGTCCAAAGGCGTACCGTTTGCCAGGAAAATCTGGGACATAGCCGTGGCAAGATTCAATAGACAGGCTGTTTCTTTCGGATGGTCCTCGACACTAGCAGCATAATTGTCACTCGCGTTCGGAGCAGCAGGTGTAAGAGACAGGAAGTGCGCCGTCCCAGGGTGGTTGGCGACGAGCACGTCCCATGGATCGAATTCGAACGAAGGATCATTCGGTATAAGCATCACACTCAAATCGGCAAGAACTTTAGGTGAGACCTTTACCGGGAAAAAGCCGGCGTCTCGGTAACCATCTGCGGATACCAGGACCGTGTAGTTGTCGGCGAAATTATCGAAGAAATCCACGTCGAGGAAGACGACTCCTTCATCCATGGATTTTGTGTTGATAGTCTTGGTAACTGGCTCTGTGGTCTGCCCGTTATGAACTCGAAGCAACACGCTTTGCTTCTCAGAGAATGGCCGTCTCGCGCCGTCGTAGATCATCAGCCGTATCCGAGTCTTCGTTGTTGGCATGCGTCACCTCGCTACAAAAGGGCTAACCCAAAACCTTGTCCGGACTGCCTGCTTGAGACTATCAGCCAAGCTCTGGATTCGAGAGTTTTGGTTCGGGGTTGGCAACAGAGCGTTAGACGTTCGGGTCGTCTGGCCATTCGCGACCGCCCGCGAGAACAGAACAAGCAGAAACGGCCTTACGAAGGAAGCAAGCATAAGCCCTCCTTCCGACCAACGATGTAGGGTACTATCTTCGGTGCACCGACACACTGAGCCGCGATTGCCAGTGCGAAGTGTCGGGAGATTGATCGCTCACACTATATAACGCAAAACAGATCATTTTCCCTTCACTTCTTGCCGAAGTCCCGTCGGTACTCTCCCATACTCATCCCTGACCGTCCTTTGGCGCTGCAGTCGTAGAGCAACACAGACGCTTTCACATGAAAAGTTCCTCTTTGCTTGTGCCCCTCCCCTCTAGTATCAGTTGCTGATACCATGTGGTTGCAAGATGGACGCAAACATCAAATTGACTGCCGCGGATGGGTACCAATGCGGGGCGTATGTTCTCACAGACGCAAGCATAAAGAGTCTCCGAGTGGAGTTCAGTTCGGGCCCGGCAGGTGGCTCCAAGTTGACGGTGTGATTGCTGGTCGAGGAAACCCATGAGGCCGGCCACCAGGCTGCTACGAGATGAACTGAGGGATAGAATAATCGCCGAAGCAAGGGAAGTACTGTGCAAGCTGGGTGTTGAGATTCACAACCAGCCCGTGCTCAGCATGCTTGCCGACCATGGCGCCCAGGTGGACGAGAACACTTGTTACGCCCGCCTCACAGAAGACATCATCGACAAAGCGCTTGCTACTGTCCCCCACGCGTTCAAACTCTTTGATGTGCTTGGGAACGAAACCCACGACTTCCAGGGCGACAGTGTCTACTTCACGCCCGGCTCGACGTCACTCAATATTCTGGATAACCAAAGCGGGGAAATGCGCCGGCCCACGACGGCGGACTACATCCGCTACGTCAAATTAACGAGCGGCCTGCAGCACATCGCTTCGCAAAGTACTGCCCTGATCCCCGCCGATGTTCACGAGAATATTTCCGACAGTTACCGGCTCTATTTGAGTCTCCTGTACGGTGAGAAGCCGGTCGTCACCGGCGCCTTCACGGTTGAATCGTTTGACATCATGAAAGACCTGCAAGTCGCCGTGCGGGGCAGTGAATCGGCGCTCCGGGCTATGCCCCTGACCATCTTCTCTTGCTGCCCCACAGCGCCGCTCAAATGGAGTGACGTAACCAGCCAGAACCTGGTCGATTGTGCTCGCTGGTCGATCCCGGTGGAATTGATCTCCATGCCGCTCTCCGGATTCATGGCGCCCGTCACTCTGGTGGGGAGCCTTGTTCAGCAAACCGCCGAGAATCTCAGCGGTGTGGTGATCAGCCAGATGGTGAACCCCGGCCATGCGATCCTGTATGGCGGTTCGCCCGCCATCTTCGACGTCCGTTTCGAGACCACTCCCATGGGCGCGGTGGAGACCATGATGCTTGACTGCGCCAACAGCGAGATCGGGAAGCGCCTCGCGATGCCCACACAGAGTTACATTGCCTTCAGCGACGCGAAGCAATTGGACGCGCAGGCTGGGCTGGAATCGGCCATGGGCGCCACCCTGGCAGCGCTCTCGGGAATCAACAGCATCTCGGGTCCAGGAATGCTGGATTTCGAAAGCTGCCAGAGCCTGGAGAAACTTGTGGTGGACAACGAGATTTGCGGCATGACCTACCGCCTGTTGCGTGGCATCGAGCCCCGGGAAGACTTCCCGTCGATTCCGCTACTGGAGGAGTTGCGGCGCAAGAAGCACCTGCTTATCGCGGCTCACACCCGCCGCTACCTGCACGAAGAGATTACCTTCCCGGGCGCGGTCATCGATCGCGCCAACCGCGAACGATGGCGCGAGGAAGGCCAGTTGACGTTGAGGGAACGCGCTGCTCGGGAAGTTGAGCGAATTGTTGCGGACTACCAGCCCTCCCGTTTACCCAAGGAAACAAAGCAGGAACTGACGCGCCTGATGCGGCGCGAGGCCCAGCGCTACGGGATGGAGAGCCTGCCAACGGGAGACGAATGAGCCTGGATATCGCGGGTTCTTTGGCCCGCCAAACTCCCAGAGCCTCGTACTGGAACCGCGACACGAAGCAGAGCCCTGAGCTGATCCACGATCCACGAAGCTGAGTTCCGCGATTACTTCCGATTTGCCGACCTCCATGTAAGTCTCTGTCAAGAGAAAACACAGTTCTCCTGACGCGCGCTTGGAAGGAAGCGTAGGCCAACCAGCGGCGGTCCCGCGAAAAGGCGGGCATTCCTTCGTTAAAAGGTGTTTGCAGATATGCGTAGGGCTTGCGGATCCCGTCCAATGGAAGCATGCAAATTTCCCATCTGTCGTTCTCTGCTACCTGCTCGAAGGCGATGCCGCGCGCTTCGCTCCCGCGGGGCGCGAGCGGGGTACCTCGTGGATCAGTCCATTCATGTTCGGCCTCCGATCGAAGCTGCTGATACCGCACGGTGCCTAACCGCCTTCGAAGGCTCGCGCGATCTCGTCTCGAACTGGGGGCGTGAGCGGCTCTACGGCCCCATTCGTCACGATCGTGATGCCCTCGCTCGACGGACGCACTTCACCAATCACCACAACCGGAACGTCTGTGGCCTCAATGGCCGTCAGGACCGAGTCCGCTCTGTCTGGCGCGACGGCGATCAGCAACGCGCCCGACGCAATCAGTTTCAGCGGATCGAGCGCGAGCGCACTGCAAATCGTGTCGGTTTCGGGAAACACGGGAATGTGCTCGCGAATGACCCGAAGCCCGAGACCGGCGGGCGCCACCAGCTCGAAGAGCCCCATCGCGAGCCCGCCCTCCGTCGGATCGTGCATCGCGTGCACGACCTCGCCGACATTGGCAGCCGCGAGAGCCGCACTCACGACACTGATGCCGGGCTCAATCAGGAAACGAGCGGCCCGCGCCAGAAGATCGGCATCAACCCGTCCCCGCAGCCGTTCGGACTTCTCTCGTGCGAGGATCGCGGTGCCCTCGATGGCCACACCGCGTGTCAATAGGATCAGATCGCCGATGGCGATGCGAGTCTTCCGCACCAGGCGAGTCGGGGCGACCTCGCCGAGCATCTGACCGACCAGAATCGGGCGGTCGAGGCCTTGAGTGATTTCCGTGTGCCCGCCGCCGAGCGTGACGCCCAGTTCCTCGCACGTGGTCCGCACATCGGCCATGATCGTCTCGGCCAGTTCGGGCTTCGTGCGGCCCTCCGGAAGGAGCATGACGACGAAGAACCACAACGGGCGCGCGCCCAGGACGGCAATGTCGTTCGCGTTGACGTGAACAGCGTACCGCCCGATGTGATCAGTGGCAAAGGTGATGGGATCTGTCGTGACGACGAGATAGCGATCGCCTGCGTCGATGACGGCCGCGTCCTCGCCAATCTGAGGTCCGACGAGCAGGCGCGGATCATGCTTTGGCAGATGCCTCAGCAACGATCGCAAATGCTCAAGCGGAAGTTTGCCGACTGGCAGAACCTTCTTCGGTTGGCCGCGTCTCATGCGCTCACGACCCGGTGGCGATCAACGATGGTCGTTCCGACCGCGACAGCTATTTTCTTGTTAATGGGCACATCTGGTCAATGGAAGGCGTCGAAGAAAGCTTACGGGGTGGGCCCTGGCTATGGACCCAGACTTTTCAGAGTTCTCCTACGGATACTGCGTCACTGACGATCTGATCAGTGGTCGCGGCATGGCGATCAAAGCGGCACCCGTCTTTCCCTCGCTGATCCAGGAGGGCAAGAAAGATGGCGGTTACGATGTGCGGCTGGATCGGCCAGGGCTGCCGCTCTTCCTGCAGTTCAAGCTCGCGTATTGCACGACACGAAGGAGTGCGAAAGAGGCGCAGGAGGGCCTCTTCACTATCCCCTTCTATCGGATGTACCTCCGACCAGGAAAGCACTCAACGCAGCACCAGTCGCTTCTCGCGCTGGAAGCGAGTGATGGACGATACCCCTCTTTTTCGAATGCTGTGTTGGCGACAGTCACTTCCTTATGGCCCTGACCACTTGGACCTCGCTTTGTGGAGGATTGAGCGCCGGGTTGAACCGGGGCGTAGAATAATACTGGCTGTAGAAAACTCGTTGGCTGGCCGAATCTCGGCTTTGAGATTCGAGTCTGCGTTGTTCATCTGACCCAGTTCTGGACCTCGATCTTCACGAAGACCAACCGTGGTCTCCCTGGTCCTGGGGAGGTACCATTATGCTGGGAATGAGCTTGCTTTCCTTTCTGATTCTCACTCTCATCGGGGCAGTTGTTGCTGTTGCTTACCACAACGTTATTCGCTATCGGTTTCTCGACGGCAATGATGCTTTGGTCGGGAAGCTGATCGTTGGCTGGCTTGGAGCCTGGCTCGGTTCCCCGATCCTTGGGCACTGGCTCTGGAAGGTTGAGAATGTGTACATCGTGCCCGCCATCTTGGGCGCAATCGCAGCCATCCACTTGACTGTTTTGACGGGGAAGGCGCTTGCCAAGCTTGCAAGTATGCCCACTGGGACGGAAGAAAGGAAGGAGGAGATCCGTCCTGGCAAGCCGGCAGTAGCGGCATAAGAAGCTGCTACACCGCAAGCAGAGCGCTGACCAGTTGAACCAAAGAGACCGGCCAACTGCCGAGGAAATCAGCATCCATTACGCAAGACGGTCGGCAGGGTACAGCCACTCCATGGTTCTCGCAACCTGCGGAAGCGCCTTTTCGACCGAAGAGAAAGCGGCCAAAACGAAGCGGAGACGTCACCCCGCTTCTGTAAAGCCATTCTAAGGGAGGTCTTTCATGTCATCGACTGCGAAAAAGAGCTCCGGAAGGTCCAGCGATAGAGTGAACCGAACCGCTCGAGGGAGCCGTAAAGCCACTGCCGCTGCGAGCCGTAAAGTCACGGCACCTGCCACAATCCGCCAGATCGGGGATGATTGGGCTCGGCATTGGAATGCGGGAGAGCTGGACGGAGTGGTTGCTGCCTACGCCGAAGACGCGGTTTACCTTCCGCCGCACCACGAAGCCGTTCACGGACGCGAGGCCATTCGGAAGTATCTGCAGGTCCCCCTCGGCCATGGTGTATCCGACCTGGCGTTCGAAGTCACCTACATTAAACAACAAGGGCCTATCGCCTGGGATGTGGGAACGTACCGCATGAGCGTGCCCCAGAGTGACGGAACGAAGAGGGCGGATCACGGCAAGTACCTTAGCGTTTGGAGACGCGTGGGGAAGAACTGGCTACTCGCCGCCGACGCCTGGTCCAGTGATCTGCCCGCTTCCGCGTGATACCTCGGCTTGGTGCGCCGCATGGAGGTCGCAAGTGCCAACAAGGAAATTACGAGAGTTTCTCGACGGTCAAGGTATTCCGTACGCAGCCACCTCTCACGCGGTTGCATATACGGCTAAGGAAATCGCAGCGCTTACTCACGTCTCAAGCAAAGAGTTGGCGAAGACCGTGATTGTGAAGATCGACAGCGCGTTGGCAATGGCGGTTCTTCCCGCTTCCTACGAGGTCGATCTTTCCTTGTTGCGAGTAGCAACCGGAGCAAGAACCGTTAGTCTCGCCAAGGAAACAGAATTCAAAGACCGGTTCCCGGAGTGTGAGATCGGTGCCATGCCGCCCTTTGGGAATCTCTACGGGATGGCTGTCTATGTTGACGAGAGTCTTACGAAAGACAAAGACATAGCATTCAATGCTGGCTCCCACAACGAGTTGCTCCAAGTCTCCTACGCAGATTTTGAACGGCTCGTGAGGCCGACAGTCCTGAAGTTTTCAGGCCTACCGGATGTGGAGTCGCTCGGAGCGTGGCACCTTTGACGATTGAAGGCCTTCTGTTTTGTACACCTGCTATAGCGGCCCGTGCGAGTTCTGCGATCTCTGACGCCACAGCCGGCGACAGGAGTGCCCTTCAATTGCATTTGCCGGAGGCTACCGATGATTCCCATTCCCGCCGTCGTTGCAATTATCGTCGTTTTGTACGTTCTCATCTCGATCAAGATCCTGCGTGAGTACGAGCGTGGCGTGATTTTCCGCCTGGGCCGATTACTACCCTATGCCAAGGGACCGGGAATCATCCTGGTGTTTGCGCCGGTCGACCGCATGGTACGGATTTCTCTGCGCCAGGAAGCGCTCGAGGTAAAACCGCAGGACATCATCACCCGCGACAACGTCACCTTGAAGGTGAACGCGGTTATCTTCCTACGCGTAATAGATCCGCGGCAGGCGGTAGTCGAGGTCTCCGATTACCTCAATCAGACTTCGCAATTTGCCCAGACGACTCTTCGCTCAGTGCTGGGCGAGGCTGAGCTGGATGAATTGCTGGCCCATCGGGAAAAGATCAACATGCGCCTGCAGAGCATTCTCGATACGCACACGGCCCCGTGGGGGGTGAAAGTGGGGAATGTGGAGGTTAAGCAGGTGGATTTGCCGGAGTCCATGCTGCGCGCGATGGCCAAGCAAGCAGAAGCGGAGCGCGAAAAGCGGTCGAAGATCATCCATGCTGAGGGCGAGTTCTCGGCGGCACAGCGGTTGGTAGATGCGGCCCGCTTGCTGGCCGAGCAACCGGTTAGCATCCAGCTCCGCTATCTCCAGACATTGACCGAAATCGGAGTGGAAAAGAACACTACCCTGGTTTTCCCCGTGCCGGTGGACATATTTTCGCGCATCACTAAGCTCCCGGAGAAAGTATGAGGCCAGCGCCCTTCGGCGGCACCGGTGGCTGAACCGGAGCCTATCGTAACCGCTTTGAAAAGTCGACCGCGGGCCCAACTTTGGCAACTTTCTTACTCAACAAGTCACGTGTAGGATCGCATTCGTGTCTTCGGGGTCTTTCTTTAGTACCTCTATAGCTTCGCGCGTTGGCAGAATCAGCAATTCGACTTTGCGACGTTCCGCCTCGCGTTTCACTTCATTCATCACCGGCAGGCTGCCATATGCTCCGGTGCCGATGACGAGCCGGGCGCACTTCCAGGGTATGTTTTCTTCAAAGGACAGGGGCGTGTGTCCGAAGTTGTCGCGGAATTGCTTGGAGGGTGCTTTCTTTCGTTTGCGGATCTCCCCGCGGTCGATGATCACGTCATGCTCATAGGTGCTGCCGTCGATCTGGAGGGAGCCGAAAGAGAAATTGTCGAACGTCATCTTTGGCCTCCCTATTCAGCTCCTTCAAGCGATCTCTCTCCCTGATATGGGGCAGAAAGCCGACACGCGCTGTTCCACTTCTTCGCCGCTGCAATGTGGGCATACGACGCTCCCTGCTCGTACTCAGCGGGAGTCAAAGGCTTTGAGAAAGGCCTCTTGCAGGCGTGGCAGAAGTATTCGTGCTGGGGCATCTTGCTTCCATGTCGAAAGGCGGGTCGAGAGAATTCTAGACCTTCGCGGACGGGCGATTCAAAGCATTCAGTAATCCTCTGAGAGCAAGTGGCGGTTGGCAATGCGTACGTCAAGCAGACCGGCGCTCCTCGCAGCTCTTTCGGCCTCCAGCGCATGGCGCGACGAGGTCCGCGGTAAGTCTGGCATATAGAAATGTGGTGCAAACGCCAACAATGCATAGGGAATTCCGGGATTCAGGTTGGCGATGAACCGCGCAATTCGCCCCACCTCCTCGGCATCAACGTAGCCGGGCACCAACAACGTACTGGCAACCACCAGCGGCGGATCAGTACGCTCGTCGAAGCGGCGGGCCGCCCGAGCGAAGTTGTCCAACGTCTGGCGGTTCGATCCCCCCGTCAGACTGATGTGCAAGACTTCGTCATAGGCCTTAAGGTCAAACTTGATGCAGCCGCCGCTTGCCAAAGAGATCTCTACCCCCCGGTCAAGCAACTTGGGATGCGATGTACCTGCGGTTTCCCAACATACGGTGACCCCCTTCGCGGCTAGCTGCTGCGCTGCCGCAAGAGCGTGCGGCATCTGAGAGGCTGGGTCTCCTCCGAAGAAGCAAACACAGAAGGTGGACGGATCGGCGGTATCGGCTAGCTGCGCGGCGCTGATCCCGGCAGAGGATGTGGCCGAAACTTCGCGGAAGTGCCAATTCTGGCAAAAGAGGCAGTTGAGGGTGCAACTGGCATAGAAGACGGCAAGATTGTGATAACCCGACCGCCGGCTGCCGGGGCACACCCAGTCCGCCACGCAGTTGGTTGGGAGGGGGTCGCGGTACCAGTGCAGTACGCCGCGCCGCGGAGTGCCAGCGAGGTGAGTCAAACGGCCCTCTCGCACCGTGCGTAACCCGCAGTATCCACGCTCACCCTCGGCCATGCGGCACTGCCGGCTGCATAAAACGCATTGCAGGCCGCTGCTTGTCTGTGGAGCTGCAGCGGGGAGATCGAAGGCTCGCCGGCTCTCGGCGTGAACCGACTGCGCACGCCGGAGGGCTTCCTCCGGATGAGTACGAATGCAGTTAAGGCAAAGCCCGAGGGTCTCACTCATCAAATAGGAGGGAACGCCGCAGATCCGGCAGCCTCGGTCACCCGGGCTTCGCCGGGCCTCTCTCTCGAGGAACAACCTGCCAGACATCATCCCGCCTTCCCATCCTCACTCGCCGAGCGAGCCTATACTGAACGAAGAAAGAGTCTCTATGAATTGTAGGCCCGCGAATCCGCCGGAGCCACGTTCGGCCCGCGCCCTCATGGGAGACACAGAAAGCGTATTTGTCCGCGAGTCGCGGCTTTCCGAAAAAGTCGGCAGCAAGATTCGCTGTAATGTCTGCGAGCGCCGCTGCCTGCTGACGCCAGGTGGGTTTGGCTGGTGTCGCACGCGGCTGCACCGCGACGGAAAGTTGCTTACACTGATCTACGGCGCAGTTACTTCTCTGGCGGCGAATCCCGTCGAGAAAAAGCCTTTCTACCACTTCCATCCCGGCACATCTGCGCTGACTGCGGGCAGTTGGTCATGCAACTTTGGCTGCCCATGGTGCCAGAACTGGGACATCAGCAAAACGCCTCCGCCGGCGACGGGGCGTTATGTCTCCCCTGAGCGCTTCGTGCAACTCGCTATCGAAAGCGCGTGCCAGGGCACATCCATCTCCTTCAATGAACCCACGCTCTCCCTGGAATGGTCATTGGACGCCTTTCGCCTGGCTAGGCGCCGCGGCCTTTACAACACCTTTGTCACCAACGGCTACATGACGCCGGAATCCCTGTCGCTGCTGATCGATGCTGGGTTGGACGCGATGAATGTGGATGTCAAAGGGGATGCCGAGGTGGGAAGGAAATACTGCAAGACCATCGAGGTTGAAAAGGTCTGGACCTCATGCCAGTTGGCGCGCTCGCGCGGCGTGCACATCGAAGTTACTACTCTGGTCATTCCCGGCGTGAATGATTCCGAGACAACGCTCCGCAGTATCGCCGGCCGAATCGCAACTGGCCTGGGGCGGGACGTTCCCTGGCACCTCACGCGCTACCACCCTGCGTACCAGTTCAATGCGCCTTCGACACCCGTACGAATCCTGGAGCACGCCTGGCAGATTGGCAAGGAGGCAGGCCTTGACTTTGTCTACATGGGCAACGTGCCGGGCCATCCGCATGACGACACGTACTGCCCCGGTTGTGGCGATTCGCAGATTCTCCGGCACGGTTTCGACGTGGTGGAGAACAAGCTCCGCGCCGGGCGTTGTCCTCACTGCAACTGCGCGATTGCCGGTGTCTGGAGCGATCCTCGGTAGAACACCGAGTTAGGTGTCCCATTTTGGAATTGTCTTTGGACACGCGCTTTACGCGTTCTTGTTGAAAGACGCAGAATGCGGGATCAGAATTAAGCAGCACGTTGCTTCGTCGCTGCCGCACGGGTCAAAAGCCGTCGTCAGCAGGAGCGCCATGAACATTTCCGCAGGCACGTCTGTGGGGTTGTTGGTGTTCGCGACGGTTACAAGTGTGGGATCCTGCCAGAATGCACGGCAAGGAGGAGAAGTGAAAACCTCGCCAGTGCAAGAAAAAGCAAAAGCTCGAATCACTTTGCCAACACCGGACCGGACCGGCCGAATAACGCTGGAACAAGCGCTGGCCCGGCGTCGCTCTCTACGTGAGTTCGCTGCCCTGGCGCTGTCGGAGCAGGAACTGTCGCAACTGTTATGGGCCGCACAGGGAATCACGCATCCGGATGGATTGCGCACTGCGCCCTCGGCAGGCGCGCTTTATCCGCTTGAGCTCTATGTGGTCACCGCCAGCGGCTTCTATCATTACGATCCCCGCGAACACAGACTCGACCTGCATTCTGAGGGCGACCTCAGGTCTGCGCTCTATCGCGCTTCCTTGGAACAGGACTGCGTTCGAGAGGCGCCCGCAGTCTTCGTGATCACCGCCGTGTATGAACGGACCGAACGCAAGTACGGTCACGAGCGCGGTCCGCGGTACGTTCATCTGGAAGCGGGCCACGCGGCTCAGAACATGCTGCTACAAGCCGTCACGCTGGGGCTTGGAGGAGTACCCGTCGGCGCTTTCCATGATGACCAGGTGCAAAAGGTTCTTTCCCTGCCCCGCGAACACCAGCCGCTCTATCTGATTCCCATTGGCCATCCAAGATAGAGCTGGACCCGGGCGTCGGAGCCCGGTGGCCAATAATGACCGCGTCAAACCTGAGGCGAACAAATGCACAAATATCCAGTCTCCGGGTCCAGTCGAAGGCAAAGCCCGCTTTCGCGCCGTCTTAACCATGTAACGGCCGATGTCTTATTCCGCTGCACGCTTCGCCCGCAGAGTGGCCACTTCCTTCCGAAGCGAAGCTACTGTCAGCCCGCTCTTCGTCAACGCCAGCAAGCCGAGCAACCACAAGCGGCTGGGCCACCGAGAAACCTGGGACCAGCCCCTCAGCAGGCTTTTTCATGTCGTGACTGCCGGTCGTGACGCCCGGTAGAGCTGCCAGGCAAATGCTCCCAAACCTAGGCAAACCACACCCAAGCGGACCAGCCCGCCAAGATACGGGATGAACCCAATGATGGTGAGGATCAACAGGCCCACCAGTAGTCCCAACAGCCAATTGCGCTTCGTGGCCCCGGCTGGCTTCAGAAGCATCCGCCCCAGGAAGGCTCCAACCCAAACCTTCGCTAAGTAGATCGCAGCCAGATACAAAGCGAGCAACATTAGCGCCAATGGGACGCCAACCAGCGTGATGGCTGCCAGGACTATGGCGACCGGTACGCCCGCCAGAACTCCAACCCCCAGCCCAAGGTTGCGCCAGCCTGAACCTACCGCCTGAGTGCTGGCATGGAAGAAGCTGGGAAACAGAACCAGGCCCAGCCATCCTACCAGCATAGCCGCCCCCAGCCAGACAGCTTGGTGGAAGTAGAATCTTGGGCGCGTGAACCGGCTCTTCCTCACGTGCACCTGGATGTCGCGTTTGCCCGCAATGGTCGCGCCGTCGGCGATGTGCACATCTTTCAGGTGGTGCACGTGAGCGGTCAGGTTGCCGCCGACCCGGGCCGCGTTAGTCAGCGTAAGGCTGCCTCCGGCCATGGTCAGATCACGGCCGATATTCCCGCTCACATCGGCACTGCCGGTGGCGATGGTCACGCTGCGCGTCACCTCGCCCTCGAGGTTGACGTCGCCGGCACCAACCACGATACCGTCGCCCACGTGGCCCCGGTTATCCAAGCGTAAGGATTGCACCCAGGCGTAGATGCTGCGGCCCACTTGCCCACGCAGGTCCAGCGACTGCGAAAAGGTGTAGATGTGGCCTTCTACGGTTCCGCTGACCTCGGTTCTCTGCGCGCAGGTCAGCAGGTCGCCCTTGACCGTGCCCCGCACTTCCACCGTCCGGCCTCCAGCCAACAGGTCTCCATTGACTACACCTTCCACCCGCACGATGTCACCGGTGGCGAAAAGAGTGTCGTCCACCGTCTCGTTCGCCGCTACGGTAACGACCCCACCGTGACGTCGCTCCAGGGCAAAGCTCGGCAACGACAACGCCAGCAGCACGATCAGCAGGCGCACGCCCGGTTGCGGCAGCCGCCTGCGTCCCCACAGCAGCGCACCGCCACCCACCAGCAACAGCAAAGAAAGCCCCCCCACGACAGCAGCATAATCAGCCAGCATGGCAGTACCTCCGTGTACAAAGTAGTAAGAAAGGTTGAAGATCAGGTTCGTGCGGCCGCTCAGGCTGAAGGGATTGAACCATTCCAGCGCTTCCGGAATTCTCAGCTCATCGATCCAAACGGAAACGATCGAACCTAGCGCCAGCACCGCGGCCACAACCGCCAGGTCACCCCATACCCACGACCAGCGCAAACGGGAGAAGCCCGCCGGGCTGGCCGCCTCTTCCGGAAACTCGCACAGGCTTTCGCTCAGAACGCGGTTCTCAGCGCGCAGTGCGTCCACCAGCTCCCGACAGCGCGGGCACGTGGCCAGGTGGTCCCGCAGGCGCCGCGCCTCGTCCACCGCCAGTTCGCCGTCCGCGAAGATGGCGCAGGTCTGTTCTGAATAACATTCCATTCACTTGCTCCTATGGGCTAGTATTCGGCGCAGCTCCTGCTTGGCCCGAAATATCAGCGCCGCCACGTAGTTCCTCTGCAGGCCCAATTGCCGCGCGATTTCGTCATAGCTCAGCTCGCTGTAATAGCGCAGAACCAGCGGCACGCGATAGTTCTCCGGCAGGCGTGCGATGGCATCCCGCAGCTGCTCCCTCTCTTCCGTGCTAATGACAGCACCCAGCGGCGACGGCTCCGGGCTGGCTGCCCCGATGACCGCGGCTCCGTCATCAACTTCCATAATTGCCTGCCGTCCACGCTGCCGGCGCCGCAAAGCGTCAATGCATTGGTTGCCAGCGACCCGCAGCAGCCACCTGGGGAACGGTATCGAACCGTCGTAGCTCTCGATCGAGCGCTGTAGCTTGAGGAAGACTTCACTGGTGGCATCCTCCGCGCTCTCCCGTGAGTCCAGTAGGTAACGGCACAAGCCGAATACACGCCGAACATAGCGGCGATAGATCTCCCCCAGGGCCTCGGCATCGTGGGCCCGTGCGCGCTTTAGTACGCTCTCCAGATCCAGCCCCTCCATCTGCTTGGCTTTGCCCTCGCGGGGCTGCGTTCCCTTCGCCTTGTTCCTCTTGGCGTCCATAATGCAGTACGCTGCAGATCGAAGAAAGTTACACAAATTTTAGAGGACGAGGGAACCCAAGGCTGGAGACGCCTAGCTGCGGTTCTTGCAAGGTTCGAGTTACCCACTACAGCCAGCGGGGAAGGTCGGGAAGATCTTGGGCAGGCGGGGTGCTCGCTACAATACGGGGAAGGCGAGGAGGCCGTTCCGATAGATGCGTACATCCGCATGTGCGAGCACAGCGGTACCTCCGGCCGCCATTGGATTTCGAACGGAGTTCCTGGATTTCCAGCGCGGCATTCGGGTTGGAAAACTCGAGGAGCATGAGCGCATTACTCGACTTCTGAAGCTGGCGCTTGAAGCGGAATTCGGCGAACCGTTCGTTACGGAACGGTGGGGCCGCGGTATGTATTGGCGGTGGATCGGGTACTTGCCCCGAGCGAACCGCCTATCCAAGCCGGAATCCGCGCACGTCAGCTTCGGCTGCTCGAAGTTTTTCATCATGGTTGACACGGAGGAGCAGCTGTTCAAGTGCGGCATGCAGGTCGAACGCGGGTATGTCAGGGCTCCGCGCGAATACCGCGACTGCAAGTTGCGGCCGGATTGGGACTGGCACCGACTGGTCAAGAGACTTACTCCAAAGGGGCCAATGGAGCGGGAGCTGGGGCGATTGGTTCTTCGAGAGGGCTTCCGAATACACGCAGGCAGCTGGGAATTCGGCGCGCACGATTTTTCCGGGGAGAATTTCCCCGGCGTGTTGAAGCTTCGCAGGGTGCTTAACTCCGCCCCCGGGAGCCACTGGGCGGGATTTCAGATCTACTACCCGTGGAGCGAGACGGACGTGGCGAGCGCAACGGGTGTTGACCTGGTCGAGTCTATGTTGGCGGTGTTCAGAGAAGTGACTCCGGCGATGAACCTTTGCATGCAGACCGAGCTTCGGACCCGAATGCCTAAGCACCCTTAGCAGGGCAGCAATTCGGGGGTGAACATCCAACAAAGCACCCAGCGGCCAGCGACGTCTCGTTCGAGTTTCACGACGCCGCCCATCTGAAACCGCACGAGCATGTGGTCGGCTTGAAGTGCAAGCAGGCGAGAGACGAGCCGGCTCAGCTGCGGCAAATGCCCCACAAGCATGACGGCCCCGGTTTCCTCATTAAGGCGCATGCGAGTCGGCTCTACATCATCATTCGGTGCCAAGCTCGAAACCTGCACGGTCCCGTGTGCGGGATGGAGTTTCGCCGCCAGAATCTCGGCAGTCTGCCGCGCCCGCAATTTATCACTGTGTTCGATACGATCGACAGCCACGCCACACTTGGCGAGATGCTCGCCTATGCGCTCAACCGTTCGCCTTCCCTCCTCGGTCAAGCTTCGCTGGGGATCTTCGGCCTCCGCCTTGGCCGCTCCATGCTGCACGAGGTAAATTGCCATAGCTGTTTTCCCCACTGAGCATTCTAGCGTTACTGCGGAGCTGAGGAGATGTCGTCATGAAATATGCGACCGGTTCTCGATCTCCTGCGGAAGATATGGTGAGTAAATGGACAGTAAGGCAGGGGTGAGAATGGCAGGCCCCGTTCGTAATTCTTGGCGGGGGTTCACCTTCTGTCACGATCGCCAGCCCGCAACGCGTCGGCGCCGAAAGCGCACTGCGTAGACGCCGAGGTTGAACAGACAAACGGCAACGGCGCAAAGAACCAGCAACGATGGAGGTACATCCGGATAGACGAGCGCGTCCAAGTAGTGCAGCAGAAACCCGCCCTGATACGTGGGGATCCCGGCGCGGCCCCGGAGCCAGTTTTCTGCTGGGGTCAGCGGGCAAGACCACTCCAGGATTTCGAGCAAGATGCCATAGATCAATGAGGCGATGTGAAACCAGCGCATCAGCGGTCGACGGCGGGTGAAGAGAGCTCCGAACGCGACCCAAAGGATGAACAGGAGGTGCAGAACCAGAACTCCCGCGGCCGCTTTGGCATAGAGATCCAAACATTTCTCCGTTCTCCGCCGCTATGTCGTTTGCCGGAATGTCACCAAATGCCAAGATCCATCCGACGTTTGCTGCCGCAAGACATAGACGTTGCCATCCTGGGCGCGGACCTTGTAAAACACATCGTCTGGGCCATACCACTGGTCCAGGACTTCCTCGACCGTGTAGTCACGTTTGTCGAGTCGAAAACGAACAGGCCTCTCGTCTGCCTTCCGTCCGGAATAGCAATTTACTTCGAGCTCCATTTCCTTTTCATCCTGTCAGAACCATTTTGCGAACAAAGCGGGCGACCCGCCAGGCCGTGCACCAGGACTGCCGTAAGGTCGAGATGGAAACCACAACGAACTGAACGGGCCCCGACGGCCCAGGAGAACCTTCTTTCAAAGGTTCACCGGGTCGCGATGCCCGTCCGAACTGCCTTCAGCTATTTGCGTCCCACTGCCCGATTAAGTGCTGAAGACCCTCACCTGGAACGGGGCCAAAGACAGTGACAAGGTCCGGCTGCCGTCGCTGGTGATTTGGGAGCTGACTGCGCCGGCAGGCGCCCCGTGCTCCCTCAGTCCACCACCATCCCCCCAGGAGGCGGTGAAGGTCGGGAAATCAAACACCGGGAAGTTCTGTGGGCCGCAGTTTGCCAGCACGATCACCTGATCCTGGCTTCCGAGAGGCTGGCCGCCTGTGCGGCAGTACGCAAACACCTTCACTCCATCGTTGCCGTCGATCGTGGGATGAAAGTAAAAGAAGTCGACTTCATCGCGCTGCAAGGCAGGGTGAGTTGCCCGGAGAGTAACCAGTTCCCGAATGCGATCTTGCAAGCTGCGGTGCCCGAAAATGTCGCGTCGCGTCCAATCGACCGGGTCCGACATCTTGCGGTCCGGAATTTGATAATCGAGATCGTGAACGTCGCCGAATTCTTCTCCTGCCAGGAACATCGGTATTCCAACCGAAGTAAGTGTCAAGGCAAAAGCGCTTCCCACCCTCTCCAAAGCATCAACATGTGTGGCCTGAATATCCGAGCTTTGCGCAGTAATATCTTCGAGTAAGTGCTTCACCACCCGGATACCTTTCTTAGTTACTTCCTTGTCGCTGACAGAGGGATAGCCGGCAAGGCCTCGATACTGCAGCAGATTACCGAAGAAGAAGTTCATCAGGCGTTGCCCGTTGGGGTCAGCTACGTCGTGGGAGGTAGGGTAGTTGACAGCTTGAGCAAGGTCCGTGAAGGCGTGGTCGCGATAGCGGTGGCCCCAATCATTCCACACTTGCTGCGAAGAGATCATGTTTCTGATCCGGTCGCTGCGCGAGGGTTCGCCCCAAACCGTGTTCATGGTATGGTTCAGCAACCGCCGGAGTTCGTCGCGGAAGTCGAAGTTCCACGCCGCGTCCACGAGGGGCTTGTTGTTATAGATGTGGCTGTCGGTGATTTCAGGCCGCCGCGATGAGTCTTCCGCAATCACTGTAAACGGCCGCGTGGGGAAGAGGCGGTCGTGTTCGGCCCAGGCGTGTTCGCGGAATTCCTGGATAAAGTCCCAGTTGTTAATGCCCTTGAATTCGTCGATGCGAAACCCGTCGATGTGGTATTCGCGAATCCAGAATTCGGCCATAAGGTACTGGAAGTTGCGCGCCGGGTAGTCGCCGTCCACCGGAGTGTCGTACTTGAAGGCGCGCCCGCCCCAGCGCGGGCGATCAGGCTCTTCCAAGGGCGTGCCATCCGGCGCGTCCTTCAGGTAGTACCAGTCGCTCGCCAGCGTCTCCAGCGGACATTGTTTCGAGTGGTTCATGACGATGTCGAGAAGCACGCGCATGCCGGATTGGTGGCAGGCTTTGACCAGGAACTTCATGTCGAACGCGGTGCCCATGTCCCAGTCGGGCGCGAGAAAGAAGCGCGTACCGTACCCCCAGTTTAGGGTGTCGGACGAATCCTGAATCGGGAGCAATTCGATGGCGTTGATCCCCAAATCCCGAAGTTCTTGCAGATGCTCAAACACCATCTTTTCGAACGTGCCGAGGTCGACCTGACGGCTCTGGTCGCCTGACATCCAGTGAATCGGCAATTCGTAAAGCACCATCTGGTTATTGTTGGGGAGTTGGACGCCGGCGGGCAGTTCGCCGGTCCAGGAGAATGACGTTGTAGTGCGGCAGACCCCGTGGTCGACGATCAACAGGCCGCGATAGCCCCCGAACTTAGTGATTTCCTCAGCGAAGGGATCGGGAACGGTAGTGTTACCGTCCATGACGAATTCGTATTCGTAGGTTCCGTCCGCCAAACCCAGAGTGTTCGGCTCGAACACATAGTTTTCGGGCTTGGTCGAGTGGGTCGTCAGTTGGATGGGCTGGCTCCAACTTGAAGTGGGATTGCTCAGATCGATGGACGCGCGGTCCTCAAGGGTGCGGTATCTCACTTCCACCTTCTTGGCACCCGGAGCGGGAATTACATGGGTTATTGCGGGAACGGAGATTGCTGTCGGCTTGGGAAAAGGTTTAAGGGGTGTAACGGCTGGAATAGCCATGATGCGTACCTCCTCATCCACTTGAATTTCAGATCATGTTGATGTGCTCCCAGGTTTTGGATAAGCGTGAAATCAGTTGCTCACCGAAAGAAGTGTTCTCATTTGCGGCCGTGGGTCTTAACCGCGTGAGGCAGGAAGCCGGGCGCGACTACGATGCGTTACCGCAAACTACCAGGCCCGCACTGCAATGCTGGTCTTTGGAACCAACTCCCTCAGAAGCAGCTGGACGACTCGTGCTTCGTCGCAGGTATTGTACAACCGATTCAGCTCCGCAACCGACCACAAGGACAACTCAAGAAGTTCATCTGCCCGAAACGCGGCAGGCGCGAACTATTGTAGCTCGCGGGCTTGAATGAGAGGCATCTTGCATGAGTGGCGATTCTGGGTCATGTTTCTGTTCATCTCGGGCGTTTACATTTCTCGGTAATCTGAGGAGCACGTTTATGGCTGCACTCCGGTTCGCGCTTCCGCAACCGCTCCGCCAGGAGTGGCGAGGCCCGTTGCGAATTATTGCACTGGGAATTCGGAGGTCCATGTCGGAGGTGGCGGCCATATCGTTTCCTCAGCACGTTGGAGCGGCCGACGTACAGATGCCGTCCGTTCTCCGTGAAAAGATAGATGCCCGAATCCGGCATGTCACGCGGCAGTTCCCCATATCGCAGCGGCGGACTCGCAAGCCAGGCGTTCGAGCTTTGGCTCCAGTGTCTCAACCAGAGCAGCGAACTTTTCAGGCGCTGGTTTGCGGATGGGCTTTCCTTTCGTATAAACCACACAGAGCATAAAAAAATAAATGCCCGGCCAGCAGGACAGGTGAGTATGTTCTTGGAGGATTGCTTATGGTCTCTAATCCAGAGACACGCCAAGCTTTTCGCGGATGACCGCTTTGACGCGTCGCGGGTCTTCCTTGAGAAAGATGAACTCTTCTTCAACATCGGTGACGCGCTTCAAGAACTTGTCCAATGTCGTGGTCAACTCATCGAGCTTCTGCGTGAAACGGCTTTCGAGCTTCTCTAACTTCACATTGAACCGGATCTCCTGGGCGGACAACCGGCTCTCGAGCTTTTCGTTAAATCGGATCTCCTGCGCGGACAGCCGCTTGTCTACGGCTTCCACAATGACGGAGGTTTGCTCCGAGAGAAGCTCCTCTAGCCTTGCTTCTGTTGCAGGCTGTGAATCTTGCTGTTTGGGCCTTGCTTTGGGCATGGCAGGCAACTTAATGCCCTCAGCATACGGCGTAGGCAGAGCATGTCAAGGGATGAACGGAACGTGCAGAGCCCTGCCTGATATGCTTAGAAAGCGTACAATCCTAGCGTTTCGGAGGAGCAGCTGGAGTGCGAACCGGGGAAAGATGCTCGTTTCGATCGCGATCTATGAGGTGTGGATTGATAATCAAACGCTGGAAAATGCAGTCGCGATGCCATTCTTAGCTGGCTACTCCGGTTGCCGTCGATGGATAATGAATTATCTCGTGAACGGCACAGGACGTTGATAGGCTAGCGTTTGGTGGTTCACCATCAACTCTTGGCTTGGCAGGTGTCCAATGTGCATGCGAACAAGTCAGGTAAGCCCCTTTCAGAAGTGGCAATGGGCAGGGAACGAAATTGTTCACAACACGGTCATTCCGGCCTCACGCACGGTCCCCGGAACGAAAAGAAAGTTCTATCCGATTGACATTCGGGAGTATTTGTCGACCGAAGACAACGCCGTCGTTCGCCAAACAGTGAAAGACATCATTGCTGGGCTGCCTGCAGCGAGCCAAGCTCGGTTCAGTTCCAGTCTGCCAGGGTCGTTTGACTTCCGTGCTGATACGGTCGTGGAGTATTTCGGAAGCAATCTTAGCTATCAGCCTACCGGCCGTGACTTTGACGAATGGTTATTTCCTGATGAGACCTTGGCCCTCAAGGCCGGCGATTGCGAGGATCTGGCGTTTCTCTTGGCCGCGCTTCTCGAGGCCAGTGGCATCAGCGGTTACTGCATCCGGGTGGCGTTGGGCTCAGTCACTCTTCACGGCCACAATGGCAAGGTGAAAGCAACCGATCACGCGTGGGTCGTATATCTGAACGAGTCCGGCGCTTGGGAGATTCTTGAGCCGCTCGCCGTAACCGGAAAGAAACACAAGAAGCAAAGGGCTGAACCCTCACAACCGCTTCCCCACGTACTGGACGAGATCGAATACACCCCCTACTTTGTATTCAACCGTGCCCACCTTTGGCGGATCCGTAGCTCGGACAACGCAGCCAAGCTTCCTCTCGCAGACTACCTCGGCAGTCGTAAGTTCTGGGTCGGATTTAAGCCCTTGTTTGCCGTAAAAGTGCATGAGGGTATTTACGACGAAGCTCTTCAGGGAATGGCCCCTGGTGATCTAAGGGCAATCAAGCGGGCCAGCTTGATGGCAGATGTCAATGTGCTTGCTTATGATCCTCGGGACCACTTTGACTTCGCATATATTGCGGAGGGATGGAGTCGCGTGCAACAGCGTCTTGCAACCGGCGACCTGCAGCACTTCGCGTACGCACTGCATGCGGTTGCTGATTTCTACGCCCATACCGTCTATGCGGACCTAGGACGGAAGGATGCTACGGGGAACCTGGTTCCCTATGATCCCACTTGCCCGAATCTCACCACAAGTCCGACGTACGATTTTTCGCCGTATCAGCCACTGCCGGGATGTTCCGAATCCCTGGCGCAGGCCGCTGCGGACTGGAACGGGAAACTGATCAGCGGTCAGTGGTGGCGCTGGTACAGCACCTTTCCAGACGAGCTGAAGAACAGTTCAGGTTTCGCCCATCGGAGATGTCTGCCCGACCACGATGCAATGGCCGTGGACAGTCCGACATCGGGCGCCGCACAAAGGCGGTACACTGGGGCCGAATACACACGCCAGTTTCAATTACGACGCACCGCAGCGGTTCAACACATTCGACAGATCTACCAAACGTGGCGAAGAACGTAAAGCTGCTAGCTTTGGACGTTATCGACCAGGAGGAGGATGGGATTGGCGGACTGAGAAAGCTGACAATCCTGCGACAGCAGATGGCAGGCCACGGCATCAGTAGCACGAATGCCTTCCTCGACCCACTGCTCCCCTGCTGGATTAGAACTAAAGCAGCTTAGCTGCTCTTACGCTATCCAGCGTTACGCCACAAGGCATAATGAAAACCTCAAAAGGCGATCTCCTGCACAAATCTGGGCTAGCGCATGACCCTCGTGTCCCACACATACTGCTGTTTCGCCGAAATACCCGTGTCGGGCGCCTCGTGAAACAGCTGTCGGCCGATCAGTCAGCCCCTTGACCTAACCACTGCCCGACGCTTCCCGTCAGAACCAAATGTGGGGTCGGATGTGCGTCTGACCACCAGGATGCAACGATGGCGAGGGAAACTGATGCCGACCAATCCTTCTCCCGCCGATAGTTAAGTCCATTCCCGAAGGGATGCCACTAGAACTCCACGTGTGCGCGGAAAGAGGGAACGATTACTGGCCCCCGGTCGCGGTTGTAGCCGGGATTGTTGATGTGCTGAACTCCGGGAGCGAAATAGATTCCACGCCAAACGTGTACCGTATAATACGATTCGACGATGTTCTCCCGCCCGTAGGTCAGACTCCCATCACCTAGCAGGAATCCTTGCCCGCCATTTGCCAGATATGCCTGGTGGTCTTTCTTGATTCCGTTCGATACGAAGGCAAGGCCGGCACGGTCCTGCTTGCGATGCCACCAGATGCCGTTTGCACCTAGACCTCCAGCGAAAGTCTGGCCAACTTCCGTGAAAGCGAATGATTCCGTTTTGTCGTTGTTCCATCCAAAACGTGCAAAAGCCGTCAGATTGCGCGTGAGGTTTTGCTCCACATTGATGCCGAAACCATACTTGCGCGTGATATGCCAGGGATGATTCGTGATGTCGGGTCTTGGAACTAAACCTTCTTTGAATTGGGCCACCGCGTCGCGATAAATACCCATATTCGAGTAATTCGTGTATGCCAGCAGACGGACCGCCCCCGGCTTCTTCGGAATCAAGCCACGGCGCAGTTCGTATTGCCAGTTCTCCGCGTGCACTTGCCACGGCTTCCACACCAAGTCAATTCCGTTGGCGACTTTGGGCATGAGCGCTTCCACGAAGCGAAATCCCCAGTTCCGATCTTCATAATCAGCAATGACCCCAACCGTGTAGCCACGGGTGTCGGCAGCGAAATCCCAGGCGCCGTTTTGGTCAACAGTCCAGTTTGCGAATTGGAAGTGACTATCAGAGCCGACGGAATTCTGGTCAAAGAAGTCGGCCAAGCCAAACTTGCCGAAGCGTACTTCCAGCCGCCGCCGGGGCAACTCCTCAAACAAAGAAAAAGCATTGCGGTCGTTTTCAACCTTATCTTTGCTCAACGCAAACACTTTGTGGATCATTCCGCGCGCCAGGTAAGGCGCCGTGCTGAGTGGCGAGCCTTGGCCAGGAATGCGGACCACATCCAAATTAGTAATGCCGCCCAACCCGAGGGCGTTGCTCAATCCGCCGCCCGCAGCGTCTTCCACGTCCACCAGAAGTTCGGTCGAATCGTTGAGCCGCACGCCGGTGTAGAGCGTCATCAGTCGTGAAGTAGCTTTTTCATAGCGCCGACCGAGGCTATTCTTCCCGCTGTAGTCGGCGTGAAAGTCGGGATGAGTCTGGAAGATGAAGTTCATCTGCCCAGAGAGCCAGAACCGCGTGGTCTTGAAATGCGGGAGCATCGCTTGGGGATCAGCAACAGCATCGCTGGGCGCGCTGGATGGGTCGTCCGCACCTGTAGCGGGGTTGCCTTCAGTGGGCACAGGCGCGCCAGGCTGCTGCGCGTATGCAGGAAATGTGCATGTCACGGCCAATATCAGCAAGGCGGCCAGCAGCTTGTGTGCCGTCCAGCCTCTCGATTTAGGATTCTGTTCCTTCATTTCCCCCACAGCGCATCCCTTCAGTATGTGCTTAGTCAGTTAATAGAAAGTTAGAGTTGCGATCCAAGTCGGCGCCTAGCAGACTCAAAGGCGCGATTCGCGAGGACCCTTACGCTGCGTCTAATCGAGCATGCGATGCTTCAGATTCATGACGTCGCGATACGGGACCACACCCAGAATAATGTCGTTTTCGTCGGTGACCGGAAGCGCCCGGAAGCCGTAGCGGATGAACGCATCCGCCGCCTGCTTCATGGTGCTCTGTGGGTTGAGGCTGATGACGTTTTCAGCTATCAAATTACTCAACACCACATCATCCTCAGCCATGAACAATTCCTTGATGTCGATTACACCGAGCAGCTTGTCCGTCTCATTCACGACGTAGAATGACCTGCCCCCCATCTTTAGTCCACGGATAATGAGACTTTCTCCGGCTTTGACCGGTCCCCTTTTCCTATAACACTTTCAAGGTGAGTTTTCGGCAGCTTGTGAGCTTGGCAGATCGCCATTCAGAGCGATCTGACAAGCGAACTCACTCGG
>JBAVUO010000052.1:0-3463 GCA_049696815.1 Terriglobales bacterium | reverse complement strand
GTACAGAGCCTCGGCATCCCAAGAGACGCCATCACACAATGGCACATCGACGACACGTGGGGGCCGGACCTCACCGCGTACCAAACTTGTGCCCTGGCAATCTGCAAAGCACTCGCGCGCCTACGAAAACAACTCGAAAATGGGCCACCGAAGACCTAAGAATAAAGACCGGCGCTCCATAGAGCGACCGAAGTGCCCCGGCCTTTTTTTGGAGCAATGCAGGATTCGGTGGAAACTTGGGCATGCACAAAACCATTGTTTTCACCATCGCCCTTGCCTTGGCGGCCAATGCCCAGAGGATCGAGACGGAGAAGCCGGATCGGCACAAGGTAATTCGAGTCGAAACCGCCCCGAACCATTTGAGTGTCATCGAACTGGCGGAGCCCATCACCGAAGTCGCGGCGGGTAGCTCGTCATACAAGATCGAATGGCGTGGCAATAAGGTGTTCGTTCAGCCGCTCGATCCGGAAGCCACCACGAATCTATTTGAAGTGGACCCCAGGGCTGAGACAATCAGTTAACCCACTGTTCGCCGTCCGCTGAGAATCCATTGTACGGCGGGTCCGTTCGATTCCAAAATTGAGTCCATGTTCGACCGTGGATTCAATCTCACGTTGCTGGCCATGCGCCGCCAACTCGCGGCCATGCCTAACGACCTTTATCTCGTCCGTCTCATCCATTGCCAGACTCGCAGAGCCTTCCCCGGTGAGCGGCTGTGGACCGTTGCCCAACTGACCCATCCGGCCACCATCAGGTTTCTGCGCGTTCGCAACCGGGAAGGCTGCGATGTGTACCTCCATCCCTACGCAGAGGAGAGCAATCCCGGCTATATCCTCGTCGATCTGGATGACGCCAACCCAGCCGTTGTGAAAACCATGCGGGCCGCCGGTCACGACCCCTGTGTGGTTCTCCAAACCAGTCCCGGCAATCTTCAGGCTTGGGTGCAAGTCAGTGCCATACCCATCCCAGCTGCGGTTGCCAGCCAGATCGGTAAACAGTTGGCCCACGTCTACGGCGCCGACCCGGCCAGCACCGATTGGCGTCATCTGGGCCGTTTGGCCGGCTTCACCAATCAGAAACCGCAGCGACGCAACGGGCGCGGTTACTCGCCCTGGGTGAAGGTGCTGTACGCTCACGCCGGCACGGCTTCCCAAGCAGCGGCGTTGCTGGAGGAGGCCGAGCACCGTCTGGGCTGTCACCCCAGCCTGGCGCTGGCGCCACACGTTTCTCTGGCGGCACCCGCGCACCCCGATGCCGCTGGCACGGACCAGTTGGCTGGTTCCACCGCACCCGCTGGTGCGGCCAACCTCTATGCCAGTTGGCTGCGCCGCTTGCGGATTCTGGAACGCTTCCCCCAGCCCGACTGGAGCATCGCCGATAAATGGATCGCCAAGGAGTTGCTCCAACGTGGATCGCCCGCTCCACAAGTCGCCATCGTCCTCCGCCACGGCAGTCCGGGGTTTCCGCGACGACACTCCCACCCGGACGATTACCTCCGCCGCACCCTCGCATGCGCGGCGCGGGAACTCGCCCCCCGCCCTTTTCCTGGGCGCGATCTTCTCCTTCCCCGCCATGGTCACACCTCCGCTCCCGGCTCGTGATCGCGCCCCCCGCCGCCCCTGTGTGGACCCTTCATGCCGATACCCTCGCGGCTTCCGGCTCCGTGCGCGTCACCAGGGTGCACTCAAACTGCACCGGAGAACGATAGTCCAGCGCCGAGTGCAGACGCTTGTCGTTGTAGACCTTCTCCAGAAACTCGCCGATCTCAGCACGAGCGTGAATCATATTCCGATATTCGGTTCGGTATACCTCTTCCTGTTTGAGGGTCTTCATGAACGACTCACACCCCGCATTGTCCCAAGGGTTCGCCTTGCGACTCATGCTGATGTCGATACCGTTGTCCTTCAGTAAGTCCGTGTAATCGCCGCTGGCATATTGTCCCCCGCGGTCGGAATGATGGACCAATCCAGGCCGCACCGTTCTCTCCTGCAACGCCATGCGCAGCGCGGTCAGCGTCAAGGAATCGTCCAGCCCATCATCCAGGTGCCACCCGATCACGCGCTTCGAATACGCATCCAGGATTACTGCCAGGAAAACGAACTCCTCTTCCAGCCGGATGTAGGTGATGTCCGCCACCCAGAGCTGGTTCACACCGGTCAGGATCAGCGACGCCGCCAGATTGGGATAGACCTTCCGTCCGTGCGCCGAGTCGGTCGTCACCACGAACTTCCGCTTCACCACGCACAGTAGGTTGTCCTCCTGCATCAGCCGCTGCACCCGCTTGCGATTGACCATCCAGCCGCGGGCTTTCAGTTCCTTCTTGATCCGCCGGCTTCCATAGCTGGGCCACTCCAACGCGATCTTCTGTATCTCGTCGCGCAGGTCCATGTCCTTCGCCGCGGGCTTGGCCGGGTCCAGAAAACGGTAGTAGCCCGCGCGGCTGAATCCCGCCACCTCGCACATCCGAACCAGGCTCAACCGGGTTCCGGTCTTCACTTCTTTCTCGACCTGCCCGTAGAAGGCGCGCCGTTGTTCAGTGCCCGCAGCAGGCGCTGCTCCTCGACATGCTGCAAGGCTCGCTTTAAAAAATCGATCTCCATCGCCTGTCGGCCGACCTTCCGCTCCAACTCGGCCACCTGGCTCTCTTCGGCGCGCTTTTTGCCCACACCCTTGAACGCACGCACACCGTGCTCCTGCAACTCCCGCCGCCAGCGGTGCAGTTCACTGGGATGCACCTCCAAGGCGCGGGCGACCTCGGCCACGCTCTGTCCACCGTTCAGGCGGGTCACCGCCTCCTGCTTGAACTCTTTGCTGAATTTTCTTCGAGACTTCATCTTCCAGTTTTCCCCTTTCAATGATTTTCAGGGGTTAACTGGCTGTCTCAAAAATGGGGTCCGCTCCACGTCCTCGCCTTGGTCCTTGCGCTTTGCTATGCCGTTGGGGTCGTTCCCGTAGCACTTCTCGAACTCCTTGAAGTGCTCGGCGGTGAGCGGCCGGTCCTTCTTCGTGATGCCTGGAACGTTTGAGCGTGCGTCGTAAATCCAGACCTCGGTGGTCGGCATTCCTTTTTGGAGGAAGATGACGTTTGCTTTGACGCCCTGGCTGTACGGTGTGAAGGTGCCGCGGGGGAGTCGGAGGATAGTGTGGACGCGGCAGTCTTGCATGACGATCTCGAACACCTCGCCGGCCTTGTCCTCAAACAGGCAGTTGTCCGGCAACACAATGGCTGCGCGCCCGCCGGGCTTGAGGATGTTCACGACGTGCTGGACGAAGTTGAGTTGCTTGTTGCTCGTCTCTATCGTGAAGTCTTCGCGCTCGGGTGCTTGGTTGGCTCCCTTCGTCCCAAAGGGCGGGTTCGTGAGGACGATGTCGTAGCGCTCCCCCCGGTCTGGGGAGTAGATGGTGTCGCCGAGGTAGATATGCGGCTCGACCCCGTGCAGGTACAGATTCATCAGCGCCAGGC
>JBAVUO010000051.1:0-90528 GCA_049696815.1 Terriglobales bacterium | reverse complement strand
CAACCGAAGAACGCGCACGCCGCCATCACACCGACGATGATCGTCACGATGAACACGGGACTTGCGGCTGTCGAAGTCGTTGCAACTAGACTCATGTCGGAGCAATTCTACTCCGCGTTTCTGCCGTAAGGTTCACGAAGGAAAACAAACCGTCAGCGCTTTCCTTTGTGTCCCTTCGTGCCCTTCACGGTTCAAGCTTTTGTTAGACTTTCCCTTCTAGATCGTGAGGTGCGCATGCGCGCTTTGGTTCTGTTTGTTATCGTCACTGTGATGAGTATCGTCGCCGAAACCCAGACTCTTCCCGCTCCCCATGCGGCCACCGACCCCAAGCAGATCACCTCCAAACCCAACGCGCAGGTCGAAAAATATCTGACCATCGAGAACCTCTACATGACGCGGCAGGTGGGCAGCTCGACCTGGTCCCCGGACGGCAAGACGGTCGCCTTCATCAGCAATATGAGTGGCCGCAACAATCTCTGGCTGGTTCCCGCCGAAGGTGGATGGCCGACGCAGCTCACGGTGAGCGATCAGCGCCAGACGAGCCCGGCGTGGTCGCCCGACGGCAAGTGGATCGCTTACATGTCCGATTACGATGGCGACGAGCAGTGGGACATCTTCCTCGTTTCACCCAAGACCGGACAGGTCGTGAACCTGACCCACACCAGCGAGATTGCCGAGGAAAGTCCCACCTGGTCGCCCGATGGGCGCTACTTGGCATACATGGTCAAGCCCAAGACATCTTCGGTATTCGAGATCGACGTTTACGACACGCTCATGCGCCAGGTGAAACACCTCACGACAGGCACAGCCAAAGATCGCATGAACGTTGCGCCCATCTGGTCGCGGGACGGGAAATCCATTGTCTACACCCAGGAGCAGTCCAAGGGCACCGACTCGAACCTATTCGTGGCGGATGTGGCCAGCGCGCAGAGCACGCTCCTCACGCCGCATGAGGGAGAGTCTCTCTACGCGGCGAACGACATTTCCCCCGACGGCAAGCACATTCTGATTACTTCCAACGCGGGAAACGGCTACCAGAATGCCGGACTTCTGGACCTCGCGGCCAAAAAGATCCACTGGCTCACGCAGGATAAATGGGAGGTGTCGGGCGAGAACTTCTCTCCCGATGGCAAGTACCTCACCTACACCGCTAACGTCGATGGAAACACCGACATTTACTTGCACGAGATTGCCACCGGAAAAGCGCGCGCTCTGCCGCTGCCCAAGGGTCTGAACCAGCCGGCCGGCGGGCCTTCCCCGTTCACCCGGGACAGTTCTCGTCTGCTGTATTACCACAACGGCCCGACCGCCCCCGGCGACCTCTGGGTTTACAACCTGGCCGACGGCAAATCGCTCCAGCTCACGCACTCCCTCGTCGGCGGCGTGCGCTCGCTCGATATGGTCGAGCCCTACCTGGTGCACTATCCCAGCAAAGACGGCAAGTGGACGATCTCCGCCTTTGTCTATATGCCCTACAACCTACCCCGCAACGGCCAGCACCCGGCGATCGTCTTCGTCCACGGGGGTCCGACGGCGCAGACCTTGAACACCTTCAATCGCTTCGTCCAGTATGTGGCTAACCAGGGTTACATCGTCATCGCGCCCAACTATCGCGGCTCAACCGGCTACGGAAAGGAATTCCAGCAGGCGAATCTTTTCGATATGGGTGGCGGCGATCTCGAGGACGTGCTGGCTGCCGCCGGCTGGATCAAACAGACCGGATACGTAGACCCGAAAAAAGTGATCCTCATGGGTGGCAGCTACGGCGGGTACCTGACCATGATGGGCGTGACCAAGGCGCCTGAGCTATGGGCCGCCGGGGTTCCCATCGTGCCCTTCGTCAACTGGTTTACCGAGATTCAGAACGAAGATCCCATCCTGCGCGAAAGCGACCTGGCCACCATGGGCGATCCGGAGAAAAACAAGGCGCGCTATGAAGACCGCTCCCCGATCAACTTTGTGGACCAGATCAAAGCGCCCTTGTATTTGCTGGCCGGCGGCAACGATCCGCGCTGCCCAAAGACTGAAGCGCAACAGGTGGTGGACGCCATCAAGAAGCGAGGCGGCGTAGTCGAATACAACGTGTACGAAAACGAAGGCCACGGCTTCGCGCGGGTAGAGAACCAGATCGACGCCTACAAGCGGGTGGCCGACTTCCTGAAAGCGCACGTTCCGCCGGCCGATTGCAGCTGCTCGCTGAATGAGTAATGCAGGGGAGCGGCTTCTAGCAGCTAGCTACTAGCGTGTTGCCCGTAAATTCCCACCATAAATCATAATGTCGTCCTCAGTCATCTTGTCATCCCGAGCGAAGCGAAGGGCCTGCTTTCCGTTGTCGGAGAAGAAAGCGGGTCCTTCGCTTCGCTCAGGATGACAAGATCATTTATGGCACTAACCTACGGGACACAACGCTAATTGCCAGTAATAGGCCTCCGCTCCAGCAACGCCCGCCGCTTTGCTTGCGCCTCGAGCCGCAGGTACAGCATGTACATCACGATGACCAGGTTCACGATCAGCACCAGAGCCCCAAACCAGCGTGGGTGCTCGATCATATCGGCCACTTCAAACGGGATATAGATCGTCCCGGAGGCGAAGGCCAGCCATTCCGCCCACGGCAGTGCGTACCACAAACCGTACGCTTCCACAAATCGCAGGGTGACGTAAACGCCGGCCACGAGCGCGATCTTCCACAGGCGCACGTCGCTGACCCTGGACACCAGATCGATAAAGACGCCGACATAGTGGCTGTAGGGATTGGCGTGAAAGAACTCGAGAAAACTCTCTGCAATCCCCCAGACGCTTTTGTGCCTCATCGAGAAAACGCCCAGCCCCGCCAAAACCACAATTACGCCCTTGGTGAATTCAATGGTGGCAACGGTGCGGACGCCTTTGATGTGTTCGGGATCGTGAACGTACGGATGCATGCGTTGGTAAGCGTCTTAGTCTACATTATTCGCTTTCTCCTGAATCAGAGCGCGCCCTGAACCGCGGCGGCGCGGCACTCCGGCGCATCCTTGCGGCATCACATCTCGGTAACGGGTTGGTTCCAGCGTCGGGCGGCGCCTGCCATCATCGCGCGGAGGAACCGCGAGCGGAGCCCGTCGCTCATGAGCGCCTGCTTGACCGGCGAAAGCCGCAGAAACCCGCCCACTACACCGCGCATGAATGCGTGCGTCTTGCTCCTGGGATCGTCGAAGAGCTGATTCTGCAGCGTCTCCTTCTCCAGGCACTGCAGGATCACCCGCGCGAACGTGTTCTCCGGGTAGATCACGCGCTGCTTCCGCGGATGGAGCTTCATCGCCCCCGACGTACACTTCACCGTGCACACGCCGCAGCCCACGCAGAGCGACTCGTCCACCGCTGGCCGGCCGTCCTTCCGGAATCGCGGATCGGGATCGGGGACGCGGGGAATCGCTTGTATCGGGCAGCGCTTGGAGCAGACGCCGCACCCCTTGCATCGTTCCCGATCGGAGCGCGCGATGTAGCTCGAAGTCACCACCATGTTCGGGTAGCCGTGCTGAGTGATGCCGAGGAGCACGTTGCAACAGCAGCCGCAGCAGTGGCACATGAAGCTCACGTTCCGCTGCACGTTGTCGGCGTTGATCATTAGCCCGAGCTCGCGGGAGCGGGCGACGTTCTCGAGCATTTCGGTCTTCGAGACCTCGCGCGCGAACCCGTGGCGCACCATGAAGTCCGCTGCAACCGGTCCGAGCGTCGAGCAGTTGTCGAGCGGCACCTTGCAGCGCCGCTCGCCAACGTGTTCCTTCTCATGGCGGCAGGAGCAGATGCCGAGCGCGTAGCGCCCGGCCCGCTCGACGAGCGCACTCGCCTTCTCGTAGTCGAGGACCTCGACGTACTCGTCTGCCGCAACCGATCCGTCGTGCGGGAGCGCTCGCATGAGGGCGACCCTGTCACCGCCGCCGGCGTTGACGTCGTAGAAGGGGCTCTCCTGGAGATACTCGTTGAAGAGCTTCGCCATCTTCTTGTGATCGACGCCGCCGCGCGTGCGCATCATCGTGTACTCGAAGATGCCGATCGCCATCGGTGACGGCATGTAGTAGTAGCGGTCCTGGAGGCAGACGTCGATCACCAGGCCGCGTTCGCAGACGCCTTCGAGCTGCTGTTCGAGCTTCTCCCGCGGGATGCGGGTCACGCGCTCGAGGCGTTCGAGCGTCGAGAGGCTGTACGGCATCTTGACGACGAGCTCCGCGTCCTCCTCGGAGTAGAGCTCTTTCAGAATGGCGTAGAAGGTCTCGTTCCACGGCGCCCGGACCGTCAGGCCGTCGATTTTCTTCCCGAGTCGCCGATAAAGATCCTTGCCGACGAGGTGACCCATGGCCTCGGCTTTCTCTCACCCATATTATCCAAATTTGCGTCTTGCGCGGATCTAGGCTTGATGAGGAGGACAGCTCAACTAAAGGCGGTGCAACTCACCTCTACAGCGATTCCTCCTTGGAGTCGGCTGGCTTGAAATATTCGTTGCCCTCGACGATTCTGCTCACCACCGCCCGGCGAATCTCCTCCAAATCGTATTTGGGGAGCACAAGCATTTCGGCCGCGTAAAGGTATTTCCATGACTTGTCTTTAAGGATCTGGCCAAGCCCCAGGGGCGACGCCACAAAGTACGACTGCCACCACTTGTGATCGGAATCAGGATCGTACAGTTCCACGGTCAGTTCATCGGCAAAGGTCCACGGATCGGGCGGGCCCGGGATGGCATCAAGTTTCTTGAAGAAGAACTTCGTAATCTGAATCTTTCCTAACGCCGGGTCCACTGGAAACGACGCCACCACTTCTTGGGGATCGGGAGCAATTGACGTTTGGTTGTGGGGGCCGGGCCCGTCACGATTCTCTGATGTGTAGCTCGGATCCTGACCCCGCAGACTCGATGCCCAGCGCGCGAAAGCATACAGGCCTGCCGCGCTGAGGACGAGAAGCAACAGCTTGGGCCCGTTGTAATCAGAGAAGACTAGCAGGGCGTTTGCTATTTGCCAGCACATACCAGGCGAGGCCAAGCTTGATCTCGAGCCGCCTCCTATTCTCGCTAGCGGACGCTGGCGCGCAGCTCCTCGACGATCTCCAAGGCAGCTTTATGCGCCGCTTGGTTGTCCGTGGGTTCGAACGAGATGGCGCCGACCCGGGCGTGGCCCCCGCCGCCATAACGCTCACAAACCTTCGCAAGATTCACGCTGGGCTCGCGCTTGGACCACGGGTTGGAGCCGACCGAGACTTTCACCCGGAACGAGCTTTTGCTTAACCCCACACTGTAAATCGAATCGGGATGCAGGTAGTAAGGAATGAACTTGTTGTAGCCCTCGAGTTCCTGGTCGGTGATGTCGAAAAAGATGGTTCCGTCTTTTTCTTCCGTGCGCGTGCGCAGGATGTCGATCGAGCGTTGATGGCGCTCGAGCAGCGGCGGCAGAGCGGCGGCGACCAGCGGCTCCTCCAGGATTTTGCCCAGGGGTTCATAGGCCAGCAGCGGAATCAGGTGCTTCACGAAGCCGGGGTCCGGGGCGGCCTCGATAGCCATCGTCAGTTTCATGGCCGGCGCTCTCATCTGGACCGCCGACCTGGCGTCTTCATAGAGCGCGCCGTCCACGATATCGGTCCAATAGATCAGCTCCGCCACCGGGCGGGGATCGAAGCCGAAGCGCTGCTCGGCCACCGTCGCCAGAAAGCTGGTGCAAGACTTGAAGCCCGGATCGTAAAACTTGCGGTTACTTTGCTCCTGCTCAAAGTGGGCCGCGTCGGCCGGGGTGAGAAATGCGCTCTCATGGTGGTCGAACCACCACGTGATCCGGGGCGAACTGGAGTACTTGAAGTCGACGATCGCGTTCTCATCGCCGTCGAATTGTTTTTCGTCGAACAGGGCGCCGGCCCGATGCAGCAGTCCGCTGTAAACGAAGTCCACATCGCCGCGGATCCGTTCGCGGTAAAAGCGGGAAAAAAGCGCCGCCGCCGCCGCCCCGTCGAAGCACTTATCGTGATAGAAAACCCGGACTCGCAAAGCTTCACTTTCCTGACCCGCGCTGGGGCCAATTCCGCAATTAGGGAAAGACAGATAGGGTTGCTGGTTTGAAGAGTTCTGTCAAGAGCAGCCGTCAGCTATCAGCCTTCAGCCATCAGGTTCCGTTTCTATCGACCTCTTGTAACCGCGGTGGCTCGCCACATATCTTGCCGCCCGCATGCCGCCCACGGGATGGTCGCAGGAAATGGCTGGCGGTTGAGGGCTGGCGGCCGTCACCGTATCCGATGCCGTATCTTGACGTCGAAGCTGACCACCCCGTTCTGGTCGCGCAGCGCCACAATGGAAACATTTCGCGTCACGTTGTATTCCACCTGGATGATCTGCTGTGACGCAACCGAAACATTGGTGCTGTACGTGACGGTCACGTTGTTCGCCACCTGCTGCTCGATGGTGACCTGGGGCCCGCGCACCACGTTGGTGGCGCTGATCAGGCCCTGAGGGTCGATCTTGATCCGGCTGACGCCGAACAAGCGCTGCACCCGGCTGCCAACGGCGGTGTTGAGGGCCTCGCCAATCAACAGGCTGGAGGCTTCTCCGCCCAGGCCCGCCGAACCGCCGGACTGCTGCGCCGCCGATTCCTCGCGCGTGCGGCCGAGCGCCAGCAAGGCGACCACGTCGGCTTCCGGAAGCGGAGGCTCGGAGCGCCACGTGGCCTTCAGACTGTTTGGCTTGCTGACATCCCCGCTCAGGTTCACGGTGATGTCGTAGTCCCGGACCCGCGTGGCCAGCTGCACATCGACGATGGGTTCCGTCTTGGCCGGGTTCGAGAAGGTCACGTCGCCGCGCTCCACGCGATACCGGGTGCCATTGAAAGAAACATCGCCTTCGAGGACTTCGGCCCGCCCCAGAATCGCGGGCCGATCCACCGTGCCCCGCAGGCGCAGGTCGGCGTTACCGGAGAGCTTGGCGATGGCGGTCTGCATCTGCAGTTCGGGAGTGGTGGTGATGTGGACATCCAGCTTCACGCGGCTCCCGAGGGTGTCGCTCCTGGAGACTGCGGCCGACTGCCTGTTCTTCTCCAGGTAGGAACCGAAATCAAATCCTCGAGTCACCGCCAGCTTGGTGACCACGACTTCTCCGCTCAACACGGCAGAGGCGGTCGTACCCGTCAGCCGGAGGTCGGCATTGGCGGTGGAACTTACCCCGGGCGGGTAGCGCAACCGCACCTCCCGCGCGGTCGCCACAAGATCCATACTGAACCCACCATTCTGGTAGCTTCCCGACCCAGTCAAACTGACTGAACCGCCCCCCGTCTTCCCGGTGAGGCTCTCGATCTGGACCCGACCCTGGTCAAATAACAGAACCCCGTTCAATTCGCTCAGCCCGCTGGGAAGATCGTTATGGCTAATGGAGGCGTCCTTCAGGGCCAGTCTTCCCTGCAGCAAGGGCCGCGAGGCCGTTCCGGTGGCGCTCAGATTCAGGCCCAGCATCCCGCGCGCAGACAAATTCGGATTGAACGTCGGCAACAATGCCACGTTGACGGTGCCCTCGAGATGGAGGTCCAGCGCGCGCGATTCCCCCAGCAGGGCCGTGCCATGCGCCGTGAAGTCCGTCCCGGTCCCGGCAAGGTGCAGGGCTTCGATCCGCAGGATCCGGTCCGCGACTTCAATCCGGACGGGCTCCACATTGCGCAGTTGCACACGCTCAATCTCGGCTTCTACGGAGTCGAGATTGGCCGCCAGCTTCAAGTCGCTGGGCGAACGCAAAGGACCGCGAAGGCGGAGCGTCCCGGCAAGAGAGGAATGTCCCGTAACTTTCTCACCCAGATAAATGCGCAACAGGGAGTCCACGTCCAGACGCCGGAAGGAAAGATCCAGATCGGCAGGCAGATCGTGCTCTAAGCCGATCTCTCCCTTGATATTCAGCTCCGCTTTCTCGAAGTCGGAATGGGCTTGAATGGCGACGCGGCGCCCCTTGGTGACCGCGTCCAGATAAAAGTCGCCAGCACGCTCTTTGTCGAACGCGAGATCGCGCAAATGCAGGTGGGCTTCCAGCAAAGGTTGTTCCCGGGTTCCACTCGCACGGAGCGTAAAGTCCGCGCGGCCATCTACCGTCATCCCGCGGACTTGTAATTTCGGGAAGCTGGCGAGGTCCAGGCCGGCCACGGCAAGGTTGGCGCGAAATGCATCGCTGGAGGTGCTGACCGCGGCGCTGCCGGTGACCCCGGCCCCGTGAACCTTGGCGTCAATATTGTTGAACTGGAGTTCACCATCGGCCAGCCGCAAATCACTCCGCACAAAGGCGACGGGCGCTCCGTAGGCCTGGCCATTGTGGATTTCGATGTGACCTTCCCCATGAGGGTGGGCCCAGGTGCCGGAGGCGTGCGCCGTCAGGTCGGCGGTCCCCGCTACGTCATAGTCGAGGCCTGCCAGGCGCGCGATTTCCGCCACATCCGCATGCTGGGCATCGAGATGCAATGTGAACGGTGAGTTTTGCCCCGCCACACCACCGGCCAATGCCGTGCTCGCATCGAAATGCGCAACCGTCGAGCCGTGAATCAAAGTGCCGTTGCGCGCAGCCAGGCCGCTGCTGGAATACTGGATAGTGGTCGTGAGCGAGTCCCAATGAACGACACGGCGCGGCTGATGAGATCTGCTGGGCAGTAGGGTGTCGAAGTCATACACCTCAAGACTTCCGTTGAGCTGAAGAGCCGAGAGACGTCCGCTGGCACTCCCGTTAAAGACTGCGAATCCGTGGATGGCAAAAGGCAGTTCCTCCGGCCCGTAGGCGGCCTGCATGAGCGGTCGCCATTCCCTCAGGTAGTGGCTGGAGAACGACAGCCGCAACGCCGTGGTCGCGGCCAACTCTCCCTTGGCAGTGATCTCCGACGATGGCGTCATCAGGTGGAACTCATTCAACGACAGTGCGTCGCTTGACCCCCGATAAACGCCTTGCACTTCGCCATGCACCGGAAGTTCGCCCGGGAGGGCCCGCGGCGACGGAGCCACTTTCAGGTTGGCGCGCAGCTCGGCATCCCGAATGGAGCCTATCCATAGCATCTCGAAATTTCCGCTGGCAGCGCCGCTCAGCTTCAGGCGATCCAGGGCAAATTTCCCCGAGCTCAAAGCCTGGATCGCCGGAGAGAGCGGGAAGCCTGCCAGTTGCAGGCGCACCGAGCCGTGCTGCAGGCTTCCCGTAGGAACGCGACCGGCCGCACCCGGTTTTCCGGACGCACGCCCCGGTTCCAGCGAAGTCTGCCAGTTCGCCACGTCCACATCACCAGCCAGTTCGCCGCCCAATAGGCCGGCCTTGATCGAAGACAAGCGCAGCCGTTGGGACGTGATGGAAAACGCGCTGGCGAAACGGCCGTTCGCCAGCTTGACCCGGCTGTCGGCCCAGTCCAGGTCTCTTACCTGCAAAGAACCATCGGTGGAAAAGTCGGGCCCGCTCCAGAACCCTTTGCCTGCGAAACTGGCCGTGCCTCTTCGGACTTCCCTTCGCCCCAGCGGTGGGGCTAACTCCGTCAGGTCGGCAACCCCGCGATAACTGCCACTCACCTTCGGCTGGTGGAAGTTCTCGACGCGACCTGAGAAATAAATCTCCGACTTCCCCGATGCCAGGTTCAGTGCCGTGATGTCAACGTGGTCGCGGAAAAACACCAGCGCGGCATCCGCTCGCCAGTCAAAGGAGGGATTCGGCGGGAACTTGGTGGTGACGTGCCCTAGGCCGAGTCGCGTCTCATACTGCTGGCGCAGAAACGAATAGCGGAGCTCCAGTGAAACGTCGCGCGCATCGAGGTCCAGGGGAATCCTGTTCTCTTCCCACAGCAGCTCGCCGCCGCGGACTTCGATGTGCGAAACCGAAAGTGCAAAGAACTGTTCCACCGGCCCCTTCTCTGAAGTATGGCTGATCTTCGGCTCGGGCAGGTTGGTGGACCCGTCGGGATACACGATGACATGCACGACCGGATGTCCGAGCGCCAGGGAATGCAGTCCAACTTCTTGGCTGAGCAGCGAGATAATTTTCAGCTCCGCCTGGAGGCGGTCCACGCGCAAATAGGGGACTTGATCGGAGGCTTCCCGGCCATGGATAGTGAGACTTCGAACCTCCACCCGCAGCCGGAACGGAATGGTGTGGAATTCGCCGATCTCCACGCGTCCACCGGTGTTCTTTTCCAGGAACGTAACGAGGCGCTGGCGAAGCACGTCCTGGAAGTGGGCTGTACTGACGTACCAGGCCAGCAAGCCCAGCACGGTCACGCTGAAAACCGCAAACAGCAGCAACCGCTTCCACCATTTGCGGCGCGGGGCAGGAGACGGCTCACTCAACGGTTCTGTTCTCCGTCGCTGGCCGCCGGAGTCTGGATATGACTTTCCGAGCGCAGACTGGCCAGCCAGCTGGCTATCAGTTGGTTCATCTTCTGTTCGGCCAGCAGATCTTTGATACGGCTGAAAACCTCCGGCAGCGGGACTTCCTTGCCTCCGGACCGTTGCAGTTCAGGCAGTAACCGCTCCCGGTAGTAGCTTTCCACGGCGCGGTTGTCAATCTGAATCGCCGGACGCAGTCGCGCTTCGACCAGCTGCATCAGTTGGATGTCTTGACCCAGTCGCTTCTCCATCGTGCTCGCCGTCAACCCGTAGCGCTCCAGGGTGGCGAGCCAGCCCGCATCCGTGGCGGCTTCGGGGTACATCTTCCGAACCTCGGCGACGCGGGCAGCGACCAGTTCCGGGGCCGCAGTCTCGGAGGAGTGCACCTGTTCGCGCAGCAACTCCTGATCGATGAGCCGGTCCAGGGCAGCCTTCCGCTCGGCGGTTGTGAAGGAGCCCGGAGGCCGGGCATTCAGGAAGGCCTCAAAGGCAATCTCCTCTTCCCAGTCGCTTTCGAGAAGAATGTGTCCGTTTACGTTAGCCACAATGCGGTCCACGATCTCGCCCGCGCGCAAGGGGACCACCAGCGCGACGAACAGCAAGACTGAGAGACGGCAATGTTTCCAGATGGTCATCAGAAGGATTGTCCAATACTGAACGAAAAATTGAAATGCCCGGCGCGCTGTGACCCGAACTGGCCAGTGGTGACCCCGGTCACCGGGTTCGTAACGATGTTGGTATACGCAGGAAAAACCGGCGGATTCAAATTGTACCCGAAGTCAAACCGCAGCGGTCCGATTGGCGTTTGATAGCGAACTCCAAGGCCGATGGCATGGGAAAGATAGTTGTAATTGCACTGGGTGTGCGTGCTCTCCTGCAAACAGACCTGCGGATTGGGCTGGTGCCAGCGCCCAATGCTGGGCAACATTTCCTGCGGGCGAGCGAAGACATTGCCCATATCGTGGAATACGGTAAAGCCGATGTTGTCCAGAAGGTAAGGCAAAGTGATGTTGGGAAACCTCAGCTCCAGATTGTTAAGGAACAGCGCACTGCCGCCCACCGGGAAGCCGGTGAACGGGTCGCGCGGTCCTGCCTGATTTAACCCGAAACCGCGATGGGAGTTGCCCCCGCCGCTGAAGAAACGCTCGGGCAGAGGGATGAGGGCGCGGCCGGACGGAACCGTCTGCGCCGGATCCAGCAGCACAGTATTCCCGAAGGGGTTCTCCACGCCGATGCTGGTGGAACGCGCAAAGACAAAGCCCTGCCGCGTCCGAGGGTTGCGGGCAAAGGCGTAATAGGTAGCATTCTTGATCAGCAATCGGCTGAAATCGGCCTCCGAACCGAAGCGTCCGGCAGCCACGCCGCCTTCGACCGTGGTGTAGTTTCCCCGAGTGGTTTCCAGATCGTTATCGCGTTTGTTCCGGAGGTAGAGGAAGTTGGGCTCTCCGACCCGCGTGGGCTTTGACAGTAGCGGGATCAGGTTTTGCGAAACCTCGATACTCGTCGCCTGCACCCGGCGGTAGCTGAATCCGTAGGTCACGCTGGTCAGCACGCGATCGCCGATCTTGCTCAGCACCTGCTCGGCTCGCACGTTTCCCTCGGTACGTTGCGAAGTGAAGGTGGAAACGTCCACAGTATTGTCATAGAGCGCGGTGGCCGTGAAGCGCAGGTCCCGGTTCATCAGCTTGGGAGCTTCAAAATTGATGAGTCCGCGCTGCTGCAGGCGGCTCAGGGTCGACTTCAAGGTAACGGTCTGGTTGCGTCCCCCGAAGTTGATGCGGTTCAAGGCAAATGAAACTCTGGGGCTGACGCCGGTTTGTCCCAGCGGCTGGTTCGTACCAAACGACGGTTGCCCGGTTTGAAATTCGAAGCCCACTCCGTAGTCGAACGTATAACGCCGGGCCTCGCTTACCGCCACCAGCACGTTCTTGCGGGACTCAGTGCCCTCCGGGTTCTGGATGGCCGTGTCCACTTCGTTAAACAGCCCGAGGTTGTAAAGCTGCCGCTGGGTCTCCAGCATATTTCGCTGGCTTAGGGGCGCTCCCGGCTGCAACTGGAGCTCCCGTCTTGCGACTCCGCGGCGGGTGTAGTGCAATCCGCTGACAAACACCTCGTGGATGAAGAACTGCTCCCCTTCCTGGATGGTAAAGGTGACTCCGATCAGCGGCGGTCCACCCGGCGCCGAGACCACCGGAACATAACTCACATCCACGTTGGCATTGGTGAAGCCGTTGTTGAAGTACCTTTCCAGAATCGTGTCGCGATCGTCGGCCAGATTGGATTCATTGAAGCCCTGGCCTTCTTCGGTCGAAAGCGATGGCATCATCTGCTCTGACGGGATCGCGTAATTTCCCTCGATGCGCACCCAGGCGACGCGGGTCTGCGGCCCCTCCTGAATGTTCAGCTGGATGGCGAGCTGAAAGGGATCGCCTCCGTAGTTGTTCAGAAGTTTGCTGGAAACCTCCACTTGCCGGTAACCCTGGGCACGGTATTGGTCCTGGATATTGCGCACATCCTGGGTCAGCAGGACCTCACTATAGCGGCCGTGAGAGAACAGGTGTCCCGCCGGCTGCTCGTCCATGAAACCGCGAATCTGCTCGTCGAAAAAGAAATGATTGCCTGCGATGCGGATCGCGGTCAATTTATGGCGATCGCCGGGATCGATCGCGTACAAGACCCGGAGCACCTTGCCGCTTTCGGCACTGTGCTGGCTCACGCTGACGGTGGCGTCAAAGTAGCCTCGGGTCTCGAGAAAGTTCCGCAGGTTGCGCCGGCCTTCGTTGAGCAAATCGTCGTCCACGGCGCCTTCTTCGTAAATCGGAACCAGTTTCTTCAACTGGCTCCGGCTGATCTTGAACCCCTCGGCAGAAATTTCCACCACCGGACCGCGTTCCACCTGAAAAACGTAGTCCACGGCGTTGCTTGCGGGACGGTAGATCTGGCTCGCTGCTGACACTTGGGCGAGAAGGCGGCTCTGCTTCTGATACCGGGCTCGGATGCGCTGCAAGGCTCGCGTCAAGCGGGTCGAGATGACCGGGTCGCCGGAATGAAACTTGGCGATTTCCGCGATCTCTTCCTTGGAATAGCCGGTATCCCCTTCCACCGTGATTTGTCCAACCAGCGCGCGGGACCCGGGGTTCACGTGAAAGGTAAGGTTCCTCTGGTGCTCTTGTTCGTTGGGCTGCTCCGAGATGGTCACCTTCGACCGGTGGTAGCCGTTGTCCTCCAACACCCGCTCGATGCCCGCCAGCGCCCGGTCTAGTTTCTCCTTTGTGTAAAGCTCCCCGAGTTGGAGCCGGCTCGCCGTGACCAGTTGGTTGGGAGAAGGGCTCGCGGAAACACCCTCCACCATAACCTGTCCTACAAAATAGTTAGGCACGGTCAGGAAGCGCAGCTTGACGCCCGAAGCCGTGCGCTCGGCCTCTGCCTGGATATCCGAGAAGCGCCCGGTCGCGAACAGCGCTTGGATCGCATCATGCACAGCCTGGCGAGTAAGCGGTTCGCCGGCTTTCAGAGGCGTGGCTGCCAACAGGCGAGCCGCTTCCTCGGCTTCAACCCCAGGCAGTTCGATCTCCGAGACGGGCAAACCGAGATACGCGGTAATCGCTTGGGGCCGAGCCTGCGCCTCCTCAGCCTGCGGCGGTAACGGGGGAGCCGCTGCCCATCCCGCGGAGGTTGCCAGCACCAGAGCCCACCCCAACATCCCCCGGCTGCTCAAACGCAACACTCCCTCCCAAAGCTCAGGACGACCTCCGCTGGGACCTTCCGAGTTCGATGAATGGGCAAAGGCCACACGTTGCTCGCAACCGCCAAGTTGATGACCGGCACCTATAATAAAGCGTGAAGAGCCCGGGAAAGGTAATGCCGTTGGCACTGGACGATCGTTACTCCCGCCAGGTCTTGTTCCAGGGGATCGGCGCGGACGGTCAGAAGAAACTATCCGCCGCCCGCGTGATCCTCGTCGGATGCGGGGCGACCGGTTCGGCCCTGGCGGCGCTGCTGGCGCGGGCGGGGGTCGGCACGCTGCGTATTCTTGACCGCGACTATGTCGAATCGAGCAATCTGCAGCGCCAGGCGCTCTTCGACGAGAACGATGCCCGCGAATCGCTGCCCAAGGCGATCGCGGCGGCAAGGCAGATTGCGCGCTTCAACTCCCAGATCGCGGTGGAACCGCAGGTTGCCGATCTGACGCCCGCCAATGTGGACAGCCTGCTGGGCGGGGCCGATTTGGTCCTCGACGGCACGGATAATTTTGAAACCCGCTACCTGGTCAACGACTACGCGGTGAAAAACTCTGTCGCCTGGATCTATACCGCAACCGTCGGGAGCTATGCCGTGACCTTGAACGTTCTGCCCCGCGAAACTGCCTGTCTGGCGTGCGTCTTCCCCGATCCTCCTAGGGGGACGGTCGAAACCTGCGAAACCGCCGGCGTGCTGAATTCGGCGGTAACCCTGGCGGCCTCACTGGCGGCGGCAGAGGCCTTGAAGTTTCTGGTGGGCGCCAAGGCAACGATGCGCCGAACCCTGCTGTCTTGGGACGTATGGAACAACCAGAAAGCGGAGGTGGCGGCCGATCGTCCGCGGGCCGGATGCCGCTGCTGCGGGGAGCGGAATTTCCTTCACCTGGCGGGCGAAGGCCGGCCCCATATCACGTTATGCGGCAGGAACTCGGTTCAGATTCACGAGCGCCAGCGGCCGGTGGACTTCGCCGAGATGAGTGCCCGCCTGCTCCCCCACGGGACGGTGCGGCACAACGAGTTCGTTCTGAAGTTCTGGCATGAACCATACGAAATGACGCTGTTCCCGGACGGGCGCGCCATCATCAAGGGGACGGCGGACACAGCCATCGCGCGCAGCCTTTATGCGCGGTATGTGGGCAGTTAGAGTACGCGGGGGACAGGCTCTTGCGGGCGACCCGCGGTTGGACGGAGTCCCTCCGGAGTCTGTGTCGTAGCTTCTCTTTCGCCCCGTTGGGGCTTGCTCTGGTTCCACTTTCCACCCACGGCTTGCGCCGTGGGCTAAATTCTTGCGCCGCTTCGCGGCTTAATTCAGTATCGCTGGTCCACTTTTCGGACGACCATCGAGCTATGACACAGACTCCGCAGGGACGGCACACCTGCTTTTCGTCGGCTCCCCGTGCACGGGAACGGCGTTGCACCTTTTGCGCAGCAGCTTGCAGTTGCCCTATCCTGGCCGGCTCTGATTCCTCAGTTGTTTAGCCGACAGTGCCGAAAATCTCCGGCCATCTTCGTCCAGCGCGGCCGGGCAAAGTCTGGCACCCAAACTGCATCACCATGACCAGAAGTTCTTGGAGGCAGTATGCGACCCTACCTGGTTCTGTGCTCAGTTCTTCTGATTTCGGCATTAGCCTTCGGGCAGCAGCCGATATTCCCGCGGGTGTATGGGCCTTGCGTTTTTGGATGTGGACCCTTTGTCCCTTTGGTGACGACACCGATGATTTCCCTCGAAACTGCTTCTCCCAATCCGGTGGGCGCCCGCAATGCCACCACCGGCCTGGTGGCAGGAGCAACCAACGGCACGCTGTCGCAGATTCAGGGCTCCACGAGTTCGGTTTACACCGTCCCGGTGTGGTACCAGGGTGGCGATGCGCCGCTCACCGGCCCGGACGTGCGTCTATGGCCTGAGCCGGTTGCGAGCCAGGTCCACCGCTTCCACGGCGAGCGCGGCCCTCGGGAAGAAACGGAAGCCCAGTGGATGTACTTCGCCGGACGGGAACACACCGCCAACGCGGTGGATGCCTCGGTCGCGGCGAAGAGCGGCAAGAAGGCTGCGCGCACCTACACCAACGCCGATGTTGAGCGCCAGAACCAGAATAACGGGATGGTGAAGTACGGCGGTAAGTCAGAGACGATGTAGAGCCGATTCCCGGCTCTCGCGATTCAGGCTCCCGGCTCTCGCGGCTGAGAGCCTTTCCTTTTGGGGGCGTGGGTGGATAGCCTCCGTGCGGGCGCCCCTTGTAGCACCGGCATCTTGGCCTCGCCAGTGGGGGCGGGGACGCCCCCGCGACAGCCGCCGGGACGGCGGCGCTACGTTCTGCCAGATGCAGCCCGCCTTCGCCTTTCCCAGCCCTTTTTCTTTTCCGATCTGCTATCTTCGTGCGGTTGACTTCCTCGACACTTCAAGCCGAGGCGCGACCACGCGCCGGGGATGAGAGCTTTCATGCCTGAGACTGCACGCCCGGAACCTTCCCGGCTGTACCGCTGGGCTGTCCTGATTTTCATCAGCCTCGCCATGGGCGGGAATTACTACATCTACGACAGCATCAATCCGCTGGAACGAATTTTTATCGACAAACTGGGCTACTCCGCCACCGCCTTTGGCTGGTTGAACTCGTCCTACAGCGTGGCGGCGGTGGCCACGCTTTTGATCGGCGGGATCATCATCGACCGCATCGGGACGAAGAAGGCGATCACTTTCTTTGCTGTCCTTTGCCTGCTGGGCGCCGCGCTGACCGCCGCGCGCGGGCAGGTCGCGGTAATGATTGCCGGACGGACCATCCTCGGCCTGGGCGCCGAATCGATGATCGTCGCCGTCACCACCGCACTGGCGAAGTGGTTCAAGGGCAAGGAATTGAGCTTCGCTTTCGGCATCAACCTAACGATCGCTCGCCTGGCATCGGTGGCAGCCGACAACTCGCCCACGTGGGCAAACAAAGCGTTTTATCCCAATGGGCCGGCCGGCGAACCAAGCTGGCAGGGACCGTTATTGATCGCGGTCGGTGCCGGGGTGCTGGCCGTGACGTGCTCGGCCATCTACTGGTCTCTGGAGAGCCGGGCGGAGGGGCGGTACGAACTCGGACAAGCCGGCTCGATTGACAAGTTGGAGTTCGGGCAGAGCTTCCGAGTCCGCGGATTGCCGTTCGGGCAAGCTGTCATTAAAATTTGGCGCGCTCTTAAAGAGTTCTTTCGATTCAATCCATCGTATTGGTTTGTGGTTGGGCTCTGCTTCACCTTCTATTCGGCCATCTTTCCGTTCCGAACCTTCGCCATCGACTTCTTCACCAACAAAATACTGGCAACCCATGGCGGTGTAATGGCTTCGGAGGCGATGCGGGTGCTTTCCCACGAGCGGGCGGGGTTCTTCAACAGCCTACTTCCCTTTTCAGCCATGATCGCCACGCCTTTGTTCGGCTTGCTGGCTGACAAACTGGGCAAACGCGCCCTTTTCATGATGTTCGCCTCGATCCTGCTGATGCCGGTCTATTTGATGATGGGATACTCCAACGTTTCGCTCTATGTTCCGGTCTGCATGATGGGGGTGGCCTTTTCGCTGATTCCTGCAGTCATGTGGCCATCGGTCGCTTACATCGTCGACCAGAACCGGTTGGGCACCGCCTACGCATTGATGACTCTGATTCAGCAGATCGGCTTCTTCCTTCTGAACCTGCTGATTGGCACTGCTAACGACTACGCGCACGCCGGGTTGGACAATCCGGGAGGATACGGGTTGGGGATGTGGATCTTCTCCATCCTGGGATTTGTCGGCATGACCTTCGCCATCCTGTTGCGGATTCGCGAAACCGGGCCTCACGGGCACGGGCTGGAGACGATTACGATTGGCAAAGCTTAGGAGTCAGGGCCTTGCAGACTTAACCGCAGGAAGCATGAAAGGCCGGAGCCGATTCCCAAGGTTACGAAAGTGACCGGAGGGGCCCCGGCATTCTCGGGATTTCCGGCCTTCCCGAGCTTCCCTCGACTACGGTTTTTGGTATTCTGACGGCTGGTAGGGTGCAGGGTGCTGACTGGCGTCTCCGTCCGCAAGGCGTACAACGAAAAGACTTTGAAGCCGCATCTGACGGAGTAGCGGCCGGAAAAGGCGACTTGACCGACCCGAAACAACCGAACCTCACCGAGGCTGAGGCAATCGAGCGCGCCAAGCAGGGAGACGAATCAGCTTTCGAGGTTCTGTATCACCTGCACAAGCGCCGAGTGTACTCGCTATGTTTGCGCATGGTCTCCAACCCGACCCAGGCCGAGGATCTGGCGCAAGAGGCGTTCATGCAGCTGTTTCGCAAGGTGGGGACGTTTCGCGGAGAATCCGCTTTTTCCACCTGGCTGCACCGGATGACGGTGAACGTGGTCCTGATGCATCTGCGCAAGAAGGGCTTGCCGCTAGTCTCGCTGGATGAGACGGTCGAAAGCGACGAGGAGACGCAGAGAAAGGATCTCGGTGGCGATGATCTGAGGTTGACCGGCTCGATTGACCGCTTGGAATTGCAGCGGGCAATTGACCGGCTGCCGCCGGGGTACAAAACGGTTTTTGTGCTGCATGATGTTGAAGGTTTCGAGCACAACGAAATTGCCGGCTTGGTGGGATGCTCGATCGGCAACAGCAAGTCGCAGTTGCATAAGGCACGACTGAAGCTGCGCGATTACCTGAAGTCAATGAGAGCCGAAAAGGCCAGGAACGTGTGATGGCGCAGTGGCGGTATCGGGGAGAGAGGCAGTATGAAGTGCGTTGAGGTTCAGCGGGTTCTGCCGGAGATGCTGGAAGGCGGACAGAACCGTGAGTTCCTGGCTCACCTGCAGTCCTGCCCAGACTGCGCGGAGCTGGTTTCAGACCTGAAAGTGATCTCAACCGCAGCGGCACAGTTGGTGGAATCGGAAGAGCCAGCGCCGCGCGTCTGGGTGCGGATTGCTGCGGAATTACGCAGCGACGGGTTGATACGGGAGCCGGAATCCCAGCCGGCCGGTCCGGTTCTCGTGCCTGGAGAGCGGCGGCGCTGGAACGCGCGGTGGCTGGTGCCGGTGGCCGCGGCACTGGTGGCGGCCAGCACCTACGTGGTATACCACAGGCCGGCCCCTCAAGTGGCGAATCAGCAGCCTCCCATAACCACCCCCCTTGCCAAGGACGCGCCTGAATCCTCTGTCCCCGTTAAGAACGTTGAGAACCAAGAACCGGTGGCGGAGGTGGTGGCAAAGCAGAGACCTTCCAGCACGCCCGCGCCTGCCATAGAAGAGCAGGATTCTTCCGCTCCCATGGCAACAGTGAGCACGGAAGACCAGCAGTTTCTCGACCAGGTGTCGGGGCGCTCGGCGACGATGAAGGCCACGTATGAGAGCCAGTTACGATCGGTGAATTCCTATATCCGGGATGCGGAAGCCTACATGAAAAGGAACCCGGCAGACGAAGATGCCCGGCGGCACCTGATGCACGCCTACGAACAAAAAGCGATGCTGTACCAGATGGCGTTGGATCACATTCAGTAACAGAGGTTGAATAGGATACTTGGTTCAGGAAGGGCGTTTTATGGAGAGCATGCAGCGCACCGCGATCATAAGTCTGGTGGTAGCGACCTGCCTGGCGACGGCGGTTGCCGACACCAGGAAGGAATACCGTTTCACGGTGGGCCCCAGGGCCAATATTTCGGTCGACACCGAGTACGGCGCGATCACGGTCAAGCCGGGGAACTCCAACCAGGTTGTGGTCGTCGCCCTGCTCAAGTCTGACAAGGCGGAAGTGGATGGTTTCCAAAAGGGCAACCGCATTGCGATCGAATCGCGCCTCCTGCAAGGCGCCGACCAGCAGACCGGACGGGTGGATTACGAACTGACCGTTCCGCCGGATGCGTCGGTCAACCTGCGCTCCTCCTCCGGACCCCTATCGGCAGAAGGCCTGCACGGGGACCTCACGTTCGAAGGCGCGACCGCGCCGGTGGATGTCCGCCATGTCAGTGGAGGTCACGTTCACGTCAGAACCATGAGCGGAGCGGTCACCCTGAGTGACATTCACGGCGGACACATCGAGATTACCTCCATCAGCGGGGAGGTCAACATGAATGCGGTGACCGGGCCGCTGGTGCAAGTCAATTCCGGCAGCGGCAAGATCTCCTACGAAGGCGATTTCGGGTCCGGTGGGGATTACCACTTCACCACCCATACCGGCGACATCGAGGCCCTGGTGCCGACCGCGACTTCCGCCGATTTCAGCGCCCATTCCGTATTGGGAAAGGTCCACAACGATTTTCCGCTTCAGCCCAGGGAACACAACCGGCTGTCCTGGGCCGCCGGGAGTTCCTTCGTAGGTACGGTGGGCAAGGCTGCATCGGAGGTCGTGCTGCGGTCTTTGAGTGGTAAAATCCGTCTCAAGCAACGCTGAACCACACAAATCAACGGGAGCAAATAGGCGCGGGGCCTGTGCCCGGCATGGATTTACGCGTCCTGGAGCGCCATGGGAGTGCGCGCTGTGTTTCTTGTAGGATTCATGGCTTCAGGCAAGAGCAGCGTGGGGCAGGAACTCGCGCGGCGCCTGCGCTGGCAGTTCGTTGACCTTGACGCCCGGATCGAATCCCGGGAGCGGCAAAGCATCCCCGAAATTTTTCTGACCAAGGGCGAGCCCGGATTTCGGCTCGCCGAAACCGCTGCCTTGCGCGATCTTACCGAATCGCTCGAGCGCGACACGGTGGTGGCGCTCGGGGGCGGAACGTTCACGCCGCCGCAGAATCGCGAGCTGCTGCGAAACTGGCCCTCGGTTTTCCTGCAAGCTCCCGCCGACGAGCTGTGGCGGCGGTGCTCGGAAGATCCTGCGGAACGGCCCTTGCGCAAAGACAAAGACCGCCAGCAGTTTTCCCGGCTCTATGAGCAGCGGCTTCCCTTCTATCGCCAGGCCACGGTGGTGGTCGAAACCGCAGGCAAGGACTTGGCCTCCATCTGCGCCAAAATCGAAGCCGCGTTGCACCTCGATGGAAAGGGGAAGACCGGCCGTCCCGGTTCCTCGTCAATTCCATCCTCCAATTCCGGAACAGGAGAATCAATGTGAAGGTTTCTCGCTGGCTGCTGGTTCTCACGCTCGCCCTCAGTTTGGTCGTCCTCAGTTTGCCCATGGCCCTGCGGGCCGGTTCCAAGGACAAGGAGAAAGAGAAAGAGAAGGAACCCGAGGGGCAGCAAGTGGACTCGGGTTCTTTTGGTGTGTTGATGGGTGGCCGTCGCGTGGGTACGGAGACCTTCTCCATTTATCAGAACCCAAACGGCAGCGTGATCCAGTCCGAGTTCAAAACCGAGGGCACCGGCGCTCCCGCGGCGCAGAGGTCTGAGATGCAGTTGACGGCCTCGGGGGAAATCAGACGGTACGAATGGAAGGAACTAAGCCCGGGGAAGGCGCAGACGGTCGTCCTTCCCAACGAGCAATTCCTGACCGAACGGTGGAGTGCGAATCCGGACGACAAGCCTCAGGAACAGGCGTTCCTGCTTCCCCTCGCGACCAGCATTCTGGACGACTACTTCTTCGTCCACCGCGAGGTTCTGGCATGGCGATTCCTTGCTACCGCCTGCAAGCAGGACAAGGGGCAGGTGCAGTGTCCGGTGAAGCAACGAGTGCAGTTCGGGACCCTGAACCCGCGCCAGCGAGCTTCGGCGCCGATCAGCATGGAATCTCTCGGCCGTGAAAAGGTGGCGGTGCACGGTTCCGAGCGCGAACTGAACAAGCTGGAACTCAAGAGCGAGGCGGGAACCTGGGAACTTTGGCTGGATGACCAATTGAAGGTCGTGCGCATCTCCATTGCCGGCGAGAATACCGAAGTAGTGCGGGACTGAGGCGCCCGCGATCTTCGCGCGCCAGCGGCGACTGAAGGTTCCACCCCTTTCGGCACTTGGCTGGGATTCCCGCCTGGGGGCTACGATCAAGAACGAGGCTTGAAGAACCGTCCGGGTCGAGGTCTGCGATTGGTGGGAACACGTGGTCTCTATCTTTGATTCACGCACGTCGCGGGTTTTGTTCACGGCCCTGATGTTCGCCGCGGGTCTGGGCTTCCTGTATGTGGCGCGACGGACGCTGATCCTGTTTCTCTTCGCTATTTTTTTCGCTTACCTGATCAATCCCGCGATCGTGCGCTTGGAAAAGCTGGTCCGTGGCCGCGGGCGTGCCATCTTCCTCATCTACTTCCTCCTCCTGATCGGCCTGGGACTGTTCGGGTTCTTTGTTGGACCTCGGATCACGCGCCAGGGTGCCCGGCTGGGGCAGGCGCTGCCCGGTCTGATCGATCAGGCGAATTCCGGCTCCATCGTGCACCAGCTCGTCCAGCAGCACGGCTGGAGCAGCGCGACCCAAGACCAGATGCAGGAGTTCCTGAAGAGACACAAGGAGGACATCTCCGCGCTCGCGCAGCGCATCGGGATCCGGGTCGCGGAAACGGTCCAGGGGATCTGGGTGCTGTTTCTTGTTCCCATTCTGGCGATTTTCTTCCTGCGCGATGCCGGCAGTTTCAATGAGGTGCTGGTCTCGCTGGTGCAGTCCCGCGCCCAACGGGAGTTCTTGCAGGATGTGCTCAGCGATCTGAACGCGATGCTGGCGCAGTTCATTCGCTCGCAATTGATTTTGGTGGCATTCTCCTTGGTCGCCTACACCTCGTTTCTCGGAGCCATGCGCGCTCCCTATGCGCTGATGCTGGGGACGGCCGGCGGTGTGATGGAGTTCGTTCCGGTGGTCGGGCCGCTGGTCGCGGGCGCCGCAATGATGGTGGTCACCGTGCTCGCCGGTTATCCGCACTGGCCCTGGCTGCTCCTGTTCCTGGTCGTCTGGCGGATGCTTCTGGATTACGTGATTTCGCCCCGTGTCATGGGGGGGAGCGTAGAGTTACATCCGCTCGCCGCCCTGTTTGGCGTTCTCGCCGGCGGAGAGATCGCCGGCGTCCTCGGAGTCTATCTTTCCATCCCGGTGATGGCCAGCCTGCGCATCGTGTGGCGGCGCTGGCGGATCTACACTGAAAAGCGCCGGTTCGGGCCGCTCAACGAGGCCGCTTTCCCCCAAGAACTGGGCCGCGGGAGAATTTGAAACCCGGCGCTTCGCAGTTTGCAACCTCAATCTAGATTTTCATCGCAAACGTTGCGAACGCTTTGCGCGCTTTTTGCCGACGTAGGCATAGCGGTTCCAGGACTGCGGGTTGCTCGGATCGGCGGGCGCCCAATTAGCCACGGCGATCCGGTCCCGTTCGCCAGAGGCGCACAATAGCCGCGATCAGTGCTGCTGGCGCAAGCATCCCAAAGGCCAAGGTTAGAAAGGACAAAAGGTATGGCGAGGCGACCCACAGCCGCCGGAGGGTATCGAAACCAACCTGCACCAGCATGCCGAGGAGCACGATTGGAAGTAGCAAGCAGACACTCGCCCAAATCTTGTTTCCCTTCGGGGGCGCCCCAACAATCTTGTTCCATGCCATCCCAGTCAGGTAGACGACGATCGGGAAGACGAACGTGAATGCCAGCGCAAAAATGAGATTAGAGGAGTCCGTCTCCATTATCAGTTCGCGAAGCCGAATTTACACTGAAAGGCTGTGTAGCCGAAGGTCAAAAAGTCGATTCCGATCTTGATGTCTCCTACGGTCGAAGCGGCCGTGTTAACCGTAGCCTGTCCCAGATTTTCCTTTCCCAAGTTCTGGAAGGCTAACTTGAGAGCTTTGTCCTGCGCCACTTCGGACAAGTCCTCTGAGGCAGCACCGCCGTTGAAAGTCCGATACAGATGCGGTAAAGACACACCACAGAGCCACAGGCACACTGACGAAACCGTTCTCCCAGGTTTCTCTGTGACTCTGTGGTGAAGTACTAAGCTCTTCGGAGACTAGAACACTACCCGGCCTTACGCATGCTTCCCTTCACTTCCCGGCCGCTGCCACCTCAGCGTTTTCTGCGTCCACCTTGCGCAGGAAATCGGCGGCCGCTTCCGGGACCACCGTATTGATGAACATTCCCGATCCCAGCTCGAACCCTGCCACCCGCGTGAGCCGGGGAATGATGCTCACATACCAGTGGAAATACCTCACCCCCACGCTCTCGGCCGGAGCGCTGCGAATGGAGAAGTTGAAATCCGGATTCCCCAGCCCGTGGTACAGCTTGGCCAGCATGGTCCGCAGTACGCGAGCCAGCTCGTTGATCTCGGCGGCACTGACGTCGCCGAAGCTGGCCGTGTGCCGCCGCGGATAGATGTGGGTGCAGAACGGCACTGGCGAGGCATACAACTCGAGCGCCACAAAATGCTCAGAGACCATCACGATACGCTGGCCTTCCTCGAGTTCTTCCGCCATCATCTGGCAGAACATGCATTCCCCGTAGTCGTCGTAATGGCGCATGGCGTGCTGAAAACGTTCGCGCACCTGGTGCGAAATCACGGGGGTGGCGACCAGCTGCGAGTGCGGATGTTCCAGGCTGGTTCCAGCATCGATCCCGTGGTTCTTGAAAATGGTGATATGCGCGATACGGGGGTCGAGGCTGAGTTCGTCGTAGCGGGTTTTGTAGACGCGCAGGATTTCCGCCACATAGGAATCCGGCATGAGCGCCAGGACCTGCGAATGGTCGGGGGTTTCGACGATCACGTCATGGACGCCGAACCCATTCACTGACCGGCGCGAGCGGTGCACCGTGCGCACCGGATTCGTGGCGCGGTCCAGGGCGGCAAACTTGTTGGGCACAACCCGTACATGCCAGGGATTGGCCGCCGACGCCGGTACCCGCAGGATCTCGGGCGGAGTCAAGCTCTCATTCCCGGGACAGAAAGGGCAGGTCGCGACGAACGCAGCCAGCTCCTTGCGCTCACGGTGCTGGGCCATTTGTTCCGGACGCCGGGCCCGCTCGGTGGCAATTACTACCCATTCTTTCGTGGCAAAGTTCTGGCGTAGTTCTGGCATAGACGCTCCCAAGCCAAGGCTACATCAGATGATCTCGGCGCGAAACACACCAAGGGTCGTGCTCCGCAACGGCACGATCTCCAGAAGTGAGCCGGCCGCAAATTTCGCTGGTATAGAATCTCTGTTTACCCATGGCAAATAAACTTTCCGTAGGAATCCTGGGTGCCACGGGCATCGTGGGACAGCGTTTTATCCAGATGCTCGAGCACCATCCGTGGTTTGAAGTATCCTGGCTCGCCGCGTCCGATCGTTCTGAGGGCAGACCCTATGCCGAAGCCGCCCGTTGGCGTCTGAAAACCGCAATCCCAGCCCAGGTCGCGGCGATGCCGGTCTCGCCAGCCAGACCTGAAGGCGCGCCGAGAATCATCTTCGCCGCCCTGGATGCCGCTATTGCTCGCGAACTGGAGCCGCAATTTGCCGCGGCCGGCTGCGCGGTCGTCTCCAACTCGAGCGCCCTGCGCATGCAGGCCGACGTGCCTCTGGTCATCCCCGAGGTGAACGGCGGCCACATCCGCCTGATCGACAGTCAATCCTGGCGCCGGGCCAGCGGCGGATTTGTCGTCACCAATCCTAACTGCTCGGCCATCGGACTGGTGCTGGCGCTGGCTCCATTGCACCGCCGTTTCGGGCTGGAGACGGTGATGGTGGTCACCATGCAGGCCGTTAGTGGCGCCGGCTACCCCGGGGTTGCCTCGCTCGACATCCTGGGAAACGTCATCCCCTATATCTCAAAAGAAGAAGAAAAGATGGAAGAGGAAACCCGGAAGCTGCTGGGAACGCTGAACGGGACGCGCGTGGACCCGGCTACGTTCGCCATGAGCGCCCAGTGCAATCGCGTGGCGGTGGAGGATGGCCACACCGAGTCGGTGGCCGTCCGGTTGCGGCAAAAGGCGCAACCGGAAGAAATCATCGCCGCCTGGAATGATTTTCGCGCCGAACCGCAGCAGTTGCGCCTGCCCAGCGCGCCCGAACAGCCCGTGCTGTACACGAACGCCGCCGACCGGCCCCAGCCACGGTTTGATGTCGACCTGGGCGCCGGAATGACCACCACCGTCGGCCGCCTGCGACCCTGTGGCGTGCTCGACTGGAAGTTCACGGTGCTCTCCCACAACACCATTCGCGGCGCCGCCGGAGCGGCTTTGCTGAATGCGGAGCTGCTGAAAGCGAAGGGGTATTTCGGGTGAGACGACCTTTCACCAGAGAGACACATCTAGCCGTAGAGACGCCGCTTGCCGCGTCTCCGTTGCGAAATGAGACGCAGCAAGCTGCGTCTCTACATTGGATGTGTCTCTGGGGTGAATTTATCTTCGGTCTCCAGGAGCTCTCCCGCCCATGATCGTGATGAAGTTCGGCGGGACCTCGGTGCAGGACGCCACCGCGATAACGCGGGTTGCCGGCATCGTGCAGGGCCGACTGGCGGATCGCCCGGTGGTGGTGGTGAGCGCCATGGCCAAGGTCACCGATTCCCTGCTGGCCATGGGAAAAGCCGCGGGCAACGGCGATCGCAAGACCGCTCTGAAAATGGCCCGAGCCCTCCGCGAACGCCACTATGAAACTGCCGGGGAATTGCTGGGCACGGCGCTGTTCACGCAATTTCACAGTGAACTGGGCGGCCATTTCGAGGATCTGGACGAATTGCTGCGCGGCATCGGCGCGGTCGGGGAAATCACGCCGCGCACCTACGATTGCGTAGCCGCCTTCGGCGAAATACTCTCCGCCAAGATCGTCGCTTCCGCCTTTTGCGTGTGCGGTTTGCCGGGGGCCCACGTCGATTCGCGCCAGTGCCTGGTTACCGACTCGACCTACACTCGGGCCGTCCCCCAGTTCGAGGAAACCAACGAACGCCTGCGCCGGAAGGTGAAGCCGCTGGTGGACGCGGGAAAGGTTCCCGTGATGGGCGGCTTCATCGGCTCCAACCGCGCCGGCGTGACCACCACCATCGGCCGCGGCGGCTCCGACTTTTCCGCTGCCATCGTAGGCGCCGGACTCGACGCGTCGCGCATTGAGATATGGACCGATGTGGACGGCATGATGACCACCGACCCGCGGCTGTGCCCCGACGCCCGCCGCATCAAGGTCATCAGCTTCGACGAGGCGGCCGAACTCGCCTATTTCGGCGCCAAGGTGTTGCACCCTGCCACCGTGCTGCCGGCCATCCAGAAGAACATCCCCGTCTACGTTCTAAATTCGCAGAATCCAGCCTGCGAAGGGACGAAGATCACGGCGCGCGCGCCGCGCTGCGCCAATATCCTCAAGGCCATTGCGCTGAAGAAGAAGATCACGCTGGTGGATGTCGCCGCCCCCCGCCGGCTGCTGGTTCATGGTTATCTGAAGTCGATCTTCGAACTGTTCGATCACCACAACGTCGTGGTGGACGTGGTTTCCACTTCCGAAGTCAGCGTCTCGGTGACGGCGGAGACCAATGAGGCCATCCCCGCGCTGGCCGCCGACCTGGCGAAACTTGCCGACGTGAAGTACGAGGGCAGGAAGGCGATCGTCTGCCTGGTGGGCGAGAATTTGCGCGACACACCCGGCATCGCCGCCAAGGTCTTCGGCATTCTGGACGATGTGAAGATCCGCATGATCTCGCATGGCGCCTCCGAGATCAACCTCACGTTCGTGATCGACGAAGACGATGCCGCCGAGGTCGTGCGCCGCCTGCATCGGGAGTTCTTCGCCCAAGCGGACCCTGAGGTTTTCGCGTAGAATCTCACCGCCGAGACGCTGAGGGCGCCGAGGAGGAAAACTGGAATTCCTCTAGTCCTCTGCGTTTCTTGTTGTGAAGGTTTTCTCGGCGTCCTCGGCGTCTCGGCGGTGAAAAGGTTTTAGCGTGAATCTTCTTATTCTCGGCCGCGGCAAAACCGGATCGCTGGTCGCGGAAGTGGCGCGCGAACGCCGCCACCACGTGCGCGCGCTCGACGAAAACGAAAACGCGAACGCCTGCGCCCTCACCCCCGACTTCCTTGCCCCGACCGACGTCGTCATCGACTTCACCACGCCCTCAGCGGTCGTCGCCAACGCCGAAGCCTGTATCCGGGCGGGAAAGAACATGGTCGTCGGCACCACTGGCTGGTATGACCATCTGCCCCGCCTGCGGGAAATGGTTCTCGCGGCCCAGACCGGTTTTCTATTTGGACCGAACTTCTCCATCGGCGTGAACCTGTTCTTTGAGGTCGCCAGGGCCGCCGGCGCCGCTCTCGAGCACGAGTATTCCGGCCAGATCTTCGAGCGCCACCACGCCCAGAAAAAAGACGCCCCCTCGGGAACCGCCATCACGCTGCAGAAAATTCTGCGCGAAGCCGGCGGCCGGGACAAAGAACTCGAAATCGTCTCTTTCCGCGAGGGCGATGTCGTCGGCATGCACGAGGTTGTCCTGGATTCTCCCAACGACCGCATTTACCTGTGCCACGACGGCAAGTCCCGCCGCGGATTCGCCGAGGGCGCGGTGCGGGCGGCCGAGTGGCTGGCCGGCAAGAAAGGCTTCTTCGAATTCCGCGAAATCTGGCGGGAACTCTGAAGGAATCCGCAAAAGTGTCGGGAAAGGGACCCCTGGCAGTGGGTCAGTTCCCGGTTTGCCGACGATACTTCCATAGCTCTGGCCAAGACCCGTTCAGGTCGTCTCGGGTTGCCAGTTCGTTCACCTGCGGTTACGCGAGCATCTGCTCATTTCTGGGCCAAGAGGGAGCGTGCGTCTTGAAGTTCGGGCCGGTCTCCGTCCGCATGCGCGCAGATGGACAGGAGCTGGGCATAGTATGTTTTCGCTTTTTCCTTATCGCCCGAAAGCTTGGCCGCGCGCGCGGCGCCGGATAGCGCGTTGAAACGATTTGGCGCCGTGCGTAGCGTGGCTTCGAACTCGACCATCGCTTGCGCGGGCTGCTTCAGTTCCAACAACATCTCGCCAAGCAGTTCGCGAGCCGGCACGATGACCCCTGGGGTGACGTTGTTCTTGTCAGTCTTGTCTTCGTGCTCGGCGGCAGAACGCATCTGCCGGAGGGCCTCTTCGCCCTTGCCCTCAGCCAGCGTAATCCAGGCAGTTGCGCTCTCGCGCTGGATGTCTAGTTGGTCGGCCCAGTATTTGTCGTTGCCCAGGGTAAGCGTGTCACGAAGCGATGTGAGCTGCTCTACGTCTTTGCGGGCTGCTTCCGTTTTGCCCGTACGTGACGCGCCGAGGGCCCGTGCGAAGTGCAGATTCGCTTCGGTCCAGGCCCACCGCCCGCCGGGAAAGGTGTTTGGCGGCACGGTTAACGCAGCGGCTTCGTCCCAGCGATGTCGTTCTACAGCATAGCGCACGGGCGAAGTACCCATGGCGTAGAGCCAGTTCATATATTGCGGATCGTCAGGACGGCCCGGTGGTGGCGCATCCAGTGCTCTTTTCGCCTCGCGATCCTGGCCCCCTTGTAGGTACGCGTAGATCAGGTAATCCTTCGCGTGCAGCTCGTTGCCGGGAGCATTGTTTTTCTGGGCCGAGGCTGCCGACACGAGGTTGGACGCAATGGATTCCTGCCACAAGCCGAGCCGGGTGAAAATGTGCGACGGCATGTGCAGCGCGTGTGGCGAGTCCGGCGCGATCTCGGCATAACGTCGCGCCGCGTCCAGGGCCCTCTGCGCCAGCGGTGGGTAGTCGTAGGCGTGGATGATGTAGTGGGCTATGCCGGGATGCTCTGGTTGTTCGACAAATAGCGGCTCAAGGATGGTACCGGCCTTTTTCTGATTCACGTACGTCTTGTCCGTGGGAGGCGCAGTGGCGAGCAGTGCGAGCGCATGAAAAATGGCCGCTTCATGGTCGTCAGAGTAGCGCGCTTGCAGCTGGTCCATGGCCTTTTCGTAAGCCAAGGCGCGAGTGCGGTAGTCGAGTTGGTCGGCGTCCTTGTAGAACGTCTCGATTGCCGCAATATAGTCGCGTTCGCGCTGTGTCTTGGCACCAGCTAACTTTGCTTTTTCCACAGCCGCCGCGCCCGCTTTCAGGTCAGCCGGGCCGGGCGCTTGCCAGACCTGATGGTAGTACGTCATGGCAATTCCCCAGTACGCCATGCCGCACGTGGGATCTTTTTGCGCTACAGCAGCGAAGGTATCGCTCGCTTTCTCGTACCAGAAGGAATGGAGCATCGCCACCGCGCTGCTGAATTGCGGCTGAACCGATGGTTCGCAGGAAACGGGGAAACTCACCTTGCCGAGTTTGCTGGGGTCGCCTGCGGGATGTTCATGTTGGGCAACCGCTGGTGGCACGAATGCGGCGCACACGCCCACAAGGAGCATCATGCAAATGAATGTGATTCGCTTCATGCTGGTCTCCTTGGTTGATAAATAGGCCCTCTGGAATGAATACGCCGAATAGTTAAAAATCCGTGGGGCCTATTTTGGGTCGCGACCCCAATGAAGTCAAGTAAGGCATCAAAACAGGTTGCGCACCTGGCGTTCGCAGCGTGCATCGGATGGTCGTTCGCCCATCCGCAGAAGTGACCTAGTTCGCAACGGATCATAGCGTGTTCTCGGGATTCCGCCCGAGTCACGGGCAACCCGGAAACTGACCCATTCCCTGGACGCCAGCTCGATTAACAGTTTTGCAGCCATTAGGTTTATCTTATCCCTATGCAACTGCGTGGCTGTGGTACCGCTCTTGTCACCCCGTTCTCCCAGGACGGCGCGGTCGATGAAAACGCTTTGCGTAACCTGGTTGCATGGCAGGTCGAGTCGGGCATCGATTTCCTGGTTGCCTGCGGCACGACCGGGGAAACGCCGACCCTCACCCATGACGAGTGGCTGCGCGTCATTGACCTCACCATCGAGGTCGTCGCCGAGCGTGTTCCCGTGGTCGCTGGCGCGACTTCGAACTCGACGCAGGACGCCGTGGCCAAAGCCAAAGAAGTGGCCGCGCGGCCGGGTGTCAGCGCCATCCTCACCGCTTCGCCTTACTACAACAAGCCGACGCAGGAAGGACAGTACCGGCATTTCCGCGCCATCGCCGAGGCGGTCGACAAGCCTCTCATTCTCTACAACGTCCCCGGACGCACCGGCGCCAATCTGGAGCCGGCAACCCTGGCGCGACTGGCGGAAGTCCCGAACGTAGCTGGCGTAAAGGAAGCCAGCGGCAGCATGACGCAGATCGCCGAGGTGTTGAACGCCGTGCCCGAGACCTTCCTGGTTTTCTCCGGCGACGACGCCATCACCCTGCCCGTGATCGCACTCGGCGGCGTCGGGATTATTTCCGTCGCCTCCAACGAGATTCCTCACGAAATGGCCGAGATGACGCGTGCCGCCCTGAACAATGACTGGGATACCGCGCGTCGCCTCCACCGCAAGTACCTGGCCCTGATGCAGGCCAACTTCATCGAATCGAATCCGCTGCCCGTCAAGGCGGTTCTGGCGATGATGGGAAAAATCGAAGAAGTGTACCGCCTGCCGCTTCTCCCCATGCGCCGCGATACGCGCTCGAAACTGCAAAAGATCGCCACCGATGCGGGATTGATCGCCCGGCCCGCAGCTCCGGCCCCGGTGGCGGCCGGCGAGTTTTATGTTTACGAGAATTGGGCGGCCGGACCCCATAAAGCGGTGCTGCATCGGTCCTCTTGCGGACAGTGCAACGCGGGCAAAGGCCGCCCCGCCGGACACGACGCCAATCATTCCCGCTGGCATGGTCCTTATCCGAATCTGACCGAGGCGCGCGAGGCTACCCATCACATGGCCGGAGTGCTGATCCGCAGCGAGTGCAAGTGCGTGGCGTAGGAAAACAGCTGCTAGCTACTAGCTCCTAGCTTCTGGCTTTTGGCGGTGGGCATTTGGCGTTTAGCAATTGGCACTTCGCTGCCGTCGTTTTCAATCGTTCTGGGGGAGTTTCGGTCATACAGGTTGAGCGAAAAAGTGGAATGAACGACGCTCTAGCCGCGAAGCGGCGGGACAGGATAGCCCAGGACGGAAGTCCTGGGTAAGGGGAAGTGGGATGAATCGAGTCCCGCTAGGGACGGCACGGGGGCTACGACACAGACTCCGTAGGGACGGCACCTGCTTCGCGCCGCCCCATCCAGCTGCTTAGGTCCAGATTCAACCTTCTATGTCAGATTCCGTATCCACGTTGAAGTTGGCCATTGAAAACCTGTTCGCGGCCGCGACGATCCCCGCCGAGGCTCGCCAAGTTTTCTTCGACTTCCGCGCCGCTCTGACCCGCGGCGAAATCCGCGCCGCCGAAAAGATCGGCGGCCACTGGACGGTCAACGCCTGGGTCAAGCAAGGCATCCTGCTCGGCTTCCGCCTCGGCGTACTGAAAGCCATGTCCGACGGCGACGTCCTCTCCTTTGTTGATAAAGACACCTTCCCTGCCCGCCGTCTGACGCTCGCCGACCGTGTGCGCCTTGTGCCGGGCGGCTCGTCCATCCGCGAAGGAGCTTACGTCGCGCCGTCCGTCGTCTGCATGCCCCCAATGTTCATCAACGTCGGTGCCTACGTGGACGAGGGCGCCATGATCGACTCGCACGCCCTGGTCGGCTCCTGCGCGCAGATCGGCAAGCGCGTACACCTGAGCGCCGCCGCCCAGATCGGAGGCGTGCTCGAGCCGGTCAACGCCGCCCCGGTCATCATCGAAGACGATGTTCTCGTAGGCGGCAACTGCGGCGTCTACGAAGGCACGCTGGTGCGGGCGCGGGCCGTGCTAGGAGCGGGCACGATCCTGACCCGTTCCACGCCGCTCTACGATCTTGTCCGAGGAGAAGTCTATCGAGCCACTCCCGACTATCCGCTCGAAGTCCCGGAGAATGCCGTGGTCGTGCCCGGCTCGCGCCCCGTGAAGAAAGGCAAAGGCAAATCCGACGACTGGAACCTCTCGCTCTACACGCCGGTGATCGTCAAGTATCGCGATGAAAAAACCGAACGCGGGATCGAACTGGAAGAGTGGCTAAGGTAGGCAACCGAGCACGGTGCCGGGAACCTCTGTGGCGACGATCTTGGTCTTGCGGCTTCACCTGCTGCTTGCCGCCACACGCGCGGATGCGGTTACCCTTGCCCGCCCTCACGAAAGCATCTGCGCTGACGGCGCTCCCGGCAACTTGGCCTGTTCCTCCACTAACCTCCGCCGCGCCTCCAGATGCTTCGCACGGAAGTGCGCCAGGGCCCGCTCGCCCCAGGCACGGACGAAGTAGTAATTCAGCGCGCATCCGATTACCGAGCTCGCCAACGGAATCAGGCGTCCCGCCCACTTCTCGACGACCTCGGCGCTGGCGCGAGCGGCGATGCGCTGAATCACCTTGGGCACGAAGCGGTTGACGACTTCTTTTTCCAGCAGTTCGCGGCTGATGTCCACCCCGGCCGCGCTGGCGGCGGCGATCCAGAGTTCGGCGATTTCGTCGTCCGTATTCATCTCGAATCCATACACCAGGCTGAGCTTCTGGATCGTGCGCATGGTAATTGCCGACAAAATGCCCAAGTCGGGCACGATGGTGAGGATTCCGCCCAGCCCGAAGCCGGCGCCTTCCACCGCCGCCAGCTTCATTCCGCTGCGGATCACCGATTCGGCTACGTCGTCCAGCCGCTCCATTTCCAGCGTGTAAACGCCGCGAAAACTGGCGACCGGCAGCCCGTAGGCGATGCGCAACTGCATCAGGAAGCGCGCCGGATCGACTCGCACCGTATGGTAGGCGCGGGTCAGTCCTCCCCGGATCGCGCCCTCGGCGCGCCGCCGCAGCCAGGACTTTTTCTCCGAGTCAGGCATTCTGCTCGCAGTCTATCAGGGGGAGCGTCGTTAGTCGTCGGTCGTTAGTCGTTGGTCGATAGTCGTTGCGACTCGGCACTCGCTTATCGTCACTCTCTCGCGACTCACTGTGCTAGCATCATGTTTCCGAATGCCATCTGGAAAACTGCATATCGTACCGCTGGGCGGGCTGGGCGAGTTCGGCATGAACTGCATGGCCGTGCGCTGGGGCGACGACATAATCGTCCTCGATGCCGGCCTGATGTTCCCCGACGCCGAGCTGCTGGGCGTGGACATCGTTGTCCCCGACATTTCGTACTTGCTGGAGAACCGCAAGCATGTGCGGGCCGTCGTTCTCACCCATGGCCACGAAGACCATATCGGCGCCCTGCCCTGGATCCTCAGCGAACTGAACGTCCCCGTGTGGGGCACGGAGTTCACGCTCGCTTACGTCGAGGACAAACTGGACGAACACCAACTCCTCGACGACGCCGACCTGCGCGAGATCCGGCCAGGGGAGCGCTTCAAGATCGGGCCGTTCACGATTCATCCCATTCAGGTCACGCACAGCCTGGTGGACTGCGTGGCGCTGGCCATCCACACGCCGCTCGGCGTTGTGCTGCATACCGGCGATTTCAAGGTTGACCCCACACCCACCGACAACCGGCTTTTCGATCTGCACTCCTTCGCTGAGTATGGCAAGCAAGGTGTGCTGGCACTGCTGCAGGACTCGACCAACGTCGAGCGCAAAGGTTACACGCCCAGCGAACGCGCCGTGCGCCGCAAGTTCGACGAAGTGTTCGCCCGCACCCAGCGACGGTTGTTCATCTCCTGCTTTTCATCGTCGATTCACCGCATCAAGCTGGCCGTGGACCTGGCCTGGGAGCACGGCCGCAAAGTCTGTTTCATCGGCCGCTCGATGGTCAGCTCCTCCGAGATCGCCGAAGATCTGGGCTACGTCCAGATTCCCGAAGGCTTGCTGATTCACCCGGGCGAAATGAAGAACTTCGCCCCGGAAAAAGTTTGCGTGCTGATCAGCGGCACGCAGGGCGAGCCGATGTCGGCCTTGTCGCGCGCCGCCGTTGACAGCCACAAGCACGCCAAGATCGAGAAGGGCGACACGGTGGTTCTGTCTTCGCGCATCATTCCCGGCAACGAAAAGGCCATCTACCGCATGGTGGACCACCTGTTCCGCCGCGAAGCGCACGTCATTTACGACGACGGGTCGTATCCGCCGGTGCACGTCAGCGGACACGCTAGCCAGGAAGAATTGAAGCTCATCATCAACCTGGTGAGGCCGAAATATTTCATCCCGATTCACGGCGAGTACCGGCAACTCAAGCTGCATGCGGACCTGGCGCGCACCATGCATAGCGCGGTCGGCAACGTGATGCTGATCGAGAGCGGGGACGTCCTCGAGTTCGACGAACAGGGCGCGCGCAAGGCGGGAAAAGTGAACGTGGGCTGCGTCTGCATCGACTCGGGCTCGCGCTCCGACGTGGTCGAAGACCTGGTGATCGAAGATCGCCGGCACTTGAGCGAAGACGGCTTTGTGCTGCCCATTATCGCGATTAACAAGCTCACCGGCCGGGTAGAGACCTCGCCCGAGATTGTCACCCGCGGGTTCAACCCGGGCGAAAATGGCCTAATCGAGCGCGCGCGAGAGATCGTCATGGAGACGCTCGCTGCCTCCAGCGACGAAGAGAAGGCCGACTTCGGCGTGATCAAAGAGAAAATCCGCGCCGACCTAAAGCGCTATATCTCGAAGCAGACGCAGCGGAGACCGCTGATCATGCCGGTGATCTTGGAGATTTAGCGCCGCCGAAAGAGGACAGCAGCTTCTCGCTGCGCCGTCTTATAAAGCTTTTCATTCCTAGCCGTCCCCAACCGAAGGCGAGCGAGGAATCTGTTTGTCAACTTTTTCGCCGGGTCGCCCTTCCTCTTAGCATACTCTGGGAAGGATGTGTGGCAGACGTGGGCCTACTCCGGGGAAGGAGAGTGCTTTAGCAATGATGCTGAAAGTGCCCGTCAAGACTACAGGTCGTAGGGGGTCAAACCGCCTCTTACGCGCCGTTTGGGCACAAATTCGTAGCGAATTCGGAAAGTGCGCATGGCAGTACATGCCGCGCAAGGAGGGAGCATCTCATTTAATCCGCTTTGGACACGCAGACCTCGGCGAAGCGACAGTGGAAGTGGGTGTGAGGTACGCTCAAAGAGACTGCATCAGCGAATTGCACTTCCAGTGCACTGGACCAAACCTTGAGGACCGACTCCGAGCGTGCGTTACGGGGGCAATTGAGAGGGCGCCGAGGCCAAAGACGTCGTGGCTGGCTGTAGAGGGGATCCTATATCCAATTCTACTGCCTTTCGCGCCTAGGGTCCGCTCGACCTACGCTCTAGAAGCTGGCAAAGATCGTCGGTCACGCTTGGTGATTCGTGTGGAATCCTATGACAGCGTGGACGAGAAGTCGCAGGCCCATCAGCGCCTTAGTAACTTGCTCGACCTCCTAGCCGTCGCCAGCAACTGCGTACTCGTGACTTCCCGCGACCTGGTGGTGAACTCTCCGGCGCAGGTCGATATCGAGGTGTGTGACGGCGAGGGCAATGCACCCACAAGTACGATTCAGGTTCCTCCGCAACCGCCTGGACAGGCGGTGGACCCGGACTGGTATGACGGATATCCGACCATCGACGGGCACGTGGCACCATGTGACGAGGATCTAGACGCGATCGAGAAGTTACTACTTGACGACGAAGAATCGGAGGGAGATCTCTTCTTGGCCGCTGCACACTTCCGCACGGCGCTAGAGATGGAACATAAGTCCAAGAGCGCCATGCAGGATTTCGGCGGTAGCCACGAACTGTCAATCACTCTTTACCTTTCTGCGCTCGAAGTGATTTCAGCGAGTGCTGCGGAACCTGCGACCCCGTGTAAGAGTTGTGGACAGCCGGTTTACTCGATCTCACGCCGAGTCGCAGCCTACGTGCTCAAGCGCGAAGGAAAGGCAGTAGAGGAAGTCATCAAGCGAATGTACGCTCGTCGTTCCAAGTACCTTCACGGCGGTGTTCTTTTTTCGACTCGCAGTTATGGGGGCACGACGCTGCCACAACTTGACAGTTGCGACGAGACTGGCTGTCTGCACTCTACACCCCTAGTGCCCATCCTGAATGTACGGGAGTGGACGAGCCACATGCTTCGATGCGAACTGCGAGCGCGCTCTGCCGCCCATGCGCCACGGGGTGAAATTGGATCGGGCCTGATTTGAAAGTAGGCCTCGGGCCGGTTACCCCCACATCTCCCTCCCCCTCTTCTCCCGCGAGGATTCAACTCAGTATCCCGCCTCGCGTCCGTGCCGGACGGCCAGTATCACGACCTGATTTCCGTCGTAGTGATACAGGGCGACATAGGCCCCATGTCCGAAGTCAATCACCCACTCGCGGAACTCCAGCGGCAACTCTTCGACAGGACGGCCAATCTCCGGGTGTTTGCCGAGCGCTCTTACGCCCTGCCGGATCGCCTTGACGGCGCGCTTGGCTGCGTCCCGGCTCTTGGGAGCTAGAAAGGCATGGAGGCGGGCCACATCCAGCAGGGCCCGTTGTGACCATCTCAGTCGTGGCATTTAGGGGGAGCGGCGTCCTTACCCGCTTCGAGCTTGGCCAGCCAGGCGTCGGCTTCCTCGGCGGTAGCGTGCAGACCGGTCGTCTGGTAATGCGTCCAGGCGGCCAGCGCTTCCTGTCGGAATTGCTCGCGCTTCTCCTCGCGTTCCACATACTGCTCGATGGCTTCGCGCATGACCCAGTGCGGCGACCGGCGGCGGGCCGAGGCGAGCCGCTGAACGCGCTCCTTTGTCTTACTATCGAGCTTCAAACTGGTCGTTGAAGGAGTGGACATCGCAAATATTCCAAGGTGTTACCTGGTAATACTATAGCACCACAGCGGTGGAAATTGTAGTGTAATTGCTGAGATCCCTTCCACGATGGTCTCTCTCCACGACATTCGCGCGGCTCAGGCCCGCCTCGACGGCATCGCCGTCCGCACACCCCTCCTGGAATGGACTGGTGTTGCTGATTCCCGCAAGCTCTACCTGAAGCTCGAGAACCTGCAGCCCATCGGCGCTTTCAAGCTGCGCGGGGCTTACAACAAGATCGCTTCCCTGAGCGAGGAAGAGCGCCGCCGCCGCGGCGTCATCTCCTACTCCAGCGGTAACCACGCGCAGGGAGTGGCTTATGCCGCGCGGGCCTTGGGTGTGAAAGCGATCATCGTCATGCCCGGCAATGCTCCGAAGAACAAGCTCGAAGCGACCGCCGCTCTCGGCGCGGAGATTATCACGGTTGGTCCGAGCAGCGAAGAGCGCCGGTTGCGCGCCGAGCAGTTGGCGGCGGAACACGGATACGTCGTCGTCCCGCCCTACAACGACGAGAAGATCATCGCCGGCCAGGGCACGGTCGGTCTTGAAATCCTCGCAGATCTGCCCGCAGTCGAGACCGTGCTCGTCCCGGTCGGCGGCGGCGGACTGATCAGCGGCGTCTCGGCTGCGATCAAGCTCAGCAATCCCAAAGTGAAGGTCATTGGGGTTGAGCCCGAACTCGCGGCCGATGCCAAAGCCAGCCTGCGCGCCGGGCACATTGTTTCTTTTTCCGCCGAGCAGGTTACGCAAACGCTGGCGGACGGCCTGCGCACGCAGAGCATCGGGGCCATCAATTTCGAGCACATCCGCGCCTATGTGGACGACATTGTCAGCGTGAAGGAAGAGGAGATCCGGCAGTCGATGCGCGCTCTCAGCGGGAAAGCCAAGACCGTGGCCGAGCCCAGCGGCGCCGTCGCCGTGGCGGCGTTTCTCTTCCACGCCGGCGAGTTGCCACGAACCAAGATCAATGTCGCCGTGATCAGCGGCGGCAACATCGATCCTCAAATGCTCGCCGAGTTGCGGAAAAGTCAGAAGTGAGAAGTCAGATTGCAGAAGTTAAACCAGAGTCGCGCAGCGCCGGGGTACACTTCTGCAATCTGACTTCTGACTTCTGCAATTTCCGACTTATGGGGGAGCTTTGAATCCCTTCACTTCTTGGCTCGATCGGTTCTTTGGACTTTCGCGGCATGAGACCACCCCCCGCCGTGAAGTCGTGGCCGGGCTCACGACCTTCTTCACCATGGCCTACATCGTGGCCGTCAATCCTGCCATTCTGAAAACTGCCGGGATGCCGCCCGGCGCTACCCTGACTGCCACCATCCTGACCGCGATTGCCGGCACGCTGCTGATGGGCCTCTATGCCAATCGTCCTTTCGCCATTGCCCCTTACATGGGCGAAAACGCCTTCATCGCCTTCACCGTCGTCCATGGGCTCGGGTATAGCTGGCAAAGCGCTCTGGGCGCCGTGTTCCTGGCCGGAATTCTCTTCATCCTGTTGACCCTGTTTCGCCTGCGCCAGTGGATGGTCGATGCCATTCCGGCTACGCTTCGCTACAGCTACGCCGTCGGGATCGGGCTGTTTTTGGCCTTCATTGGCCTGAATCAGACCGGCATTGTCACCCTGGGATTCGCCGGAGCGCCGGTGCGCGCTGGCCATCTGACCTCGCTTTCGGTGCTGCTTTCGATCCTCGGATTCCTGCTGATGACGGTGCTCACCATTCGCCGCTTTCCGGGGGCAATTCTCACCGGCGTGCTGGTGACCGCTCTGGCGGCATTCGCCTTGCGACTCGCGCCGATGCCGATCGCCTGGATCAGCCGTCCGCCCAGCCTGCAGCCGGTTCTGTTCAAGCTCGATCTGCACAGCTTGTTTAGCTGGGGCTTCTTTCCCGTCGTACTGACCATCTTCGTCATGGCTTTTGTGGACACGATGGGCACCCTCATTGGGGTTTCAGCCAGGGCGGGCCTCCTCGATAAAGAGGGCAATCTTCCTCAGATCGAACGGCCCATGCTGGCGGACGCGGTGGCGACGACCTTCGCCGCGCTGGTGGGGACCTCCACGTCAGGCGCCTATATTGAATCGGCCACCGGGGTGGAAGCGGGCGGGCGGACCGGCATGACCGCAGTCGTCACCGGGCTCTGCTTCGTGGGAACCTTGTTCTTCGCTCCTTTCATCTCGGCCATTCCGCCCCAGGCCTATGGCCCGGCGCTGATCTTTGTCGGGCTGCTCATGCTGACACCGATCACGCGCATCCCCTTTGACGACCTGACGGAACTGGTTCCGGCCTTCGGCGTGATTGCCCTGATGGTCTTCACCTACAACGTGGGCATTGGCATGACCGCCGGCTTTGTTCTGTACCCCTTCTGCAAAATAGTAGCGGGACGGACGCGGGAGATCCGGCCGGCATTGTGGGTTTTGACCGTGCTGTCTGTGCTGTTCTTCATTTTCTATCCCTACACGTGATCGTTGAACAATCTGGTGAAAAGCAATGATTTACAGCGGCATTACCAACTCTTGACTGCACGCTGCCTGCCCGCAAGCTTCGCTGCGAGAGGCGTTGCATCAGGAAAGGGGAAGTCAGGACGGAACCAGTTTGAAAGTGGCGGCAGAGGGTTGCTCACAGCGCGGCGCAAAATAAAAAGCGTCCCGGATTCGCATGAATCGCGGGACGCCCGAACAGCCCTCCCCCAGAACTGCTCGTCCTGAAGATACAAAGAACGAGCCGGGAGGGGAACACCACTTTCGGGGGGTACGAGATAGCACGAAAGAGCCACTTGCAAAATAAGAAATCTTTGGTAACATGTGTCACCCGCGACTGGGCGGTTTCTGGTCGCACGAGGTTCTGGAAGCGGATTCCCAGGGCAATGTTTCTTCCAGGGATTCCCCCCTCCGATTCCAAGGACTCGTTCGTGGTTCCACACGCTTCTGGCGGCGAAAATGGGTGGGGTATCTGCGGATGGCAAGGGGAGCAAACCGAAAACCAATGTTGCAAGTGTGCAGGAGATTTCAGTTAGCTCTTGCAGTTGCGGGTGGCCAAAGGCTGTAAGCCATTGAAAGCAAAGATCAGTACAGTTTAGGCGACTTTGGAATTGGAACTGCACGAGGAGACGCGGGGCGAGCTATACCTCGGGTCTGTAGTGGGGACAAGAGACAAAGAATTCTGAGGTTTTGGGGAGGGAACAATGAGGCGAGTGGTAGTTTTGGCACTATTGGCACTGGCGTTGCCAGTTGCGGCTTGGGCGGGCACGTTTACTTTCGTCAACGTCCACGGCAACATAACGCTTTCCAACTCTGGCATCGTATCCAACCAGTCTCAGCTCAAACAGTTCAACGGTATCGTGGCGCCGAAGGGACACTCCCTAGGCACGGTCAGCTTTGCGACCGGGGCCCTGACGAGTGGCAGCCTCCTGGGCGGCGGTACCTTTTCCGACGTGGGGTCGAGCTTCAATGTGATGGGTAACGGTCTCCAAGGCGTGCCCAAGGGATCGATCTTTAGCGGATCTTTCGTGGGGCCCATCACCTGGACTCTGGTGAGTCACGTACACAAGCAGTTTAATTTCCAGCTCACCGGCAATCTCCAGGGGCAGCTCTGGAACGGCGTCACGGTAACCGGAAGCACGACGCAGAACGTTATTGGCTACTTGGGTCAGCTGCAGAACGGCGTGGGGCATTTGCAGGGGGGAACATCGGTTTTTATCACTCCTGAGCCAGGCACCCTCGCTCTGCTGGGAACCGGACTGGTTGGGATTGCCAGCGTGGTACGTCGCAAACTCCTGTCGTAAGCTCAGACTGGATTCCCTCGGTTCGCCCAGGACGCTCAACTCATTGGCCCCGCCCTCGAGGCGGGGCTTTTGATTTTTCTGGATCGCGCTCCTTGTGCTCGGCCAGCTTCTCGCCCGGTGCTATGGGCTGCGGTACATCCAGATAGTACCCGTCTTCTCCCCGAAGACTGTTACCCCCGTAACGGCCAGCCTAGGGATTACCGTTGACGTTACTATCACGCAAACCTACATTCAGGCGCAGGGGGTAGTATGAAGGACATTCATGAGGTCCTGCGTCGCAAGCAGGCACAGTATGCCCAGCTCGGCAAGCAGATCGAGATGTTGCGGCAGGCAGCCGAGAAATTGCGTGAGGTAGCTCCGCTGCTCGCTGAAAGCGAAGCTGAAGAGGACAACGGAGTGCTGGCCGACGTGGAGGAAGAGAACTCCAGCGCCATGGCCGCGAAGGCTGGCGCCCAGTCCGCGTCTGCCGCGGCCAAGCCCGCTCGGACCACAACCCCGCGCTGGCCGTAACCGGCAGCAACGGCGAGGAGGTTCCGATCCGATGATGTTGCAGGCACTGCTGGTGTCAAAGGACGATCAGGCTGCGGAAACGCTCACCCGAGTGTTGGCGCAGTGCGGCGTCGCCGTGGATCGCTCGAGCGCGGTCGAGGCCGCCGTCGCGCGCCTTTCCGAAGTGCGCTTCGACCAGGCAATTGTGGATTTCGACGATCCTGCCGCGGCCTCCCTGGTGCTGGAAACGCTTCGTCGCCAGGCGGACGCGGCACACGTCCATCCCGCCGTCACGGTCGCGCTGCTGCCCGACGCTTCGCAGATTCGCAGCATCCTCGGAGCCGGCGCCCATTTTATTCTGACCAAGCCGGTCGCTTACGATCAAGCTACGGCCACCCTCCGCGCCGCCACCGCCCTGCTGAAGCGCGAGCGGCGGCAGTCCTTCCGCATCCCGGTGCAGGCGCCGGTCTCGCTTCGTACCGCCGATCTGTCCACCCTCGAGGGTATCCTGCTCGACGTGAGTACCGGGGGAATGGACATCCTGGCGGCGCAGCCGCTGCCTTCCGCGGCGCTGGTCCACTTTTCCTTTGAGCTTCCCCCTGGCACCCAGGTTGAAGGCGACGCCGAGGTCGCATGGAGTGGTGCCAACGGGCAAAGCGGCCTTCGTTTCCTCGATGTGCCCACCGACATGCGGGAACAGCTTGGAGAATGGTTAACGGGCCACACCCAGCAATCCCTACCCGAAGAGCCCGACCCGCTCAGCCAGTGCAAGCTGACCGATCTGAGCGTGGGAGGCTGTTATGTGGAAACGGAGTCTCCCTTCCCGCAAGCCTCGGCGGTTGATCTGTGCCTGAAAGCCGCCGGCCTGGAGATTCACACCGAAGCGGTGGTGCGGGTCATGCATCCGGGGCACGGCATGGGCATCGAATTTCCTGCGCGTACCGAAGAGCAGCGGAAGAGCGTCGCCGACTTTATCGCGTTCCTCACCAGCCAGCCGGGCGCCACGCCACACCTGGAAATTTCTCCCCGTTCCCTTGTCGCCGACAGCGGAGAGCTCAACCCGCAGGCAGACAACGGGTCTGAATTCGACGATCCGCTGCTCGACTTGCTGCGCACGGGCGCCGCGCTGGAGCAGCCAGAGTTTCTCTCTGAGCTGCACCGCCAACGAAACTCGCCCCCAGTGAGTTAGCCACAGTCCTGGCGCGTAGCTTCGCCCAACTCCATCCCAACATAACCGGGGGACAAGGCGACACCCCGTTTCTGGTGCGCCCTGTCCCCCGGCGGTCTGTTCCACCTCGATGGTTTCAGCCTAGCGCAGGCCGCCTTCTGAATCATTGCAGCGCGGTTAATTTTCGGAGAATTTTTCCATGCAATAGAATGGCAGCGGCGCGATTTCCTGAATCGAAGCACCCTTTTCCGGGCGCCACTCTAGACCCTCAAGACACTCGGGTGTCCAAGACTCTCATCTCGCGAGCAATGTTGCTGGGCGCGATCAGCCTTCTGGCAGTCCTCCCCTTTTTCTGGCAGGGGTCTCCTTCCGGTCACGATTTCGAATTCCACATGTTTTCCTGGATGGACGCCCTCGGCCAGTGGAAACAGGGCATCGTGTACCCGCGCTGGGCGGCGCTGGCGCACTGGGGCTACGGCGAGGCACGCTTCCTGTTCTATCCTCCCGCTTCATGGGCCCTAGGCGCGGCTCTCGGTGCGCTTTTGCCCTGGAAGATGGTTCCAGGCGCGTATTGCTGGATTGTGCTCACGGTGGCGGGAGCCGCCATGTACCGGCTCGCCCGCGAGTGGCTGGCTGCGCCCGATGCGCTCTTCGCGGCTGCCTTTTATGTCGTGAATCCCTACCACCTGGTGATCGTTTACTGGCGAAGCGCATACGCCGAACTGCTGGCCTCGGCGCTCCTGCCGCTGCTCGTGGTTTGCGTCCTTCGTCTGGAAGAGCGGAGTCTTCGGCCGGCGTTGTGGCTGGGTATGACGCTCGCTGCGGCTTGGCTGACGAATGCTCCGGTGGCGGTAATCATTCATTACTCCGTGGCCGGACTGGCGACGCTGAAGGCAGTTCTCGATCGCTCCTGGCGCCCCCTGGGACAAGCTGGGCTCGCCCTCATGCTCGGCGCTGGATTGGCGGCGTTTTACCTGGTCCCAGCCATTTACCAGCAGAAATGGGTCAACATCGGAGAGGTGCTTGCCCCGGGGGTTCGCCCGCAGGATAACTTTCTCTTCACCACCGTCGCCGATCCCGACCACAACCGCTTTAACCTGCTGGTCTCGACCATCGCGGCCACAGAAATCGGGGCCGCCGCGATTGCCGTCTGGTTTTCCCGCCGCTCGAGGGAAGAAAAGAGAACTCTTTGGATTCTGCTTTCGGCCTGGACCGGGGGCACCGTGCTGATCATGCTTTCGATCACGAATCTGCTCTGGCAACATCTGCCCAAGCTCCGCTTCGTGCAACTGCCCTGGCGCTGGCTGCTCTGCCTGAACGCCGCGCTGGCCATGTTGCTGGCCATGGCGACCCGGCGCTGGAGCTTACGAGCTCTGGTGAGCGCGGCGCTGCTCGCCGTGGTCTTGATTGCCGGATATCAGATTCAGCCACCCTGGTGGGACACTGCCCCGGACATCCAGGAGATGAGCAGTGCGATGTCCGATGGCACCGGCTACGAGGGTGCTGACGAATATGTTCCAGCCGGGGCCGATCCCTATGACGTGGACAAGAGCTTGCCCAGAATCACCGGCGGCTCGGGGAAGCCGGTTCCAGCTGAGATCCAGACCTGGGGTCCAGAGGAAAAGCATTTCGCCGTGCAGACCCCCTCGCCGGAAAATTTGACCTTGCGGCTTTTTAACTACCCGGCGTGGGAAATCACGATCAATGGCCGGCGCGTGGATTCCCAGACGACAGAAGATACCGGCGAGATGGTGATCCCCGTATCGGCGGGAAAGAACGACGTGCAGGTGCGCTTCCGGCGCACGTCCGATCGCACGCTGGGAGGCGCAGTATCGTTGATCAGTCTGGCCGTGCTGGTCGCCGCCTGGGTGAAGACGCGGCCTCGGCCCGCCGTGAGCGCAAACGCATGACGGTTCCTAAAGTTCTGGTCGCAACATCGAACGCCGGCAAACTCCGCGATTTCGCCGGTGCCGCCGCGCCCTACGGGATTATCGTCGCGGGCATCCCGAACTTCTCTTCCCTGCCCCCGGTCGTCGAAGACGGCGCCACTTTCGAGGAGAACGCGCGCAAGAAAGCCGAGGCCTACAGTCTGGCCGTTCCCGGAGAATTGGTGCTCGCCGATGACTCAGGCCTCGAGATTGACGCTCTGGGTGGAGCGCCCGGCGTGCACTCCGCGCGCTACGCCGCCGAGGAGCCACACACCGCCGAAGGCAACACCGAGGACGAAGCGAATAATGCGCGCGTGCAGCGCGAACTCGCGGGCGTTCCCGCTGAAAAACGGACCGCGCGATTCGTCTGCGTGCTCGCCGCCGCCCGCGACGGCCGAACGCTCGAAACTTTTCGCGGCACCGCCGAGGGTATCATGCTGGACGCGCCGCGCGGCGAAAACGGCTTCGGCTACGACCCGCTCTTCTACTTCCCGCAAATCGGCAAGACCTTCGCCGAACTCAGCGCGGTTGAGAAAGCCCAGTACAGCCATCGCGGCGCCGCGTTCCGCGCATTCCTGTCGTGGTACCAACGCGTGCTTAAGAACGGGTGATCACCACAGAGTCACAGAGACACAGAGAAAAACAAACGCTAGCACTTCTCCATGTCTCTGTAGCTCTGCGGTGAGATTGCCTCTTGTTTTGCGAATGCGCAATTTGCGAGCTGGGCGGTTGAGGGCATTTATACTTCATGCCACTTCCGCGCTGTGTCCGTCATCACAATAATGTGTGACCCAGGTTTCCTTGACTTGTGTTCCCACGGAAACCATAATGGTCGGTTCGTCTTTCATACCTGTTCATACAAGGAGCAGCCATCGTGGCGTCATCAGCCCAGCCTGTCGCTCCAGTTCCAGTTCCAAGGATCAAGCCCGGCGTCGCTCCCCTGCGCGCTGGCGAGGGAATGTCGTTCCTGCTGCGCCGTCTGCACTCCCTCACCGGCATCGTCCCCATCGGACTCTTCCTGCTCGAGCACTTCATCTCCAATGCGGAAGCCTTCAAGGGCGCGACGGCCTACGGCAAGCAAGTTGCGTTTCTGAACAGCCTGCCCTTCGTATTTCTGCTGGAGCTGTTCTTCATCTGGATTCCGATCCTCTACCACGGCCTGTACGGCGTGTACATCTGGTATCAAGGCGATACCAACGTCGCCGATTACCCCTGGAGCGGCAACTGGCTGTACACCGCGCAGCGCTGGACCGGTATCGTCGCCCTCGTCTATATGGTGCAGCACACCTACTACCTGCGCTTCACCGGGGTGCATCTGCCGACCAATCCCATGGCGTCGTTTGCCAAGGTGCAGGGAGAATTCCAGAACCCGTGGATGATCGCCTTCTATGCCGCCGGCATCATCGCCGCCTCCTGGCACTTTTCTTATGGACTCTGGCTCTTCGCCGCCAAGTGGGGCATCACCACCGGAGAAACAGCGCGCCGCCGCTTCGGCTACATTTGCCTGCTGCTGGCGCTGGCCTTGATCGCGGTGGGAGCGGCCAGCATGTACGGCTTCTTAAAGGTTCCGTATCAGCCCTTGGGCAGCAGTCCGGAAAACATCGTAATGCGATAACGTCCGGGCTCAGCCCGGCAGATGGGACTCATACAGCATGGCAGCTCCGAAAATTATCGTTGTGGGCGGCGGCCTCGCGGGACTGTCCGCCGTTATCAAAATCGCCGAGATGGGCGGCGAGGTCGATCTGTTCTCTATTGTGCCGGTGAAGCGCTCGCATTCGGTCTGCGCCCAGGGTGGGATCAACGCAGCCAAGAACCTGAAAGGCGAAGGCGACTCCACCTGGATTCACTTCGACGACTCGATCTACGGCGGCGACTTCCTCGCCAACCAGCCGCCGGTAAAGGCGATGTGCGAGGCCGCTCCCGGCATCATCGACTTGCTCGACCGCATGGGTGTGCCTTTCAACCGCACTCCCGAAGGTCTGCTCGACTTCCGTCGCTTCGGCGGCACTCTGTACAACCGCACCGCTTTCGCCGGCGCGACCACTGGCCAGCAACTTCTCTACGCGCTCGACGAGCAAGTCCGCCGCTACGAATCCGAAGGCAAGGTCAAGAAATTCGAGCACTGGGAGTTTCTCTCGGCCGTGCTCGATTCGAAGCGCGTCTGCCGCGGCATCTGCGCCATGGACCTGCACTCCATGGAAGTCCGCACCTTTCCCGCCGACGCCATCATCATCTGCACCGGCGGCGTGGGCGCCATCTTCGGCAAGTCCACCAACTCGGTGGTCTGCACCGGATCGGCGCAGTCCGCGCTCTACCAGCAGGGCTGCTATTACGCGAACGGCGAGTTCATCCAGGTTCATCCCACCTGCATCCCCGGCGAAGACAAGCTGCGCCTCATGTCGGAATCGGCGCGCGGCGAAGGCGGCCGCGTCTGGGTGCCAAGAACACCGAACGACAAGCGCGATCCCAAAAGCATCCCGGAAAAGGAGCGCTGGTACTTCCTCGAAGAGCGGTATCCGAAATATGGCAACCTGGTCCCGCGCGATGTGGCCACCCGCGAAATCTTCGAGGTCATCTACAAGCACAACCTCGGCATCGACGGCAAGCCGATGGTCTATCTAGACCTCACCCACATTGACCGCAAGGTGCTCGACCGCAAGCTGGAAGGCATTCTCGAAATCTACGAGAAGTTTGTCGGCGTCGACCCGCGCGACGTGCCCATGAAGATTTTCCCCGGCGTGCACTACACCATGGGCGGGCTCTGGGTCGACTACAAGCAATCGACGAATATCCCGGGCATCTATGCCGCGGGCGAGTGCGAGTTCCAGTACCACGGCGCCAACCGCCTGGGTGCGAACTCGCTGGTCTCGTGCATTTTCGGCGGATTCGTCGCCGGGCCGGCGGCCGTCCAGTACGCCGGCGGCCTGCAGAAGTCCGAGGGCAACGGACACTTTGACGCCGAACGCAAACGGCAGGAAGTAATCAACGCTGGTCTGACGAAGGCCGACAGCGCGGAGAATCCGTTCCTGCTCTGGCGTGAACTCGGCGAGGTCATGACCAAGGAATGCACGGTCATCCGCTACACGAAGAACTGTCAGGCAGCCGACGCCAAGGTCGTCGAATTGCTCCAGCGCTTCCAGAAGATCAATCTGAGCGACCGCTCGCAGTGGGCGAACACGACCATCGCTTTCGCGCGCCAGCTCTACAACATGCTGCAGCTTGCGCGGGTGATTGCCCAGGGAGCGGCCATGCGCGACGAGTCGCGCGGCTCGCATTACAAGCCCGACTTTCCCGAGCGCGACGACAAGAACTGGATGAAGACGACCAAGGCAGTCTTCGCGCCCGAAGCGAACGGGCCGAAGTTCGAGTTCGAGCCGGTGGATGCGGCGCTGATCCCGCCGCGGACGAGGAAGTACTAAAGTGGCACAAAGTTTGAGCTAGGAGCTAAAGGCTAAAAGCTAATGGCTAATAACAAATCCGTCATCATAAGAATCAAACGCCAACTCACCCCCGAGGCCAAGCCGTCGTGGGAAGAATTCGAGATCGCCTACAAGCCGAACATGAACGTCACGTCGGCGCTGATGGAGATCGCGGCCAATCCCGTCACCCGCGACGGCAAGAAAACCACGCCCGTCACCTACGACTCGAATTGTCTGGAAGAGGTCTGCGGCTCCTGCGCCATGCTGATCAACGGCAAAGCGGCCATGGCCTGCTCGGCCTTGATCGATAATCTCAGTCAGCCGATCAAGCTCGAGCCGTTCTCGAAGTTCTCCGTCATTCGCGACCTGGCCGTTGACCGCAGCGTGATCTTCGAGAATCTGAAGAAGGTGAAGGCCTGGGTGCCGGTCGACGGCACGTACGATCTCGGCGCCGGCCCGCGCCTGACCGCCGAGGCTCAGGAAGAATCCTATCCGCTCTCGCGCTGCATCTCCTGCTGCTGCTGCATGGAGGCCTGCCCGCAGTTTAATGAGGACACCGGTTTCGTCGGCGCCGCCACCATATCGCAGGTCCGCCTGTTCAACACGCACCCGACCGGCGCGGCCCTGAAGCGCGAGCGGCTGACCGCCCTGATGGGAGACGGCGGCATCCAGGAATGCGGCTACGCCCAGAACTGCGTCGAAATCTGCCCGAAAGACATTCCGCTGACCAAGTCCATTGCCGAAGTCGGGGGGCAGGTCATGAAGCAGGCGATCGGCGATTTGTTTAAGAGATAGGCTCTCGGCTTTAGGCTCTGGGCTGTGGGTTTCAGCGTCTCCCAGGAGTCCGCGTCATAGCTTGCGATCGCCCGAAAAAGTGAGACGAGCGATACTCCAGCCGCGTGGCGGCGGCATACCATAGCCCAGCGCGTAAGCGCTGGGAAAGCGGCAATGAGAGGTTCGAGCCCCTTTCAAGGGGCGACACTAAGCTCCGACACAGACTTCCAAGGGCGTTCCTGGGTCTTCCTGAGAGCTGACAGCCGAGAGCTGAGAGCTCCATCGCAGTAACCATTACCCGTAACTTTCTTTGGTAACCCCTTTTGGGACGAATTCTTGCACCCAATGCTTGACAGCTGGTTTAGAATAACCGCTCACTCACCGACCCCGGGACCTTCCGGGGACGGGAGTCTTCCCCGATGACCCAAGGGCTGAAGCGGTTTGAGGTGCTGCTAACGCTAGTGCTGGCGCTGATTCTGGCGCAGGGCGCGGCGTTTGCCCTGCACGGCACGGAGCCGAATCGCCTCACCACCGGCAAGCCGCATCGCAAATCAAGTCATCATCGCCGCGTGCGTTGGAATCCGATGTTCCGGCCTTCCCACGATTCCCTGCTGCGCCAGAACGAAGAAATTGACCGGCTCGGGTTGCCGCGCATCGTGGATGATGAGCAACTGGAAGAACTGAAGAGCGCGCATGCCCTGGTTCCGATCGAGGAAAGTGAAACGCTGCGGATCCAACCTAGTCTCGATCCGTCGCGCCGCTATTGCCGCTCCTGGACCCGCGACTTCGTGAAAGACCTGTCGGAGGCCTACTACCAGCAGTTCCACGAGCAGATTCAGGTGAACTCGGCGGTGCGCACGGTGAAAGTGCAGAAAAAACTGCGCCGTCACAATCGCAACGCGGCTCCGGCCGAAGGCGACGCCGCTTCTTCTCATCTTGCCGGCATAACTGTCGATCTGCAGCGTCGCGGCATGTCCAAACCACAGATTCGGTTCGTCGAACACTACTTGTTCTATCTCCATGCGCTCGGACTCGTCGAACCCGAGGAAGAACGCCGCCACTGGTGTTTCCACGTGATGGTCTCCGACCGCTACGCCGATTGGCGCCAAAGCCAGACGCTGTTCCCGCCCTACCCGGCAGGGGAAGCCGTGACCGCCATGGGCGGCGCCTCAAAGTAAGGCACTCCCGCGAACCTACCTGTCTGCTGTAGAATCGCCACTCACCGCTATGAAACCTTTCTTTCCCTTGCTCGCCTTCGCGCTGGCGGTCAGTCTGCCCGCGCCTGCCCAGACGGCGGACTCCGGAGTCAGCGCCCGGGCCCGCGCGATTCAAAACTCGGCCCTCGTCGTTGACACGCACGCCGACACCCCGCAGCGCTTTCTTGACGACAATTTCGACATGGGCTCGACCGATCCGAGCGATCCCGGCCACATCAGCTTGGCCAAGGCCAAGGCCGGCAACCTGGGCGCCGAGTTCTTTTCCATCTGGGTGGACCCGGAAACCAACCAGGGCCACTTCGCCCGGCACACGCTCGATCTGATCGATTCGGTTTATGAGCAGGCCGCGCGCCATCCCGACAAAATGATGATGGCGTTCAGCGTCGCCGACATCGAGCGCGCCCACCAGCAGCACAAGCTCGCCGCTCTGCTGGGCATCGAAGGCGGCCACTCGATTGAGAACGACATCCATCTGCTGCGGGATTTCTACCGGCTCGGCGCGCGCTACATGACCCTGAGCTGGTCGAATACCAACGAGTGGGCCGACTCTTCCGGGGACATCAACGATCCCAAGGTCGAGCATCACAACGGCCTCACCGAAGCGGGCAAGCAGATCGTCCTCGAAATGAACCGCCTGGGCATGCTGGTGGACGTCTCCCACGTCGCCGACAAGACTTTCTACGACACGATCGCCGTCACGAAAGCGCCCATCATCGCCTCGCACTCCTCGGCCCGCGCTCTGACCAACCACCCGCGCAACATGACCGACGACATGCTACGCGCCGTGGCCAAGAACGGTGGCGTGGTGCAGGTGAATTTCTATAGCGGCTTCGTTGACGAAGACTATCGCAAGGCCGCGGACGCCCAGGCCAAAGACCGTGAAGCAGCCGTGACGGCCTACATCAACCAGCGCAAAGCAGCCGGCCATGCGATCACCTGGCTCGACGCCGAACATGTCGAGCGCGAATGGGAAAACAAAATCCCGCGCCCGCCGCTCAAATCGCTGATCGATCACATTGACCACGTCGCCAAAGTGGCCGGCATCGACCACGTCGGCTTGGGAGCGGACTGGGACGGCGTCAGCGGGCAGACGCCCCAGGGGATCGATTCCGCCGCCGACCTGCCCAAAATCACCCAGGCGCTCATCGACCGCGGTTACCGTGACGATGACATTCGCAAGATTCTCGGCGGCAACTTGCTGCGCGTCTTTGGCGAGGCCGAACGCGTCAGCCGCGAGATGCAGGCGAAAAGGTAGCGCCGGCGTCCCGCCGGCTGTCGCGAGGGCATCATGCCCTCGCCTCCCACGGCTGCTGGAGTGCCCCCCTGTCTAAGCCCTCCGCTTGTCGTACAATCGATGATTACCAAAACACTCACAGGAGCCTCCATGCGAAATCTTTTGTGCACCCTTCTCCTGATTGCTTCCACTTCCCTGCTCAGCTTCGGCCAGGCAGCACCGGCCAAGCCGCCCGTCCGGACACCCGCGGCGTCCGCTGAGCCCACGGCCGTCATCCACACCGATGCGGGCGATATGCACTGCACGCTCTTCGAGAAGCAGGCTCCGATCGGCGTCGCCAATTTCATTGGCCTGGCTGAAGGTACCAAGGACTGGACCAATCCCGTGTCGCATGCCAAGAAGCACGGAGTTCCGCTCTACGACGGTACGATTTTTCACCGCGTCATCCCCGATTTCATGATCCAGGGCGGAGACCCCGCCGGCAACGGAGCAGGCGATCCTGGATATAAGTTCAAGAACGAAACGCCTTCCGACTTGAAGTTCGACCGTCCTGGCCGTCTCGCCTACGCGAATTCTGGACCCGATACCAACGGCTCGCAGTTCTTCATCACCGAGGATGTCGCCCACAGCGCGCATCTGAGCGGCCACTACACAATCTTCGGCCAATGCGACGCGGCCAGTGTCCAACTCGTCAAGAAAATCGCTCGCATGACGCGCGACCCCAGTAATGACCGCCCGTTCCATCCAGTGAAGATCACCCACATTGAGATTCAACGGGGCGCCGCTGCTACGCCCAAGCCGTCGGCTGGTACTAAACCCGCGCCCAAAGCTCAGCAGTAGACGAAATTCCAGAATCGAGAGGACTCTATGGCCCGCACACCCGGAACCTATGCCGTATTCCAAACCAACGAAGGCACGGTCGTTTGCCGCCTATTCGAAAAGGAAGCTCCGAAGACGGTAGCCAACTTTGTCGAACTGGCCGAGGGCAAACGCGAATGGACGCATCCCAGCACGCGCAAGAAGAGCAGAGATCCGCTCTACCACGGAACTGTCTTCCACCGCGTCATTCCCGATTTCATGATCCAGGGCGGAGACCCGATGGGCACCGGCATGGGCGGTCCGGGGTACCAGTTCGAGGATGAGACCAAAGGCTCACCCCATCGTTTCGACAAACCTTACAAGCTGGCCATGGCCAACGCCGGTCCCAATACCAACGGATCGCAGTTCTTTATCACCGTGGCGAACACGGAGTGGCTCACGGGCAAGCACACCATCTTTGGCGAGGTGATCGAAGGACACGACGTGGTGGACAAGATCTCGAAAGCTCCCCGTAACCGCCAGGACCGCCCCAACAAAGACGTGGTAGTGCAGTCCGTAACCATAGAACGAGCGTAGCCGGCGTGGCACGGACACTCCCGGCCGCGCGGGTGTCCCACTCATCGCGCACTTTGCGATGAGTGGGATTCCACGAGGGTTGAAGAGCACTGGACTAAAGAATGCCGACAAGAAAAACGTATTCCGGCAAACGCAGTTCAGCCGCAAAACGCACCGTTGCTCCGCAGACCGTGGACGAATACCTGGCCGCCGTTCCAGAACCCGCCCGCAGCACCTTGAGCAAAATTCGCGCCACGATTCGCTCCACCGTGCCCCCCGAAGCCACGGAGGGCATCAGCTATCGGATTCCCACGTTCAAGTACAAAGGAGCGCTCGTGTGGTTCGCCGCGTTTTCGGACCATTGCAGCTTGTTTCCAGGCGCATCCGTGATAGCAGCGTTCAAGAACGAACTCAAGGACTACCAAAAATCCAAAGGCACCATTCGCTTCCCTGTGAACAAGCCTCTGCCAGCCGCTCTTGTTAAGAAACTGGTGAAGGCGCGGATCGCGGAGAACGAGCACAGGAAACAGTCCTGATCGGGCTGCCTGTCAAGACCGGTGCACGCGACCCACTCGGAAAGAATTCGGCCCCGGGGTCAGCGCTTGTGCGCCGCAGCACAGCCCCGAACTCACCGACGATGATGGCTCTCCAACGCATAGTTCCGCGCCGCCCCGAAGCCGGTCGCGCTGATGTGGCCGATCGACAGCCAGCGTTCTAGTTTGTGGTGTCCAGTCCTGTGCAGCAGATAGGAAAGGCCGATCGACGTCGCGGTGCTGGCCGCTTCCAAGGCGGCAAAACCAGCGCGGTTGTTCACCACGTCGTCGGGCAGCAGAATCTCTTCCCGGCCCCGGCGCTGCATGTTGAGCGTCGAGGTGTAATCCAGGACGCGCATGAGGGCAATTCCGGTGAACAGCTGCCGGTTGGTCCGGTCCCAGAAAGCGTGCACCGGCACAGGCGCGACCGGAACGATGGCCAGGTACGCGGGGGTGCGAGAAAGCCACGGGAGCAGAGTTTCCATGCCGGCTGTCTCTGTGCCGACCGTCCCGTCGGAGCCGTAAGCAGTTCCCGCGACGAGGAACATTGCCAAAACCAGCCTCAGTCCTGCTCCAACGCCGAACTCCTTAAATCGCAAGACCTCTCCCCTGTCTGCGTTGGGCGGCCCTCGAATCCCCGACGGTCACCCCAATGCTGTGCGATTCCTCACGTGCCCGTGTGATCTTGCCCCTGACTTTCTGTTCTTTCCCCAATATATAATTAGCCGTTTCCTTTTAGGATTTCGGAGGTACTGGTCATGGCTTCATTCAATGGTGTTCCTGTTCCCGCGGATGGATCAAGAATCGAATACAGCAATGGGAAGTACCGGGTTCCCGATCATCCGATTATCCCGTTCATCGAAGGCGACGGCACCGGACGTGACATCTGGAAAGCTTCCGTCCGCGTGTTCAACGCCGCCGTAGAAAAGGCTTACGGCGGAAAGCGCCGCGTCGCCTGGTACGAGGTGTTTGCCGGCGAGAAGGCCAAGGCCCGGTTCGACACCTGGCTGCCCGACGACACGGTCGCCGCCTTCCGCGAATTCCGCGTGGCCATCAAGGGCCCGCTGACCACTCCGGTCGGCGGCGGCATTCGCTCCCTGAACGTCGCCCTGCGCCAGCTTCTCGACCTGTACTGCTGCGTCCGCCCGGTCAAGTACTACAACGGCGTGCCCTCGCCAGTGAAGCATCCCGAGCGCATGAACGTGGTTATCTACCGCGAGAACACGGAAGACGTGTACGCCGGCATCGAATGGGAACAGGGCACCCCCGAGACCGCCAAGCTCATCGAGTTCCTCAACAAAGACATGTTGAAAGGCGGCAAGAAGCAAATCCGCCTCGATTCCGGCATCGGCATCAAACCCATGTCCGTAACGGGCACGAAGCGGCTGGTGCGAATGGCCATCCAGTTCGCCCTCGAAAGCGGGCGCAAGACCGTCACGCTCGTACACAAAGGCAACATCCAAAAATTCACCGAAGGCGCGTTCCGCAAGTGGGGATACGAACTGGCCACGCAGGAATTCCGCAACCAGGTCGTCACCGAGCGCGAAAGCTGGATTGTCGACAACAAAGACAAGAATCCCAGTCTTACGGTCGAGCAGAACGCCAACCTCATCGAACCCGGCCTCGAGTTCGCCACCGAAGACTTCCGCCAGGGGATCTACAAAGAAGTGAAGGGCTGCCTGGATGCGATTTACTCCACGCACGGCAAAGGCGCGTGGAAAAAGAAGCTGATGATCAACGACCGCATCGCCGACTCGATCTTCCAGCAGGTTGTGACCCGCGCCGATGAATACAGTGTTCTCGCCACGCCGAATCTGAACGGCGACTACATCTCCGACGCCTGCGCCGCGCAGGTAGGCGGACTCGGCATCGCCCCCGGCGGCAATATCGGCGATGGCTACGCCTGCTTCGAGGCAACCCACGGCACCGCTCCCAAGTACGCCGATAAGGATGTGATCAACCCGGGTTCCCTCATGCTCTCCGGCGTCATGATGTTTCGCTTCCTGGGATGGAATGAAGCCGCCGACCTGATCGAGCAGGGCTTGGAGCGCACCATCGAGCAAAAGAAAGTGACCTATGATTTCGAGCGTCTGATGCCGGGCGCGACCAAGGTCAAGACCAGCGAGTTCGCCGGCTTCATCATCGAGAACATGAACGTCGCAGTGGCCGCTGACTAGCCGCGGCCCTCAGTTCTCAGCGGGCTGATCTGTCTCGTACCTTGCCGCAGAGGGACGGAGGCTTCTTGTGAAAGTGAGAGCGGTTCTATGCACTATTGCCTTGTTCGCCGGATTGGCGGGTGCGGATCCGTTCTCCGGGACCTGGGTCTTGAACCTGTCGAAATCCAAGCTTCCCCCGCCCCCGCCGCAGCGCCAAACCAGCTCCATCGAAGCCGATTCCAAAGGCATTCGGATTCGTGAACTGATCGTCAACGACAAGGGCGAGCAGATGTCGATTACTGTGGACGCTAAATTCGACGGCAAGGATTACCCCATCATCGGTTCACCGTTCGTCGATACCGTCGCCTACCAGCGCGTGGACAGTCACACCCTCAAGGGTATTGTGAAGAAGGCCGGCCAGGTCGTGACCACGGAAAAGGCGACGGTCAGCCCCGATGGCAAGACCCTGACGGGAACCTATTCCGGCACGGATCTCAACGGAAAACAGGTCACCGGAGTTGCGGTGTTTGAGAAGCAATAATTCTGAACGAAGAAAGGAACTTCATGAGCAAAATAACTATCGTAGGTTCTGGAAACGTCGGTGCGACGGCGGCTCATTGGATCGCCTCCAAAGAATTAGCTGACGTAGTCCTCATCGACATCATCGAAGGCGTTCCCCAGGGCAAAGCCCTCGACCTGCTTCAGGCCATGCCCATTGAGAAACGCGATTCCTATGTCACCGGCACCCAGGATTACGCCGAAACCGCCAACTCCGACATCGTCGTCATCACCGCCGGCGTCCCCCGCAAGCCGGGCATGAGCCGCGACGATCTGCTCAACATCAACTACAACATCATGAAGGACGTGGTCGGCAAAGTTGTGCAGCATTCGCCCAACTGCATCCTGATCATCGTCTCCAATCCGCTCGACGCCATGGCGCAAACCGCCTTCAAGCTCAGCGGCTTCCCGCGCGAGCGCGTCATCGGCATGGCCGGCATACTCGATTCCGCGCGCTTCCGCGCTTTCATCGCGATGCACCTCAAAGTCAGTGTCGAGAACGTCACTGCCTTTGTGCTCGGTGGACACGGCGACACCATGGTCCCGCTGCCGCGCTATTCCACGGTCGCGGGCATTCCCGTCACCGAGTTGATCGACAAAGCGACTCTCGATGGCCTGGTCAAGCGCACGCGCGACGGCGGCGCCGAGATCGTGAAGTACCTCAAGACCGGGTCGGCCTACTACGCGCCTTCGGCGGCGGTCACCGAAATGGTCGAAGCCATCCTGAAAGACAAGAAGAAGATTCTGCCTTGCGCTGCCTACCTCACCGGAGAATACGGCATCAACGGCCTTTTTGTTGGCGTGCCCGTGAAGCTAGGCGCCAAGGGAATCGAGCAGATCATCGAGATCAAGCTGACACCGGATGAGAAAGCGGCTCTCGACAAAAGCGCCGCCGCGGTGAAGGAGTTGTGCGGCGTGATCAAGGTTTAGCCCGAATTTGTTCATTTCGGGTGGAGCAGATCTTCAGGCCTGAGGAACGGCAAGAAACCCTGCGTAGAGACGCAGCTAGCTGCGTCTCTACCCTGCTCCACGAATCCCTCCCCAACCCTTGCGAAGGCCCTTCCGCCGTTTCCATCGGCTGGTTATAGTAAGTGTGACCGACCCCACGCGATGGACTTCGATCAGCTCGAAATCTTTCTGGAAGTAGCGCGGCTGGCTAGTTTCTCCCGGGCAGCGGAGAAGCGCTTCCGCACCCAGCCCGCCATTTCCTCCCAGATTCGTTCCCTCGAAGAGGAGGTTGGCGCCCGCCTGCTCGACCGCGCCGGCGGACGGGTGACCCTCACCGTGGCGGGCAAGGTTTTCTTCGAGTACGCGGTGCGCACCTTGGAGTCGCGCAGGGTTGCCCTGACCGCGGTCGCGGAGACCGAGCAGGTGCCGCGCGGCGCCATTCTGGTGTGCGCCAATGAAGGCACCTGCCTGCACATCCTGCCCGAGGTCTTTGCCCAGTTCAAACGCAGCTATCCGGATGTGTCGGTGGGCATTGTGCGCGCCGGCTATACCAGGATTCTCGAATCCATCGTGGAGAGTGCGGTGGACTTCGGGGTGGTCTCGCTGCCGGTCAGCGATAACCGGCTCAAAGTCGTTCCCATCCATTACGACGAACTGGTGCTGATCGCCCCGCCCAGTCACGCGCTGGCGCGCAAACGGAGCGTGACCGTCGCGGAGGCTGCCGCCTATCCCCTGGTACTGCCCAAGGCCGGACACACGCGCGACGCCCTGGAAGCGCTCTTCTACGAGAGGAAACTGAAGCCCCGCGTCACCATGGAACTGGACTCGAGCGAACTGCTCAAGCGCTTTGTGGCAGCCGATGTGGGCGTGGGATTCATCGCCCGCTCCAGCATCGTGCACGATATCCGCGCCAAGGCTCTGGTGGCCCTGGCCCTGGCCGACGCCCAGATCCGCCGCGACCTCGCCCTCGTCTTCCGCAAGGACAAGATGCTCAGCCGGGCCGCCCAGGCCTTCATTGATATCGCGGTGAAGCAAAAGAATTTTTCGACTGCTCCCGTTTCGACAAGCTCAAAATGAGGAAAGCCGCCCTACTCGTAGCGTGGTTTCTGCCCTGGTTTCCGCCCATGGTCCCTTTCGCCGCCGCCCAGAAGGCCGCCGGCAATGGCAAAACAGCCTCTGTCGCCACCGGCAAGCTGGTCGCCGTCAAGGTCACGGGAACGGAGCGCTATACCGATAAGGAAATCCTTGCCGCTAGCGGGCTCGAACTCGGCCGGAACGCGGACGATGCCAACTTCAAAGAGGCGGTGCAGCGTCTGGGTGACACGGGCTTGTTCAGCGATGTCGCCTACTCGTACTCCTATTCACCGGCGGGCGCCCGACTCGAGTTGCAGCTCGTGGATACCGACAAAAGCAAGCTGGTTCCCGCACACTACGAGAACTTTGTCTGGTTCACGGATGCCGAACTGACGAGCGAAATTCAGCGGCGGGTCCCGCTGTTCAAACAGGTGCTCCCGCTGGCCGGCAGTCTTCCGGACCAGGTCAGCGAAGCGCTGCAGGAGATTCTTGGTGCCCGGCACCTTCCCGGACGAGCGGATTACCTGCGCGAGAGTAAGCCGGGCACCGGAGAAGCCGGAGACTTGATCGGCATTGCCTACAAAGTCGGGGACGCGAATTTCTACATTCGCGATGCGGAATTTCCCGGGGCTGGCCCGGACCAACTGCCACCGCTGAAAGCGGCGGCCCGCAAGCTCACCGGGGCGGAATACGTGCGTTCGTCTTTGGCCATCGTGGCCAAGGTGGACTACTTGCCGGTCTATCTTCAGCGCGGATATCTGAAAGCCGCGTTCGCTCAGCCGGATGCGCGCGTGGTGACACAGACGTCCACAGAGGTGCAGGTGGACGCGATTTTTCCGGTCACGCCCGGCAAGATCTACTCCACTTCCGGCGTCGCCTGGAAGGGCAATGCGGCGGTGCCGGCGGAACAACTCCAGTCCCTGTTGCACCTGCCGCTGGGCCAGCCCGCGGACGCCGTGGGTCTGGACGCGGACCTCAAAAACGTGCAAAAGCTGTACCACACGCGGGGCTATATGGCGGTCCGCGTCCAGGTGGAACCGCTGCTGGATGATGCCACCAGTACCGTCCACTACGACCTCAGCGTCGTCGAAGGCGACTTGTTCCAGATGGGCGAGCTTGAGATCGTGGGGCTGGATTCGCAAGCCAAAGCGCGCCTGCAGAATGCCTGGACGCTGCGCGAGGGACAACCGTACAACAGCGATTATCCCAAAGAATTCCTAAAGAACGCCTTCCGCCTGCTTCCCCATGATGAGCAGTGGATCGCCGACATCCGAGAAGCCGTGGACGCAAAGGAGAAAACAGTGGACGTCACAATCCGGTTTACGGCCCGGTAGCTGCAGAAATCTTGCAACTTCCACGCTCTGGATGGAATCAAAAAAGTTTAGACTACGGATGGAATGTGGAGATCCTCAAAGGAGATCACAAGGAATGAGAACCGTTTTTCAGCGCTTCCTCACCGTTTTTCTTGCCCTTCCGCTCTTTGCCGTACTTGCCGCCTTTCCGGCGCTCGCTGCCGGCAAGAGCCAGACCCTAACCGGCCAGGTCAGCGACGCCATGTGCGGCGCCAAGCACCAAATGCCGGGCAACCCGGCCGACTGCACTCGTAGCTGCGTGAAGCACGGTTCTAAATACGCGTTGGTGGTCGGGGACAAGGTTTACACCCTCGAGACCTCCGACAACGCTGCCCTGGATAAGCTCAACGATCTGGCTGGCGCGAACGCAAAGGTCACCGGCGATGTGAAGGGTGACACGATCGAGGTAAAGTCGGTCGCGGCCGGTTCGTAATTGCAGTCCCTGGTTCTCAGTTCTCCGTAAATTTCGACGAAGGCTCGACGCGAGCGGAGACGCAGCAAGCTGCGTCTCTACGCCAGCGTGGGATTGGCAATAGAAAACCGGCGGCCGCGGCCGCCGGTTTTGTTGTACCGGTGTTCGGAGATTAGTTCTGCTGTTGGTCGGCGCGGCGCTTCAGCGTCGGGCGATCGTCGTCGGCGCTCTTGTCGTTGCCGGTCGACTTGTCCTTCGTTGAGGTCCGGCGCAGGGATGGCTTCTTGCCGTCTTTTTCGTCCAGAACCTTGTGCCGGTTCTCGATCACCGCCAGCCGGGCTTTCACGTCGTCGAATTCCGAGGTCGAGACCAGGTATTGCGGCCGCGCCGGAAGGATGGTCCCGATCTCCTGCTGTGACTTTTCAATCCGGTCCGGGGTCTGCGGGTGGGTCGAGAAAGCCTTGGCCAACGTACCCGGCTTCTTCTTCTCTCTCGCCTGGATCTTTTCGAAGAAACTGATGAAGGCCTGCGGATCGTATCCGGTCTTGTACATGTACTGCAGGCCGAGGTAGTCGGCTTCGGCTTCAAAGCCGCGCTGGAAGTGCAGGAACGTTAGCGGAATGCCGAGGCCGGCCGCCTCATAGATCCCGTAGCCGATGCCGCCGCCCACGAATATCAGGGGAATCGTTGCCAGGTTCGCCAAATTGCCGCGCGTCATCTGGCGCGTGACGTGACGGGCCGCGACGTGGGCGATCTCGTGCGCCATCACGCCCGCCAGTTCAGCCTCTTCATCGGCCGCCAGGATCAGGCCGGAGTTCACGTAAAAAAACCCGCCCGGCAGGGCCATGGCATTAATCTCGTCGGAATCAATGACCTTGATGGTGAAAGGCACCTGCGCATCGGAGTTCCGCACCAGGTTCTGTCCAATGCGGTTCACATACTCGGTGACCACCGGGTCCTGAACCAGCTTGACACTGGATTCAATCTGCTGGGCGTATTGCCGGCCCATGTTGATCTCGGATTCGAGCGAATACCAGTTACCCAGGCCGCGGCCACCGATCTTGCGGTTGCCGATGGCATCCACATCTTTCTCGCTGCCGTCGTGCTTGACCTTGCTGTCGTCAGGCTCCTGGACCACGGGTGGCTGCGGCGGCACCGCGCCAGTGTCGGTGGTGTTCGCTGGCTGCTGCGCCGTCCCGCTGGTGTCGGTGGGGTTCGGTTCCTGCTGTTGCGCCGTTCCGCTGGTGCTCGAGGAATCCTGCGGCGAGGTCTGAGCCGGGGCACTCTGCCCCTGGGCCAGCGATACCGGCACCATGAGCGCCAGCAAGCTTATGGAAATCAATAAGTTACGTAAACGCATGTGAGAACCCCCGCGTGAAGCTGCTCGCTTGAGCTGATTATACCCCTGTTTCCGAGGCTCGGTTCACGGATTCACCCATTCACTTGGACGCAGACCACGGCCACAGAGTTACCTTCTATTTTCCGAAGAATTGGGACAGACGGCGGCCGGTAGGAGCGGCGGTGACTCTCTTTTCGGGATTTGGCGCTGGACGGGTGTACTATGGCGCGTTTGGCAACGGAGTCTCTATGCTCAACCGCCGCAATTTTCTCTCCTCCTCACTAGCCGTGAGTGCTGGCCTGGCCATTCGCGGAAGCCTCTGGGCACAACTGCAGTCGCTCCCTACGAAGTTGCCCGATCGCTCTCTGTACGACACCAGCGAAGACGCCTACTGGCGCGAACTGCGCAAGCAGTTCCTCATCCCGCAGACGAGGTGTACCTGAACAACGGCACCGTCGGCTCCAGTCCCGGCCCTGTGTTGCGCGCGGTCTTCGACGGTTATGAGGCGTGCGAAAAGCTCAACGAGGCCGACCCCGAAGACTATCCCATCTGGGGATACGCCGCCTGGAACCAATTCCGCGATCCGCTGGCCGCGTTCGTGGGATGCAACCGGGACGAGCTTGCCCTCCTGCGCAACGCCACCGAGGCCAACAGCTTCATCGCCAACGGTGTCGACCTGAAACCCGGCGACGAAGTGCTCATGACCGACCAGGAGCATCCCGGCGGCGAGCAGCCATGGCAGTTGCGGGCGAAGCGTTACGGAATCGTGGTCAAGAAGGTGGCGTTGCCGAAGCCGGTGGAGAATCCTGCGCAAGTCCTGAACCTGTTCAACGACGCCATTACTCCGCGGACGCGGGTCTTGTTCTTCAGCCACATCAGTACCTTCTCGGGAGTGGTGCTGCCGGCCAAGGAGCTGTGCGCGCTGGCCCGGAGCAAGAGCATCCTCTCGGCTGTGGACGGAGCCCACGTCCCGGGCATGATGCGCCTCAACCTGCACGAACTGGGCTGCGACCTGTACTCTTCCAGCCCGCACAAGTGGCTGCAGGCGCCCAAAGGCTCGGGATTTCTATTTGTCCGCGACGAAGTGATTGACCGCTTATGGAACACCATCGCCACCGAAGGCTGGGACGATAAGAAGATTCGCGCCGAACGCTTCCAGCGCATCGGCAGCTCGAACGTACCGGCCCTGTGGGGATTGCGCGCCTCGATTCAGCTGGCCAATGACATCGGCATGGACCGGATCGAGCGCCGCCACCGCCTGTTGGCCGACTCCCTGCTCGCCGCCATGATCAAACGCGGCGCGCAGTCGTGGACATCGCCCGACGCCTCCATGCGCTGCGCCATCGTCACCGTCAACGTCCCCCCGCTCCCCAGGATGGGCCTGGAAAACTGGCTGTGGAAGGAAAAGAAGATCCGCATTCGCGGCGCCGATCCGCACAAGCTGCGGCTTTCGACGCCCTATTACCTCCAAAAGGAAGACATCGCCCGGTTCCTGGACAGCTTCGACGAGTATCGGAAAGCGAAAGGCGTCGCGTGACCTCAGGAGTTTTACTTGAATGACCAAGGGTGCTCCGCGGTCGATCGGATCGGCGTCGAATGGGGACTCAACCGGTGTCACCGCAGAGCGAGCAGAACCGCGACGTACTGACGCACTTTGCCAACCAACGCGGGCTCAGCCTTGGAGTGAAATTTCGCTTTGCGGCTGGCCCAATCCATGCTTTTCAGCTGATCGACGAGGACCGCTCCCTCTACCTCGTCAACCGTGACGGGCAGGGCGAAGGGGTAGGGTTTGCGCTTGCTGGTCAACGGACAAACTACAGCGAGGCCGCTGGCGCGGTTATAGCGCCGGTCCGTGAGCACCAAGGCCGGACGCCGCTTGGCCTGTTCCCGGCCAATTTGCGGATCAAAGTCCATCATCACGATGTCCCCGACTTCCGGAACGTAGGGACTCACCATTCCACAACTTCCTTCCCCACTTCCGCGCCAGCGGAGATTTCTTCGTAGCGGTTCTCGGGAGTGATCTGGGAAACCAGGTGCGCCAGCGTAGGAATCTTGGTGGCCCGGCGCAGTTCGACGTGGCCTTCGGCGGCCGCTTCGATCTCAAGCGAATCGCCTTCCTTCAGCCTGGCCTCCTCAACCACGGGCTTCGGAATGCGCACCGCCAGACTATTGCCCCACTTGACCATCTGCGTCTTCATAAACGGAGACTCCTCCTAGATCATACACAGTATATCCTAATGTATCCACAGTGTATATACCGCATTTTCCAGTTAGACCGGGGAGCGCCCATTCAGGTCTGAGGCCCCCAATTCAAACGATCATGATGACAGGGAGGCCTGGCAACGGAGAACCGAAAGCCGACGGCTGAAAGCCGCTTTACGCCCAGCGGAACCAGCGCAGCGCCAGAACGAACGAGATCCCGCCCCAGACGGCCAGCACCAGCAGGCGTCCGGACTGCGAGGCCAGCGTGGCGCCCTCGAGAATCGTGGCCCGCAGCGCGTCGTTCAATGCGGTCAGCGGCAAGGCCTGGATGAACGGGTGCGCGATCGCCGGAAAGCGTTCGTAGGAAAAGAAGACGCCGGAGAAGATCCACATCGGCATCATCACGAGGTTGATCAGCCCGCTGACGGTCTCGATTTTCTGCGCACGGCAGGCCGTGAGCAGGCCGACCCCGCCGAAAGCGATCGCCCCGAGAGTGCCCAGCGCGGCGACGGAGACGATCGAGCCCAGCATGCGCATGTGAAAGACGAGTACCCCGAAGCCCAGCAGCAAGCCGACTTCGATCACCATCAGCACCAGGCGGCTGCTGGTGAGCGCGAGCAGAAAGTCGGTGCGGCGCATGGGCGTGGCAATGAAACGCTTGAGCAGTTTCCGCTGGCGCATCTCCACCAGCACGAAGCCGATTCCCCACATGCCGGAGTTCATCAGATTCATGCCCAGCAATCCGGGGATCAGGAAGTCGATGTAGCGCGATCCCGGTTCACTGGAGGCCTGGGACGCGGTGGCGAGCGCGTTCCTGCGCCCGGCGGCCACCTGCAGCACATCGTCGATCTCGGCCCGCGAGAGCACGCTCTCCGGGCGCGCGGGGTCGTAATGATAGGTGTAGCTGCCGTCAGGATTGGGCTCAATCACCAGATCAAACTTGCCAAAATGAAAATCCTTCAGCGCCGCCTCGCGCTCCAGAACCGTAGCCCGGATCGCCGAGCGGCCGGATGCCCCGTGCAGCATGGCCAGCGTCTTCGACGCGCCATTTCCTGCAACCACGGCGACGGAGGTCGTGTCCGCCGGCTTGTTGCGGAAAGCGATTCCCAGCCCCAGCGCCAGCAGCAACGGAAACACGAATACCCAGAAGATGACTTCCGGCTCGCGCTTCAACTCCAAAATGCGCGCCCCGAGCAGATGCCGGTAGCCCGACCAGCGCCCATTGCGCAGTGGAGGCGCATGCTCCGGAGTCTTGCTCACAACAACTGGTTCTTCTTGCACAACGCTCATGCTAGATCCTTCACTGCGGTCACGGCTTCCATCGGTTTAAGAATTCCAGGAGCGCATCTGGGGCAAGTCCTCGCGCGTTTTCAAACTCACCATTCTTCTGGCTGATGATCAATTTTCCATCACTCTCCGCCACCGCCAGGGCAGGAATGCCCCTGTTCAAAGGCACCTCAAATTGTTTGACCAAATCCGAGTTTTTTTGCTCATCCGGGCCGAGATCCACATGCACAACTTCATAACCCGAGGCGAGAACCGGAGCCAGATCGGCACGCTGAAACGCGAGGTCGAGCACGTGGCAGTCATAACACCAGTTTGCGCCGAAGACCAGCAGCACGCGCTTCCGCTCCTTGGCCGCCTTCTCTTCCGCCGCCTTGAGATCAGCATGGGCATCGGCGTTCGCAGGATAGATGTCCTTCTTCATGTCCGACGGCTGCTTGAGACGTGGCGCGTCGGTACGGGTCACATTGCGAAGCCGCCATTGGTTTCCCTGTTTTTGCCACACTTGGTCGTCTGCAACCACGACCGTTTGACCATTGGGAACGCCGGTTGTTACATCCGCGTTGAAGATGACGTTCTCCAGATCGCCGCGACCGATTAGGCGCACAGTCTCCACCTTCATACTGCGCGCTTTGAAGGCCAGCCAGAAGCTGACGTCCGCATTGGAGTCAAGCTCAACTTTGTTCACCCTCACTTTCGCCGGTGGATCCGTACTGTACAAAGCCCTCAGTCCCACGGCGTCTCCCGAGAGAATCGCGTTTTTCCATTGCTCGAAGGGAGCGAAAGCCGCAGGCCGGCTGGTCGTATCCCCGGTTTGCGCTAACCCTGGGGCTGCCAAGGCGAACGCTAGTAGGGCCACTGCAAAGTGAGTCCCGAGATGGTATTTCATGTAGTCCCCCTGTGAGTGATGATCCTTCACTCCTCCCGCAGATGGCGGCCCGTCAAGTTGACGAACACGTCCTCCAGGCTGGCTTGCCGCGTGCTCAAGTGCTCGAGCTGTTGGCCCTGCCGGTTCACGGCCTCAAGCAGGGCGGGAATTGTCAGATGCGGCTCCCGCACATGGAGACAGACCGTCCCGTTTTCGTGGCGCACCGAATCCACGCTCGGCAGCGAACGCCAGCCTTCCAGCCGCTCACGGGAGCTCGCGCCGTTGGAGCTGCCACTGACTTTGTCAGTCACTTCGAACTCGACGACGTGATGCCCGCCGAGCCGGTCGACCAGATCGGGGGGCGTGCCTTCGGCGATGATCTCGCCGTGATCGACGATGGCGAGACGATCACAGAGCCGCTCGGCTTCGTCCATGTAGTGGGTGGTCAGCAGAACCGTGCCGCCTTTTTGCTGGAAGCCGCGCACGATCCCCCAAAGCTGCCGGCGGCTCTGCGGATCCAGTCCCGTGGTCGGCTCGTCGAGGAATAGGATGCGCGGATTGCCGACCAGCGCGGTGGCGACCGCCAGCCGCTGCTTCTGCCCGCCCGAAAGTTTTCCGACCCAGCTATCCGCTTTTTCCGTGAGCTGGAGTTCTTCGAGCACGTCAGCGGCGGGACGAGGCGCAGCGTAAAAGCTGGCAAAAAGTTCGATGGTCTCGCGGACGCTCAACTTTTCCGAAAGCCGCGTTTCCTGCAGGGAAATGCCGAGCCACTCCCGCAACTGGCGCGGGTTGTCATCCCAGGTGTGCCCGAAGATGCGAACTTCGCCGGACGTCGGCAGAAGAAGGCCTTCGAGAATCTCGATGGTGGTGGTCTTCCCTGCCCCGTTCGGGCCGAGCAGGCCGAAACATTCGCCGGCCTCAATGCGCAAACTGAGCCCGCGTACGGCTTCGACTTTGCCGTCGTAGGTCCTGCGCAGGTTGGTGCACTCGATCGGAGAGCCCACGATGACATTCTAGCGTAGCCGCCTGCGGCAACTCCTGGTCGAAATTTTTATCGCTGTCCAGGAAGTGACAACCACAGACGACACAGAGGCACACGGAGAACGCGCTTGACGTACTCCTCTGTGACCTCTGCGTCCTCTGTGGTTAGGATCTTGGCAGTTCAAGAAAACGTCCAGGGAGATCCAGAACAACTGCCGGCTAGGGTTCGGAGGTGGGGTGTCGGGACGCCGGAAATAGTGTATCTCCCTTGCTGTTGCGCCATAGAATGCCATTCAGCTGGCGCGCATCGGCGGCGTCGGGGCGGGAGAAATTCATGTGCACAGACTCCTTTGCGCCCGGCGCTGACTTGGCGTTTACCTGGTAGATCAGTCCGCTGCGCAGGTTCTTGTCGTCGGCTCGATACGGCGGCTGCGTTCCGGGGCCGGAGAACAGCAGCGCCATCAGGGGCGCGTGCGCGTCGAACAGGTTCATCGGATGAAGGCCGAGAAGAGTTTCCATAGTGTGGATCACGCTGACCGTGGTGTAGAAGTTATGATCGACGAACGGCTGCGTCACGCGCGGCGCATACTTGCTGATGACGAAGGCGATGGAGCGATGGGCGTCGACATGATCGGCGCCGTCCTGCGCATCGTCTTCGATCACGAAGATGGCGGTATCGTCCCAGTAGGGGCTGTGGGAAACGGCATCGACCACGCGGCCGAGCGCCAGATCGTTGTCGGCGACCGAGGCCTGCGGCATGGGCTTGCCGGGACGCGTGCCGCCGGTGTGGTCGTCGGGCAAGTAAAGCAGGATGAATTGCGGCAGTTCCTTCGCCGTGCCGCGAGCCTTCACAAACTCATCGAACTCGCGCAGGAATTCGTCCGCGCGGAGCTGGTCGGGATAGTCGGTGTTGAAGTCGGGGAAGAGCGGGTCGTAGTGATCGCGCAGCGCGGCTTTCGTGGGCCGCATGCGCTTCAGTTGAGGAACTGCCCATGGCCACGGGCTCGGTCCGCCGCGCGGGTTGCCGACGTTCGATGGTAGTGGGTCGCCTTTCTTGATTTCGGCTACTGGGCAGGTCGCAGACGAGGGGGACGGCGTGCCTTCTTTCGGCGAACCCATCTTCATCTTTGGCGACTTCGCGGTCTCGTTCTTGCACCACACGGCGGCGATGAATTCTCCGTAGACGCGATAGGTAAGATTGCTGCGGGCGAGGTTGTTCCAGAGGAATCCGGTGCCGGGATCGTCGATGTCGGGGATTCCCTGCTCGAGCGGAAATTCTTCGGCCACGCTGCCGCCGGAGTCGTAAGTACGCTCTTGGCTGCGATAGCCGATGGGCCACGTCTTCTCGTTGTAGTCGCTGGTGGTGGCGGCCGTGGACCAGGGGTGGCCGTCGCCGGATACTTCCCCGCTGTCGTAGAAATTGTCGAGCACGCCGAACTGCAGCGCCAGCTTGTGCTCGTTGGGCGTGATGTCGGCACCGTACATGGTGAGCGAGGCATCGCCGTCGCCGGCGGGCAGGTCGCCAAGAATCTGATCGTAGGTGCGATTTTCTTTTAGGACGTAGATGACATGGCGGATGGGATTGCTTCCGCCTGCGAATTCAAATTTGCCGCCATCGGAGTGAAAGAGATTGTCTTCTTCGACCTGCTTCGTATAGGTTGCGAGATTCCTGTCGATATCGGCGAGGCTCACGCGCTGGATGGAGCCGCCGATCAGAGTCGGAATGTAGGGATGCTCTTTTCTTTTGCGCTCGCCTTTCAGCGTGCCCCGCATGTTGTTGGGGCCGCTGCCTTGGCCTTTGGCAGTAGCGATGAGGAGGTCATTGCCGGCGATCGCGAGGGCGCTGGGGTACCACTCGGTGGGGATGAAACCGAGCGGAGCAACTTCGTGTTCGGTGTTGTCGTTGTCGCGAGCCTCGAACAGGGCCACAGCGTCCAGCGATGCGCAGGCGACGAACAATCGCTGGCCATCGCGCGAGAGCGCAATGGACTGCGGGACTGAACCCGGGTCACTTTTTAGAGAAGTGCCGAGGTTCACATGGAAACGGCGCTCAACTTTGCCTGAGCTCAGGTCCAAACCCACCACATAGTCAAAGTCCGTATTGCTCAACACTGCATATAGCGTGTTCTCGTTCGCACTGAGCGCCATGGCGGTGGGGTGGCTGCTCGGAGCAGTCGGATCTGTGCGGCGCCACAAGTCGTACCAATTATCAACTTTCCCCGTTGTGAGATTCAGTTCCGCGACGGCAGACGCGTTCCACAAGCTCACCCAAGCTTTGGTTCCCGCTTTGTTTGCAACAGCCGTGTACGGATACGCGCTGGGAATGTAGCGGCTGCGGCTTAGATCGAAGGACTTTTCAATTTTTCCGGAGGTGACGTCTAGCAGCACCACATTGTCGGAAAGATTATTGGCGACGACCAGCCGGTCGCCCTTGGGGTTGGGAAGAACGGCAAATCCGGCGGGAAATGGCGGCGCAGTTCCGGCGGGAGTCTTGCGCGGGCCGAAGGCTAGTTCTTTACCTTCGGCGATGGGCTGGGGCGCGATCTTGATGAAGCGCTCCGGAGCAACTTGTCCGGCTGCGAACTTGTACACCGCGATGCCGTTGCCGGTGCTGGTTGGTTTCTCGCCGGTAGCGTCGGTGATTGAGCCCATCGAGGCATAGAGATGCTTGCCGTCGGTCGAGAACGCGAGGCCGATGAAATAGCTTTGGCGAGTGGAGTAATCGTCGCTCAGGCGGTCGTCGGGAAAATCGTGAAGTTGATTGTTGCTGAGGTCCAGAATCGCGATGGACTGGCGCGCGCCCGCCTCCTGCGTGCCGTAGCCCTGGTTGAGCAGCGCGGCATAGCGGCCGTCGGGAGTGAGGGCGATGGTCGCGGGAAAGCTGTTGGTGCGGCCAAGGTATCCGGGGACGGGAAGTGTCAGGCTCTTGCTGGTCGGAAGATTGATGCGGCGTGAGCGGTCGGCGGCGCGTGCGGTCACGAGCGCGACAAGAAGCACAGACAGCGCGAGCAGAGCGATGAAAGAAATCTTTTTCACGGGCGGAGGCCTCGGGAGGGTTTTACCATCCGCGAGGCCGGTCGGGCAAACGGCGGGAGACGGGGCAAGCCGCGTCTCTACGGGACGTTATTTCGCGACAATGGGTTTCTCTACGTTCGCGTCGATTTCCGACAGGCAGAGATGAATCTTATCTACGAGTGACGGGAACAGATACTGTTTGGGAAGCCAAAGTTTGACGTGCTCGCATTCCACCGGTTCGTACGAGGTCATGACAATCACGGGGAAGCCAGGAATCTTGCCCCGCACTGCCTGCGCCAGTTCTACGCCGCTCATGCCGGGCATGTGAGAACTGGTCACCAGCAAATCGAATTGTTCACGGTCGAAAGCTTCGAGCGCCTCGGCGGCATTGGCGGCGGGGACGGCGCGGTAACCCTCGGTCCGTAGGATGTCGCAGGCAAAGCGGCAGAGCATCTCATCGTCGTCAACCACTAGAATTTTCTTCATCGCGCCCCTCCTGTCCGGCAGCCGATTCTTTGTCAGCAACCGCCGTAGCTTTGGTGAAGGCCAGCGTTGCGTCTGGTTTCAGGGTAATGTCGATGCAGTCGCCGGTCGAAATCTGGCGGGTGGCGACGAGATTGGCCAGCGCATAGACGATCCGGCGTTCGATGACACGCTTCAGATGGCGCGCGCCATACTTGGGATCGGTGCCTTCCTTCAACAACCATTTCTTGACATCCGGCAAGCAGCGGAAGGTGAAATGACTCTGGCCAATCGCGTCCATGATGCGTCTTTGCACCTTCGCCAACTCCAGGTCCAGGACCTGCTCCAGTTGTTCAGGACGCAAGGTGCGGAAAACGACTAGCTTGTCGAGGCGGTTCAGGAATTCCGGAGAAAACTTCTTGCGCGCGGCTTCCGTGGCGGTGCGTTCGATCTTGGCGTCCAGGTCTCGATCTGCGATCGCATCATGCGGCGCGAACCCCATCCCGCCCTGCACCAGGTCGCTCATCTGCGAAGCGCCGAGGTTGGAGGTCAGAAAGATCAGGCAGTGCGACAGATCAACGTGGCTGTTGTCGCCGAGAGTCAACGCGCCCTTGTCGAGGATGCCCAGCAGAAGTTGCCACAGCGCTTCCGAGGCCTTCTCAATTTCGTCGAACAACAGGAGCGTGAGCTTGAGCGTCTCGGTGTGCCAGTGATTCAGGGCTTCCTGCGTGAGGAGCGGCTGGGTCTGAAGGTGGCCGATGTAGCCGGGGGGCGAACCGATCAGTTTGGCAATTTCGTGGTGCTCCTGGAACTCGGCGCAGTCCACCCTGGTGAATGCATGCCGGTTGCCGAAGAGCGCTTCGGCAACGACTTCGACCAGGTAGGTCTTGCCGGAGCCGGTGGGACCCAGGAACAGCAGGTTTCCGATCGGGCGATCGGGCGGCGTCATTCTCACCAGGAACATCTGGTAGATCTCGGTGACCGCCTCAATCGCCGCGTCCTGGCCAACGATGCGGCTGCGCAGGAAGGCCTCGAAGTCACGCGTGGCTTCGCCGTGCCGGGTCGGGTCGAGATCGCCAGACGGAGCAACTTCCTGGACCGCGGTTCCACTGTTCGGCGCTAGCGACGGCTTTGCCACGTCGTCGAGCAAGCTCCACCTCTCTGGCGGCAACGACAATCAGCCATATTTATTGTCCTGCTCAGGGCTGTGGCTGAGCCGTGACCGAGGGCACACGTGAGAGTGACTACGCAGGGCGCGTGCCTTCGTGTCCTTAGCGGTTGCAGCTTGCCGTCGCTATTTCGGGACTGCCAGGTGTACCACCTCGGCAACCGGCTCTCCGGGCCGCCCCTTCTTCACCCCCATCAACTCCACCGCTTTTGCGCCGATGTGTTCGGCGGAGACTTCGAACTCCTTGATTAGCTCCCAGGGAGCGCCGGAATCGCCGAAGCGGTCTTTGACGCCGATTGCTCCCGTGATCACCGGAATTCCATAGAGCGAAGGCTCCTGCGTGATAGCGTTCGCGACCGGCCAGGCCAGGGCGCCGATCTGGTGTTCCTCGGCGGTCAGCACCACGCTCGTATCCCGCGCCGCGCGCACGATGGCGCCGGTATCCAGTGGTTTCAGCGTGTGCAGGTTGAGGACGCGGGTCTCGTAGCCGAAGTCCTGTTTCAGAATCCAGGCGGCGCGCATCGCTTCCGGCACCATCGGTCCGCAGGCGATGATGGTCAGGTCTTCCCCTTCGTTGCTGTACTCGGATTCCAGCTTGGTTTCGAAGGCTTCGATGAAATTCGCTGCCTCGCGGCGCAGCCGAATGACGTTGGCCTTGCCGAAAACGAACGGCGTTTTCTCGTCGGTTACGATCGGTGTCGCTTCGCGCGCGAAGCGGATGTATTTCGGGCCGACATGTTTCAGCAGCAGGTAGTCGGTGGCCTTGCGGGTTTCGACGATGTCACACGGCACGACGACATTCATGTTGGGCAGGCCGCACATGGCGAACAGGTCTTCGAGCGCCTGGTGGGTGGCCCCGTCAGGGCCGACGCTGACGCCGCCGTGCGCGCCCGCGATCAGCACATTGAAGTTGCCGTAGCAGATGGAAGTGCGAATCTGGTCGAGATTGCGGGCCGCCGCAAAGGTGCCGTAGGTGCCAAACACCGGCAGCTTCCCTTCTTTTGCCAGTCCCGCCGCGGCTGCGGTAGCGGACTGCTCGGCAATCCCCATGCTGATCCAGCGCGATTTACGCTCGGGTTTATTGGCATAGAACTCGCTGATGGTGATGGAGCCCGAGATGTCGAGCCCCAGGCAGACCACGCGCGGATCGTCGCCGTTCGCCGCCAGCGACTGGCCAAACCCCATGCGGGTCGGTTTCATCTGCACCTTCATTTTCGCGTCGGCGTTCCACCAGTAATTGCGGTGGAACTTGGGCATCTTGGCCTCGAGTTTGCGTTCGACCTCGGCCTGATATTGCTTGGCGTGGGCGAAGAGTTGCTCGACCGGAATCTGGCCATTCAGTCCGAGCTCCTTCAAGCCTTTGTTTAACTCTTCCAGATTGGGGGTCTTACCATGCCAGCCGGCAATATTCTCCATGAAGCTGACGCCCTTGCCTTTGACGGTGTCGGCGATGATGACGGTGGGTTTGCCGGAGCCGGCCTTCGCTTTGGCGTTCTCCAGCGCCTCGACCACCTGCTTCATGTCGTGCCCGTTGACGTTCACAACCTCCCAGCCGAAGCTGCGATACTTTTCTTCCAGCGGCTCGACGTTCATCACGTCTTTGACCCAGCCGTCGATCTGCAAGCGATTGCGGTCAATGATGCCGACCAGGTTGTCGAGCTTATAGTGCCCGGCCTCCATGGCGGCTTCCCAGATCTGGCCTTCCTGCTGTTCGCCATCGCCCATGATGCAGAAGACGCGGTGATTCTTCTGGTTCAGCTTACCCGCCAGCGCGATGCCTACGGCCACGCTCAACCCCTGCCCCAGCGATCCGGTCGAAGCCTCGACTCCCGGCAGCTTGAGCCAGTGCGGATGTCCCTGATAGGCCGAGTACAGTTTGCGCAGCAGAGCGACGTCTTCTTTCGGGCAGAAGCCGGCGAAAGCGAGGCCCAGATAGAGACTGGGCGCCTTGTGCCCGGTGGACCAGATGATGCGGTCGCGGTCAGCCCAGTTTGGGTTCTTGGGATCGTGGTCAGCGACGCGCAGGTAGAGAGCGGCAGTGATATCCATGATGGAAAGTGTGCCGCCGGCGTGACCGGAACCGGCCGCGCACAGGGCCACCAGGTTGTACCCGCGCATCAGGTTGGCCTGCTCTTTCAACTCGTCAACGGTGTAGCTACGCAGGACTTTGCCGGTGGCCGAATTCTGAATAGACATGGGGTTGCTCCTTCGCGGGCGCCAGTCATTGGGCAGGACATGGAACGGCGCATAGGCTTGCAGGTTGAGCGTAGCTGGCCATGTCGCAGGGGTCAGTGAGGGGGGTCACAGGCGGGGGTGACGTGCGGTACGAAAACCTCCCGTCGTCGGAGGGATACTTCGCGTTCACCGGCGTGGCTCCCACCCGTCGAAAACCGCGACTTGTGGAGGGCCTCACCCTGGGGATGCTAACCGGATCAGACGCCACAAGCGGTCGGAAGTGTGCGACCCGCCTCCCGCTAGTAGGCTGCGGAAGCGTCGATTTGCACTCCACCCCTGAAGGGGCCGTTGAAAAACCAGGTTACGGCATCGCTAAACCACCCCCACCGGCGAAAAGCGCGCCGGCTGGGGGCCCCGGCGTGATGCCCTGATACGAGCCCGGTGATACCAGCGCGGAGGTCTTCCGTCCTCCACGAGCGCTAGAAGTTGAAAATGTCCATGACCACGTAGCTGCTGCGATTCACCAGCACGACGTGTCCGCCGATGAAGAAGTGGGCGCAACCCGGTGGCGGCGGAGGCAGGCGCCGTTCCAGGCCCTCGGGGCACCGGAACATCTTTTTCCGCAACCCCGGCGGCAACGTTCCGCGTACGCGGAGCTGGCGTTCCAGCCCTGGAGGCAACCGATCGCGCTTGGCCAGCCCGGGCGGCAGGCGATCACCCTGCTCGCGATACCAGCCGCGTATTTCGTCGCGGTCGTGGTCGCTGTAATAGTGCCGGTCGTGACCACGGTCCTCATCCTGGCCCTGGTGTTTGCCGTGACCTTGCCCGTGGCCGTGGCCGTGCTCGTCGTCCGCGAACGCCGTGCCGGAGAGCGCAAACATCGTCACCGCACAGGCATAGAACCACCATCTCAATCGCATGGAACCTCCATTTTGGGAACTTAAGTTCAAGGTTAATCGGGAGACGAGCTGGAGGCAAATTACAAACGCGCCTGACCCTGGAACGCGAATCAGCCGCGAATCACTGTGTTTTATCGGGCGCAGGCGAGAATGATTCAGCGCCGATCTTCGACGCCTACCGCGCTGATTTGAAAATGGCGAACACCGCGCCCTGCGGGTCGGCAATCACCGCCATCCGCCCGACTCCTTCCATGGTCATCGGCGACAGAAACAACTTCGCCCCCATCTGCTTGGCCTGATGCGCGGAAGTGTCCACGTCGTCAACCAGGAAATAGGCCAGCCAGTGCGCGGGCTCGCCGGGTTGGCGTTGGGTGGCCGGGGGAATACCGCCGATGAAGTGCTCGCCGTTCTTGATGTGGAGGTAGCCGGAAGGATCTTTGGGATCGAGAATGAGCTGCCATCCGAACAGGCCAGAGTAGAAGTCGCCGGCACGCTTGGGATCGGGCGTGCTCAAGTCGGCCCAGCAGAGCGTGCCCTGGACATGCGCGATTCCCAGCCCAGTATTCTTCTTGGCCTGCCAGACGCAAAAGGCCGCCCCGGTGGGATCCTGGAGCACGGCCATACGACCGAGGTCCATGACATCGAATGCCGGAGCCAGCACTGTGCCGCCGAGCTGCTTCCCTTTGCCGACGGCCTGATCGGCGTTATCCACCGCGATGTACGGCATCCAGTGGGGAGGTACACCTTGCGCCCGCTGCTCGGGACGCAGGGTGTATCCGGCGGCCGCGTCGCGGCCCTCCAGCTTGAACATGGTGTAGAACTCATCCGGCCCCATCGGCGAGTCCAGGGGATCCCAGCCAAACAGGGAGCTGTAGAAGCTCTTGGCAGAGTTCTGATCGCTGGTGGCCAATTCAATCCAGCAGAAGGAACCGGCAGGATGGTGATCGATGTGTGCCATGGCGGCAGAAGTTTACACCACATCGGTCGTTAGTCGTTAGTCGTCGGTCGTTCGCAGTCTCGGTTTTGCCAACGACTAACGACTAACGACTAGCGACCGTTTTTCAGCGCAGGTTCTTCCCTACCCAGCCCTCAATCCAGCTCAGCGCCTTGTTCAGATTTTCCAGCGAATTCGCCACGCTGAAGCGCAAGTAGCCCTCGCCGAAGGCCCCGAACGCCGTCCCCGAGAGGCAAGCGACGCCAGCCTGTTCGAGCAGCGCGTCGGCCAGCTTCTTCGAAGGCCAGCCCGTCTTCGTGATGTTGGGAAAGACGTAGAAAGCGCCCTTCGGCATGCGGCAGGAGAAACCCTTGATCTTGTTCAGGCCGGCGACAAACACGTCGCGGCGGCGCTTGAACTCGCCGCTCATTTTGTCCACCGACGACTGGTCGCCGCGCAGCGCCTCGATTCCGGCAACCTGGGTGAAGCTGGCGGTGCAGGAATTCGAGTTGGTCATAAGGCGCGTGATGTGGGTAGCCAGGTCGGGCCGCATCACGCCGTAACCCATGCGCCAACCGGTCATGGCATAGGTTTTCGAGAAGCCGTCCAACAGGATGGTGCGTTCCTTGAACCCGGGCACAGTCATGATCGAGAAGTGCTCGCCGTCGTAGATCAGGCGGCTGTAAATCTCGTCCGACAGCACCAGGATGTTGCGGTCGCCGATGGCTTCGGCAACCTCGAGAATGTCCTGCTTGGTCAATACGCCGCCGGTCGGGTTGTGCGGGGAGTTCAAGATGACGATCTTGGTGCGGTCGGAAATGAGCGACGCCAGTTGGCTCACATCGAGCGAAAAGTCGCGCTCCTCACGTAGCCGGATTGGGACCGCGCGCCCGCCCAGGCACTCGATCATGGACTCGTAGATAGGGAATCCGGGATTGGGATAGATGACTTCATCTCCTGCATCTACGAATGCCAGCATCGTAAAGAAAATAATTGGCTTACCGCCTGGCACGACCACCACCTCATCGCTCGAAACCGGCACCTTGCGAGTGCGGCTCACGTACTCGGCAATGGTCTGGCGCAGGTCGGGCAGGCCGGCCGAGGGGCCGTAGTGGGTCCAGCCCTTGTGGAGGGCGTCCACCGCCGCCTCGACGATGTTCGACGGCGTGTCAAAATCCGGCTCGCCAATTTCGAGGTGAATGATCTGTTTGCCCTGCTTTTCGAGGGCGCGAGCTTTGTTCAGGACTTCAAAGGCGGTTTCGGTGCCGAGCCGCGACATCCGGCTGGCCAGACGGAGTTCGAGTTGAGTTGTCGGCATAAGGACGGATGGCATTGTAGCGCCTCCTGGATTGCAGAGGTCAGAGGTCAGATTGCAGAGGTAAAAACCCCAATTGCAGAAGGCGGAAGTTTGATTGCCAAATTTAGATTGAAGAAGTTAAAGTCCGGAATTAGCGCAGTGCCGCGGGTACCGTGGGCCTTTCACCTCTGCAATCTGACCTCTGACCTCTGCAATCGGTTTTCACCTCTGCAATCTGACCTCTGACATCTGCAATCACTCCGAGATCGTGCTTTCTTCGCTTTGCGCCCGCAGCAGCCGCTCCACGGAATAGGGCGCGCGTTGGGCCGGCCCGTGATAGTGGCGGACCTGCATCTCCCCCAGCAGCCCGATGGCCAGCAAATTGAATCCCGCCAGCAGCAACACGGCCGAGAACAACATCAGCGGACCGTGCTGCACCATCACCTCGGTGTGGTGCAGAAGCTTCTGCACAATTAGCCAACCCGAAATCGCAAAGCCGGCGAGGATGCTGAACATGCCGATGGTACCGAAGAAGTGCAGCGGACGCGAAAGATACTTCAACAGGAACCGGATGGTTATCAGGTCAAAGAACACCCGGAAGGTGCGGGAAATCCCATAGTGCGAGGTGCCACGCTCCCGGTTTACGTTCTTGATCGGGACCTCGATGATCGAAGCCCCATGCCAGGAGGCCAGCGCCGGGATGAAGCGGTGCAGTTCGCCGTAGAGCGGCACCTGCTCCAGGATCTCGCGACGGTAAGCCTTGAACGTCGTGCCGAAATCGTGGATATCCACGCCGCTCAGCTTGGCCATCAGCCAGTTGGCGCAACGCGAGGGGAAGCGGCGCAGCCAGAAGTTGTCCACCCGGTTCTTGCGCCAGCCGCTGACGATGTCATAGCCCTCGGCGATCTTTTCCAGGAACAGCGGGATGTCGGCGGGATCGTGCTGCAGGTCGCCGTCCATGGCGATTATGTACTCGCCCCGGGCATGATCGAACCCAGCCGCCAAACCAGCCGTCTGGCCGAAATTGCGGCGCAGTTTTACGACCGTCACCCGGCTATCGACCGCAGCAATCTCCCGCAGCAGCGCAAAGCTCCCGTCAGTCGAGCCGTCATCGACCAGAACCATTTCGAAGGTCTCGCCGTTGGCCTCCATGACGGATTTCAGCCGCGCATACAGGTCGGTGACGTTCTCCTGCTCGTTATGCAGCGGAACTACAATCGAATACTTGAGCACAGAGGAATTATACGGGAACCGGCCGCTCCGCCGAAGTGACTTCCGGGGAGCATCTTGCGTTTGGGTGGGGAATGACGCTCCTCGTGCCGCTGCTCTTTCATGATCGCAACGGATGCATTGGCCCCTGCCTTCCCTCTGGGTTGAGGTCACAAGTCCACATGACGTAGATCACAGACCCTTGGGTCATGCGACGGCAGAATCGGAACGTAACCCTGCGCAAAGGAGCTAGCCCATGGCCACTGCGACCCCGCCCAAACCGGAGACGCTCCGCACCCTTCCTTCGGATGCCGTACGACAAATTCAGTGGCGATTTGCCGATCGCTACGACCTGCAGATGCTGGTGCAGTCGGCGCGATCCGTGGCCCGCGGTCCGGTGGCGCGGCTCGTGGCCAGTGGGGGCCGCAATTCTCACGACTGGACGCCGGCTAAAGCCGATCTGCTCGAAGCTTTCGATAAATCCGGGATCACTGCCGTGTTCATGGAGCCGGAACAGGGCGGATTCATCGCCGGTCCCAAGAATCTGGCGCTGGCGCTGGTGGCGTTCGAACTTGCCTGGGTGGATGGCGGCGCCGCGACGGCAAGTCTAGCGGGATGTCTGGCGCTGGCCCCGATCCACGAACGGGGCACGCCGGAACAGCAGACCAGGTACATGCAGCTGGCCGCTCCGCCGCAGCCGGGAGAAGACCGCAAGCCCTGGCGGGGCGCGTTTTGTCTGACCGAGCCCATTCCCTACGTGGGGGTGGACACCGGCATGCTCAACGGGAAGGTTCGCATCGCCGAGTGGAAGGCAGGGGAAGAACCGGTTCTACAAGTAGAAAAGCGTGGCCGCTTTATCACCAATATCGGCTTTGCCAACTTTGTGACCGCAGCGGTCGACTCTGACGATGAGCGAATCAAGGGGAGCTGCGTTGTGATCCTGGAAGAGACCGATCACGGTATATTCGACCGGGGCACTCCCACCCGAAAGATGGTTCACCAGCTCTCGTCGACGGGCGATCCGATCTTCAGCCTGCGCGTGCCGGCCAACCGCATCGTCGGCGGCTACGACATCAACGGTGGAAACATTGTCCCGCGCTACAACCACAGCCAGGTGATCGAAGCGGTTTTCCGCCGCACTCGAGTGACCGTTGGGGTCATGACCGCGGCGAAACTGCTTTCCGCGGTGGAGCCGGTCATCCGCTATCAGCGCGGGCGGTTCCGCGGCGGGGAGACAGCCACCCCAGGATCCGTGCGCTATGAACTCGGATTACAGGCGCGCGAGGATGCTCTGCATCGCCTGACGGACGTTTGGGCAACCGGGGAGGCCAGTGCGTCGCTAGGATTTGCGGCCGCGCGGGCCTTTGATGAACTTGATCCGCTGGAACGGACGGTCGACAAGTTGCTCGCTGAGCAGGGCGTCACCAGCGCGAAAGCCAGGATGAAGTTCCTGCGCAGGACTTCCGAGGAGGCGATCGAGATCCTGGCGTTGCCGGCCGCCGATCCCAGGCGCACAAGACTGGAGTCGGATCCGCTTCTGCATTTTGTCATGCTCGATTCGCAGGCCGATGTCCTCTGCCCCGCCACCAAACTCTGGAACACCGGCTGGGGCGCGCAGATGATGCGCGAGGCGGTCAGCCTGATGGGAGGGTACGGCATCACGGAGGATTGTCCTGGATTCCTCGGCAACAAGTGGATGGACGCGCAACTGGAAGCCACGTACGAAGGACCGGAGGCGGTGCAGCGGCGGCAACTCTCCATCACCATGACCAATCCGTTGTTCCTGGCGCAATTGCGGGCGTGGGTCAAGGAGATGCGCGCGATTGCATCGGAGCGTCCCGGCACCGGGGCGTGCACGCTGGCAACCGCCATGGGGATGTGGCTGTGGACGCTGGAACGCCTGCAGAGCAGCACGGACGCCGACGGCAGCCGGCTGTACCAGAGCGCCCGCCAGGGTGTGACCTTCCCGCTCGCTGATGCCCTTTGCTGGCTGCTCGCCGCGCGCTGCCAGATCCTCGACGCGCTTGAACTCGAGCGGCGCGGAGCAGACGATCCCGCCGTCGCGGAGGGCCTGCCGGGCTTGGTGAACTTCATGACCGACCTCTGCCACGTCCAGACCGCGCGGGCCAGCGGAGAAGCCGCGCGCATTTGCGCCGAGCTGGTGTTCGGCTACAACCGCCACCCGGCATGGGACGACGCTGGGTACCGCGGCTGCTACCAGCAGGACGAACTGGAGTCTCTGGAGGGCATCATTCCGGGCATTGGCGCCTACGGCCTCGATGTCATCGGCGACGATGGCTCGCATCCGCGGAAGGCGGGACCGTGCGCCAAGTGCCATGGCGCGGAACAATTCCTTTCTCTGCAGACGAAACTGGCCACCTGCCTCACCGGCTGCCGGCTGGCCAAGGACCGGGCGGCAGAGGCGATTTCCAAGCTCATGATCCCGGAAGCGCTGGACTATCCCGTATGAGTGATGCCTCCCAGCAAACTGCCGCCGCGGTCGAGCGGCAGCAGATGGCGGTGGACATCGCCTGCGTGGGCTTCGGGCCCGCGATGGGCGGCTTCCTCACTACGCTCACCCGCAGCTTGCTGAATCCGGATGGATCGGTCCGGCTGAAGAGTCCCACCACTCCCGGCTTGCCTCTGCAGGTAATCTGCTACGAACGCGCCGACGGGCTGGGCTTCGGCGTCTCGGGCGCGGTGACGCGGGCGCGCGGAATTCGCGGCAGTTTCCCCGACGTTGACCTCACGCAAATCCCTATGTCGGCGGCCGTGAGGAAGGAGAAGCTCGTCTACCTGCTCGATCCCATGGGCGCGAGCCGGCGGTCGTTTGCCTTCAAAGCGAAGGACCGAATGCTTCGCACCTTTGGTCCGGTTCTCAGAGTTAAGCACGATGCGTTCGAACTGCCCTTCACCCCGCCGTTCATCCGGAAACACGACGGACTCGTGCTCTCGCTTGGTCAATTCAACCAGTGGGTCAGCGATCAGGTCGCGGCGTCGGGGGTCGTGCAAATCTGGCCGGGCATGCCGGTAGCCGAGCCGCTGATTGAAGGAGACGCGGTCACCGGTGTGCGGCTCGTGGATCAAGGAACCGATCTTCAGGGGCGTCCGGAAGCCGGCTTCACGCCCGGGATGGACCTGCGCGCTGCTCTGACCGTGGTCGCCGATGGCCCAGTGGGAGCTGTGGGCCGGAAAATCGACGCCCACTTCGGCCTGCCGCAAGGTCACGAGCATCGCGAATGGGCGCTCGGGATGAAGATGGTCATCGAGCTTCGCGAAGACAGTGGACTGGAGCCGGGCACGGTGTTTCATACCATCGGATTCCCGGAGCCGGAGATTTTCGGGTTTCTATACGTTCATCCTGAGAGGCTGGCCTCGGTTGGCATCTTTGTGCCGTCGTGGTTTCGCAGTCCGGTGCGCACGGCCTACCGCTACTTGCAGCATTTCATCCTGCATCCTTACTTGTGGCGCTATCTCAAGGGCGGAACTTTGAAGTCCTGGGGCGCAAAATCGCTGCAGGAATCGGGCCGCCACGGGGAGCCATTTCTCTCAGGCAACGGCTATGCCCGCATCGGGGAGGGGTCGGGCAGCACGAACGTGCTGGCGGGCTCAGGAGTGGACGAAGCCTGGACCACGGGCGTGCAACTGGCCGAAGCGGTCATCGAATTGGCCGCACAGAAGCGGGCTTTTACTCGGGAAAACCTCGAAGCTACTTATGTGCGCCGCCGCCGGGAAAGCTGGGTTGACCGGGAATCGAAGATCGCAGCCGATTCGCGCAACGGATTTCAACGTGGCGTGCTCACCGGGATGATCGGCATGGCCATCGCCGGCATGACGGGCGGACGGCTCGCGCTGCGCTTGCAGGCTAAGCCGACCCAGCCGCCTTCGCTCGAGGAAGTTTTCGGCTCGCGGATTCCCGTGGCCGAGTTGAAGCAAATTCAGGAGGAATGCGCCGCTAAAGGTGTCTCGTGTCACGACCGCATCATGGACCGCTGCGGTTGGCCTGAGATCCCTATGGATGGGAAGCTGCTCATCTCTCACCAGGATGCCCTGCTCATGGGCGGTGGCGTGCAAGCGCCCGCAGGCTATGCCAACCACGTGATCTTCACTCGCCCCGAGCTTTGCCGCGCCTGTGAAACCAAACTGTGCGTGGAAATGTGCTCGGGACAGGCGATCACGCCGGGCGAAAATGGAGTGCCGGCCTTCGATCGCGAGAAGTGCGTCTACTGCGGCGCCTGCCTGTGGAATTGCCAGGCCGACGGCGCGCAGGGAAATATCGAATTTCGCGCGGGCGCGGGAGGATTGCACTCTGCGCTCAACTGAACCCAGAGTTCATTCTCAAAGAGATTGCTGAGAAACTCGAAACCTCGCTGCTTTGAAGGGGCGCGGCTTTCAGCCGCGCGGATAAGCCCTTTCCTTCTCGGCGGGGGCTTTAGCCCCTGAAGTCGCTGACTTGGTTTATCATCCCGACCTGACTTGCAAAACAGGACTCGAATGTCAAACGGATATCACATCGTAGTGTGCGGCAGCGTCGTCCCGGACCCGCTGCAAACTCTGGAGCCGGTCACGACCCCTGCCGGGCCCGCGCTGAAAAACGAAATGATGCTTCCTGCAATTCTGGACCCCTGGGCCGCTCACGCCCTGTATGAGGCGGCCCACCTGGCATCCAGGGCTGCTGGCAGCAAAGTCTGGCTGGTGAGCGTGGGGCCGAAGGCAAAGCTCCAACAGGTGATGATGACGGTTGCGCAGAAGGTGAGCTTCGAGCTGGTGCCGGTCGATGCCAGCGGCAGCGGCTTTGCCGACGCACACGCCACGGCCGCGCTGCTAGCGGAAACAATCCAAGCCATCCCCGGTCTTGATCGTGCGCGCCTGCTTCTGTTTGGAGGCTGGGAATCGGCCTCGCGAGGCGCCGGCGTGACCATGCAGTTGATCGGAGAACGGCTCGGCATTCTCGACCAGTTTCAAGGTGTCGATCAACTCACGGTTCAATCCGACGGCACCTTCGAAGTGCTCGAACGGATCGAGGGTGGCCGACACCAGGTTTCGGTTTGTTCGGGGCCGCCGGCCGTGTTTGGCTGGGCCACTGGTAATCTGCCCGAGCCACCCAACAATCCGCAGGTGGGAATGGCGAATATGCGCACGGTGATGCCCGCGCTGCAGCGGGCGAAGTCCTCGCCGCTTCCGGCCGATGGATTGCACTTCCTGAGCGCGAGCCCGCCGAAACAGCAGCGCCAGACGCGCGTCGTCAAGGACCTGTCGGCCGAGCAGATTGCGCAAGAGATTGCGGAATGGATTGGCAAGTAGCCAACAAGCGTCTATGCCGCGAGGCGGCCAATGAGCATTCAGACGATGGACACGACGATACAGCGGTTCAGCAGAATTCGGTGGCATGACCCCCAGCTGCGAAAATGGATTTGTATGACATCTGCGAAACGCGACAAAACGGCGGACGCCGAAAGCCTGTTTCTTGAGGCTGAGCAATACGAAGAAATGGGTGATTTTAGGAACGCGTTCAAGCGTCTCTTGGCCGCTGCACAGTTAGGGCATCACATGAGTCAGCTCAACCTCGGCAACTTCTACGCATCGGGAACAGGCGTAAGAAGGAATCTAGAGAAAGCTGCTCATTGGTATCAAGAAGCTTACAAAAATGGGAACAATGATGGTGCATTCAATCTAGCGATTGACAGGAGAAACGAGGGTAACGTCAGGTCCGCGGTGATCTGGTTTAAGAAGGCTATCGCGATGAATCATGGAGAGGCATGCATTGCGTTGGCAAAGATATACAACGCGCGAAAGGGCGGGCAAAAGGCCGCAGTCGATCTGCTAAGGCGAGCGCTGCGAATGAGTAGAGATGACATAAGTGACCTCGCAAAGGAAGAAGCTGAATCTCTGCTAGAAGAGATGAGACTTGTCACCCGAACAAAATGAAGGATCTGCAGTTTTTGTGCTAACCATGCAGCAAAACGACGCATACCGGAGATCAAGACCCTGATGCCACAAAGCGTCTTGTTTTTGGCCCACGTATCGGAATCCGGGAGCACGCTCCCGAAGGCGGCATATGAGGTCCTGGGCGCGGCCCTCGACCTGGCAAAGCAACTCGGAGTCCCTTTGACCATCGGCCTGATCGGCGCCGAAGTTGCGGCCGCGGCGGAGTCGGTCGCCAACGCCGGGGCCGAACGAATTCTGGCCGTCGCCGGGCCCGACTTCGCTCAGGCCCGGTATGCAACCGATGCGGCGGCGGCCGAAGCCCTCTGCCGTGCGACGGTGGCCGACCTCATTCTTGCCCCGGCAACATCGCGCTTTATGCGCGTTCTCCCGGGCGTGGCCCATCGCCTGGGCGGATGTGTCGACACCCACGTTAGCTCATTGGAAGCCGGTCATGGTGAACTGTGTGCAACGCGCTGGTTCTACCGTCAGCGGATCGAAGGAGTCATTCGCCGCGATGGACGGCCCTGGGTCCTGTTGCTCGATTCCGGTTGTCACGCGCCATGGACGGGGGCGCCGGGACCTGCCAAGGTCGAAGAAGTCGCCGTGACACTTCCACCCACAGCCACGAGAACGACAGTCACCGGCATCCGCGCTCCGAAGAGCGACGCGCAGACGATCCGCCCCGATGCCAGCCTGCTGTTTGTCGCCGGCGCCGGCTGGACCAAGAAGCAGGCCGACGGAAAGCCCCATGTCCCCGAAGCGGAAACCTTGATTCTCGGCTTCCTTCGCGCCTCGGGAGCATCGCTTGGCGGGAGCAAGTCGTTAGTCGATCAATCCGGAGAAAATCAAGCGGTGCTGCGCTTCATGACCCATCTGAACCAGGTCGGCCAGACCGGAGCGACGCCGCGCCATCCCAAAGGGCTGTCCGCGTGTTGCCACGGGGAAGAGCCCCACGTCGTCGGCTGGCGGTTTATCGGCGAGCGCCGGGCCGTGAACCTCGATCCGAACTGCGGTTGGGCGCGAGGCAAGGCGGACGTGCTCTACGTGGCTGACGCCTTTGCCGTGGTGGCGAAGTTGAACTCAATCCTTGCCGGCAAAACACTCGACAAAAAGTGAGTGCTGCAGTTCTTCCCGTCCCTCGTAGCCGGGGACCCGATCCCCGTACAGGCGGCTGGCGCCCTCGCCGGTCTCGATAATCTCGCTGAACCCCGCCGTTCGCAGAACTTCCGCAAGGTATTCGAAATCGAATGCGGTCCGGTGCTGCCCCGAACAAAACATATAGTTGGAGAACTTTCCACCCCAGGATTCATATTTCAAAGGCCAGGCGTCGAACCAGTTTTCCCGCTTCTGGCAGTAGGCCGCGATCGCGCTGGCCAGGCTGGGCACGACGATCCGCATTCCAGCGCCCGGCTTGAGCACCCGCACACATTCCCGCAGCAGGCTCTGCAACTCGTCCGGGTAGAGATGTTCGAACATGTGGGTCGTGTAGATCGAATCCACGGACGCGTCCCGGTAGGGCAACCCGCAGCGCACATCCAGCCAGAGGTCGATTTTTTCTCTCGGGTTGGCATCGATGTTGATAAAGCCGGGCAGATACTTCGTCCCGCTTCCCAGGTGCAGATGCCGCGCCGCGCCGGTCTTCCGAGACAGGCCGTCCAGGGAACGCTTCAGCCAGTAGTTCGGTAGAGTCGCCTTGGCGAGGAGGAGAAAAACCAGGTCTTTCGATCGTTGATGCAGCACGGTTCGGGCGAATCCCCCGAGACAGCATACCCGTCCGCCCGCGGGAAACGCCAGAGCAGGCGAGGCAAACTAGCGTGAGATAATCGAGTCACGTCGCGTGGCCCCGTAGCTCAGATGGATAGAGCAGCGGTTTCCTAAACCGTAGGTCGGCAGTTCGACTCTGCCCGGGGCCTCCATCGTTTGCCCGATTCCTTCCCGGCTGGACAATGGGTTCCAGCGGTCTCGTTACAGGGCGGTGCGGCCCGAGATTCGTTAGGGATCCCAAACAGCGCTCCCCCTCCCGCCCCCCACGAAGTGCACAATCTCCAGCCGGTCCCCGTCCCGCAATGGAGTTTGCTCCCACTGGTCGCGCGGCACGATCTCGCGGTTCAACTCAATCGCTACCCGGTCCGACTTCATCCCCAACTGCTCGATCAATGCGCCCAGGGTTGCGGCGGAAGTAAAGACGCGGGTTTCTCCATTGATGGTGAGGTTCATCTTCGCCAATTTTCGCCGCGCGGGAAGCTTGGAGCAAGCCGGCCGCTAGTCGGCGGTCCGCAGCCGGAATTTACGAGTGGCGGTGCGTCCCGAGTAGCTGGCCTGCACCAGAACCGAAGATTCGGGCAGGGCGGCCTCATCCACTTGAACATTCATCGCGGCGTTGCCCTGGGCATCGGTTAGGACCTGCGCATAAAAGGGAGGCGCATCGGGACGCGCGAAACGGAAGGTGAGCCGCGCTCCGCCCGCAGCCTCGCCCCCATCGGTGACCCGCAGGTGCATGAGTAAAGTGCCGCTGGCATGCACGGAATTGGCATTCAGCCATTCCACTTCCAGTTCCTTCGCTGCCGCTAGCGCTTCCGGCGTCTCGCGCTTGTCCAGAACAGAATCGAGCTTCCCTTCCCGGACGGCGTCCAGCACCAGCCGGTGCTGCTCGCGCAGCATCTTCTCTTTGCGCTGATCGCTAAAATCGCCCTCCATCGTGGAGGCATAGGAAGTGGCGCGCTTGCCGATACAATGGCCGCGCACGAAAATCTGTGTCTGCAAGAGTTGTTCACTCTCTCGCGCCTCGGTTTGCACGTGGTACACGGTTTCTTCGCGCTTGATGTCGGTATTGAAACCAAAGATCATCGGTATGCCGCTGCCCCTCGACTCGGAATTCGCTCTGCCCGACTAAATCCTCGTTAAAATGCTCGGTAGTGGGTTAGTTTGAATATTGCTGGCGTTTGAATGTGTATCGCCCGACGGCAATTGCTATTGCAATTGAGAAACCGACAGCGAAGAAATCGGCGCACCAGACAATTAAGCCAGAAAACCAAGCCTCTGGCCACTGCCGGCGAATCAAGACAGCGCAGAGTTCCCCTCCCGGCCTCAGGACCGACCACGAAAGAACGAGAGCCACAACCGCTGCTACCATGGCACGCAAAGCGCCAACTGTTCTTGACTTCACAATGCCTTCCCGCCACTACCGTGACTTCAAACTGACCCACTACCAAATGCACCCTTAGCTTGACACTGCTGCCAGCCAAAACTACTCTAGATCGTTTACACTTGCTTGGCGCGAATTATATATAGCTCCTCCTATGCCCGACAATTACTTCGCCCGCTACTTGCCCCTTTTGCTGCATTTTGGCATTGCTTTTGCGCTCGCGGGCGCCATTGTGGTTCTATCCTGGCTGATTGGCCAGCACAAGCCGACGCGCGCCAAACTTTCTCCCTATGAATGCGGGGTTCAGCCCATCGGCGACGCCCGGGGGCGTTTTTCCGTCAAGTTCTACCTCGTCGGCATGCTCTTCATTCTGTTCGACGTAGAAGCCGTTTTCCTTTACCCCTGGGCGGTCATCCTCCGCGAACTCAAGATGTTCGGCTTTTGGGAGATGATGGTCTATATCGGAATCGTCCTGGTCGGCCTCTTCTATGTGTGGAAAAAGGGCGTCCTTGACTGGGGACCGACCGCCGCCCGGCGAGGGCACGTCTGATGGCTTTAGCTCCGGCGATCACCGGCATCGAGCAGTTGAAGGAGCATCCGGCCCTAGCCCGTCTGCTGCGGTGGAGCCCGGCCGCGGTCGAGGCGGCCAAGTTCGATCGCGACGAGCTCACCCTTTGGATCAACCGGGGCTCGATCCGCGAAGCCTGCGCCATCTTGCGCGATGATGCGGACTGCCCTTTCAACTATCTCTGTGACCTGACCGGCGTGGACTGGTACCCGTCGGAACCCCGCTTCGAAGTCGTCTATCACCTGCTTTCTATCTCCACCAAGGAGCGCGTTCGTCTGAAGGTCCGGCTCGACGGCTCCAGCCCGGTGATTGAGTCGGTGACCTCTGTCTGGCCCGCCGCCAACAACTACGAGCGCGAGGTCTTTGACTTGTTCGGGGTGCGGTTCACCGGCCATCCCCATCTGGAACGAATCATGATGCCCAATGACTGGGAAGGCCATCCGCTGCGCAAGGACTACCCGGTGGAGGGCTACCGCTAGGTCATGACGCAGCAATTCCCCGCCGCCGTCGCTGAGCCCAGCCAGGATCGCACCGTCGTCCTGAACATGGGCCCGCAACACCCCTCCACTCACGGGGTCTTGCGGCTGGTGCTGGAGATTGACGGGGAAACCGTGCTCCGGATCATGCCGGAGATCGGCTTCCTGCATACAGGAATCGAAAAGACCTGCGAAGCCAAGTTCTACCAGCAGGTGGTTCCGCTCACCGATCGCATCGACTATCTCTGCCCCATGACCAACAATCTGGCCTACTGTTTGGCGGTCGAGAAGTTGTTGGGGCTGGAGATTCCGCCCAAGGCGCAGTGGATGCGTGTCCTGTTCAACGAGCTGACTCGCATCAACTCGCATCTGGTCTGGCTGGGCACCCATGCCATGGACCTGGGCGCCATGACAGTCTTTCTCTACTGCTTCCGCGAGCGCGAGGACATTCTTCGCTTCTTCGAGATGGTGAGCGGGCAGCGCATGATGACTTCCTACTTCCGCATCGGCGGGCTCGCTCTGGAACCGCCGCTGGGCTTGTTCGAGAAGGTGAAGCAGTTCGCCGACCCCTTTCCTGGCAAGGTGGATGAATACGAAGGCCTGCTGACCGGGAACCCGATTTTCATGATGCGGACCAAAGGCGTGGCGCGCCTGAGCGCGGAGGACGCCATCGCCCTCGGAGCCGGCGGACCGACGCTGCGCGCCAGCGGCGTGGACATCGACCTGCGCCGGGATGCTCCCTACTCCGGCTACGAAAACTTCCACTTTAAGGTTCCGGTTGCCGCCGAAGGCGACGTCTTCGCGCGGTACGTCTGCCGGGTGCAGGAATTGCGCGAATCCATCGGCATCGTGCAGCAAGCTCTCGCCGGGATGCCGGAAGGCGCCATCAAAGCCGATGCGCCCAAGGTCGTCCTCCCCGACCGCGAGAAGATGAAGACCCAGATGGAAGCCCTCATCTACCACTTCAAAATCATTACCGAGGGCTTTGCGGTTCCGGCGGGCGAGGTTTATCAGGCGGTGGAATCACCCCGGGGCGAGATGGGCTATTACATCGTCAGCGACGGAACCGCCAAGCCGTATCGCGTGCACATGCGCGGCCCATCGTTCGCCAACTTGCAGACGCTGGCCAAGATGTGCGAGGGGCAGTTGATCGCCGACGTGGTTGCGGCCATCGGCTCGATTGACATCGTGCTGGGCGACGTGGACCGGTAGGAATTTTGAAATTGGGTAATTGGGTAATTTTGTAATCTGACACCACCGCCGATAACGAACTCAGCCGCGAAGCGGCGTAAGAATGCAGCCTACGGCGCAAGCCGTGGGTAGCCAGGAAAAAAGAGACCTAGCCCCGGAGGGGCGGCAGAAGAGACGATGAAGTTTTCGCCGGAATTCGAAAACCGTTTCGCCGAAATGCTTACACACTATCCCACGAAGCGATCGGTTTTGGTCCCAACCCTTCTCTACGCGCAGGACGAGGTCGGCTGTCTCAGCGACGAGGTAATTGCCGAACTGGCGCAGCGGCTGGATTTGACCGAACTCGAAGTGCGGAACGTGATCAGCTACTACTCCATGCTGACGACCAAGCCGCGAGGCAAGTACAACGTTCAGGTTTGCACAAACATCGCCTGCATGTTGCGCGGCGGCGAGGACCTTCTCGGCCACTGCAAGAAGAAGCTCGGCATCGGTCACAAGGGTACGACCCAGGACGGGCTGTTCTCGCTGGAGGAAGTCGAATGCATCGGGGCCTGCAGTTGGGCTCCGGCCATCCAGGTGAATTACGACTTCCATGAGAACCTGACGACCGACAAGCTGGATCAAGTGCTGGACGAATACAAGAAGAAGGGAACGCAGTAGAGAAATTGAATCATTGAATGATTGAGTCATTGAATCATTCGGGTCGACCTGACCGGGTTGTTCAATGACTCAATGATTCAATGAGTCAATGACCAAATAGTTCAATGGCTTCTCTTGTTTCCCATCCCGACGAGGTACGCGTGGTCTCGAAGCGCTTCGGCCAGGGCGCGACCAATATCGATCGCTACCTGGAACTGGACGGCTACAAGGCCGTACAGAAGGCGCTCGGGATGCAGCCGGACGCGATTATCAGTGAGGTGAAGAATTCCGCGCTGCGCGGACGGGGCGGCGCCGGCTTCTCGGCCGGGATGAAGTGGTCGTTCGTCCCCAAGCAGTCGGCCAAGCCGAAGTATGTTCTCTGTAATGGCGATGAGAGCGAACCGGGCACCTGCAAAGACCGCCTGATCTTCGAGCACGATCCGCATGCGGTCATCGAGGGCGTGATGATCGCGGCCATGGCGGTTGGGTCTCACACGGGGTACATCTACATCCGCGGCGAGTATCGCTACCTGTCGGTCATCATGCAGAAGGCGATCAAGGACGCCTATGCGAAAGGCTTTCTGGGCAAGAATATTTTCGGGAGTGGGTACGACCTCGACATTTACTGGCATGGTGGCGCCGGCGCTTACGAAGTGGGCGAAGAATCGGCGCTGATGGAATCGCTTGAAGGTAAGCGCGGCATTCCGCGCATTCGGCCGCCTTTCCCTGCGGTCGTCGGACTCTGGGGCGGGCCAACCGTCATTAATAATGCCGAGACCCTCG